>NZ_JBIASS010000004.1:0-589746 GCF_042890955.1 Streptomyces sp. NPDC001933 | reverse complement strand
CTGGGGCGCGTCCTCATCACATGCGACGACGACAATGTCGCATCGGCGCGCACCATCGAGCGCAATGGCGGCGTTCTGGAGGATGTCCGTACCACTGACGAGGGCATCAAGCGCCGTTACTGGATCACTCTGTAGGTAAGCGGTGTGGCGGTGCTGGTTACAGCCACTCGCTGATGGCCGCGACCAGCACGGTCGCCTCGTAGCGGACCGAGAGCTTGTCATATCTGGTGGCCACAGCACGGTTGCGTTTGAGGCGATTGATGCCGCACTCGACCGCGTGGCGCTCGCGGTAGTCGGCCGGATCGAAATGTGGCGGCCGGCCGCCGTGGGAGCCGAGCTTCCGGCGGTTGCGGGCCTGATCGGCCTTGTCGGGAATGGTGCAGCGGATCCCACGGCGGCGCAGGTAGGCGCAGTTCTTGCGAGAAGCGTACGCCTTGTCAGCCCTCACGCGGTCGGGACGGACGCGTGGCCGACCCGACCCGATGCGGGGCACGCGAACCTTCTCCAGCACGGATTCGAACTGCGGCGAGTCCCCGCGCTGTCCTGCCGTGATCACAATCGACATGGGTTTCTGGCCCTGCTCGACAGCCAGGTGCAGCTTGGTGGTGAACCCGCCGCGCGAGCGTCCCAGCCCGTGATCAGGGGGCTCGGTGAACACGCCGCCTGGCGGTTCCTTCTGCAGGTCGCCCCACTTGCGGGCCCCGGCCGCATGCTGGTGGGCGCGGCAGACCGTGGAGTCGACATTCAGGTCCCACGTGATCATCCCCTTCGCATCGGCCAGGACCTGGAGTCGGCTGAGGATCCGGTGCCGGGTGCCGTTCCGCTGCCACCGGCGGAACAGGTCGTAGACCCGGCCCCACGGCCCGTACTGGACAGGCACGTCCCGCCACGGAACACCGGTCCGGACCCGGAACCGTATGCCGTCGATCAACTGCCGTCGAGGCCAGACGGACGGCCGCCCAGCCTTCATCCCCTTCGGCAACAACGGCTCCAACACCGCCCACTGCTCGTCCGTGAGATCTCCCCGACCCATGAACCCTGATCATTCACAGTGCAAGATCCACTTTCGATACACGACCTAGGCCTTGCCTGCATCCGTACCGGCCCACAGTTCGGGCACGGCCACCTCCGAAGTCGTATCCGTTCCAAGCCCAGCAGACGACCTCGCCAGCGTGTCCTTACCAAGCGATCTTGTCGCGCGCATCCCAATGAGCGGTCGAGTCGTCGCGGAATGCCAGGCAGCCAATCCTTTCAAGCCACCAAGGGGCGGAAAACCATGAGCCACACCCGGCATCCCTGGGTCTCCCGATCCTACGAGTGACCGGAACCAACCCACCTACAACGTAAGGAACGCCATGGCCCGCCAGACCATCGTCGCGGACCCGTACCAGGGCATCGCGTCGGCTCTCACCGCCGCCCGCCCGGGGGTGTCATCCGCCTACGCCCCGGCCGCTACGACGAGTCCCTGGTCATCACCAAGATGGTCACCCTCGTCGCCGACGACCCCGACGACCCGCCCGAGATATCCCCCCTCGGGCAGTGCCGTCCAGGTCGTCGCCGATGCCGTCAAGCTCTCCGGTCTGATTCTGCGCGGCAGCGACGAGGACGCCCTCGTCGTCGATGTGCCGCGCGGCCAGGCGGCGCTGGAGAACTGCCGGGTGCACGCCCACTCCTGGACCGCGCTGCTCTTCCGCGAGCGCGGCTCCCTCGCCATGCGCGACTGCGTCATCGCCAACCCCGCGGGCGCCGGGTTCGTCGACCTCTCCCCCGAGCCCGGCGTCGTCGAGGACTGTGTCTTCGAGGACGTCGGCAGCTCCGGCCTGATGCTCGGCGACGACTCCGCACCCGCGATCCGCGACTGCGCGGTCCGGGGCGCCCGCGGCAACGGCCTGCTGGCCAACGGGCGCGCGGGCGGCACGTCGAGCGGCTCACGGTCGACGGCACCCCCAAGCCCGGGGTCGCCCTGGAGGAGCAGGCCGCCACACATCTCACCGATGTCCGCACCGTGGGCTGCACCATCGGCTTCCACATCTCCTCCACCGCCCAGCCCGTCCTCACCGGCTGCTCCGCCGTCGGCAGCATCACCCACGGGGTGCTGCTCTCCGCCACCACCGCGCCCGCCCTCAACAACGTGGAGGCCCGGGACTCGGGCGGCAGCGGCTTCGTCGCGATCGAGCAGGCCCGCGGCACCCTCTCGGACTGCCTGGCCGAGAACTCCCTCGCCGCCGGCATCCTGGTCCGCGGCAGCGCCGAACCCACCCTCCAGCGCACCCGCGTGACCGGCGGCAAGGCCGAGGGCATCCTCCTCGACGCCGACAGCGCGCCGCGCTTCGACCTGGTGACGGTGCACCGGGCGGCAGGCCACGGCATCGTCCTCGCCGGCGGCAGCCGGGCCAGGCTCCGCGATGTCGAGATCGTCGAGGCCGGCGGCCATGGCCTGCACGCTCGTGACGAGGCGCGCGGGCGTGTCGAGACGACCTCGGTCGTCGATGCCGCGCAGTGCGGGGTACGCGTCGACGGGGCGAGCCCCGCGTTCCAGGACGTCGCCGCACGCGGGAGCGGGGCAGCCGGGTTCGCCGCTGCCGGGAAGTGCGCCCCCGAGCTCATCGACACCCTCATCGAGGACTCCGGCGGCGACGGCATCACGGTCACCGACGACGACGCCGGGGTGACCGCCGTCCGGGCCCGTGTCCTGCGCAGCCGGGGCCACGGCGCCCTCATCGGCGCGGGCACCGCCGCCGAGCTGACGGAGTGCGAGTTCACCGACGGAAAGGCCGACGGCTCCGGATCGCCACCGAACGCCCGGTGCGGGCGGCGGGCTGCACCGTCACCGGAAACGCCGGGGCCGGGATCCGTCACACCGTTCCTGGCGGCAGCCTCGCCGCGGTCGAGCTGACCGGCGAGGACAACGGCGAACCCGATGTCCTCGGCGGACGGGGCGACGGCGCCGCCGCCCCGCAGAGCGAGGGCGCGGACGGCAGACCGCCCGCCGGACCGCTCGCCCAGCTCGACGAGCTGGTGGGGCTGCGTGCCGTCAAGGAGCAGGTGGCCACGCTCGTCAACCTCAACAATCTGGCCCGGCGGCGCCGCGAGATGGGGCTGCCCGTCCCGGCCACCGCCCGCCATCTGGTCTTCGCCGGGCCGCCCGGCACCGGCAAGACCACCGTCGCCCGTCTCTACGGCTCGGTCCTCGCCTCGCTCGGCGTCCTGCGCTCCGGGCACCTGGTGGAAGTGGCCCGCGCCGATCTCGTCGCGGAGATCATCGGCGGCACCGCCATCAAGACCACCGAGATGTTCGAACAGGCCCTCGGCGGCGTGCTGTTCATCGACGAGGCGTACACCCTCACCGCCGACGACGGCAGCGGCCCCGACTTCGGCCGGGAGGCCGTCGACACCCTGCTCAAGCTGATGGAGGACCACCGCGACGACACGGTCGTGGTGGCGGCGGGCTACGAGGGCGAGATGGCCCGCTTCCTGGGCTCCAACCCGGGTCTGGCCTCCCGGTTCGGACGTACCGTCACCCTCTCCTCTTACAGCGCCGACGAGCTGGTCGAGATCGTGCGCCGCCAGAGCGCCCGGGACGGTTACGAGTGCGTGCCCGCCACGCTGGAGGCGCTGCGCCGCCACTTCGCCGGGGTCGACCGCGGCCCGAGCTTCGGCAACGGGCGCTACGCCCGCACCGTGCTCGAACAGATGATGACCAGCCAGGCAGGGCGGCTCGCGTCCGTCCCGGACGCCGACACGGACCAGCTGCGGCTGCTGCTTCCCGAGGATGTGACGGAATGACGGAGAAGCATGAGCTGACCGGAAGGCATCCGGGGAGCGGCCGGTGTGCCACCTGCTTCGAGGCCTTCAACCCCGCGTGCCGGCGCGCGGTGCTGGACGAGAGCACTCAGGAGGTCCTGCGGCGGCTGGCGGAGCCGGTGCCGCCGCTGACCCCGATGCCCCAACGCCGTACCAACGCCGGTCCCACCACCCCGGGGATCCCCGCTTCGTCCAGGAACCCCGGGGACGCCATCCGGTCGAGGGCCACCGCGCAGCCCACTGCCGCGCCCCGCCCCCGGAGCACCGCCGCCTCATCGGGCCCGGCCGCTTCCTTGGGAACCACCGCCACCTCGGGGCCGGCCGCTTCCGCCGCGGAGTGCCGTGCGCCGGGGCGCTCCTCCGCCCCGCTCCGTGACCCGCGCCGCCCGAGGACCGACGCGTCGACCGGGCCGGCACCGTGGCAGGAGCGCACCGCACCGCACCGCACCCGGCCCCCGGCACGGCCCCCGCACCCGGTACGGCGGACCGCACGCGCACCGCGACGCCGGGCGCCGCACCGGCCCGTGCCCCGCGCCCCGGCAGCACCGCGCCGGGCAGGGCCGAGGCCCCGGCCACGGAGGGGGCACATCCCGATGACCCGGCCGCCCCGTGGGCAGTTCGTACCCTTCCCGTGCTGCTGGCCGCCGTCCTGACCGCGGCCGGACCGCTCCTCGCCGCCTCGCCCGCCGCGGCCGACACCGGCCTGCCCCGGATCTCCACTGCCCCGCCCCAGGACGGTGGCTGCGTCAAGCCTTCCCGGCAGCATCCCGTCGACGTCCCGTGGCCGCAGCAGTACATCGCTCCGTCCCGCGCCTGGGACACCACCCGGGGCGCGGGCGTCACCGTCGCCGTCGTCGACACCGGCGTGGACGCCGTGCACAGCCCCGCCCTAGCGGGCCGCGCCACACCGGCGACCGCGGCTGCCGGGACCGACTGCATCGGCCACGGCACGTTCGTCGCGGGCCTGATCACCGCCGCGCCGCGCCCCGGCACGGGGTTCGCGTGGGTCGCCCCCGAGGCCGGGATCATCGCCGTCCGCGCCACCGCGTCGGACGGCACCGCCACGGCGAACAGTGTCGCCGCCGGGATCGACGCAGCCGTCGCCCGCCGTGCGCGCGTCATCGATGTCCCGATCGCTCTGGCCCGGAGCAGCCCGGCGCTCGTCGCGGCAGTCCGTGACGCGGGACGCCACGGCGCGGTGGTGATCGCCCCGGCGTACGCGTCGGGCGGCACGGTCACCGGATCCGTGGACGCCCCCGCCCCGGCCGCCTATCCGGCCGCGTTGCCGGGCGTCCTGGCCGTCGCCGCACTCGGACCGGGCGGTGTCCCGGATCGGAAGCTCGCGCCCCGCACCGCGCCCGATCTGACCGCGCCCCGCAATGCCGTGATGAGTGTCGGCCCCGGCGATACGGGCAGCTTCACCGGCGACGGCGCCGAGCTGGCCACCGCCTTCGTCGCGGGCGCCGCCGCGCTCGCCGTCGCCGCACACCCGGATCTGACGCCCTCGCAGCTGTCCGACCGCCTCACCGCCACGGCGTACCACATCCCGGCCGACAAGGCGCTGGTCGGCGCGGGCACGGTGGACCCGGCAGCGGCCGTCACCGCCCCGGCCCCCGATCCCTCGGCCGATCCGTCCCCCCAGGACCCGGCAGCCCTCCGCATGCCCCCCGAGGCCCACTCCGGCCGCACCACGGCCATCGCCATCACCTCCGCCGCCGGGGTGGCCGTCCTGATCACGGGCTTCGCCGCGTTCACCCTCCCCCCGGGCCCGCCGTCGGGGGTTGGCGGCCGGGAGGATCGGCGCCGTAGGCGGTACGCCACCGGGCACGGGCCTGGGCGTCGGGCTGCTGGTGGCCCGCCACCGGCCCCTCCTGCCGCGTCAGGAGGCCGGAGCGTCGGCGATGCGACAGCCGACGTCGATGATGGTCGTGATGACGGGCACGCCGCCCATCGGCCGGTCTGCGGCGGGCCGGGGACCGGATGCGCCGGCAGAGCCTGCCGCTGCGGATCCCGCGCAGGTCGCGGTCGAGGACCACGACGTCGTACGCGTCCACGTCGAGCCTGGCTGCGGCGGCCAGGCCGTCGTGCGCGACGTCGACGGCTGTTGCTCCATTCAGCAGGGCCGGTAGATCCCTTCGGGATCGTCGTGGGCCGATGCCGCGAACTCCTCGAAGCCCAGGTTGCCGATGCTCAGATTCGCGTGGACCTCGTGGACCCCTGCGGGGATGGTGCGGAACTCGCTTCCGAACTCGGTCAGTTGCTCGTAGTCCTCTTCGTCCACGCATTCCTCCTGCGTCAGCAGGGTGACCGCCAGCAGCGGGTGGTGCTCGGCCTGCATGCTCACCCGGTCGGCAAGGAAGACCACGGGCAGGTCCTCATCAGCACTGACCGCGGTCAGTACCTCGTCCGCGGTCGCCCCCGCCCAGACCGGATCATTGATGAAGTGGATGTGCGCCTCGTACTGCCTGTCTCCCCAGGGCTCCATCAGCGCCGCCGCCAGATCCCGCCACGCCCGGTCGTCGTCGTAGTCGGTCCTGACGACCAAGGCATCGAACTCGTCGCGGCGTGACACAACGGGCAACGTTCCCATGAATCTCTCTTCTCAGTGACGATCGGTGAGCTGTGCCGTGACTGTCTCATGGACCGTCCGTCACGCCCCATGGGACCGGCGTTCCACCCCGCCTGGAAGCTGACCGCGCAACCCGGCTGCTGAACACGGCGGCCAGACGGCGTCGGGCAAGCCTCGGAGCGAGGGACTTGGCCGCGGCCTCACCCGCGTCAGTGAGCAGGATGTCGGTGCGACCGGCGTGTTGGCCCGACAGGCTCCATGAGGTCTGGCCATGCCTGATCGATATCAGTTCACCCATGGCTGCGCACCGTATCCGATCACGCGCAAACCGCCGAACGCATCCTCGCCACCATCGGCTGCACCCGCATCCGCTACAGCCGACCCACCGGATGGGACGACTTCTGAGTAGCCGCGAGCACAAGCACGAGTGACCCGGGCGCTGTGGCCACGGCCGCTGGTGCCGGCCGGTCGGAGCAACGCCCGCCCCTGAATCACGTGCGGCGGCATTGTGCAGACGCCCATGAATCCGGGGTTACGACTGGGCGTCTGCAGACAGACAGGAGGAACACGAGATCCCATCATGGCTCTGGTCACGATGCGAGGACGCGCACCGTGCTGTATCCGTGGAGGAGTTGCCATGTCGGGCAAGAGAAGACGGCTTACGATTGGCGGGCTTCTGGCCGCCGCAGTGTTGATGGTGGGTGCGGCGCCCGGGGTGTCCGCAGGCGCCGTCGGGGCGAATGACGCGGCTCGGTCGCCGTCGGTGGTTTCAGCGGCTGCGGTGGGTATCCCGTCCGTCGGCACCGACTGGGGTGCACCGGGGCCGTACGCCGTGAGTGTGGAGATCGGGATCGTTCACACCTTCTACCGGCCGCAGAATCTGGGGCAGTCCGGCAAACCCCATCCGGTGATCATCTGGGGCAACGGCACAGGTGCGGTGCCCGGCGTGTACAGCTCGCTGCTGCGGCACTTGGCGAGCCAAGGCTTCATCGTGGCTGCCGCAAATACGCCGACCTCCAACTACGCAATCAGCATGCGCCTGGGCATCGACGTGCTGGAGCAACGCAACGCAGACAGCTCAAGTCCCTACTACCACAAGGTGGATCTGGCGCACATCGGCTCCGCAGGTCACTCGCAGGGTGGCGCGGCCGCCGTCAATGCGGCGATCGATCCACGGGTGATCACCGCTGTGCCCATACAGCCGGGCCCCCTGACCGATCCGGACCTGATGGACGAGCCCGTCTTCTATCTGGCCGGGCAGCAGGACCACATCGTGTGGCCGGCGTTGGTGAAGGCGATGTACCAGGATTCCGACCACGTCCCTGCCGTCTACGGTGAGGTCCGGGGCGCCGGCCATCTCGACTCGATCGGCGACGGCGGGAACGTCCGTGCCCCGGCCACCGCCTGGTTCCGCTATTGGCTGATGGGCGATGAAGCGGCCGGCCGGATGTTCTTCGGCCCGGACTGCGGCTACTGCGCGGATGCCACGTTGTGGTCCGGCTGGGAACGGAACGCCGCGGCACTGCAGCTCTCCGGCCCGACGGCCTGAGGGGCAGGGCAGGCCCGGGTTCAGCGCGGTGCCTCCAGTGCCCGCAGTACCTGCGCCCAGCCGAGCCGGGCCGAACCTCGCCCGACTCGGCTGACCAGCCGCCCACGACCACGCCCCCACACTTCACACTCCACATGCCGCACACCGAATCCGCTCGGAGTACACGACGCCGACTTGGCCGCCGGCTATGGCTTCGCCGACATACCCCCCGCCGCCTCCCGCTGGATCATCGACGACATCGCCGCCGAATTCGCCCGCCGGGACGGATGCCCGCGCTGCGCATCGAGGCGCTCGACAGCGACCTGGCACACGACCTCGGCGGTCCGACCGACAGTCGCACCACCCCTCTGATCGCCGGGACGCAGGCCGCCCTGCTCGCCTGGCTCACCGGCCGCTCGACGGGCGCGGACCTGAGCATCGCCGGGGCCGAGAAGGTGCCCGCGGCCCCGTACTGGATCTGACGTCCCCCGCCTCTGCGTCGCGGGCCGGATCGAGAGCCTGAGCCGGCTGATCCGCCAAGCCGCAATCACCACCGCCCTCACCGGCACCGACCGCACCACGGAGACCAGCCTCGACCAGATCGGTATCGATCACCTCGCCGAGACGCGCCACCAAAACAGGCCGGAAGCCCCCGTGACGCCGACCAGGGAGAACGCCTCTGCCCAGCAGGTACACAACCAGCACCCCGAGACGCAGACAGATAGTCAACTTCTTGGGAGGCGCCCACGGGCCGGTGTCGCCTGGGCGGGAACAGCCGATATGCCACGCGGCTTGCCGCATCAAGAACCAAGAATGTGGATCCGGCTATGAACAGGCACCGGCTTCGGCAGTCCGGTCCTGGGTTCGGGCAGGGACGCCCTGGGCCTCGGGTCCTGCATCGGGCAGACGAGCCGACAAGCACCGGCTCAGGATCCGGCAGTGGACACGTGGCGATCCAACTCGGTGGCCAGGCGCCGCATGACCGTACGGTTGGCGCGCCGCATGGTGGCCCGGACGACGGGCGCCAGCAGGTAGTCGGCGAGCGGGGCGCGTGCCCAGGCGTATGTGAACGACACGCGGCTTCCGCCTGGTCGCAGCGGTTCGATGGTGTAGGTGCCACGCGCCAGGCGTCGACCGGCCGCACTGACGTTCCGTTCGACGATGCGCCGCGGCGGATCGGCCTCGACGACCTCGATGGTGACGTCGGTCTTCGTTCCGCCCAGCGCGGCTGTGACCGTGGCGCACGATCCGATACCGCGGCCGGGGCCGCTGTAGTGCCAGTCGGTCAGGTAGTGGTCGGTGAATTGCTCATGGTGAGCCATGACATCGAGGAAACCGTAGACCTGCTCGGGCGTCTGCGGTACGTCGATCGACACGGTGACAGGCTTCATGTACCACACGGTACATAGGCCATGTACCAATTGGTACACTCGCGACGTGGTGAATACGGACGGTTCGCATCCTGAGGACAAGGCAGCGCCCGACAAGGACGGGGACCGGCGCTCTCAACTGATGAACGCGGCCGTCGACTACGTCGCAGCACACGGCTTCGCGGACCTGAGCCTGCGCGGTCTGGGTGCCGCGATCGGTGTCAGCCACCGCATGCTGATCCACTATTTCGGCTCCAAGGAACAGCTGCTCGTCGAGATCGTCCGGACGTCGGAGCAGCGCCAGCTTGATCTGCTGTCCCGGTTCCGCCTGGAACCCGGTCTCTCGCCCTCCGATGCTGCGAGGCTCCTCTGGAAGCAGCTGACGGACCCCCGACTGGCCGGTCAGGAGCGGCTCTTCTTCGAGATCTACGGGCACGCGCTGCGGGGCCGCCCCGAAGCCGCCCCGGTCCTCGAAGGGCTCGTGAACAACTGGCTCGAGCCACTCATGGCCGCCGAGGTCGCCGCAGGTGCGGACCCTGCCTTGGCCCGGAACCGCGCCAGGCTGGGACTCGCCACCGTCCGCGGTCTGCTGCTCGACCTGCTCGCCACCGGTGACCGCGTCGGCGTCGACGCGGCGATGGAGGAGTTCCTCCGGCTCTACTACGACTCGAAGTGACGGAGCCGCCGATTACGAAGCTGGCCCTGGGGCTGCACAGTCGCGAAACGGCCTGGGCGATCTTCGGTGGCACCGAGGCGGCTGACGGGCCGGGCCACTTCGGTTACGGCGCGGTCGAGCTCCCCCTTGGCGATCACGTCGCTGACCATGAGGGTGTCGATGATGCCCGGGCAGACGGCGTCGATGCGGTCTGCCCCGGCAATCCTGTCGGAATCGGAGTCGGTGCTGCCGAGGATCAGCACGTCGGCGTTGGCCGAGTCGGCGTCGCGGCCCGCTTCAGGTGCTCGGTGCTGCGGGAGATGAGATCCGGCACGGCTCGTAGCCATGCCCGGCTCCTCCTACGCGATCGACGTTTCCTCACAGTGTGCGGTCAGCGGGTTCGAACCGCCTCGGGCTCAGCCCCAGGTCTGGCCGGCCGGTTCCTTGATGGTGCGGTTGATCCGGTTGAAGAAGTTGGTCAGCGCGATCTCCAGGTTGATCGCACCGATCTCCTCCCCGGTGAAATGGGCTTCGGCTTTTGCCCAGATCTCGTCGGTGACTCCTTCCGCACCGTCCTGCAGCCGGGTGGCGGCTTCCGCCAGCTCCAGCGCCGCGCGCTCCGCATCGGTGTAGAACGGCGCCTCCCGCCACGCCGCCACATTGTGCAGCCGCTCGTCGGTCTCGCCGGCCTTCTTCGCCCCGGCGACACTCGCGTACACGCACGCCGAGCAGCTGTTGATCTGACTGACGCGCAGGTGGACCAGTGCGAGCAGCTTCGGAGCGACGCCCCCGGCAGCGATCGCCTTCTGCAGGTGCCCGACCGCGGTCCACACATCTCGGTTGTTCGTGTTCTTGTTCTTGAGCCGGTTCTCCATCTGGGAGTGCTCTCCTTGATCGGGGTTACGTTCCGGGGCTTGTGCCCGTCACCCCTATGACGGAGCAGTTTCGAGGAAGGTAACAACATGCCCGACGTCCATCCCGCGGATCCGGTCTCCGAGGCCTTCGAGTCCCACCGCGACCGGCTTCGAGGCGTCGCCTACCGCGTGCTCGGATCACACGCCGACGCGGAGGATGTGGTCCAGGAGGCATGGCTGCGTCTCTCCCGCCAGGACACCGGCACCATCGACAACCTCGGCGGCTGGCTGACCACCGTGGTCGGCCGCATCAGCCTCGATGTCCTGCGGTCGGGCCGGACCCGCCCGGAAGTCGCCCTCGACGACCAGCTGCCCGAATTCACCGTGACTCTCGACGACGCTCCTGCTCCAGAAGAGCTCGTAGCGCTCGGGGACTCCGTCGGGCTCGCACTCCTCACGGTCCTGGACTCGCTGCGCCCGGACGAACGGCTGGCGTTCGTGCTGCACGACGTGTTCGCCGTGCCCCACGCGGAGATAGGAACAATTCTCGGCAAGTCCACCGACGCGACCAAAATGTTCACCAGCCGGGCCCGTCGGAAAGTCAGGAAAGTACGAGACCTCCAGCAGCCGGCAGGCACCGGACGACAGCAACGCGAGGTGGTCCGAGCCTTCCTGGCCGCGGCCCGCGACGGTCAGTTCGAGCAACTGCTGCAGGTTCTCCACCCCGAAGTGAAGTTCACCGTTCACACCCCGGATGGACGGTTCGTCACGCTCGGAGCCACCGAAGTCGCCACCCGTGCGCGAGTGGCCGGCGGCACAGCGCGAGGACATGCGGCGACCGTCAACGGCCGCCCCGGTGTCATCGCCTGGAACGAAGAGGGCACCCCGCTCTCCCTCCTCGCCTTCATCGTCGCCGACGGCCGCATCACCGAGATCACCGCTGTGATCGATCCGGCCCAACTCGCCCTCATGAATCTGCCGGACCCGGTGTGACTCCCTGCCGGCGACCGCCGCTCGTCCTCAATGTGGTCATGCCGGGCCAGATCCCGCAAGGAGGGCGAACGTGGCCACCTCATGGGCGGAGAGCGCTGGGCATGGGATCGCCGCAGGTGCCCCGCACCGATCCGCGGGGCGTGTTGCAGTACGACGACGGCCCGACCCCTGCCGGACGGTCAGCAAGGCGGGGCGCCTTGCCACGCCGGCGAGGCATCACCGTCCTGGGCCTGGGCCTCCCGGTCGCCCTGGCGGTGGCCCAGCAGAACAGCCTGGGCAGCCGCTGCTCAGTCCGGAGGGGCCATCGCCGCTTCGCTCGCACGGGTTCGGTGCCCGGCCGGTCATGACCGGTCCGGTCCAGTCCGGCTAGAGAAGCGGGCAGGTGAGCGGGAAGACGCGTTCGCTCAACTGACCGGTGAACTGGGCTTCGGTGAGGGTGGCTTCGGTGAGCCAGTCCGCTGCGGTCAACTGGTCGACCAGGCGTTGCAGCTCTTCGGGATCCACCGGGACCCAGGCTGCGAGAGACTCCAGAGCGATGCCCCGACCGCCGGGACCGAGTCGTCCATCAATGCTGGTCTGAGTTGCCAACGTCATCGCCAGCAGGCGGGCGGCCGCGGGGGCCTTGGCCTTGCGGAGTTTCTTGTCCGAGACGACTCTCTGGGCCCAACCGCTGAGCTTGGGCCGCATCTTCTTGCCGAACGTGAACGGTCCGGAACCGTCCGCATGGGGCACCAAGGAGGGCACAGTGACGGTAGTGGGGTTCTCCGGCCGGGAGGCGAGCAGGTCACTGGTGGTGCCGGGGATGCCCAGCCAGCCGCAGCAGGTCAGCTCCCCGACCAGACCCTCCGGATCGGTCAGACCCAGCGTCGTGAGATCCTGCCCGACGAGGTTGCCGGTACCGGCGTGCGCGGTGCGCAGGGTCAGCATCACCGCCAACAACCGTGCCTCTGGGCCCGGAAGCGGGCTGTGGTCGGCCACGTGCGCAAGGACATGACGTGCGTGTTCCCACTGCGTGGGCACCGCCAGCAGGCGGGCCACCGTCGGCCCGTCACCGTCCGCGCTGTGTCCGGTGCGCTGCAGCTGCTGGAAGCGAGCGGCGACAGCGGCCTGTTCTGCGCGCCGTGCCTCCAGCCGCAAATTGATGTCGTCGGTGACATCGGCCCAGGCCATGAAGGCGCGTGCCTTGCGTTCATGGAGGTCGGCGAGGAGCCCCAGGTCGGGTTCGGTGCGCTGCTGGTAGGCACGGAACAGGTCCCCGAGTTCGACAAGCTCATCGCGCAGGACAACGGGCCGCAGACCATGCGGGATGAGGCGCTGCGCGATCATCTGCCTGCTTGCGCGGTTTCGCCCTGCAGGGGTGGGGCGGGCGGCAGGGGCGGGACGGGCAGCAGGCACCGGGTGCATGCCGGCCGTAGGTGAGGAATGGTCGGAGAACTGCGGAACGCCGGCAGGAACGGCCGAGGGAGGTCCGGCAGTAGCCGAGGAGCCGGCCGCCGGGCCGGATACGGCGGGGGCGGTGGAGACGACCGTGGCGCCGGGGGTGGCGGCCGCGCAGCGTGAACAGCACTCCATGGCCTGCCACCAGCGGCCTTCCCGGTCGGTGACAACGGCCAGGACCGCCGCCCCGCCGCACCTCCAGGGCTGGGCACGCATCTGCCGGTCGGCGGGGCGGACATGGGCGTGGCAACTCTCCGCCCTGCACGCGCAGTACGCCTGGGCCCGAGGCGGCGCAGCGGCCTTCAGGTGGGCCTTGAGGTGGGCGACCGCGGCCGCACGGCCGGCGGCCGCGGTCGGCAGGCGTTGCTCAGCGCAGGCTGGGCGGCTGCACGAAATGCGCACTCCTGTACTGCCTCGCCCGGCGGGGTCCAGGCGCACGGTCCACCTGCGTCCCAGGACCCGATCGTCCAACTCGCTCGCCGCGGCCTGCGTCATCCCGCTCTTCCTCCTGTGCCATGTCCCTGCCGCCTGCGCTTTCCCGTCATTACGGGCGGGGCGTGTTCGTCGAGCCCACCGTACGCGTCACGCGGCTCCGTTGACCGGGAAACTCGCCTTGAGACCAGCGCGAGCACCATGCCCAGCAGGAAATCGGGACTGAGCCGACATCGGTGCTGCTGTTCGGCGACCCCTGAATACCGGCCGCCCCGGGGCCAAATCACAGGCGGAGCGACCGATCCGGCATGACGTCAGCGGACCACGAATTCCACCGATCGGGTGATCTGACCAAGTGAGAAGAGTTACCCCCTGAACAACCGTGAATGATCGGCAGGACTTCAATGGTCAGCTGCCTCTCCATCTCCGGGGTGCCCCGGGCGCACACCTGTTCTGCCTGCGGCCTTCGCTGTGGCAATGTCCTGTTGCCGCGCCATCGGTCTGCGCGGCCTCCGAGATGCCCTGCAGCAAGGGCGCCGGCTTCCGCCACACCAACGCCCGCAAGACATGAGAGAACTGGAACAAGCCCCAGTGGCGCAGAGTCATCGATGTCGTCTTGCTCGGCATCGAACTGATCGGTATCGCGGACTCCCCGAGAAGCCGATCACAAAGACCGTCACCCTGTCGTGCGGAGCGCAGAAGGAGCACAGTGGCATGGACGTGAGCGATCCGACCCCAATCGTGGGCTGGCAGCCTCGTCCATTTGTCGCAGGCCGTGGACTGGGTGGCCACTTCGGGGCCAGGACCAGCGGTCGGGCTGTGTCATCATCATCGCGGCCCGGAAATCCGCCGATCTGTCGAACCGAGCACAAGAAGTGAACGTGCTGATTCCCGAACGCTCCCACGGCCGGCTGGTCATCCATCCTGACAACCCCTCTGCCTCCGCAGGGGGGTGGCTCGTTCGTTCGTGGGTGAGGTGCAGACCGAGGGCATGCAGAAGGCGGCCTCGATTCATTGTTCCTTGCCGACCTGGTCGCTCGACACCGCCATCTGGGCCGCCGAGGTCACCCCCGCCGCAGTACGCGATGTCGGCGTGGCAGAACCGGTGCTCCTGACCATCTCCCGGAATGGCGGCAACGTCGCGCAGAACATGTGAGCGAACTATGCCCCTCGGGGACGACAGCCGGTGCCGGGTGAGTTCACGACCGCGCGTGGCACGGCTACCCGAAATGCGGCGATTGCCTGCCCAGAGAACTGAGCGAGCTGATGATGAATCAGATTGCGAACCCCGACAACCTCGGTCAATGGGGTCACCCGGTCCACCCGACTGAACACTCTCATCATGATGCGCTGTGCCGTGCGCATCGCAGACGTGACAGAGCCTCCCCACGAGATATCGCCCTCGTCCTCGGTGAGACCCGTCCCACCGTTCCAGGAGCGAGCAGACGAAGGCCGTCATCCTTCGCCTGGGGAGCCGCCGCAGTCTCATGCGTGTCGATGTATCGGGCGTACATATCGATGAAGCCCCGGGCTTCGGCGGCGTCGTCCGCCGGTCGCCCGCCCTCCCACACGGCGAGGTGATACCGCATGGGCGCAGCCTGCCGCCTCGCACCGGGTGTGTCGTTGGCTGACGGGCTGTGGGCGATGATTGAGCCGTTGCTACCGGTTCGGACGCCGAAGCGGGGAAGTCGGTGGTGGGATCACAGAAGGTGATCGATGCCATCGGCCTCAAGTTCCAAACTGGGATCCAACGGGTTCATCTCCCCGAAAGATGTGGCAACTGGCGCGTCCATAACCGGCTGCGGATGTGGGCCGTGGAAGGCATCCGGGCGCGGATGTTCACCGCGCTGGTGCCTCAGGCTGACGCCGAGACGGACCTCGTCTGTATGGTTTCGGTGGACTCCACGATCGTGCGCGCTCACCAGCACGCGGCCGGGGTTCGCAAAATGGGCTCCAATCGATGAACCCGGTGATCACGCCATCGGCCGGTCCCGCGGCGGACTGACCACAAAGTTCCACCTGACAGCCGACGGCCACTGTCGACCCCTCGCCGGACTCCATTGTCGGCATCTTCATCTGGTCTGCCCGCTGACCATCCGAGTCAGTGGGCAACTCTGGTGTTCAGCCCAGGCCCTTCTGGTCCCAACGCCCCGGCGAAATAGCGCATGTGCTCAGGCGCGCAGGCAACCACGAAACCGACGCTCCCGTCGTGACACTCGGCGATGTTCCAGAAGGGACGGATGATCCGAGAGTCGGATCGAGTCCGCCTACGGATCCGGCGTATCTCAATGTGTTCGGTCGGCAGAGCACGACGCGCGAGCGTCTTCACCTCGGTGGGCGATACGTGCAGAGCATTCCTGGTGGCCGCGAGGAAGACCACGACCGGACTGCAGTACGGGCGGTCGCCGAGGATGCATGCCTCGAAGAGGACCTCACCACCCTCAGCGAAGGAGCGAGCCTGAGCCCTCTCCCGCCGTCTCCCACCGAAATCAGAGACCAGGAGGCCCCCACCACCACGTCGATCAGGAACGCGATCACCTGGACACCCACTCCTGGTCGCGGTGCACCCCTCCGCACGCCGCTTGCTGAAAGTAGGGACACATAGTCCTGCGCAGCGCAGTCGCCTCCGCACATATTTGATCGCAAGGCTGGCGTCTGAGCACGCGTACAGTCAAGTGCCTGCATGCTCTCTCCCCAGCCGCACCTGATTCGATCGAAACGGCCCAGTACTGCAGCTGTAGATCGTGATCTTCATGCTGTGGCGGCTTGCCGTCGGTCGTGGCTGGTCCGGGCTGTGCCTGATGGCGGCGTCGCCAGTCGGACCGGCCCAGGCGGTGGGCCGGGGCGTCGACGGGCTGGACGGCCAGCGTGATGAATGGCCGCTGGACTTCGTCGCACGACAGCGGGATCAGATCCTTTGGGGTGCCTGGGCGGGCATGTTCTTCGGCTCGGACGACGACCAGGAAGGCGTGGGCAAGCATGGCCAGGGTGCCCCATCGGGCCCAGGACGGGTACCGGCGGACTTGGTGCTCGTCGAGCCCGGCGAGCGCGTCGGCTCGGATTTTGCCGGCGCCGGTGGCCGCTTCGGCCGAGCAGGCCACCGCCAGCACGTAGCCGACGCCCTGGGCCTCCAATGCGGCCATGCGCTGGACAGTGAATGAGCCCTTCGAGCGACGGGACGAGAGGTCAACCAGTCGGGCCATGGCGGCGTGGCCCGCAGCAAGCGCCGGTACAACCGGTCGGCCCGCGCACCTTCCAACGTTGTGGCGGCGCGCCGGGAAGCTGGGCGGACAGCCAACTCGTCGCGCTGGAAAGCGGGTGTGTCAGCTCTTTCGGTAGGACGCGTCCAGGTTGGGGATTTCGACGGAGGGATGCAGAGTGACGCCATCGACTGGCTTGACCTGGGCGGCGACCAGGGCGAGCACGGCGGCCGCGAGGCGGGCCTTGGTCGCGTCGGTGCGGCCGTGGAGCAGGCCGATCTCCACGTGCAGGACGGCGTGCCCCTCGGTCTCGGTGCCGACAGTGAAGTCCTCGACCCGGCGGAAGCGGGTCTTGCAAGCCTCCAGGCGGGCGTCAACGGTATCGACGACGATCGGGTGCAGGGCGAGCGCGAAGGCCGGACGGTCAAAGGCCGCGTCGAGCAGACCGGAATAGTCGACGGTGATCTGCGGCATGGCGGACAACTCCTCGGATGGGGTCACATGATCGGCTCCCACCCTACGGAGGCCGGCTCAACCGATCACCACCGCCCCGTTCAGGATCACGCCCGAACCTTTGCAAGGCAGCGGGCAGATGCCCGGAGACCTCTGAGATTGCCGGGAGTTCACGGAGACGGTGGTGTCCACCATGCTGGAAGGATCCCTCGACTGGCCGGATGCGACCGTCGTGAGCGGTGCTGGTGTCGACATCGACGCTCGGCTCCAGGAGGTGTCCGAGGTACCGTCGCGCTCGCACGGCAGCCTGTCGATGAACTGGGCGCCGATGGCCGCCGTTCTGGTCCCGACCGTGTCCAGGTGACATTCTTCCCTGCGAACGCCGGGGCAGACCGGCCCGAAGGGTCAGAACATCCCGGCCGACGTCAAGGCCGGTCCTCTTCCTCACGGTCCTATCCGCCCGCGACACGGTCCGAGAAGCCGACCGGGCTTCTCCCGCCTTGGCCTCCGTACGGTCTGGATTGCCCAGCTCCGCACTCGCACCGATGGCGGCGCCGAGGGGCGCGCTCCCGGATGGAGCGGACCTGTACGAAGCGGTTCCGATTGAGGTGCTGGTTGACCAGGTGTCAGGCGGTGTCGGTGAAGCCGCTCCGCAGCGCCGGCAGGGTGGGCAGCCGGCTCGATCGTCAGCAGTGGCCGCCGCCGCTGGATGACCCGGCACACGATGGCCGGTCAGCAGCCGAACAACGGTCAAGCTGCCGCATCGTGAGGTTCGTCCTGTTGCAGCCGGCCGCCTGCAGCTGCACCCTGTCAGCCAGCGGTAGGCATCGCGGTCTCCCTCACCACGCTTGTTCCCACTCCGTTCAGGCACGACCTTCAGCAGCCACTGGAACAGCAGCATCTTCACTCCGGCCAGCATTTCTACCTAGAAGGCCTCATCCCACAACACTCCACCCATACAGGAGAAATGCCCACCCATATCCTTCCGCAGCACGCTCTAGGCTTTCTCTTGATTCGAACGGGAGGGGCGGGAGCATGGCGATTTGGGGACTGGTCATCGAGACGACCGTGGGTATCGGGGAGCGCAAGCACGGGGAGGCGTACGTGCTGAGGCATGTGGACGGCACGCGCGAAGAGGCTCTGATGGAGCTGGAGCAGCGTGCCCGGAGACACACCCCGGAGCACCCTAGAAGTCCGAAGCGCCGTCGGCTCTTCCGGGAAAGCGACGGTTTCCTCCTGGTGATCGACGGCGCCTGGCAGTCCTTCAGCACGCGGTTCACAGTGGCGGAGCTGCTGGACGACAGCGCTGCGCCGGCCTCGCCGCCGACGCACGCGGCCCAGCCGGAGGCGGAACACGAGAAGGAACCGGGGGCGGAGCCGCATCCGGCGGAAGCGGTGCCGCCTCCGCCCTCGACGCCGCCGGTGGAACGTGATGCGGACGGAGTACCGATACGGCCGAACTGGTGGGGCCGCACCGACCTTCCGTGACGCTCGACGCCCAGCTGCGGTTTCCACTTCATCCAGGCGATGGGCAACGCTATGGTCACCCCACCGACGACTGGCTTCGCTGAGTGTGATGCCACTGGTATGTGGTGGGATGGCCGGAATCTGCTGCCGTGACCCGTTGGGAGTCCGCCCTGATGCCCGTGTACGCGTCTCTGTCCCACGCCGCGGCCGAGGCCTTGGTCGACGTCCTGTGGGTCATCGAGGGTTCGGGGCAGGCTGGGACAGTCCCGTGGTGACGCCCTCTGCGGGTCGCGCATTCGTCGACGCCGACCATCTGCGGGGCCGGGACTTCGGGGCCGGGCCACGCTTCGGCCAGCCGCAGCACCGTGCTGCGGCTCGCAGACACGCCAAAGCAACTCGCCATGCGGGCATCGGCCCGACCGGCGAGTGCGTGGCCGACTGCGGCCAGCGTCGACCGCAGCCGCTCGGTCCGCCGGCCGTACCGACGAATCAACCCTGGAAGCTGTTCGGCGAAGGTTCACCGCCCGTACGAGATGACCGGGCGGTGAACCTGCGGATACGCAAACAACGAGCGACCCGGCTGACTCCACTGGGCGCATCAGCGGGAAATCGCAGGTAGGAGCTGTGGATCCGCCGCGCCCCGCTCCCGCATCCGGTACAGATGAACCCAACCACCTTGTTTGGAGCCGCTATCCGTACCGCCTCATGTTCACGGCGACGGACAGCATTGCCACGTCGGCGATCGACGGGAACAGCAACTCCTCCAGCCTGGGCGCTGCTTCTTCCACGGGCCGGACTGTCAGCCACATCGCACCCGGTACGGGCCAACTCCGGACAACTTCCCCGGTGCCGACTCGCCCGGCAATCCTGACTCAGCGTGCATTCTCCAGGGAACGTGAGCCAGAACCCCGACACATTAACCCTGGCTGCTCATGCACCGTGTCCCCGAGTCGATTGCGCTGCGGTGTCTCCGGTTGATTCGGACGGCGAGAACTTGCCTGCAGGCGCGCTGCTGACTCCGTGACCGTCGGCAGCCTGCGGCTGTGTTACGACGGCTTGGAATCTCTGGAGCAGGTCGCCGTGGCGATGGAAGACACTGTGGTCCGGGCCCGTTCGCCGCGGCGGGCGAGGCCGGAGGCGCTGACGGGATAACCCACAGCGGGTGCTGTGCGCATGGCGCGAGCCTGTTCGCGGCGGCGGAATGTGGCTGCCTGGCGGCCGTCGTACGGGAGGGCGTCATGAGCCGAGTCCTGGATGGAACCGAGAAGCAGTGCCTATCCGTGCAGCACGGTGACGTAGACGTACAGGGCAACAACACCGGCGACACAGGCGAGGATCACCCATGAACCGAAGCTGGTGTGCTTCCCGCTGCCTTTGGGCCGCGCGGCCTTCCCGGAGCGTTTGGACTGCCCGGGCGCTGCACGTCCCGGCGGGACCGGCGCCGCATCGGCCGCCGCCTCGGCAAGCAGGCGACGGCAGGTCGCGGCAAGCACGCCTGTACCGGCGGAGAGGGGCACCACGGCCTCCGAACGCGCCGGAGCAGTAGTGCCGCCGTCCAGGATGCGCCCCGCGCGTACGAGGATCTCGTCCCGGCCGCCCGCCGGAGCGAGGCTGATCCACCGCCGTACATGCTCACCCCGGATGACCACGCCGCCGGACCGCTCCCGGTAGACGGTGTGTTCCCGCCACAAGATCTCCGCCAACTCACTAGCGGTTTCTCTCAGTTGTGCGCTCAAAACCTCTCCCCCTCCCCATCCGCCTCGCGGCGAATCGAACAAGCATCGCACTCTAGCGGTAGGCGCGGAGAGGGATCCAACAGCCCCCAGCCGCCACGCCTGCCTGCCCCCGGGCACGGACGCAGTACTACGGGAAGGCATCAGCGCGGCCACATGAGAAGGGGCCAGGTCGTAGAGACAGCCGGCGGACACGAGGAGTCGGTCCTGCGTATTGCCGCAGGTCACAGATTTTCCCGGTGGCACTCAGAGCCACGATGGGCTGCCCAGTCGGCCGAGGCCTGCATACCCATCGGAGGATGGTCATCCCCCTCAAGCAGTCGTGACATTCATGCGGCGAGCGAACAAGCGGGCGCGGCTCCCGGTGCAGCTCCGGGCGCGGCCTCGGGTGAAGCCCACGGCTTGCATCCACTCGGGACGCATGGTTCTGCGACGGCCTCCCATACTGAGGCGCCAACCGCACGGGCCCGGCGCAACCGCAGATCGCGCTGGTAGTCACTGGGGCGAAGCCGTACGCCGCACGGAAGCCCCGGTACAGCGCGAAGCGACTGCATCCGGCCACCTGAGCCGGTTCGTTGGCGGCGTTGTTCTCGGCGTACCGCTGTCGCAGCAGACTGCGGGCCCGGGCCATGGCGGCCGGTTCCACCCGATCCCGTGAGTCCGGCCGATGTGCCGGCAGCGTCGCTGCACGGCGGGTCAGGGCCAGCACGGCGGCGGTGAGGCGCTCCTCGACTTCCAGTCGGGGTGCGTTCTTGAGACTGAGGTGTGGAGACGCGCCACGGCTCGGGCCAGGGCCGAGTTGTCCACCACCGGAGTGCCGAAGAGCGGCAGTCGGGTCCTGCCGGGGTCCGCGTCGGCGAGAACCTCCCGGACAAGATCCTCACCGAGGTGCAGCATCCGGTAGCAGTACCCGTGGTGGACGGCCGACCGTCCGTCGTGGGGTTCGTCCGGATTGAACGCCATGACCAGTCCGGCCACTCTGACGTGCCGCTCTCCTCTGCATACGAACGACTGCGCACCGTCGTCGGTATTGCCGAAGAAGTACGTGTCATGGGCATGCACTGGGTAGGCGTACTGCTCGAAGCCGACGTCCATGGCCTCCAGCACAAGCCCGGGGACCCGCCAGTGGGTGGCGCGTTCTCCGGCAGGCGTAATGTCCCATTGTGCCGCACGAGCGTTCAAGCCCATGCGCTTCCAAGGCGCACGCTGGACACCAGAGCCTCAACCAGCGAAGGAACTACAGAAATGACCAGGAACGCCTCAACCGCACCGACGAGCCTTCACAGGACCGAGAAGATCCGCCTGGCCGTCTACCACGGATTCGCACGTACCGGCCGGGCTCCGAGCGTGCCTGAACTGGCCACGCTCACCGAACTCGCCCCGGACCAGGTGCGTCAGGAACTACGCATCCTTCACGCGCGTCATGACGTGGTCCTGGACTCGCAGGACAGCGACCAGATCGTGATGGCCCACCCCTTCGCGTCGGTGCCGCTCGGCTTCTCCGTAATGGGTTCACACACCCTTTGGTGGGGCGGCTGCTCCTGGGACTCGTTCGCCATGCCCCACCTGCTCCGGAACGAGCCCGATGTCCTGGTCGCCACCCGCTGCCCGGCCTGCGACACTCCGCACGCCTGGGTGGTCGACCGAGAGGCACCCCCGAAGGGCGACCAGGTGGCCCATTTCCTCATCCCCATGCACCGGGCCTGGGACGAAGTCATGCACACCTGCGCCAATCAGCGCCTGTTCTGCTCCACCGACTGCGTCGACTCCTGGCTGCAGCAGACGGGCCAGGAGCGTGGCTACGTGATGGATCTGGCCACCCTGTGGCGCTTCGCCGGCGACTGGTACACCGGACGCCTGGACCCGGGCTACACCCGCCGTGACCCCGCATCCGCCTCTGCCTACTTCGCCAGGGTCGGCCTGCACGGCTCCTTCTGGGGGCTGCCCGAGTGAGCTCTCCGTCAGCTTGCCGCCGCTCGAGCGCTCGCCTCCAACATCAGCAGGGGGTGATGATGGAAGCGCCCAGGATCTGATGCCCAGTACCTCGCGGAGCAGGGCCTGCTCGATGGTCTCGCCGGGTCCGGGTCCTCCGCCGGGCAGGTGGGAACGGTCGCGGCAGTGAGTGCGGGCAGTCGTGATCCGCAGCGAACATCCGCGAGGGTCTTGCGGCACCCCATTCGGAGCGCTTCCGAATGGACACCGCTTCCCGATCCTGCTGTTGTCCTTCACAGTTTCACGCTCAGGTGAGCCCGGAGACCCAAGCCCCCTCCCAGGTTCATCCCGAGTGCGCCGGGGATACAACGAAGCGCTACGCGGCACACGCTGAACCAAAACCTCCACCGCCCCCGCCGCTGTGCGGCCACCGACGGCCCGCCACGGTCGATTTGGTGGAGAACCTGGGGTGGCGGAGCGGGTCGGCAAATCACGCCCTTGACACTTCAGAACGGCGAGGACAGCGGGACTGCCCACAAGCCCCTGCCAGGGCCTGGCCCTCTACCGGGCCCTGGGCCTCCTCCAACACCTGCCGGCCACCTGGACCGGCATCTGCCGCACCTGTCGGCAACCACCCCATTGCAGCCCTACGTCACCACCTGGCAAGGCCCTGACTATCCGGTGCGGTCGGGCGAGTGGTGGCGTCGTACGACTCCCGGGCGTCGAGCAACTCGTCCCAATGCTTCTCCGTCCAGGCGCAAGCTACCGCTATCGGTTGGAGCATGCTGCGGCCCAGCGGCGTCAGTTCGTACTCGACATGCGGGGCGCCCGCGGCATAGACGGTGCGCTTGACCAGGCCATCTCGTTCCAGCGACCTCAACGACTGGGTCAGGACCTTGGGGGTGACGCGGCTCAGTGGCACGCGCAGCTCGGAGAACCGGCGCGGCCCGTGCTCGAGACAGCGGATGATGAGTGCCGCCCATTTGTCGCCGAATCGGATCGGATTGAGTGAGGACGGGCACAGTTCGTCGAACATGTCGGCGGGCAACGGTTCCCTCATGTCCTCACCCTAGCCAGTATCCCCGTGGTAACCGAGGGCTTCGGTAGCTTCCGGGAACTGGCCGGATGCACGAGCTCCGGCCCTGGTGAGAGGCGGCTCGTCGTGAACATTGTGGTTTTCGGGGCAGGAGGTCGGGCCGGGCGGCAGGTTGTGACAGAGGCGCGCCGACGCGGACATCAAGTCACCGCGGTGGTACGCGAACCTGCGGGCCACGGCGACCTGACAGACGTGCGGGTCGTGGCAGGCGACGTCACGGACACGGCGAGCATCGAGCATGCGGCCGCCGGCCATGACGCCGCCGTCAGTGCCGCCGCAGACCTGTCCGTGCCGCCACACGAGTTCTTCACCTCGTCGTCCCGAGCCCTGACCACCGGCCTGGCCAACGTGGGTGTGCACCGCCTCGTGGTGGTCGGGCTCGCATCGGTCATGCCCGGTGCATCCGGTGCCCCCTTGATGGACGAGCCCGGCTACCCGAACGAGTACCGCTCCTTCTCCCTCGGCCACGCGGCAGGCCTCGACGAACTACGGGGGTGCGACCTGGACTGGGTGTATCTGGCCCCGGCGGGTGACTTCGACCATGCGGGCACGCGGACCGGCCGGTACCAGATCGCTGAGCATGGTGACCCGGCCAGTCGGATTGCGTACGCGGACCTGGCGATCGCGCTGATCGACGAGATCGAGGCGCCCCGACATCACCGGGCTGCCGTCAGCGTGAGGGAGGTGTGACGCCGGAGAGCCACGACAGCTCGGAGCGTGGGATGCCGCTCCAGCGGGGGCATGCCTGCGGCTGAGCGGCGGCCGTCGGCTCTCGCGGCGAGTTCGGTGAGATCGGTGAGATCGGTGGGATCGGGGATCCCCGAGAAGGCGGGTGAGGCCCATGCTCCGGCGTCGACTCGGCGTCGGCGTCGGCGTCGGCGCATTCCGATTCCGATGAACGGGGGCAGACCAAGCACTCTCGGCCTGACCTGGCGGGAGCTGAGCTGGTGATGCTCCAAGGCAGAACGCGGTCATCCGTTCGTTCGAACTGCGAGCGCACCGAAGGGTAAGTGCGCATTTTCGACACGCGATTGAAAGTACAGGGAGACTGTGCTGTCCTGCAGGACGCGACTGCCCGGAGCGGCACGGACAGCCATACCCTTCGGCAGCCCGAGCCCCGACCGACTCGAACTGATATGCCGTCACTGCGCTGCTCATGTGGGATCCGTTCCGTCATCCGCGAGCGCGGAAAGGATGTCTGACTAATGGTCACATCGGCGCCTCGTGATGTCCCCGATGTCCTCGCCCCGGCAAAGCTTGGCCCGCTGACTCTGCGCAACCGCATTGTCAAAGCAGCAACCTTCGAGGGTGCCACTCCGAAAGCGCTGGTCACCGACCAGCTGATCGAGTACCACCGCAGACCCGCAGCCGGCGGGGTGGGTATGACCACCGTCGCCTATCTGGCGGTGGCCCCGGAGGGCCGAACCGAGCGTCACCAGATCTGGATGCGCCCCGAAGCCGGCCCCGGCCTGCGCCGCCTGACAGATGCCGTACATGCCGAAGGCGCTGCGGTGTCGGCCCAGATCGGCCACGCCGGGCCGGTCGCCGACGCCGTGTCCAACCGCAGCCCGGCGCTCGGCCCAACCCGCCGGCTCAATCCCCTCAGCATGAGGACGACCAAGGCCGCCACCGAGGCCGACATCTCCCGGATCATCAGGGCGCACGGCGAGGCTGCGGAGATCGCCGTCGCTTCCGGCTTCGACGCCGTGGAGATCCATCTCGGGCACAACTACTTCGCAAGCGCGTTCCTCAGCCCCAAGCTCAACCGGCGCCGGGACCGGTTCGGCGGCAGCCTCGCCAACCGGGCCGCGGTCGCGCGCGGGGCCGCCCGCGCGGTGCGCGACGCGGCCGGCGACCGGATTGCCGTCGTCGCCAAGCTGAACATGGACGACGGTGTCCCCGGCGGCATCTGGCTGGACGAGAGTCTGCAGCTCGCTCGGTGGCTCCAGGACGACGGCACGATCGACGCGTTGGAGCTCACCGCCGGCAGCTCCCTGCTCAATCCGATGTACCTCTTCCGTGGCGAAGCCCCACTGCGCCAGTTCGCCGCCGCCTTCCCGCAGCCGCAGCGGCTCGGCGTGCAGGCCCTCGGCAGGCGCTTCCTGATCGAGTACCCCTATCAGGAGGCGTACCTGCTGGAGTCGGCCCGACAATTCCGCGCAGCACTGGACCTTCCGCTGATCCTGCTCGGCGGCATCGCCGACCTCGCCACCGCACGGCAGGCCATGTCCGAAGGCTTCGACTTTGTGGCCATGGGCCGTGCCCTGCTGCGCGAGCCCGACCTGGTCAACCGCTACACGGCCGGAACCAGCAACACATCCCTGTGCGTCCACTGCAACCGCTGCATGCCCACCATCTACAGCGGCACCCGCTGCGTGCTCGTGGACCCGGAACCTGTTCCCCGGCGTTGACGTGGGCACTCCGCAGGCGGCTGTCTGGAGAACGATGACCAGCAGCCAACAGCCTCCCGGTCGTCGGCAACGCTCCACACCGATGATGGGTTCGTCCTGGCCTTCCAGCGCGCGGAAGACTATCGGCCGCCTCGGTGGCCCGACTCCGCTCATCCCCAGCAGTTCCATCTTGACCTGGCGGTCGAGGACCTGGACCGAGCCCAGGAGGGCGTCCTCCATCGGGGCGGGACGCTGCTCGACGAGGGTGACGGAAAGCGGAGTTGGCGCATCTTCGCGGATCCGGCAGGACACCCGCTCTGTCTCGTCCGGGACTGACAACGGATCGAGCGGTGCGGCCATCGGTGAGCGTCATCGTGAGTTGTGTGCACTGTCGATGAGACGGCGAGCGCAGGCCCGGCATGGATGGCCTGCCAGTAGCTACGGATCAAGGTTCTATAGACTCCACGGGTGGCCAGCGATCTTCTCCATCTCACCGTCCTGGGGTCCGCGACGCCGTATGCGAGCGTGGACAACCCGTGTTCCGGCTACCTGGTTTCCAGCGGCAGCACCCGGGTCTGGGTGGATGCGGGCAGCGGAACACTGGCACAGCTTCAGCACCATGCCCGTCTCGACGAGCTGGACGCGATCTGGATCTCGCACCTTCATGCCGATCACAGCGCGGACCTGCTGACCGCCTACTACGCGGCGCTCTTCGCGGACATTCAACTCGCCGCGCCGATTCCCCTGTACGGGCCGCCGGGCATCGCCGACCGGCTGGCCGGCTTCCTCACCAACACCGCAACGCGCAGCCCCGTCGAATCCGCCTTCGCCGTCCATGAGCTGTATGACGGCCACCGGGCGCAGATCGGCGCACTCACGCTGACCAGCCGGGCAGTGGAGCACGGCATCCCGGCCTTCGCCGTACGCATCGACGCCGAGGACCACTCACTGGTCTATTCCGGCGACACCGCGCCATGTGTGAACCTCACACAACTGGCCCAAGGGTGCGATGTGTTGCTGTGCGAGGCCGAAAGCGCCCAGGTGCCGACCGATGGTGACCATGTGCACCACACGCCCGAGGACACCGGAAACACGGCGAGCGGCGCCGGAGCCGGCCGGTTGATCGTCACCCACGTCGGTCGTTTCCTCACCCCGCAGCAGGCGGTCGCCCGCGCCTCGGCCCGCTTCGCCGGTCCCGTCGACTACGCAGCGCCCGGCGCAAGTTTCTCCATCGGTACGGCAGGTGCTGCCGGGCCCGGAAACTGAGGGGATCCGGCAGGACTGGCCACCCGCACCGGCCAGGAGTCCGGACGAGGGTGCACACGACCGTGCGACGCCCCCTCGTCGGGTGCCGTCGTCGAGAAGCCGAAACCGCTGAGGTGGCGACGTACACCCATACCAGTCGGATCTGCGCCGCGCTCACTCCGCGGGCGCCGGCGATGGCGTGCAGCGTGCTGTGGTCGTTCTCGGTCGCACCGGCACTACGACCGGTGCCGGCGATCGAGTAGAACGGCACGAACGCGACGCCCTGTTCCCCGCAGGTGCGGAGGAACTGTTCCTGTTCGGCTGATGCCCCGATGCCGTGCATGTCCTGGACGCAGACCACTGGGGCGATGGACTGGGCCTCGGCGAGTTGGTGGGGGCGGATGTTGGACAGGCCCAGATGGCGGATGAGCCCCGCGTCACGCAGGTCGGCCGGCGCGCCGAACCGCTCGGCGATCGAATCGGTTCCCGCGATGCTCAGATTCACCACATCCATGTGGTCACGGCCGAGTTGGCGCAGGGTCTCCTCGACCTGTCCACGCAGCAGGCGAGGGGTGGCGTGCCCTCGCAAGATCCAGGCGAGGCCGACGGCGCACCAAGCTCCCGCTGTTCCGGTCCTGCCTTCTGCTGAAGGCCGTCACAACTGTCCGGGGCGCGCATCAGGGCGACAAGATCCTCAGATGGATCGTGCGTCGGCCGGTCAGCCAGTCGATCGGTCGGCGCAGCACGCGGAGATCATCAGGATCAGCCACCGGGTCTGCCGGAGATTGCGCTCGCGGACCGCCTCAACGGCCGCTTCCCGATCGGGCGGTGGTGGGAGCTCGGGTGTTTGGAACCCTCTGCACAAGGTGCTTGCGTGGCGCCTGCGTCGGAGAGGTGGGCGCTGGCTGGTACGTGTCAACTTGGCTGTCCGGTGAGCTGCTTGATCAGGAAGCGGCCGGGGTCGGCAACCTCGTGGCGCACGCCGTCGTCGTCGAGGTAGTGATAGCGGTCGAGGTATCGGCAGCCGGTTTCCTGGTACCCGAGTCGGAGGTAGAGCGAGGCTGCACGGTGGTTCTGGTCGTCCACGCCCAAGCCGATCTGCTGGTAGCCGTTGCGCCGGACCCGGGATTCCGCGGCACGGACGATGGCGGTCCCGATGCCCTGTGATCTCCGATGCGGTGGCCAGACTCCAAGACCGTTCAACTCCGGGCATTCCGGAAAGCGTTCGTGGACTTCGGCTGCTTTGCACCCGCGCCACAGAATCTGTGCCGTCCCGACGGGGGTTCCATCGGACCAGGCGACCAGGAAGGTGCCTCCAGTGATTACTTGTTCGGCCCAGTCAGCTTCTTGTCTCGCACGGGCCCGTACTCGTCGAGCGCGGGGCTCTGGTCCTAGGGGGGCATACTGCGCAGGTCGACGCCTCCGCGAGCCGTGCTCCGGACACGGTGACATCTGCCTTTCCTCTCCCCCGGGGACCACAGCAACTGGCGCTCCCATGCCCGGCACCGGGCGAGATCTACGGGGCAAGGCTTGAGGGGGCCTGCGTCTTCGCGCCCCCCGGGCCACCACCCAAGAAGCCGACACCCCCACACCGCTGCCTGTCCCCGGCTGACCGGCCACGCCCATCGCGCCCGTACGCAACACCACGCTGCCCCGGGCGAGAACAAGGGTCTCTGATCCGCGACGGCTCAGCCTGCGTCCGCGGTGAACGTCACCTCCGCTGTATCGACAGTCCCCGCGCGGCGTCCGGGTGCGCTCTGCCACTGCCAATACAGATTAGTGTGCGCAATCACCTGGCCCGGGGCCGGAGCGCCGTACTCCGTGAGGTCCTGCGTCGTATGTGCGTCGCCGACCAGTGTCACGTCGTACCCGCGGACGAAGGCCCCGTGAAGCGTAGAGCGGATGCACGCGTCGCTCTGGGCCCCCGTCACGACCAGCCGGCCCACCCCGCGCTCGGCGAGCAGCGCCTCCAAGGCGGTTTCCTCGAAAGAGTCGCCGTAGAGCTTGTGGATGAGAGGCTCCGCATCCCGGCGGACCAGTTCCGGCACGTACTGCCAGGGCTCGCTGTCTCGCTTGAGATCGTCGTCGGAATGCTGCACCCAGATGACGGGCACGCCCTCGACACGTGCTTTGCCCACCAGGGTGTTGATGTTCGCGATCACACCCTCGCGCTCATGGGCGCCTGCCACCACCCCGTTCTGGACGTCGATGACGAGCAGCGCAGTATTCGGCCGATCGGACAGAGTCGTCAAGGGAACTCCTGTTCATTGTCTTGATCACCATGGATCCGCTGTCGTCCCTACAGTAGGCCGGGCCACTGACAGGAGCACGGGCCAGACAGGACGGGACAGGACCCACTGGATCTCCAGCATCTCGCTCACGCCAGCAGGACTCGCTCCCGGAGAAGGCGGAAGCCTGCACCGCCGAACATCTGTGCTTGAACCTTGATCCGGTCGACGTGACTTTTGAACCGGGCAGCGTGATCCGCTGCTTCCTCCTTCGGTCGAACCGCCATGCTGACGACACCCGCGTACAGAGGTCGTGGCCCGATCCGACGTGCCCTGACCTGCGACTACCCGAACGGAAGGTCCTCAGCCCGCGGCCCTGGCCCTGGCCCTGGCCTTGGCCTTGCGCCTTGATGAGCGGGGCTTCGCGCGTCAACTCCCGTTACCCGACGCCGTAGTACAGCCCACGCGCCTGGGTATGTTCGGGCGCACCCAAGCAGGCGACCGTCATATGTGTGGCCCCGGCCGCCCGTGCCAGATGCATCCCAGTCGTCGGGTGGCCTGTCAGGTAATTGCGATCGTCACGCTGGAACCTGCCGACGTGGCCGAGGAGGTACGTCGCGGCTCGACCACCGCGGCGGTACTGCGATGCGTGAAGCCGTCGGACAGCCGCCCCCGCCCATCGTCAACTCCCGTGAAACCTATGGCGACGGGGTCGCTGTCGACGTTCGCTGACACATCGTCATCGTCTTCGTGGATGTCGGATGAGGTAGGCCCGAAAGTCGCCGCCATGAGCGCGATCCGTACCTCCTGCCATCAGCGGAGGTTGCCAGTGAGCCAGGCCAGGAGTCGCGGCTTGTCCTCGCATCCTCGGGGCAGATCGGCTGCCAAGTAGTTGCTGTAGCGCACGGGCTTCATCGGAGCCTCGCACTGCGGGAGCCTGACGGGTTGTCCCAGGTACCAACCGGATGCGAATACCGCAGCCAGGACGGCGGCGGCTCTCACGCGGCGCGGGGTGGTCCATGCAAGTCTCGGTATGGGCATGGCCGGCGAGTTTACCGGCCGTTCGACAGGAGGTTCGGTAGAGGAAGGTGAAGTCGCCTGAGGCCGAAGGCGGTTCTGACCGGTTCGGCTCGGTGCGGTGCTGCCAGCGCGTAGCGCGGTGAGTCGGGAGCGGGCGGTCTTCTCGCTGATGCCGAGTCCTTGGGCGGTCGTGTCCCGGACGGGGCCGCAGAAGGCGATTGGAACACGGCTGCGGGTATGGCCTGTTCTGTGAGGGGGCCCAGCGTCGTGACGGGGCGGAGCAGCCAGGGGCCGACGTTTCGTCGGCCTGATCGCCCAGGCCAATGTCGCCCTGCCCTGTCGTCCGCCCTCAGGCCCCGGTGCGAGTGAAGACATAGGGGGCGCCGCGCCGGGTGAGAATCCGCAGGCGGTCCTTCCCGGCGGGGCGGATGTCGAAGGTGTCGTGGCCGTGGCAGATACCCATGTCCGGCTGGGTGGGAACCTTCACGGCGGCGAAGAGCCTGTCCCGAGCGACCACGGTGACGACAGCCGTCACACCGCACCAGCGGCTGCCCTCGCCTGCCGAGAACTCGATCTCCGCTCCCGGCTTGAGGTGACGGATGTCGAGACTCATCGGCGGGTTGGTGTCCGGGGTCGTCCATGACCCCACATACGTCTGCAGAACTTCTTCGCTCGGATGTGCTGAGGCATCCTTGCGCAGAAGGGCTTTGATGTTTCCGGCTCGCCACTCCAACGCTTCGCCCTTGAGCGTGAGCGTCTGAGTTTCCGGTGAGCAGGAGGACCCCTGGTCCAGGTCGGTCGCGTCCAGATCCTGATGTGTCACGACCGTGTGCCGGCCCTCGACAACCATGGCTGGGATCTGTCCCATACAGACCCGCTCCGGGTACTGCAGGACGAAGTTCGCACTGTTCCTCGTCCCCGTGTCCCTCTTGTCGATCGTGAAACTGACGAACTGGATGCCTCCCTCCTCCGTGCCGTCCGTCACTTCGCCCGACCAGGTCCCCGCGAAACTGGAGGTGTTGTCGGCGGAAGGCGTCGCCGACGTCCTCCGCAGCGGCGTACCATCGCCGTCCCCTGCCGTGCCCTCTTCTCTCAGCATCGGAGCGAGCACGACCCCCGCGCCGGTGAGGACGAGCAACCCTGCGGCGAGCGCAAGCCCCCGCCGCAGCCGATTCGGTCTCCGAGGGTGCAGTGCCGCCTCCCCCGGCATCGTCCTGTCCTGCGGCGCCGAATCCAGCTCCGGGGCGAGGGAAGGCTCCGGGTCGGGGGAAGGCTCCAGGGTCGGCTTCGGCTCGGGAGTCGGCTCCGGACTTGGTATCGACTCCGCTTCCGGTTCCCTTCCCGGCTCGGATTCCCCCTTCGCTTCGGGCTCCGCCTCCGGTTGCAGCATCGACGCTGACGTGACCACCCGTCCGGGGGCGTCCTGGTCCAGGAGACGGCCCGCCTGGGAGCCGAGCCTGGCGAGGAGTTCTGCGGGCAGCCAGGCCGGACGGGCAGCCAGGGACCAGGGCTCGGTACGGGCGGCGATCTCATCCGTTGCGGGCCTGTTCCGAGGGTCCTTGTCCAGGCAGTCCCGTACCAGTTCGGCCAACGGGGGCTGCAGGCCGGTCAGGTCCGCCTCCTCCTCGGCGATGCGGAACATCAGTGCGTGCGCCCCACGGTCCAGGGCACCGAACGGGGTCCGGCCGGTGGCTGCGTAGTGGAGGACCGTCCCCAGACAGAAGACGTCCGAGGCCGGGGCGACCCGCGGTTCACCGCGGACCTGCTCCGGCGACATGAAGCCGGGTGATCCGATCACAGCGCCGGTCCTGGTGAGGAACCCGTCGACCGGGGTCACCAAGGCACGCGCGATACCGAAGTCGATGACGCGCGGTCCGTCGACGGTGAGCAGGACGTTGGACGGCTTCAGATCGCGGTGGACCAGGCCTGCGCCGTGGATATCGCCGAGTGCCCGGGCGAGCCCGTTGGCAAGGGCGAGCACCGATGCCAGTGGCAGCGGCCCGTGCTCCCCCGACACCACGGCGTGCAGGTCGGGGCCCGGAATGTATCCGGTCGCGACCCAGGGCACCGGGCCCTCGATGTCTGCGTCGAGGACGGGTGCGGTCCAGGCCCCTCCGACCTTGCGCGCGGACTCGACTTCCTGAGCGAACCGCCGCCGGAACTCAGGGTTGTGCACAAAACCGTCGTGTACAACCTTGACCGCCACGGTACGGCCGCCCTCGGAACGGGCCAGGTATACCCGCCCCATGCCACCGGCCCCGAGACGACCGATGAGCAGGTACGGCCCGATGTGTGACGGGTCCTCAGGCGATAGCGTGTACACGGGATGACGGTAGGGCACTCTTGATCGAAAGTCAGCCGTTCGGCCGGACAGCCGACTGACACCGTGTTTCTCCGCGGCCGGGTCACTGCCCCACCGAACGATTTTCCTCCGGGACACGCAAGGCTTCATCCGTGAGCAACTCCGTGAGCGCCGGAGCCACGACTGCGTCCGGGAGCTATTCGGGCCGCGCGAGGAAGCGGGCAAGCTCCTCGGCTCCGCCGCGGGGCAGGTCAGCGACCGCGGTCTCCGGCAACGTAGTGATCACGGCGCGCAGCCTCGCGTTCAGGTCTGGCAGCGGGGCCCAGGCTGAAGCAGGGGCGCTGACAGCGGCGAGCAGCAGGTCGCCCTCGTAGAAGGAGGCGTCAAGCAGCGGCTCCTCGAGCAGCAAGCACACTGCGAGTGGAAGGACGTAGGGCAGTGCCACCTGCTGTGAGATGAGGATGCGCAGGTCCGCCGGCCCGAGTTCTTCCAGGCGCACACGCCGCAACTCATGGACTCTGCGTACCAAGCGGGTCGCGTCAGCGGCAGGGGGCGTCCAGCAAGGTGGGTCCAGTTCGTCAAGTATGCGGTCCAGGTGCAGCAGACGGTCCATGGGGTCCATTCTCACACCAGAACGGGCAGGGAATCTTCGACTCGGGTCACTGGGAAGTTCCTTTCCGATCAACTGTTGTGGGGCGGATGTGTCCTCCATATATGTGCCCCGCACCAGGACGGCCCGGCCGGGATGGCCCGCCACAGTCCACCGGGCCGGTTCCACGCCCGGTCCCTGTACACGTCCCGGAAGCACGGGCAGCCGCCCGGGCGGGTGGCGGCCCGCCGAGGTGCGCGCAGTGGGGCGGTGACGACGCAATGGGCAGTTCGGTCCTGACGCCCTGCGGGTCTTGCCCGGGGTGGCATCACCCTCTCCCGAAACCTGAGCAGGCGGTACGGGCACTCCGTGATCCACATCGACGGGCAGCGCAGGCGGCGCTTTCGACGTGGTCGCACGCGTGACCACACCTGCAGCCACACCTGTAACCGCACTCGCAGCCGTGGCCGTGGCCTCCTACTCGCATGCGGACGTCGAGCATCGTCCTGATTGCCCGAACAGAAAAGGCAATGATACATTGATGTCTCATTTAAGACTCAAACGTCTTACTCAACCTCCTGGAGTCTCAATGTCCCGCCCCGCCGTGGCCCCGGTCGCAGACCGTGTGCACGCGCGCCGCTGGGTCGTCCTGGCAATCCTCTCCGGCAGCCTGCTGCTGATCGCCATGGACACCACGATCCTCAACGTCGCTTTCCCGTCACTGGTCGCCGATCTTCAGCCTGGCGCCGTGGAGCAGTTGTGGATCATCGATGTGTACGCCCTCGCCCTGTCCGGACTGCTGGTGACCGCCGGCGCGCTGGGCGACCGGTGGGGCCACAAGCGGCTCCTGCTGGTCGGCTTCGCGCTGTTCGCCGCGGCCTCGCTGGGCGCGGTGGCCGCCACTGAGGCATGGCACGTGATCGCCGCCCGCGCGCTGCTCGGTGTCGGGGGTGCCGCGATCATGCCGACCACGCTGTCGATCCTGCGGCACGTCTTCACCGACGCCCGCGAGCGGGCGCTCGCGTACGCGGTGTGGGCGGCAGTCATGGGAGGCGGCATGGCGCTGGGCCCGGTCGTGGGAGGTCTCCTGGTCGAGGACTACGGCTGGCAGTCGGCCTTCCTGCTCAACATCCCCATCGCGCTCACCGTCATCGCCCTCGGCGCCTGGCTGCTGCCCGAATCGTTCGCACCGCGCGCCGGGCGCTGGGACTGGACCGGCGTCGCCCAGTCCATCGTCGGCATGCTGGCCCTTGCCGCCGGTATCAAGCAGCTCGGCAAGAACGGGCTCACCACGCCCCTGCCCTGGCTGATGCTGGCGATCGCCGCCTTCGTCCTGACGCTGTTCGTGCGCCGTCAGTTGCGACTGGCGCACCCTCTGCTGCATGTGCGCCTGTTCACCAGCCGTGCCTTCAGCGTCTCGGCCACGGTCCTCTTCCTGGGCATGGTCGCGCTCGGTGCGGTGTTGTTCCTGCTCACCCAGTGGTTCCAGTACGCGCAGGGCTACTCGCCCCTCCAGGCGGGGCTGCGGGTGCTGCCCGCGCCGCTGGCCCTGGTGGTCACCTCCCTGTTCGCCCCGGTTCTCATGCGCGCCCTTCCGATCCGCCATGTCATAACGGCCGGCCTGGTCCTGATGGCCGCGGGGCTGGTCCTGCCCTGGCTGGCGCAGGACGGTGACGACCACGTGGGCTACCCCGTCATGGCGGCTGCCCTCGCACTGATCGGTTTCGGCGCCGGGCTCGCCACGACGGTGGCTTCGGTCACCCTGATGGCCGCCACTCCCAACGAGCACGTCAGCGGTGCGGCCGCGATCGAGGAGACCTGCTACGAACTCGGCGCCGCCCTCGGCGTGGCGTCCCTCGGCTCCCTGGCCGGGGCCCTGTACCGAAGCAGCCTGCCCGCCTACGCGCCGGCCGCGGCACACAACTCGGTCGGTGAGGGAGCCCACGCCGCCCAGGAGCTCGGCGGCGCCCACGGCGCCTCGCTCCTGGACCAGGTCGCCCGCGCCTTCACCCACGGCATGACCCCGGCCTTCGCCGTCGGGGCCGCCCTGGCACTGGTCGCCGCCGCTGCGGTCTGGGCCTGGATCCCGCGAGGCATCCGGCCCACCGAGAACGCCCACTGACCGGTCCGTGACCGCCTGCACCGGCCGCCGACAGGGGCACGTGCCGGCTACCGGCCGCCGTCAGGTGCAGGCATTCCTGCACCTGACGGCGGCCGTCGGACAGGACCCGACATATGCGTCCTCACCTGGAAGGTACCTCCGCCAGGGGTGGGCAAAGGACCTCAGCAATCCTTGTTCTCACTGGTCAGGGACAACTCTCCTCGGTTCTGGTCAGCATCACCCACTGAACAGCCCGCCTCGCGACAGCACGCGACCAGGGCTTGATCGCGACCAGGAACTCGATCGTGGCTATGACTTGATGTCGGCCACGAGCTCGTCGATGAAAGCCTCCCGCTCGGCGGGCGTCGACGGTCGTCCCTCGATGCCCGGACGGGTCTGCCACGGCAGCGGACCGGTCTCGCGGCGGTACTCGACACCGACGGCGTCCAGACGGGCCAGATGACGGTCCAGACGGCCGCGGAACTCCTCGTACCTGCGGTCACCCGTGGTCCACAGCGCCTCGGCGACGGCGCACAGGCGGGGGAACGCGAAGTAGTCGACGGTCCGTGGTGAGTCCATGTGCTCGGTCCAGATGTTGGCCTGGCCGCCCAGGACATGCGCGCGCTCCATGTCCGTCAGCTCGGGCGGCACCGGGTCGAATCCGTACGCCGTTTCCACCGTTACGGGCACGGCAACGGGGATCGGCTCGTCGGGCCGGTCGGACTGCCGGTAGTCGAGATACACCTGGTCGTCCGGGCAGGCGATCACCTGCAGGCCCCTGCGCGCCGCGGTGACGGCGCCGGTCATGCCGCGCCACGAGGCGACGACGGTTCCAGCCGGGACCTCGTCCTCCAGCAGGTCGTCCCAGCCGAGGAGCCGTCGCCCGCGCGAGGTGACGTGCGAGCCGAGTTGCCGCACGAACCAGGACCGCAGCTCGCTCTCGTGGCTCAGCCCGCGTTCGCGCATCAATTCCTGGCTGCGCGCGTCCTCGCTCCACTCGGTCGTGGGGCACTCGTCGCCGCCCACGCCGATGACCGGGCCGGGGAAGAGATCCATGATCTCGTCGAGGACGTCGCGGAAGAAGTCGACGGTCGGCTCCTCGGTGTTGAGAACGCGGGGGTTGACGCCCCACCGCGTCCATACCTCCGACTGCCCACCACCGACTCCGAGTTCGGGATAGGCCGCGATCGCGGCCTGGGAGTGCCCGGGCACGTCGACCTCCGGCACGACGGTGATGTGACGCTGTGCCCCGTAGCCGACGATCTCGCGGATGTCGTCCTGGGTGTAGAAGCCGCCGTGCGGCCGCCCGTCCCCGGGGGCGTCGGGGGACGCGCCGAGCGGGGACTCGCGCCGCCACGCGCCGACCTCCGTGAGTTTCGGGTGGCGCAGAATCTCCACCCGCCAGCCCTGGTCGTCGGTGAGGTGCAGATGCAGTGTGTTGAGACGGTGCATGGCCATCAGGTCGAGGAAGCGCAGCACGTCGTGCTTGGGCATGAAGTGCCGTGCCACGTCCAGCATCGTGCCGCGCCAGGCGAACCGCGGCGCGTCCTCGATGCGTACGGCGGGCATCGCCCACCGCACCCCGGTCACCTCGGAGCGGCGGTGGATCTCGGCGGGCAGCGACTGGAGCAGGCTCTGGCATCCGTAGAAGGCGCCGGCACGGTCGCCTCCTTCGATGACGACACCGTCGGAGGTCGCCCGGAGCCGGTACGCCTCCGGACCCAGGCACTCGCCCAGCCTCAGGTCGATCACGCTTCGCGTCTCGGACCGGAGAGGCGGAGGGGACGAGAGCGGCAGGTCCAGGCCGGTGGAGGGCCGCAGGACCGACTGCAGCCAGCGGGCCGTGGAGCGCAGCTCCGGTGCGGCGGTGATCGCGGTCGAAGCGTCGAGGACGAACTCGCCGTTGTCGATGTGCACTGATGCGGGGCGAGGGAGGAGCATCGAGCGAGTCATCCTTTCACTGCTCCGGCCGACATGCCGGAGACCAACTTGCGCTGAATGAGGAGGAAGAACACGACCACCGGGAAGGAGAAGATGACCGAACCGGCCATCTGCGCGCTGTAGTCGGTTCCGCTGGCGGGGTTGGTGAAGGATGCCAGCCACACCGGCAGGGTGTACTGGCTCCGGTCCTTCATGAACGTGTAGGCGATCAGGTAGTCGTTCCAGGCGGCAATGAACGCGAAGATGCTCGACGCGATCACGCCCGGCAGCACCAGCGGGAAGAGGATCTTCCAGAGCACTTGCCAGGTCGAGGCTCCGTCCAGGCGGGCGGCTTCCTCCACCTCGACGGGAATGGCCGCGAAGAATCCCCGCATCACCCAGATCGAGAAGGGAAGTGCCAGAGCGAGGTAGGCGAGTATCAGGCCCGTGTAGGTACCCAGCAGCCCGGCCTCGTTGAAGACCAGGAAGGTGGGGATGAGCAGGGCTGTCCCCGGCAGCATCTGCGCAACGAGGATCGCGACCATGACGGTGCGTCGGCCGCGGAACCGGAACCGCGAGACTGCGGCTGCCGCGAACATGCCGAGCACAACGGCGACAAGCACTGTTCCGCCGACCACGAGCAGGCTGTTCCACAGGTTCGTCCAGAACCCCGTCCGGTTGAGCGCGACGTCGAAGTTGTGCAGGGTGGGCGAGCCCGGCCAGAACTGCGGCGTCGCAGTCATCGCCTCGGAGCGGGGCTTGAGCGCGGTGTTGACCATCCAGTAGACCGGGAACAGCCATACGAGACAGAACACGATGGCCAGGCTGTTGCTGAGCAGCCGGCCCCGGGCTGCGATGGAGCGGGCGCTGCGTGTGCGGAGCATGGTCACAGGTCCTCCCCGGAGCGCAGCAGGCGTCGGATGTACAGGGCGGTGACGGCGAGCAGCATGATGGTCGTGACGACGGACAGTGCCGCGCCCTGGCCGACGCGGAAGGCCACGAAGGCTGTCTGGTAGGCAAAGACCCCCAGCGTGGTTGTCGCCGAGTCGGGCCCTCCGGCCGAGACGAGCCAGATCTGGTTGAAGACGTTGAAGTCCCAGATCACCGACATCAGGGTCACCAGTGTCAGTGTCGGCCGGAGGAACGGGAGGGTGACCGACCACCACAGACGCCACTCGCCGGCCCCGTCGAGCCGGGCTGCCTCCTGCAGCTCGGACGGCATCTGGCTCAGCGCCGCGTAAAGGGTGAGCGCGATGAACGGGACGGCCTGCCAGACGATGAGCAGCCAGATGGACAGATAGGCCAGGGGCGCGCTGTTGGACCAGTCGGTGTTGGTCATGTCGCCGAACAGGCCGGTCTGGGTGAGCAGCCAGTTGACCACGCCGTACCCGGGCTGGAAGAGCCACTTCCACACGAGGGAGGAGGCTACCGTCGGCATCGCCCAGGCGAGGATGAGGACGATGGTGACGGTCATACGCATGGCCGTCCCCAGCCGGGTGAGGAGCTGGGCGACGCCGGCTCCCACGGCCATGCTTCCCGCCACCATCGCGGCGGTGAACACAACGGTCCGGGTCAGGGCGTCCCAGAACTCCGACTGCGACAGGAGGTCGGTGTACTGCCGGGTGCCGACGAAGTCGAACGCGCCGGTGAACAGGGAGCGTTGGTCGTAGTCGGTGAACGACGCGTAGACGAGGAAGGCGATCGGCGCGACGGTGACGGCCAGCATCACCAGCCCGGCGGGGGTCAGCAGCCACCATGCCACCCACGGGCCGCGGTGCCGTGCGGAGGCGGTACGTTCTCCGGCACCGCCGGGGCGCCGCGGCCGGGCATCGGCCGCGCGCCCGGGCCTGGACGGTGGGAAGGCCGCCTTCGGGTTGCCGCGCACGGTCTGCTCAGTGCTGGGCATTGAGGACCTTGCCCACTGTCTCGTCGAAGGTGTCGGCCGCCTGCTTCGCGTTACTGGTCCCGGAGGCGATGGAGGAGAACACCTTGTCGATGTCCTTGTTTCCCTCCACTGCCGCCCAGTCGGCGGCGGCCGGGGTGGCCTTGGACCGCAGGGCCGCGTCGAAGAACCCCCGGAACAGAGGTTCGGCCTCGCTGCTGGCAGCCTTGACCGCCCCCGCGCTGTTCGGGATCCAGCCGTCGTTGCCGGCGATCCACTGCTTCTGCACGTCCGGCGCGGTGGCGATCTTCACCCATTGCAGCGCGAGGTCCGAGTTGGCGCTCTTGGCAGCGATGCCCCAGTCGGATCCGCCGAGCATCACGGGCTGGGACTTGCCGGACCTGCCCGGGAACGGGAAGGTCCCGAGGTCGGATTCCCTGAAGGCGGGGTTGGCCTTCTTGATCAGGGCGATCGTGGCGTTGGTCGCGCTCATCGCCGATGCCTTGCCGTCCGCGAAGACCCGGGTCTGGTCGGGGTTGAGCGTGTCGATGGTGCGGGTGGACGGCGCGGAGAACTCGTTCTGGAACTGCTTGTACTCGTTCAGCCCGCGCTGCGCCGCTTCGGTGCCGAGCGTCCCCTTCCAGGTGGAGCCCTGCTTCGCCGCGATGCCGCCGCCCGCGTCCCACACGAACTGCACACCGGTGTGCCAGTACCGGCCCGGCAGGTAGAAGGGTGAGAAGTCGGGGGCGGGGTTGTCGGCGCGGATCTTGCGCAGGGCGCTGGTCAGTTCATCGAAGGTGGTGGGGACGGTCTTCACGCCGGCCTCGGCCCAGATCTTCTTGTTGTAGATCACAGCGCGGGCTCCGGCGAACGAGGGCACTGCGTACAGCCGTCCGTCCACCGTGGCGGGCTCTTCAAGGCCGGCCAGCCAGGACTGGCCCTGCCTGAGGTCCTTGGTGTACGGGGTGAGGTCCATCAGCCCTCCGCTGGCGGCGAAGCTCGCCACCTGCGTGTTGCCTATGTCGATGACGTCCGGCGGGGTCGACGTCGCTAGTGCGGTGGTGATCTTGGTGGTGATGCCCTCCCAGTTCTGGACCTCCACCTTCGCCTTGGCGCTCGTCTGCTCGGTGAACCGGTCGTTCATCGCCTTGAGCGTGGCGTCGGAGTAGTCACCATCCATCACCCACACGGTCAGGGTCTTTCCCTCACCCTTGACGACGGGGACCGCCCGGGGCTTCGAGTCGCCGCCCGAGTCCCTGCCCGCCGACCCCGAACAGGCACTCGCACCGAGGGCCGCGGTGAGGGTGACGGCAACGACTGCGCTGTACCGCATGCCTTTACGTGTCATGGAAACTCCTGGTGAAAAGGGGGACTTGGAGGAAGGAGCTCGGGGAAGAGCGGGTTCCGAGAAGAGCGGGTTCCAAGAAGAGGAAGAGGAAGAGGAGCGGGGCCGGCAGCGGCCGGGCACGGGCTCGTGCCTCACCACACACCCAGCTCGCCGGAGAGGACGATGCTGGCCCCGCCGAGCAGGATCAGGTCCGAGTCACCGGCGAACGACCGCATGGTCAGTGACGCACTGATGGGCGCGTATGTACGTGCCCGGATCACCGCGGCCGCGGCGTCGAGGAAGGAGCCCTCGACAAGGTCGGGCGGGCCCAGCAGGGCGATCTCGTTGAGGTTGAGCACACTGCTGATCGGGGCGAGGACGGAGCCCAGTGCCCGGCCCGCGTCGGCGAGTACGGCGTCGTGTTCGGACGGGTCACGGCCGGCCAGGCGCATGCGCAGTTCGGCCGCGTCGATCAGTGGCTCCAGGCATCCGCGATGTCCGCAGATACACGGATCGCCGTCCTCGTCGACCGTTACGTGCCCGATCTCGCCGGCGGCGAACTGCTCGCCCTCGACAAGTTCACCGCCCACGATCAGGCCCGCGCCCACACCGTGCTCGATCGTGATGACCATGAGGTTCTGCGTCTTGGCGTTCCGGAAGTGCAGCACGGCCAGGGCGGCGATGTTCACGTCGTTGCCGACATAGGCCGGCGCACCGAACCGTTCGGCGAGCTGTGCGGCGAGCGGCAGTTCGCTCCAGCCCAGATGGGCTGCGTGATGAATGACTCCGGCGTCGCCGACGATGCCGGGCGAGCCGACCCCGATGCCGAGTATGCGCCGCGGTGCGAGGTCCACCAGTTCGCCGACAAGCTGAAATACCAGTTCGATGGCAGGTTCGCCGAGGATGTCTCCGTACCGCACACGGGCACGCTGGACCACATCACCGCGCAGGTTGAGGACCGCGCCGCTGAAGTACTCGCTGCCCGACAGGTCCACGGTGAGAATGTGGGCGGCGTCGTCGTCGATCCGCATCACACTTGCCGGCTTGCCCAGCCGGCTGTCCTTGCGGGGACCGGTGTCGACGACGAGCCCGTCTCCCTCCAGTTCGGCGATGAGCGCGGACACCGTGGGGGCGGTGAGCCCCAGGGTCCGTGCGATCTCCGATCTGCTCATCGCGCCCTGGTGGTACAGCGTCGCCAGAACCAGCGCGCGGTTGTGGATCCTGCTGTCCAGCGTGCTCGCCTTGGTCCGCTCGGGCGGCCGCCGACGGGCGGACACCCGCGCCAGACCGCGTTCGGCACGGCGACGGGGGTCGGTCGGCGGCAGGAACGGATCGGCCACAGAGTCCCCTCCGGGTAAGTAAAGTCCCTTTAATTAAAGGACTTTGGATATGTTGAGGGCGAGGGGCCACGACGTCAAGGGGGCCGCACGATCAAAATCCGCATCACCCATTTCGGACCATCGCATCACCGAACTGGAAATCAGGCATACCCCCAGGATTCACCAGTTGAGTGTTTGACTGCGTGCGGTTATGTTCAACCACCCTCGGGACGCCGTGAGTTGGCGTTCGCTTCCTATGCCATTCGGAGGTGTGGTGTGTCTCGTGTGTGGAACAGATGCGCGTTGATCACGGTGACGGCGTTGACCGCGGCTACGGCTCTGGCCGCCGCCGGGCCGGCGTCGGCTTCGGTCTCGGCGTCCTCGGCGTCCTCGGCGTCGGTGCCCGGACGTGACGTGACGGTGATGACGTTCAACATTCACCACGGCGCGGATCCGGACGATGTTCTGAATCTGGATCATGTCGCCCAGGCAGTACGGCAGTCGGGGGCCGATGTGATCGGCCTGCAGGAGGTGGACCGGCACTTCGCCTCGCGCAGTGAATTCGTCGATCAGGCGGAGTGGCTCGCGGAGCGACTGGACCTTCACCTGGCCTTCGGAACGAACCTGGACCTGGACCCGGAGAAGCCGGGCGATCCGCGACGCCAGTACGGGACAGCGATCCTGTCCCGCTTCCCGATCGTGAACTCCCACAACACGCTCCTGCCCCGTTCGGAGACGGGCGAGCAGCGGGGTCTGCTGGAGGCCGACCTCATGGTGCGAGGCAAGAAGTTCCGCTTCCTGAACACGCATCTGGAGCACACTTCGCAGACCGAGCGACACACGCAGGTGGCAGCGATCAACACGATCGTGAACGGCTCCCGTCTTCCCACGGTGCTGGTGGGCGACCTCAACGCGACGCCGGAAAGCGAGGAGATCGCCTCGGTGACCAAGCGGCTCACCGACACCTGGCCGGTGGCCGGGAAGGGGGACGGCTTCACGTACGACTCGGTGAATCCGCGGGAGCGCATCGACTACGTGTTCGCCTCGCAGGGGGTCGAGGCCCGGCAGGCCCGGGTCCTGGACATGGCGATCTCCGACCACCGGCCGCTGCGGGTCGAACTCAGCATCCGGTAGCGCGGGCCTACCTTTCACCGCAGCAAATCCAAAGCTGTCGAGAGGCCGCCTGAAGTCCCTGTTCAAGGATCGACTTCGAGGGCCGGCCTCAAGGGCAGATTCAATTACGGGCTGACTCCGGGGGCCGGAGTCAGCCCCGCCCCCACCTCCCGGTCCCATTTCCCGGTCTCATCTGCGGACTCTCACCTGCGCCACCGGACTTCTGGAGTGATCCGCCGACGAAGCGGACGCGGCGAATGCAGTGGCAGCCGACTCGTGACCACAGTGGCGGGACCGGCCTCCGATTCAGGTGACGCCATCTTCCGAGTGGCCGCCTCGCTGTGCGACGCCTCTCCATGCGAACCGAAACCCATGCCCGGCCGCCCGCTTCCGAGCGCGGCAGGGAAGCAACTCAAGGAAAGCGGAGACAGATGAACATACCCTTGCCACACCGCTCCGAGGCCGTACGCACGGCGGGTGCGGCACTCGTCGCCGTCGCACTGGCAGCATCCACCGCACCGGCCGCCTCAGCGGTGAATGCCCCTCGCGACAGTTCCCGGCAGGTCCAGTACGTCGACTGCGGGACCGCGTCCGGTAAGGAGAACGGCTCCCGCAGCCAGCCCTGGAGGACCCTGGACCAGGTCAACCGCCTGAACCTGAAGACCGGCAGCTCGATCCTGCTCAAGCGCGGCAGCCGCTGCACCGGCACCCTCGCCCCGAACGGATCGGGCCGGGAGGGCAAGCCCATGGTGATCGGGGCGTACGGACAGGGCACGAAACCGGTCATCGACGGCGGCGGCAACGCCGAAACCCTGCTGCTGAAGAACACGCAGTGGGTCGAGGCGAGCAACCTGGAGATCACCAACTCCGGCAACCCCGGCCGCAACAAGCGAGGGGTACGGGTCCAGCTCCAGGACTTCGGCACCGGCACCCACTACCGGCTCACCGGCCTCGACATTCACGACATCCTCGGCGACGACACCAAGGGCACGGAGGGCTCGGCCGGCATCTTGTTCTCGGTGACCGGCTCCACCGTGCCGACCAAGTTCGACGACGTGGTCGTCTCCGGCAACACCGTCCGCACCGTCGACCGTGAAGGCATCTACTTCGCCTCCACCTGGAACAACCGTCCGGTGCACGGCGATTACGACCCGAACGGGCCCGCCTACCTGCCCTCCACCCGCATCGTGGTGCGCGGGAATACTCTTGCGGACCTCGGCGGCGACGGCATCGTCATCACCGCGACCGACGGGACCCTCGTCGAGCACAACCGCCTAGACGGCTTTCAGCGCCGCTCGGCCGGGTACAACGCGGGCATGTGGCCCTGGAACGCCGACAACACCGTCTTCCAGTACAACGAGGTGTCCGGCGGCGAGACCACCCGCGACGGCATGGCGTACGACGTCGACGAGGGCACCTTCGGCACCGTCTTCCAATACAACGTCAGCCACGACAACGCGGGCGGATTCTTCCTCGTCTGCACCGCCACCGGCAAGCTCGGCAACGCGGTCATCCGCTACAACATCAGCCGCAACGACCACTTCCGAGGCGTCGAGACCTGCCGCGGCTCCTTCGACGACGTCCGCATCCACAACAACACGATCTACGTCGGCGAGGGCGTCAGCCAGACCGTCGTCAACGAGAACACGACCGAGAAGCACGAGATCACGTTCGACAACAACATCGTGGTCAAGGAAGGCTCCGGCACCGCCTCATTCAACCTGAAGAGCGGCGGCGTCACCCTCTCCCACAACGGCCTGGTGAACACGGTCGGCACGCCCGCGAACCCTGGCGGCACCACCGCCGATCCGCTGCTCTCCGACCCCACCGGCGCCCTGCCCCTGGGCCTGCGTCTGCGTTCCGGCTCCCCCGCCCTGCGCGCGGGCACCCTCGTCCCGGGCTCTCCGGACCGGGACTTGTACGGAAACCCGGTCGGCAACCCGCCCAACATGGGCGCCTACCAGGGCCCCGGAACCGTGTAGCCGCTCCAGCCGACGGCTATTGGTGACACCGGCAGCGCCGCGTAACGGCTTCCGGCCGGGCAGCCTCCCGCCGAGAATCGCGGCAAGGCCGCCCGGCCGGTAGACCTGCAGACCGGCAGACCTGTAACCGATCTCGATTCGTCCACCGGGCGCGGCACCGGCGCCCGATGCGGCCCGGCCGAGCGATAGGGTCTCTCCAGACTCTCCCCACGATGAACAGCTCGGCGCAGAACAGGAGCGGCGTGTGAAGCGGCCGACCATGGCGGACATCGCACGCCGCGCCGGTGTCTCCAAGGTGGCGGTCTCGTACGCGCTCAACGACCTGCCGGGCGTCTCCGCGACCACCCGCGCGTCGATCAAGAGCATCGCCGAGGAGTTGGGCTGGCGTCCCAACAGCGCCGCCCGCGCACTCACCGGCGGTCGGGCGCAGGCAGTGGGTCTCGCCGTGCGGCGCCCCGCCCGGACGCTGGGCGTCGAGCCGTTCTTCATGGAGTTCATCAGTGGGGTGGAGAGCATCCTCGTCGAGCGCACGTACGCGCTGATGCTGCAGATGGTCACCTCGCAAGAGAGCGAGATCGAACTGTGCCGCCGCTGGTGGGGTGAACGGCGGGTCGACGGCGTCCTCCTGATGGACCTGCAGACCGACGACCCCCGCCCTCCCGCCATCGAGGCGCTCGGCCTGCCCGCGGTCGCCATCGGGCCGCCCCACGCGGCGGGCACACTCCCCGCGATCTGGTCCGACGACGGCGAGAGCGTCCACGAGATCGTCCGCTACCTGGCGGCACTCGGCCATCGGCGGATCGCACGCGTTGCCGGGCCCGCCGGACTGGCGCACACGGCGGTGCGGGACGCGGCCCTGAGCGCGGCCTGCCGGGAGGCCGGGATTCCCGAGGCGACCGTGATCCACACCGACTACACGGGCGACGAGGGTGCCCGCGCGGCACGGAGCCTGATGATCTCGCCCGTGCGCCCCACTGCGATCGTCTTCGACAACGACATCATGGCCGTCGCGGCGCTCTCGGTGGCCCAGGAACTGAACCTCTCCGTCCCCGCCGACCTCTCGGTCGTGGCGTGGGACGAGTCCCCGCTCACCCAGGTGGTCCGCCCCGTGCTCTCGGTGGTCACCCGTGACATTCCGGGCCACGGCGCACGCGCGGCAAGCGCACTCCTGTCCCTCGTCGCCGGTGACGAGGTGGGGAACGTCCGCATGGGATGCGCCGGCTTCGTTCCCCGGGGCAGTACCGGCCCGCCCCCGAGCGGCGTGTCGCCCCCTCGTTGAGCGGAGATCCATCCGGATTCGGCGCGAGATGACGGCAATCCCACCGAGTGGCGGCACTATGCCAGCCGGACCTGAACCGGTAAAGTTCACGTTCGTCGGGCGATGCCCATCCGTAACCAATACCTGTCGGAATCCACGCAAGTCTGGGGCATGGCAGCCCTGTTGACGGCTGTAAGTGAACCATTCAAAGCTTCACCGGTTCATGGACGGAGAGTGTGCTGATCACCGGGTCAACCGCGTCGCCCCGTAGACGCATCCATCAGCTGCCAGGCGATTGGAACCCCACACCATGAAGGACGTCACCCAGCTGAACGAGGGCTGGAGCCTGCGCCACGAGGACGCGCTGCTGCCCGCCCGTGTCCCCGGCTGTGTCCACACCGATCTGCTCGCTGCCCGGGTCATACCCGATCCCTTCATCGGTCACAACGAGACCGAGATCGCCTGGGTGGGACGGCGGGCGTGGTCCTACGTGAGCGAGCTGCACCACAACAGCGAGCACGAGCGGGCCGAGCTGGTCTTCGAGGGACTCGACACCGCCGCCGAGGTCGTCCTCGCCGGCGAAAGCCTCGGCACCACGCGCAACATGCACCGCGTCCACCGCTTCGACGTCACGGGGCGGGCCGGACGGCTCGAAGTGCGATTCGCATCGGCCTACGACGAGGCGGACCGCGTCCGTGCCCTCACCGCGGAGCGTCCGAATGCCTACCCGGAGCCCTTCCAGTACATCCGCAAGATGGCTTGCAGCTTCGGCTGGGACTGGGGCCCGACCGTCGTGACCGCCGGGATGTGGCGACCGGTGCGCCTCGAGCACTGGTCCACCGCCCGCCTCGCCGAGGTCCGCCCCCTCGTCTCGGTCGACGGTTCCACCGGCCGCGTCGAACTGCGGGTACGCACGGAGCGCACCGCGAACGGCGCCGGCAATCGGCTGACCCTCCGTGCCACCGTCGCCGGCACGGAGGCGGAGATCGCATTCGAAGAGGACAGCGCGGTGCTGCGCCTGAACGTGGAGGACCCCGCACTGTGGTGGCCGCGGGGATACGGCGACCAGCCGTTGTACGACCTCGACGTGACGCTGCTCGACGAGCGAGGTGAGCAACTCGACGCCTGGACGCGCCGCGTCGGCTTCCGCACGGTCGAAGTCGACCGCTCGGCGGATTCCCACAGCACCGGCTTCACCTTCGTCGTCAACGGCGTACGGATCTTCGCGCGCGGGGTCAACTGGATCCCCGACGACGTCCTGCCCTCCCGGGTCACGCCCGAGCGCTACCGGAAGCGACTGGCCCAGGCCGCCGAGGCCAACGTCGACCTGGTCCGTATCTGGGGCGGAGGCATCTACGAGGACCACGCGTTCTACGACGTGTGCGACGAGCTGGGTCTCATGGTCTGGCAGGACTTCCCGTTCGCGTGCGCCGCTTACCCGGAGGAGCAGCCACTGCGCGGAGAGGTCGAAGCAGAGGCGCGTGACAACGTTATCCGGCTGATGCCACACGCGAGTCTGGTGTTGTGGAACGGCAACAACGAGAACCTCTGGGGGTTCCGGGACTGGGACTGGGAGCGGCCGCTGGCCGGCAATTCCTGGGGCGAGGGCTACTACCTCGGCATGCTGCCCAGGATCGTCGCCGAGCTGGACCCGACCCGCCCGTACACGGCGGGCAGCCCCTGGTCCGGGTCATGGGACCACCATCCCAACGATCCCCGGCACGGCACCCACCACTCGTGGGAGGTGTGGAACCGTCAGGACTACGCCGAGTACCGGGCAGACGTGCCCCGCTTCTGCGCCGAGTTCGGCTGGCAGGCTCCTCCCGCCCTCGCGACGCTCCACCGTGCCCTGCCCGGCGAGCGGCTCGCCCCCGACTCCCCCGGCATGCTGCACCATCAGAAGGCGGAGGACGGCAACGGCAAACTGAACCGAGGCATCGAGCGTCATTTCGGCCTGCCTGAGAAGAACTTCGACCGGTGGCACTTCCTGGCACAGGTCGTCCAGGCACGCGCCGTCGCCGCGGGTATCGAGCATTGGCGGGCGAGTTGGCCGGTGTGCGCAGGCACCGTTCTCTGGCAGCTCAACGACTGCTGGCCGGTCAGCTCGTGGGCGGCCATCGACGGCGACGGCCGGCTCAAGCCGCTCTACCACGAGCTGCGGCGGCTCTACGCGGACCGGCTGCTCTCCCTCGTCCCCACGGATGACGGTCCCGTACTCGCCCTCGACAATCAGTCCGGCTCCGACTGGCGCACGACGGTCCACCTGCGTCGGCTCGACGCGGAGGGAACCGTGCTGCACGAGACGTCAGTGGAGCTGGAAGCGGGCCCGCGGACGGTCACCAGACTGACGGTGACGAGCCCGCTGCTGCCTGAAGAGGGTTCCTCCAGGGAATTCCTGGTGGCCGATGCAGACGGACTCCGGGCGGTGCATTTCCCCGTACTCGACAAGGAGTTCGCCTACCCAATACCGCAGTACGACGTCCGTCTCGATCCCGGAACCGGCATCCGAACCGGAGCCGAAGCCGGGGCTGGAGCTGGAGCCGGGAGCGCCCTTGGTGCAGTCGACATCGTCGTCACGGCCCGGACGCTGGTGCGCGATCTCCTGCTCCAGCCCGACCGGGTGGGGCCCGACGCCGTGGCGGACCGCGGCCTGATCACGTTGCTCCCCGGCGAGGAGGCACGGATCTCAGTCAGGGGCTGGACCGGCCTCGACGTGGCCGCAGCGCGTGATGCCCTGTTCAACGTGGGAGGGGAATGAACGCCCCGTCCGCCGGGCCGGGAGGCAGCCGCTGGTATTTCGACAGCGCTGTCGGGTAAGCCTCTTGGTGTGATCGCAAAGTGCACCTCCGTGCTGGTCGACATCCGGAAATACGACGGCACCCTGAGCGCGCGGTGGACTGCTGTCCGGCTGGGTGAAGACGAGCACGGGGTGTGGTTGGGCACGGCGCGGGGTGTCCCGGTCCGTTCGGCCACGGGCGGCTGGACGAGCCGGTTCGCCTACGTGACGTTGGTACCTCGCGGTGAGTGGTGGACAGCCACGTTCTGCGTGGACCCGGGCCCCGAGCTCTACTGCGATGTGTGCACGGCACCCGAGTGGAGCCCGAACGGGGCCGTCCTGCGCATGGTGGACCTCGATCTCGATGTCGTGCGGCTCCGTGGCGGCGAAGCCCATGTCGAGGACGAGGACGAGTTCGCCGAACATCGGATTGGCTACGGCTATCCCCCGGGGCTCATCAGCAAGGCCCGGCAGACGTGCGAGTGGTTGATGGAAGCCGGCCGTCGCGAGGGGAACGGCGTCGAACCCTTCGCCTCGGCGTACCGCTACTGGCTCGGCCTCCTCTGACCTCCTCCGGCGGTTCGGGGCACCGCCCTTGCCCTGTGCCGACGGATCGGGAACAGGGCAGGGCAGGGCAAGACAGGGCAGCGTCGAGTCAGTTGTCGCCGACTTCTCGCGCCACGTCCTCCAGTCGCCGCCGGTGGCTCTCCCACCATGCCTGATCGCCTGGTGGGAGGCTGTCCTTGCTCTGCGTGTACCCGACGCTTCCGTCGATGAGCTCGCGCACGATGTCGGCGTGGCCTGCGTGCCGCTGGGTATCGGAGATCACGCGCACCAGGATGTGGTGCAGTGTCACCTCGCGTCGTTCGCTCGGCCACCACGGGACGTGACCGATCGCGTCAAGTGCCAGCGTCTCGATCGTGCTGTTGGAGTGCTCCCACGCCTGGTGATAGAGCCCAACAATTTCTTCGCGCGACTCGTCTGCCGTGGCCCACATGTCCGAGTTGGGTTCTGCATCCTCCGTATACCACCAGGACGGCGGCTCCTCGTTGAAGAACGGCCGCCCGAACGTGTCGCCGAAGTAACCCAGTTCCACGCCGGCGACATGCTTGACCAGCCCCAACAGGTTCGTGCCCGTGGGGGTCAGCGGACGACGGATGTCGTATTCCGAGAGCCCATCGAGCTTCCACAACAGGGCGTCACGCCCGTCTTGCAGGTAACGGAGCAGGTCCGCTTTCGGATTCGGTTCGATCATGCCGAGCAGTCTTGCATCCAGCACTGACAGCCGGACTCCACGGCATCGTCAGCGGGCCCTGACCGGCCGCGCGGCCGGAGCAGCCTCATGGCCGCCGGAGCGGCTGGGTTTTCGCCGGATGGCTGGTGGCTGTGCCGTTCGGGTGTGGTCGGAGACGTACCACTGTGGTGTCGAAGGGTGGCAACGGGCCGCTGCGGGAGGCTGGCGCTCCGGAGACAGGCAGGAGAGAGCGTGTGAATGTGCGCAGCCGTCGAGGTGCCCGGGGCCCCGTGGTCGGCATCGGGGAGCGGACGGCGGGCGATGCCGGTGTTCTGGGGACCGCCCTTGCCGTGGTGCTGGCGTTCTCGCTTGCGCAGGGCTCGTGGGAGTGGTTCTCCACCTATCTCGGGGTGACGCTGCTAGCGGTGGTCCTGTCGTTCGGCCATGTGCCGGTGTGGACGCCGGATCGACGGGCGGCCTACGGATGGAGCCTGGCAGCTTTCTCGCTGGTAGTGGGTCTGTGCGTGGCACTGACGCTGGCGCCGGCACTGCAGCGCTGGGACTGGCTGTTCCCGATGCCGGGCACCCGGCACGGGTGCGTGGAGTCCGGCCGGTACGAGAGCCTGCGAACGCAGGCCGCTCTGGGGAAACTGGCCGGTCGTGATGCCGACGCGCTGGCCCATACGCAGCAGATGCGGAGCCGCCAGGCCGTTGCCGACTGTCTCGCTGCGACGACGACTCGTTGGGTGCCGGTGTACGCGTTGGGAACGGCTCTGCTGGTGGGTGCGGGTTCGTGGTCATGGGGGCGGGCGCGGGCCCGGAGGGCGAGAAACTGATCCAGGGGGCCCTGATTGGTGAGCGCCGTGTCCGTCGGAAGGTTCCTTGGCCGGGTCACTGACGGCACGGCTCGTGTCAGGATGCTCAGCATGTCTGGTCGTGCACAGAGCTTCGGAGCGATGGCGGAAGCCTACGAACGGTTCCGTCCGGGCTACGCCCTGGAGCTTTTCGACATGGTGATGGCGTACGCGGGTCATCCGGTTCGGACTGCCCTCGAGATTGGCGCCGGGACAGGCAAGGCGACCCGTCTGTTCGCCCGGCAGGGGATCACGGTCACGGCGACCGAGCCTGACGGGGCCATGCTCGAAGAGCTTCGCAAGCACGTTCCGGCAGGCGTCAGGACGGTGCAGGCCGCGTTCGAGGACTTGCGGCCAGGTGAGAAGTACGGGCTGGTCCATGCGGCAGCGGCGCTGCATTGGACGGCCTCGGAGGGCCGGTGGTCACGCATGGCCGCCCTGCTGGAGCCGGGTGGTGTGTTCGCTTCGTTCGGGGGACCGATCCGGCTTGCCGATCCGGCGGTCGAGGCAATCGTGCGCGCGGCGCGAGCACCGTATTTGGAGAGTGACGAGATTCCGTCCCCGGACGGCACACCTGCGGAGTGCGAAATGCAGTGGCCCGGCACGGAGCTCCTGCGGTCCGAATGGTTCACCGATGTTCAACAGGAGGTGATCGAAACGCGCTTGACGATGAGCGCTCACGACTACATAGGTCAACTTTCGACCATCTCTGCCTATCTCGTACTGCCGGCCTTGGAGCGAGAGCTGGTATTCAGCCAGATCATGCAGGTTCTGCCTGAGACGGTCGAGATCACCGCCGACGTCACTGTCCATCTCGCCCGTCGGTGCTACGAGCAGTGGTAGCACCTCGGAAATCGGAGGGCTCTCTCTGCGGACAGTCGTCCTGCGTACGGCCGTCCGCCCCTCCCACGGGTCTGCTGCAAGCTCCGCAATGGGTGGCGACCGCATCGCGTGATCACGAAATAGTCGGACTGAAGTACTTGAGAGTGTGTTCTCAGTAGCCTGAAGCGATGTCAGAGGATCCAACGTCCCGTTCCGTGCCGGACCCGGCCTCAGCCGTCCGCCGGAGAATCGTCCTCTTCCGGGAGTCGGGGGACCCTCGGTACCTGACCGATCCGCAGGCTGAGAACGAGCACGCGGCGGCCATGGCCGCCGCGATCCGCGTCGGCCGTGCCGGGAAGCCGGAGCTCAACGTGACGGCGGCCGCGGAGTCGGCCCTGTTCCGCTTCTGGCGAGGCGTGGCGTCCGGTACCGCCGCCGGGCAGGTCGAAGCCGACAACGCCATCGGGTTCTTCCTCGGGCTGCGGCAGACCGCGCCGGAACTGGTCCCCGCCGAGGTGGCGGAAATGGTCGGGATCCTCGCGACGGACGGAACCCATCGCCTGCGCTGGGCGGTCGAGTCCGCCGACAGGTTGCTCTCCCTCTCGGACGGCACCGACCTCAGTCCTCTTGACCTGGCGATCGATCGCATTCTGTGGGCTCTTCGCACAGCGCCCGAGGACCCCGCGGGCCGGATCCTCGCCCTCGGGCGTCTGGGGCAGGCGTACCACGAGCGTCATCGGGCCTCCAGGGACGTGGCGGACGCGCGGAACGTCGTGGCGGCTCGCCGGGAGGCCGTCGGCCTCTCGTCGCCTGGAAGGGACCGGGCACGCAGGCTGTCGCTGCTGGCCGATTCGCTGTTGGTCGTGCACGAACGGACCGGCGAGAGGGCCTGTCTCGAAGAGGCCATTCGGGCACTGGAGGATTCGGTCGCCGGCACACCGCCCGGCGACCAGTTCCTCTGGCTGCGGTATCAGCGGCTCGGGCGCTCGCACCGGCATCTGGCCGAGGCCACGGACTCCATCGCCGACTTCGACGCGGCCGTGCGGTGGGGACGGCTCGCCTGCGTCACGGCCGACAGTTCCGACACGGACTACGGGTCCGCTCTGGCTGCGCTCGACAAGAGCCTCCGTGCCCGGCACGCGAAATCCCGGGACCGGGCCGATCTCGACGAAGCGGTCGCCCTGTGGCGGACGACGCTCGACAGCATTCCGGGGAACGACGCCCGGAGAGCCGACTTCCTCGTGGATCTCGGCGACGCCCTGCACCGTCGGTTCGACAGCGCGGGCGACCCGGCCGATCTGGAGGAGAGCGTCCGTACGTGCGAGGCGGCGGTCCGCGAGGCGCCGGAAGGCAGTGCCTCGTGGGTCCGGGCCCTCTCCGATCTCTGCTATCGGCTGCGCCGCAGGTTCGAACAAGGTGGGGACGTCGCCGATCTGCGGGAGTCGGTCCGTGTCGGGCGACTCTCGGTCGCTTCGACCTCCCTGGACGAAGGCGAGGACGGGATCATCACGTACTCGAACTTCCTGAACGCAGCCGTCGCCTGTTACGACAGCGGGCGCGAACTGCCGTATCTGGACGAGGCGATCGAACTCTGGGCGGCCGTCCTCACTGCGACGCCGGCCGACCATGCGGAGCGGGGTCTACGGCTCGTGGGCAGACTGGATGCCCTTGAGAGGCGCTTCGAGCACACCGGGGAACGGGCCGACCTGGACCGGGTGTTCGGTGCCGCCCGTGCGTGCCTCGCCGCCGCGCGTCCCGAGTTCGGGCAGATGGCCGGGACGCTGTTGCGGGTCGCCGTACGTCTCGACACCCGGGCCGACGAGGCCGATCGCTCGGTCAACATCGGGCTCGAACTCGACAACGTCCGGTTCTCCATGCGGTCGCGCAGCACGACCGAACTCGACGCCATGGACGCCCTCGTCGACCTGGCCAGAGCGCTCGTACCGAGCGCCGAGGCCGATGAAGCCGACCGCGAGATCCGTCGGGGTTGCCTCGCGATGGCGCTCGCCACCCGGTTCCGGGTCACGGGCTCCGCCGCGGACGGCGCCGAGTCCATCGATGTGCTGAGGGAAATAATCGCCGCCGCGGAACCGGACGATCCGCAGTACAGCACCTACCTGTCGAACCTCGGGGACACTCTGGTCAGCAGGTTCCTGAGGGACGGCGACGCGACCGACCTCGATGCCGCGATCGAGGCCCATGAGCAGGCGTTCCGTACCGTGCTCCCCACCGCCCCGGACCGGGCGGACCATCTGCCGAGGCTGGCCCTCGCCCTTCGGCTCCGCTACGACGACCGCCGGAACCCGGACGACCTGGAGCACGTCGTCGCCGTCATCCGCAACGCGGTGTCCGACGGACATCCGGCACCGGACTGCCGGCCGGCGAGTCTGAGCGAGCTCGCCAAAGTCCTTGAATGGCGGTTCCACCACACGATGGACCCGGCCGACCTGGACGCGGCGGTGGCCGCCGGGCGGGAGGCGGCGGATCTCGACGCCGCGAACGAAGACCGGTCCGTCTCCGTGCTCTCACGCCTCGCGTCGGCACTGTTCGCCCGCTACGAGAAGACCGGCAGTGCTCCCGACCTCGACGAGGCGATCTCGACCCTGGAAACGGCCCTCGCGGAAATACCCGACGGCGACCGCGGACGCCCATCCGTACTCCACAACCACGCCGTCTTCGTCCAGGCCAGGGCCATGCTCACCGGGTCTTCGGCAGACTTCGACCGGTCCGTGATCGAGCTGCGCGAAGTGACGGGTGCACGATCGCCCGGCGCCTCGTCGCGCGCCCGCGACTTCTACAGTCTGGGGATGGCGCTGCGGGTCCGGCACGCACACCTCGGCGACGACCTGGACATGCATGCGGCGGTGGAAGCCCTCCGGGCCGCGCTCCAGGATGCGGCCGGGGATCCGGTAACGCGGTCGATCGCCGCCGTCGGACTGGCGAACGCGCTCACTCAGGTCTTCCACCGGACCGGCGACCGCGCTGTCCTGAACGAGGCGATCGCCTTGGCCGTCGAGGCGGAGCGGGAGTTCCCGGAGCACGGGGACTTCGTCAGCAGGCCGCTCTCCACCCTCTCCTGGCTCCTGCGCATGCGAGTCGATCTCGCCGGTGATCCCGACCCCGCGGATGTCGCGGAGATGCTGCGGGTCAGCAAGCGGATGATCGACGTGGTTCACCCCGGCTCCTCCGATCACGGCCTCTTCCTCCGGAACCGCGCCGTGGCACTGACGACTGCCGCGCGGGCCCGGCAAGATGTGACCTTGCTGGATCAGGCGGTCGCCACCGCGAGGCGAGCCGTCGAGGTCACGGGGGCGGGAGACGCTCGCCGGGGTGAATGGCTGTGGTCACTGGGGCGCATCCTGGAGCAGCGCCACGGCGTCACCGGGAACCGCGCCGATCTGGAAGCCACCCTGTCGTGCTGGCGCGAGGCCGCCCGGGATCCGTACGGCGACCCGGACATGGCCATGCAGTGCGCGGTCCACGCCGCCCGGCTCGCGGCGCAGGAGGGCGGCATCGACGGAGCGGTCGTGGACTACGGGCTCGCGGTCCGGCGTCTGCCCACCGTCGCCTGGCACGGGATGCGGACCGGGGTGCGCAGCGAGACCCTGCGCAGGTGGTCGGGGCTCGCCTCCGAGGCCGCGGGGGCCGCCATCGCCGCCGGGCAGCTTTCGACCGCGGTCGAAATGCTCGAACAGAGCAGGTCGGTCATCTGGACTCAGGCACTGCACCTCCGCAGCGACCTCAGCGATCTGGCCGGCTCTCACCCCGAGCTGGCCACGCGGCTCACAACGCTGCGGACCCGGCTCGACACCTTCTCGCCCGCGGGCGAGCGCTTCCCCGTCGGCGAGCTCCCCTCCATCGGTGAGTTCTCCCCCGACGGCGAATACTCTCCGGCCGGCGGGGTCCGCAGCGGGGTCCGGGGGGCGGAGTTCTCCGCGGAGGCCGGCGAGCGCCGCCGGGATCTGGCCCGGGAGTGGGACGAGACGGTCGAGCGGGTCCGCCAGGTCGAAGGGTTCGAACACTTCCTCGGGCCTACGCCGTACGCCGAGCTGAAGAACGCGGCCACGGACGGTCCGGTGGTCGTCGTGAATGTCAGCCGCTACGGATGTCATGCGCTGATCGTCCGTCATGACACACCTGCGCCAGAGGTAGTGGTGCTCCCCTCGGTCTCGATCCGCGATGTGTCCGGCAAGGTCTCGGACCTGCTGTCCGCCACCGGGGCCCAGACCGACCCGAGCGTGTCGTTCCTGGCCCGGGAGCGGGCCAGGCACACCAGCCACGACGTCCTCGGCTGGCTGTGGGACAGCATCGTGGGGCCGATCCTGGCTCGGCTCGGGCACGACGCCCATCCGCCTTCCGGTCGGACGGGCGCTGCGCCGCCGCGCTTGTGGTGGTGTCCGGTGGGGTTGCTCAGCATGCTGCCGCTGCACGCCGCGGGTCACCATCCCCGCCACGGGTCGGCAACGGGCTCTGGCGGTGTGTGGACCGCGGACCTGGTGGTCTCCTCCTACACGCCGACGCTGGCCGCGCTGTCCCGGAGCCGGGTCCGGCGCTCGGAGCCGGCGGTGCGGCGGCACCTGGCGATCGCGTTGCCGGAGACCCCCGGGCTGGCCGCGTTGCCGGCGGTCGCCGACGAGCTGGCCGGCCTGCGTCGGTACGCGGCGAACGCGACCGAGGTGGTGAGCCTGGTCGGGACGGCCGCGACCCGACGGGCCGTCCTCGACGAGCTCCCGCGCTGCGACCGGATTCACTTCGCCTGCCACGCGGCCCAGGACCCCTCCGATCCGGCGGCGAGCGCCTTCAGTCTCGGCGACGGCCCGTTGTCGATCGCGGACATCACGGACCTGCACCTCGCCCACGCCGAGCTGGCGTACCTGTCGGCGTGCCAGACCGCCACGGGCGTACCCGACCTCGCGGACGAGGCGATCCACCTCGCGGCGGCGATGCAGCTGACCGGGTTCCGCCACATCGTCGCCACCAGCTGGCCGGTGGGTGATGCCTCGGCCGCGGCCGTGTCGGACCACTTCTACCGGGAGTTGACGTCGACCGACAGCGGTACGGAGCCCGCCGTCGCGCTCCACCGAGCTGTTCGCGCACTGCGCGACAGCGATCCCACCGAACCCGTGAAGTGGGCGTCGTACGCCCACTTCGGATCGTGACCCATTCCGCACGCGAGATTCGCGGTTCCGTCCACAGAGGTGACCATGCCCCATCAGCCCCAGTCTCCGATCCCCTATGAACAGACCTCGGACTACCACTGGACGGAGGTCGCCTTCGAGTTGCTGGAGTCGGGTGCCCTCGCAGCGGTGGTGATGACGAGCGACAATGTCTCCTCGGCCGTTGTCGAGGGTGCCTGCCCGCGCTGTGTGCACCACTTCACCGACCGGCGTCCGCTGACGGCGGTCACCAGCGGGATCGGCGGAAGCCGTACGGGAGTCCAGGGAACCGGCGGTACGGGTCTGGTGGAGCCTGCTCGCACGTACGGTTACGGCGACCCGGTCGTGCTGGACGTCACCTGCTCGTGCGGTGCCACGCATCCGGCCGGGGAATCCGGGACCGCAGAACCGAACGCCGTGGGCGGCTGCGGTGTCAGCTTCCGTATCGAGCTCACCGCCGACCCCGCTCCGGCCTCGACCGGCGGACAGCCATGACCGGGACGCCCCTGAGGCCCCGCAAGCCGCAGCGCCCGCCGACGCCCACGGATCTGACCGAGCGCGACCGCTTCGCCGCGCTGGCCGAAGCCTCGCTGCCCGCGGTGCGCGCCAACGCGGAGGCCTGGCGCAACGGCCTCGCCGCCTTCGTCACGCTGGTCACGGCCGGAGCCGTACTCAAGGGCCGCGATACGACGGCTCAGCTCACCACTGACTGGCGCATCGCGGTCACCCTCCTCATCGGCGGCGGCATCGCCCTCTCCCTGGCGGGGCTCTGGCAGGCCCTCGCTGCGCAGGCCGGCACCCGAGAGGGCATGGTTTCCCTTGCGGACATCCACCGCCGCCACGCATCGGTCGCGGCCTACCAGATCGCCCTGGCCGACGCCGCAGCGGCCCGGCTGAGGCGGGGCCGGACCATCGTCGCCGCAGCGCTGGTGTGCTTCCTCCTGGGCATCACCGCGACCTGGTGGGCCCCGGCAGCGGGCTCGGATCCGGTCGCGTACGTGACGGTCAAGCATGACGGGACATCGACGTGCGGGAAACTGAAGAGTGCTGACGGCGGAAACGTGCGGATTCAAGTGGACGGAACGGTGAAAGCCGTCGTCGTGCCGATGGAGAGAGTCACCAATCTGCTTGTCGTGGCGCGCTGTTAGCCGAGCGTACGTCCGTGGGTCTCGGCTGCCCGTGCTCAGGCTGCAGAGGCGTCGTACGGAGAGGGGGTCGAGCGCCGCCGGTGTGGATGGTGACGAGGGGTGCGGGCGAGGCGGCCCTTGTCCGCCTCACCGGTCCCGAACCGCTGGGCGATCTTCGCGGGTGACGGCCGGTTCGAGGAGTGCGGCGCCGGCCGCTTCTGCCAGAATCACCACATGGCTGAACACGACACGGATCACGGCTACCTGCTGGACAACCAGCAATCGGAGGCAGGGATCCGCTTCGGCGCCCTCAGCGAGTTGTTCGACCCGGTGACGTTCCGGCACGTCGACCAGCTCGGGATCGCCGCCGGCATGCGGTGCTGGGAGGTCGGCGCCGGCTCTCCGTCCGTGCCCCTCGGACTGGCCGAGCGGGTCGGCCCGACGGGTGCGGTGATCGCCACCGACATCGACGTGTCGTGGACCCACGACATCAACGGTGGCGCGATCGAGGTGCTGCGGCACGACGTGGCGGTCGACCCGCCGCCGCCCGGCGGCTTCGACCTCGTCCACGCCCGGCTCGTCCTGGTACACGTCACCGACCGCGCCGAGGCACTGCGCCGGATGGTCCAGGCGCTGCGACCCGGCGGTCGGCTGCTCCTGGAGGATGCCGACCCGGGATTGCAGCCGCTGTTGTGTCCGGACGAGTCCGGTCCCGAACAGCGGCTCGCGAACCGGCTGAGATCCGGCTTCCGCAGTTTGATGGCGGCACGAGGCGCGGACCTCTCGTACGGCCGGACCCTCCCCCGGCTGCTGCGTGAGGCCGGTCTCGAAGACGTACGGGCCGACGCCTACTTCCCGATCACCTCGCCGGCCTGCGCCGTTCTCGAGGCTGCGACCGTGCGGCAGATCCGCAGCCGTCTGGTGGCGGAAGGACTTGCCACCGACGACGAGATCGACCGCCACCTGGCGAATGTCGCCACCGGACGCCTCGATCTCGCGACCGCCCCTATGATCTCGGCGTGGGGGCGCCGTCCTTGATCCCACTCGATCGCAAGGGCGAGCAGTTCAGGTGACTGCAACCGTTCGTCCTGATCAAGGCGATATCGCGCGGTGCCCGGACGAGCCGACTCTCGCTGACGGGATTACGAAGAAGGCCAGTGCCGCAAGGGCCGCCACACTCGCCGCGAGGGCCAGAGCACCTTGAAGGGACCAGGTCGCGACCGGCCCGGCCACCGAAGCACCCAGGGCGAATCCGGTGATCTTCAAGCTGGCTCCGGTGGTGAAGATCTGGCCACGCAGATGGTCCGGGGATTCCCGGTGGCGGATCGCGAACAAGGCGGCGAGTTGAGGGCCTTCACCGATCCCGATCATCAGTACGGCCACGATCACCGGCGCTGGTTGCCCTGCCGTGGCCAGGGCCAACCCGGCAGCCTGGACCAGGGCACTGGCCCAGATGACCGTATCGGGGGCGAGTGAGCGCGGAAACCTCGCGAGTACGGCGTTGGCCACGAGGGCGGAGACCGCCGCGCAGGAAAGCAGCATCGCGCCGTGACCGGCTCCGCCCAGGACACGCTCGCCGAGGAGCACCATGCAGGCCGTCAGCATGCCTTGCGCAACGCAGGAGACGACCGAGGTGAGGGTCGCCCGGGCCAGCGGAGGTTTCCTCATGACGGCCCGGATTCCGGCAGCGAGGTCGCTGATCACCGAACTCGTCCGGCTGCCTCGCCCCCGACCGTGACGGGCCGGAAGCATCCAGGCGCCGGGCAGCGCCAAACCGATGAGCCCTGCGGAGACCACCACAGCCGTCGGCGCTCCCAGCACCTCCGCCAGGCCGCCCGCGAGAGCCGGACCGGCCAGACTCGCCGCACTGAACGTCATGGCATCGAGCGCGTTCGCACGGGGCAGCCCGTCACCCGGCACCACCCGAGGGAGTTGGGCCGTCCATCCGCCCGACAGGGCCGGCCCCAGCAGCCCCGTCAGAACCGCGATCAGGATGGTGACAGTGAACGGCAAACGGCCGAGCCCCACGAGGATCGCTCCCATGCCGGCCGCGTACAGGCCGAGGGCTCCGGCCAGCAGGCGGCCCGGTCGTTCCGCTCTGTCGAGGAGCGCCCCGAGCAGCGGCCCTCCTACGACGGCGGAGATCGTGATGCCCGCGAGCAGCGACGACGCGTCGGTGGTAGATCCGGCCGACGCGAACCCGGCCAGCATCAGCGCCGGTCCTGACATCTCGTCCCCGGCACGAGCCGCCGCTGCTCCGACGAGGTAGAGGCGGAGCGAGTAACGCGATTTGGCAGGATCTGCGCGTTGTCCAGCTGCCGGAACGTTTTCGTCACGCAAGGCAGCGACCCGGAACGCCGCTACTGCTCCCGCCGGTGCGCAACCCGCGAACGGGTCTCAGCCCACCGACGCTCCCGCTCCGGCAAACAGTCGGGCGAGACCGAGTAAGCAAGACATCGCTTCCCTTCGTGGCTACGCGCGGCGCGTCCCAATGACCACTGAACTACCTGGTGTTGTGAGCAGCTCGGTGGCTTCCAGGTCCGGATGAGTGAGGTAGAACAGGCGAAGTTCATCCACTTCACCCTCGAAACGAGGCGGCCAGTGGGGCGAGGGGGTGAAGTCGTCCAGGATGAGAAGGCCGCCAGGAGCGAGCTGCTCGACGACCCGCTGCTGATCATCACGCTTGCCCCCGCCGTCGCAGAAGAAGACGTCAAAGGGGGCGTGCTGCTCAAGCAGCCGCCAATCCCCCATGAGGACGCTGACGCGCGGGTCGTCCGCGAAGACGGCGGCCGCACGGCGGGCCAGGTCCTCATCACGCTCCACGGTGACCAGGCGCGCACCAGCGCCAAGGCCACTGTGCAGCCAGGCAGTACCCACTCCGGATCCGGTGCCGCTCTCCGCGATGACTCCGTCAGGTTTCGCAGCAGCGGCCAGTCCGAGGAGCCTGCCCACTTCAGGGATGCAACTCTTCTTGAAGCCTGCCTCGGAGGCGACACGTTCTGCGGCCACCACACGAGGCGGCACGGCACGTTCTGCCATGATCACGTTCCTTGCTCAGAGTGGAACATGACAATATCCGCCGCCGAAGACGTCCACACAGTGTTGCTCGTCATCGGGCGGGATGGAATTCGCTCGCGCTCGGGTGAGTCCTCTGATGGGGTGGTCGGCACACGGTACTCGGAGCATGAGGAGCGGCTTGTGGCGGGCGACGGATGTGTCTTCTGCTCGATAGTGCACGGTCAGGCGGATGCCAGCATCGTTCACGAAGACGAGTCGGTGGTCGCCTTCATGGATCTCCGGCCCGTCAACCCTGGTCACTTGTTGGTCGTTCCCAAGACGCACGCGGTGGGGCTGGAGGATCTTCAGGAGGACGCCGGTGTCCAGGTCTGGAAGGTGGCTCACCGGCTCGGGCGGGCGTTGCGTCGGTCAGGTCTGCGGTGTGAAGGCGTCAACCTGCTTCTCGCGGACGGCGAAGCCGCGTTCCAGGAGGTTTTCCATGTACACCTCCACGTCATCCCCCGCTTTACCGGCGATCCGTTCCGCATCGACTCCGACTGGCTTGTTCATCAGCGTGAGCAACTCGACGAGACATCCGCTGCTGTCCGCAACGGTCTTGCCGCACTTGACATCTCGCTGCGTTGAAGTCGCCAACGACCTGGCCAGGTCGGCAACCGGAGGAAACCCGGCTGCCGTGCCCGCGCCTGCCGCGCTTGCCATGGCTCGACAAGGCCCACCGCCCCAGCCATCCGCTCATCGCCCGCCGCTCACCAATCCCTGGCGGCGGTCAGCTCCTCCACGTCCGCGTCCGGGAATCCGTAGGCCGACGCCACGAACCAGAACTCCTCGGCTATCTCCTCACGCGCTACGGTCTCGATCTCACTGCCCGCCGCCTCGAACTCGGCCTGCAACAGATTGAACTGCTCTGTCGCCGCTTCCGCGAGCACATACAGGGCCTGGAGATCCACCGGCCGCTCTGCCTCGATCCGCTCGCACAGGTTCAGCAGAATCGCCGTGCCCTTGTCGAGGACGTGATCCGGGAAGTAGTCGTCCGCGTACAGCGGCCGCAGAAAGGCGCGTTCAGTCACCTGCTGGTTTGTGATCGGCATGGTGCCCCATCTCCTCGAAGAGCCAACATGCCGATCATGCACCACACCACTGACAAGCTCGGCGCGAGCGCGGGACCAGCACGTTCGCAACGCGTCTCGGCACTTCCGGCGGTGGCGTGGGCGGTCGGTCAGTCAGTCCGCCGGTCATCCGGTCAGTCGATGGCATGCTCCTTCAGGAAGGCGCCGGCGTGGGCGGCAGCCTCCTCCTTCGTCGCGTAGTGCGCGGTGCCGTCGGCCTCGTCGCGAGTGCCATCGGCTCCCCGTCCGGCCCACTTCCAGCCGCCCGATGACGGATCCCGGGAGACTTCGGCGCTGCCACCGCACAGTTCGACGAAGCTCGTCTCCGCTGCCGCGGAGGCCGGCCTTTCGATCGCTTCGGGCCATTTCTTGCGGGCACCCTGCCGGGTGATGCCCCAAGCAGCACCCAGCTGCTCGTAGCTCGCACCGTAGGAGCCCGCGGTTCTCGCCGCGATTGCCGTCAATCGCTTGACCTCCGCGTCCACCACCTTCCAGGCGGTGAGGATCGAGAGTGTGACATCGATGGGGTCGGCATCCCACATGCGTTCTTCAGGAAGTCCGGTCGCCCGCGCACGCATCGCCGAGGCGAGTGGGTTGAGGGCGTCCAGAAGAGCCTTGTCGAGGGCTGCCTCTTCCGCGGTAGTGATCTCAGGCGGCGTCATGACGACAACTCTAGTTACCGAGAATGAGGCATGCAACCGAAGTTAACAAGTTGACAGCCCGCCATCCTGGATATTGCTTCGCACTACACGTATATGCATAATGCGCTTACGGATAAGCGGGTTGTGGAACCGGATTCCGAGGTGTCGGCCGAGACGCTGGTGATCGCCGTGGAGCGGATGGTCCGCCACGTGCGCCAGAGCGCAGTCGCCGGAGGTCTGAGCACCGCGGCCTCCTCCGCCCTGGGGCGTCTGGGCCGTGAGGGACCGCACCGTCTGACCGAGCTCGCCCGCGCCGAAGGAGCCTCCCAGCCGAACATGACCCAGCTCATCACCCGGATGGAACGCGCCGGCCTCGTACGCCAGGTCGCCGACCCCCACGACGGCCGGGCGGTGCTGGTGGAAGCCACGGACGCCGGCCTGGAGGTCTTCCGGCAGCGTCGAGCGGAGCGCGCGGACGCCCTCCGGCTGCTCATCGAGGAACTGAGCGAGCCGGCGCAGCGAGCGGTGCGAGTTGCGCTGCCCGCCCTGGCCCGCGCCATCGAGGACCGTCAGGCCGGTCAGGACCGTTCCTGACGGTCCTGACCGGCTCCTGGCCCAGTCCGCAGAACCCGTTCGCTCTCCCCCGTCGCCTCTTCTCGATGCTTGGAGAGAAACGCACATGAGTGCACCGAATGGAAAGGCCGCCAGCCCGTTCCGGCAGCCCAAGGCCGTCTGGGCCGTGGCGTTCGCCTGCGTGATCTCGTTCATGGGCATCGGCCTGGTCGACCCGATCCTGCCAGCTCTCGGCAAGAGCCTGCACGCCTCGCCCAGCCAGGTTTCCCTGCTGTTCAGCAGCTGTCTGATCGTCACCGCCGTGGCCATGCTGTTCGTCGGCTGGGTGCCCCCGGGTTACGCACGGTCGACGAGCAACTCCGCCAGGGAGTCGACGAATTGCGTGAGCCAGTCCAGTCCTGCCCCTTTCCGCGCCCTACGAAATCCGTGGCGGCGGCCCCAGAACGAAGCCTGGACTGCATGGAACTGGGCCCAGCGCCGCGCGCGTTCGCGATCGACCTCGGCTGCCTCGGCGAAGACGTGCAGGGTGCGGAACAGCGCCTTCCGCAGGTCGCTCGCCTCGACGAGCGTCAACGCCCGCGTCTTGAGCAGGGTCCCGCCGTCATACGCAGGGTCTCCTGCGTACCCCTTGGGGTCGACCGCCAGCCACGGCTCTCGGTCGGCGCGCAGGATGTTGCGAGCGTGCAGGTCGCCGTGGACGAGAGTGTCCGGCTGATCGCGGCCCAGCTCCTGGACGGTCGCCACGGCCGCGTCCACCACGTACCGGGGCAGTGAGTGCGTCAGCTCCTCGGCGTCCTGGCGGAGTTGGGCCTCCCAGGCATCGGCCTGTTCCCGCAGCCTCGGAAGCCCACAGGGCGCGGGGACGGCCAGCGCATGGCTGATCCGCCCTGCGACTCTCGCCACCTCGTCCTCGTCCTCGAGCTCCGCCAGGGTCGACGGCCGGGCTCGCTCCAGCAGCATCGCGAAGTGCTCGTCGTCGCGATCACGCAGCAGCACGGCGCCGCGTCCGCCCCAGGCCGCAAACGCGTCCGGTTCGTGGACGTTGCCGGGGTGGGGGAAGGACACCTTCACCACAGCCGCCCCCTCTGCCGGCCGTTGCACCGGCACGATGACCCCGACGCCCCCATGCATGACCTCGCCGTCCGGCACACATTCCCAGCGCGCCAACAACTCCTCCACGATCCCGGGCAGTCCGGCGAGCCATACCGCTCCGGGCTCGCCCTCCCGCTCGATCGTGCTCCTCGCGAACGTCTCCGGTACCTCGATCATCCCCGCACCCTACGCACCGGCCGAGTACGGAACCGGATCGGCGGGCGCCTTCCCCGTCCCGGCGCGGACGCCGCCGAAATCCGGTCATCTCGTAGGAGACGTGCGCGATGCCGGACGCCCCGGCGGTGGCTGCCAGCCCGTTGCCGCTGCCCAGCGTTCGGCGGCGATCATCAGGATCTCGGTGGCCGGGGCCTTGATCTGCCCGTAATCCAGCAGGTCGGGAACGCTGCGGGCCAGCCGCTGCTTGAACGCTCCCCACTGCCGTCGGGCAGCCTCATCGGCACGCAGGTAGTCGCGGAACAGAAGAGCGTAACGGCAGTTCGGGTCGCCTTCCCGGCGCAGGTGTACGTTGCACCTCCGCGCACCCGCCGGCGGGGCGAACACCAACTTGCGGCACTCCTCCCCGCCCGAATGCTCCATCCGGTTCCATGGCTCGGGCCGGCAACGGAAGCCGATCGCGCCGAGGAGCCCGATCTGCCTGGCTTCATGGATCGCGGTGACGCGCACCTGGATGTCCACACAGTCCTTGGCCGCCAGGCCGGGTACCGCCGTGGAACCGACGTGGTCGATCGCGCGCGCCTGGCTTCCCAGGGCCTTGCGCAACATCCCTGCCAGCCGCTCGAAGTCCACCGGCCACTGCGCCTGGTACTCCAGCACGGCCACTGCGGCCACTTCATCGGCAAAAGGCATGCCTACAGCCTCAACCCTCATGAACATTCCGGGCGTTGAACGAGCGTACGCATTCCGGCCGGTACAGTCAGTCTGGTGCTTGTGCCACCCGTTTGGATCCGCCCGCTTCCGTCCCGCCCGCCGCGCGAACGCCCGCTTCCGTTTCGTCCACCGCGCGGCCCCCCGCTCCGGGTGCCCCCGCCCGCAGGCCGTCCATCACGAGGTCCAGAAGGCGTGTGGCGCGCGGCTGCCAGTCGCCGTGCGGGTCGATCTGCCAGAGCCCGGCGATGGCGAGTACGAAGTCGTCAGGGGTCACGCCCGGCCGGATGGTGCCGGCCTCCTCGTTCGCGGTCAGCAGTAGCGTGACCGCCCTGGTCACCGGCCCGTGTCCCAGTTGGGCCAGGCTGCTGCCGCAGTTGCTGGTGGACTTGCGCAACGCGTCGGCCAGGCCTGCCTTGGCCATGGCGTACTGCGCGAGGCGGTCCATCCACTCCCTCAGGGCCCGGTCAGGTGCGCGAGTGCTGAGCAGCTGGGCCGCTGTGTCCGCGACCTGCTGCATCTCGAAGCGGTAGACCTCCAGGACGAGGGCCTCGCGGTTGGGGAAGTTGCGGTAGAAGGTCCCCTGTCCGACGCAGGCCTTCTTCGCGATGGTGCTCAGCGGGGCGTCCGCTGCCCGCGTCAGCTCTGCCAGTGCGACTTCCAGGATGCGCTCACGGTTGCGTTGCGCGTCCGGGCGCAGAGTCGCGCCCTTCCCGTCCCGTGCCTCGTCCCGCATTATTCCTCCTCCCGGAAGGGGCAGCCGAGTCCGGCCTTGCTGAGCGGACAGCTGTCCGCTAGGTTCGACGACAAGTGGACAACTGTCCGCTTGGACTCACCTTAGCGGCAGATCCGGCCGGTGTGGCTGACCTGCGCCCACCGTCAACGGTTCATTCGTCCTCATCGCCCGCTCCCTCCCGTACTGTCCACCGGGATCGTCTCGTTCGACGCGCATCAGCAACGCGAAAGAAGGCTGATCATGACTCAATCGACGTCAAGTGCCATCACCCTGAACATCAATGGCGAGAAATACACACTGCCCGTCGACCATCGCACCACCCTGCTCGACGCCCTGCGTGAGCATCTCGACCTGACCGGTTCGAAGAAGGGCTGTGACCAGGGCCAATGCGGCGCCTGCACGGTGCTGCTCGATGGGCGCCGGGCGGTTTCCTGCCTTCAGCTCGCGGTCGCGGCGGAGGGGCGGGCGATCACCACCATCGAGGGCGTGGCCGATGGCGAGCGGCTCCATCCGGTGCAGCAGGCCTTCCTCGACCTCGACGGCTATCAGTGCGGTTACTGCACACCCGGTCAGATCTGTTCGGCCATCGCGGTGATCGAGGAACACGCGGCGGGCTGGCCGAGCGCGGCAACCGACGATGTCCGGCCGGAAGCGGGGGTGCCCGTGCTCAGCGCCGAGGAGATCCGCGAGCGCATGAGCGGCAACCTGTGCCGCTGCGGCGCCTATGTGTCGATCGTGCAGGCAGTGGCGCAGGCGGCCGGGATCCAGGACAAGGAGGCAGTGGCATGAGGGAATTCGGTTACGAACGAGCTTTTGATGTTTCCGGAGCGGTCGCTCTGATCGGATCCGCCCCCGACGCCCGGTTCCTCGGCGGTGGCACCAACCTCGTGGATCTGATGAAGACCGGCGTGGAACGTCCCGCGCTCCTCGTCGACGTACGAGAACTCCCGCTCGACACAATCGAGTTAGACCCAGACGGAGGGCTGCGGATCGGGGCGACCGTCACCAACAGCGATCTCGCGGCCCACCCCGACGTACGGCGTCACTACCCGGCATTGGCGCAGGCCGTGCTGGCAGGCGCCTCGGGGCAGTTGCGCAACATGGCCACGGTCGGCGGGAATCTGCTCCAGCGGACCCGTTGCGGCTACTTCACCGACATCAGCAGGCCGTGCAACAAGCGTTCTCCCGGAAGCGGTTGTCCCGCCATCGACGGTGAGCACCACAACCACGCGATCCTCGGCGCGTCCGAGCACTGCATCGCCACCCATCCCTCGGACATGGCGGTTGCCCTCGCCGCCTTCGACGCCGTCATCTCGTACGAAACGGCCGACGGGCCGGGCGAGTTGCCGATCGGCGGATTCTATCCGCCGGTGGGCGACACGCCGCACGTCGAGACAGCCCTCCCGCCCGGCGCGCTGATCACCGGCGTCACTCTGCCGCCCGCGCCGGTCGCCGCCCGCTCGCGGTACCGGAAGGTGCGCGAGCGCGCCTCGTTCGCCTTCGCGATCGGCTCGGTCGCCGGCGCGCTCGATGTCCGGGACGGAGTCGTACGCGAGGTGCGTCTCGCGCTCGGGGCCGTCGCTTCGAGGCCGTGGCGGGCCCGTGCCGCCGAGCGACTACTCATCGGCGGACCGGCGGGCGCGGAGGCGTTCGCCGCTGCGGCGGATGCCGAGCTGGCGGCCGCCGAGGCCCTTCCCGAGAACGGATACAAGGTGACCCTGATGCGCAACCTCATCGTGGCCGTGCTGACCGAGCTCACCGAGGAGGCCTCCCGATGACCACGACGACCGGAGTCGCCGCCGTGACCGGCGCCATCGGCTCCGCCCGTACCCGGGTGGAGGGCCGCGACAAGGTGACCGGGGCAGCCCGCTACGCCGGGGAGGTTCCCTTCACCGAACTCGCCCACGGCTGGCTGGTGCTGTCGACCGTGGCCCGCGGCCGGATCCGCTCGGTGGAGGACGGCCCCGTCCTGGCCATGCCCGGCGTTCTGACCGTGCTGCACCACGGGAACGCGCCGCGCGTCGACATCGATTACATGGGCATGCTGGGGCGGCCGAACCCGGTCGTCGGGATCTTCCAGCACGACCGCGTGCCCTTCGCGGGCTGGCCGGTGGCCTTGGTGGTGGCCGAGACGTCCGAGCAGGCCAGGGAAGCCGCCGAGGCTCTGGTGGTCGAGTACGACGTGGAGCCGCACGATGTCTCGTTCCATGCCGACCGTCCGGATGCCTACACACCCGAGAGCACCCCGATGGTGCAGGCCGAGACGGAGAAGGGGGACATCGAGGCCCGCCTCGCTTCCTCCGCCGTCGTCGTGGACGCGGAGTACACCACTCCGGAGGAGCACCACAATCCGATGGAGCCGCATGCCGCCACGGCCCGCTGGGACGGCGGTCGGCTCGATCTCGTCGACTCCAACCAGGGCAGCAGCTGGGTGGCGAGCGAGCTGGCGCAGCTCTTCTCCCTCGATCCGGCGGCCGTACGTGTCCGGTCGGAGCACGTCGGGGGCGCCTTCGGATCGAAGGGGCTGAGCCCGCATCAAGTGGCGGCCGTGATGGCCACCACCGTCCTCCACCGCCCGGTCCGTGTCGTGCTGACCCGCCGCCAGATGTTCTCCCTGATCGGCTACCGCAGCCCCACAGCACAGCGGATCCGGCTCGGCGCCGACGCCGACGGCCGGCTGCTTGCGTTCGACCACCAGGCGCAGAGCCTCACTTCGACCGTGCACGAGTTCATCGAGTCGAGCGCCGTCCTGGGGCGTGTGCTGTACGACGCCGATGCGCATCACACTCTTCACCGGCTCGTACGCCTCGATGTGCCGACCCCTACGTGGATGCGCGCACCGGGCGAGGCGCCCGGGTCCTTCGCCCTCGAATCGGCCCTCGACGAGCTGGCCGAGAAGTGCGGCGTGGACCCGATCGCGCTCCGCGCGCGCAACGAACCCGAGACGGGTCCGGTGTCCGGGCTGCCGTTCAGCAGCCGCAATGTGCTCGCCTGTTTCGAGGAGGGCGCCCGCAGGTTCGACTGGGCGAACCGTGATCCTCGTCCCGGGCTGCGCCGTGAGGGGCGCTGGCTGCTGGGGACGGGAACGGCGGCGGCGACCTACCCCTCGGGGGTAGGGCCGTCAACCGCGGCCGTGACCGCCGAACCGGACGGCACCTTCACCGTACGGATCGACGCGGCGGATGTCGGGACCGGGGCGCGGACCGCGATGGCCCTGGTCGCCGCGGACGCGTTGGGAGTGGATCCGCAATCCGTCCGGGTACGCATCGCGGACAGCGACCTCGGCCCGGCGATGATCGCCGGCGGCTCGATGGGAACGCGCTCCTGGGCGTGGGCGGTGACGATCGCCGCGGACGAACTGCGGGAGCGGCTGGCGCTGGGCGGCGGCATTCCGCCGGAGGGGATCACCGCCCGGTCGAACACCGCCGAGGCCATCGGCGCGCTCAGCAAGAAGGAGCGCCACTCCTTCGGTGCGCAGTTCGCAGAGGTCGCGGTGGATGTGGACACCGGTGAGGTGCGCGTACGACGGCTGCTCGGCATCTTCGCCGCAGGCACCATCGTCAATCCGCTCACCGCCCGCAGCCAGTTCATCGGCGGAATGACCTGGGGGCTTTCGATGGCGCTCCACGAGGAGGCGATCAGGGACCGGGCCTCGGGCGGCCATGTCGGCGCCGACCTCGCCGGCTACCACTTCGCCGCGCATGCCGACGTGCCGCTCATCGAGGCCGACTGGGTGGACGATCCCGTTCCGGGCGATCCGGTCGGCATCAAGGGCATCGGCGAGATCGGCATCGTGGGAGTCGCCGCCGCGATCGCCAACGCGGTGTGGCACGCGACCGGCGTACGCCACCGGGAGCTGCCGATCCGCCCGGACCGCGTCCTTCGTGCGGCAGACGCGGCCCGGGGTGGCCGGGCGGAGGGAGGAGCCCGGGGTGCTTGACATCGCCGAGGCGCTGAGCCGGTGGTTCGAGCAGGGCCGGGACTTCGCGGTCGCCACTGTCGTGGCCGTCAGCGGCAGCGCGCCGCGTGGTCCCGGCGCGGCCCTGGCCGTCGACGGTGAGGGCACCGTCATCGGTTCCGTCTCCGGCGGTTGTGTGGAAGGCGCGGTGTACGACCTGTGCGTCCGGGCGCTCCTGGACGGGCGCACGGTACGCGAACGGTTCGGATACGACGACGAGGACGCCTTCGCTGCAGGGCTCACCTGCGGCGGCGTCATCGACATCCTGGTCACACCGGTGCGCGCCGACGCATCGGTGTTCCGGGCGGGGGTGTCGGCCGCGGACCGAGGAGAGGCTGCGGCACTCGCCCGGGTGGCCCGGGGCCCGGCGGAACTGCTCGGGCGGGCGCTGCTCGTCCGCCCGGACGGATCGTACGAGGGCGGCCTCGGCGGAGAACCGGAACTGGACCGGACGGCGGCGGAGGAGGCACGCGCGATGCTGGACACCGGCCGCACCGGCACCATCGACGTCGCGGAGGACGGGTCGCGCTGTCCGGGCGGCGTGACGCTGTTCGTGGAGTCGAGGGTGCCGCCGCCCCGGATGATCGTGTTCGGAGCCGTGGACTTCGCGACGGCGCTGGTCCGGGCCGGCAAGTTCCTCGGCTACCACGTGACCGTGTGCGACGCCCGGCCGGTCTTCGCCACTCGGGCCCGCTTCCCCGAGGCCGACGAACTGGTGGTCGACTGGCCGCACCGCTACCTCCGGCACACCACGACCGACGCACGAACCGTCCTGTGCGTGCTCACCCATGACGCCAGGTTCGACGTTCCTCTCCTGGAGGTGGCCTTGCGGCTGCCGGTCGCGTTCGTCGGCGCGATGGGCTCGCGCCGCACCCACGAGGACCGCGACCGCCGCCTGCGCGAAGTGGGCGTCACCAACGAGGAGTTGGCCCGTCTGCGCTCCCCGATCGGCCTCGACCTCGGCGCCCGTACCCCCGAAGAGACCGCCTTGTCAATCGCGGCGGAGATCGTCGCGGCGCGCCGTGGCGGGACGGGCGTTCCGCTGACCGGTTCGGGGACGCCGATTCACCATGACGTGGAGGGGGGAAGAGCAGGCGATTCCGGTTCCCGGGCGGCTGCATGACCTGACGGAAGGGGCATGGGCGGCTCGGCGGCCGGGCAGCCAGGTGGCGCGGCCACCGAGCCGGCCCGGGGCACGTCCGGGCTCCCTCCCCCGGGGCGGCGCGCCCGTGAGACCTTTCGTCTCAGTGGTCACGCCCGCTGAGCCCGACGCCGAGTTCCGCCAGCCCGTCGAGGACCAGGTCGATGCTGACTGCGGCGAGCAGAAGGCCCAGAAGCCGGCCGAGGAGTTCGAATGTCGCATGGTGCGTGGCGCGGAGAACACGTTCCAGGAGCAGGATGCAGACGAGGTCGAGCAGAATCACCGCCACGTAAGCACCGGCCACCGTGGAGCGCCAGGTCCAGGATGAACGTGCTGTGGCTTCGATGAGCAGTGCGGTCATGGCCAGCGGGCTGACGACGAACGGCACGAGGAGATCGCGCATTCCGCTGGTCACATCGGGGGTGCCCTCGTCGGGGGCGTCCACTCCGGTCGGAATCCCCAGGACGAGACCGACTGCGTAGAGAAAGAAGATGATGCCGCCGGCGAGCAGGAGTGCGGGTGTGCTGATGTGGAACAGGTCCAGGAGCAACGGGGCGGTCAAGCTGGCCACGAGGCCGATGAAGATCGCCGACCCGCAGGAGATGAAGGCGATGGTGCGCAGTTGGCGGGTCGGGTGCAGCTTGGCAAGGTGAGCGAAGGAGATCAGGACCTTGGGCGGCCCTACGACCGAGACGAAGGTGATCAGAGCGGCGGAGAAGGTGAGCGCGTTCACCTGCGAAATCTAGGTCGCTGGGCCCGGCTCCGCGTGGCAGGGCGCGGCTGGTGTCGCCTCGTGTCCGCCACTGCCGTCCTCGTAGGTTGCAGCATCTTGCGTCCACCGACAGGTGATACGTCCGCAGCCACGGTGATCGCCCGCGTGGTCGCCGGTCACCGCGGGCAGCGAGTCGGCGAGGAGCATTATGAGCACGGACGGCCCGCGCCACCCGCCCGCAGGCGGGGACACGGACCGACCGCGCCGTAGCCGTTTCAGCCAGGTACTTCACTCAGCGCGGACGGGCCGGCTCAGAACACGAACGGTCCGGGCGACTGAGCGGACGTCGCGTTGCAGGTCGCGGTGATTCCGAAGACCACGACCTTGAGAGACTTGGCCGCCAGGCTGTCGCCCGCTGCCACGGTCCCCTTGAGCGGACCCGTCGACACCGGGCTTCCTGCGGGGATGGCGGGGTTGGAGTTGCCGGTGAACGTCACCGCTCCCGAGCCCTTGTTGGTGAGTGTGAGCGTTGACTTGACCGAGTTCGCCCCGACGCTGATCGGTGCCGTGATGGCGGACGTCGAGAGGTTGATGGTCGCGGCCGTGCCGCTCTGGGTGGCGGTGAGGGTCGCGCTGCCCGAGCCGTAGACGCCACAGTCGAAGTTGATGGTCGCGGTTGTGGGGGTGACCGCTTCAGCAGTGGGTGCCAGCGCGAGCGTGCCGGCGGCGAGGGCGGAACAGAAGCCGAGTCGCCGTATGCCATGCCTCATGGTGGTTGCCCTTCATGTGGGGGGACTACCGAATGTGGGGGACTGCCGACGCGTGAACCGACGTGCCGCGCCGGAATGCAGCGATCCCTGACGAACCGTCAGGGGAGATCGCCTTCCCCATTGAGGCACGACGACCTTGAAGCAACAAGGCACATCACCATGATTCTTGACATGCTACGGCCAATTCTGGTCACCCCTGGGAGAACGCCCGGGGTTCGTCGGACCCATCGGGGCCGTCAATCCCTGAGCATGGTTCCGCGCCGTCAGGAGGGGAGTCGCAGGTCGGTGCATCCATGGCGCTTCGCCGCACGTTCGGCAAAGGCACGGAGGGCCGTGCGGAGGTAGCCGTGCGGCGGGGCCGCGTACTCGGTGTCGTTGACGGTGAAGAGGGCACGCGGACCCGTGCCGCATTCGGCGCTCGCCCAGGCGCTGTGGCGATCGGCGCCCGCGTCGCCGTGGTAGCCACCGGATTCGTCGTCGTCTGAGGTCCGAAGGCGCTGCGCGTACGGACCGAACGCGGCGCCGAACCAGTAGAGCTCCTCGTCCCGCGCCTTCGTCTCGCCGAGCGCGCAGGTCTCCAGGAGGGCGGCGCCGGCGGCGGTGGTCTCACGGTGCCAGTGGACGGAGTCGTCGCCCGGAACGGGGACCCCTGCGCAGGTGCCGGTGGCGATGCCGGGCTCCGGGCGATCGGGTTGCAGAGGGATGGGCGGCACGCCGGCACCGTGCGGGGCGTTGCAGGACCACCGCTTGGCGGCCCGCTCGGCGGTGACCGCGGCCAGCCGGGCGATCTGCCGGGTCTCCCGGGCGTTCTCGTGCGACTCGTCGGCACTCACGGTCACTACGAGGGAGGCAGGCCGGTCGGTGCAGTTGAGCACGAGGCCGGTGTCGCGGAAATCGGTGTAGCCCTGCCAGCCACCACCGATGGCTACGGGCAGATGGTCCGAACTCCCGTCGCGCAGCATCGAGAGCGGCTCACCGGAGAGGTTGCGGCTACGGACGGCGTCGTGCGGAATCAGGGCGACCAGCAGCCGTGTGTCCGCCACTCCGCACTCGCTCCAGCGGTCGTCACCGGCACCGCCCGCGCGGTCCCCCGGCAGTCCGGGATCGATGGAGTACGAGGTCAGGGCTGCGGATTCGGCGACCGGAAGCAGACCCTCGCAGTACGTGGCGAGCCGGTCCTCGTACCGCCACCGTTTACCGGTGTCGCTCACCCGGTACCAGCCGTAGCCGGCCGCGAGCAGCACAACCAGCGGCAGCGCGGCGTACAGCGCGATCCGGCGCATCATCCTCATCGGGCGTTGCCCTCCCCCGTATCGATCACGCGCCCTGCCTATCATCCGCGGCCCCGGGCCCGACACCCGCCGTAACCGAATTGAGCACCGCTGCGGGCTTTGAGCAGCACAGATCACACCGTCCCACTGCGCATCGTGGGCATCCGTCTCCGGTCCGCCCGCAGGCCTGTCCGCCCGAAAACCCAAGCGAAACCGCCTTTGTTCTCGGGGTCCTCAGAGTCGTTCAAGATGACGCCGCTCGCACAGAACGGGCCCTCGCCAGGTGTTCGATGATGCCGTTGTGCCGCTTCAGAAGTGCCCTCAGCTGCGGATGGAGCGGGAATCCGAGTTGTGTTTCGCGCGCCGCGATCTCCCGCGCAGTATGCATGCGGTCAGCCATCGCCCCCGGGGCGCCGGGCGAGGAAGACGAACTCGCGTCCCGGGCGGTCAGGGGCGTCGCGGACGTCCTGCACCACGAAGCCCTGCGCGGCCAGCTCCGTCTCGACCTCCCGCCGCTCGCGGAATCGCAACGTCGAATCCGATGTCAGTACCTGCCCGTCCGCAGCGAACACATAGGTCCAGCGGAAGGTCACCAGCGGCCCGCGCACTTCGAGCAGTTGGACCCAGCTCTCGACCCCACCGACTCCCGGTATCTCGGTCACGCCGTACGAGGCCTCGCGATTCCACTCCTCCCAGGCACGCCTGGCCGGATCCCGGGTCTCGAACACAAGGGTTCCGCCGGGCCGCAGTGCTTCGTACGCCCTCCGCAGGGTCGTCCGCCACTCCCGTGGGTCGACGATGGCCTGGGCGACGTTCGCCGTCATGGTCGCGAGGTCGACCTGCAGTGGCGGAAGTGCTGTCGCATCACCGGAGATCCAGCGCACCCGTTCGCTGCCCGGCTTGCCCCGGGCCACATCGATGGCCGCGGTGGCCGGATCGACGCCCACGACCTCGACGCCGCGGTCGGCCAGCAGAAGGGCGAACACTCCTGTACCGCAGCCGATGTCCAGGACCTGGCGAGCCCGGATCTGCTCGGCGAGACGGACGTAGGCGTCCAGATCGCCCCGATCAGGTTCGAGCGCGTCGTAGATCGCGGCGAGCCGGGGATGGGCGAAGCACTCGTCAGCCATGAGGCAGAAGCTATGCCGGACCGGTGGCGGACGGCTACGCGATTTACGGAGCAGACTACTGGTCCGGCCACACGATCTGCCCGTTCACGACCCCGATCACTTCCGGTATCAAGGATTCGTGGAACCTCAAGTGGCCGATCGAAACGACATCGTCCACCTGCCGGTGGGTGTCTTGCACGCGCGCAGCAAGCCAGCGGAGCAGCTCGCCGACCTTGTCGAATTCGTCGGGGTGGATTTCCTGCCGGGAGGTCAGCGACCATCCCTTCCGCGGCAGGTCCGCGCGGCCCACCAGCGCCGACCCGAGCACACCGCCGACCCACCAGGCGGCACCACTGCCGGCCAGCAGTGGACGAGGTTCGTCCTCGACCACCGGTTCGCCCGCCTCGTCCTCCACCACGATCGGGAACTCGGTCACGATCGACAGGCTCGCCGGCTGCGGCCCGATTCCCAGGTGCCAGCGCAGTTCGGCCAGCTCCGGCTCGGAGAGCTCGTCCCGCAGATCGACCGATACCGCCAGCTCATACATGTCACTCACACGACGCACCCTACAGAGACTCACTGACATGGCGAACGGTGCCGGGGCAGGACCAAGGGGCGGGGCCGGGGCAGGAGGCCGGGGCAAGGGGCGAGGGGCAAGAGGTGCACGCGCGGCGCGGCGCTCATCGACCTGGGCCGGCCCCCGAGCCAGATGTCCGTTCAGGTCCGCGAGAGCAACCGGGGCGACGTGCTGTCGCTGGCCGAGGAATTCCAGGTCACCACCGAGGCCGTGCGGCGTGACCTGAAGAGTCTCGACCGGGCCGGGCTGCTGCGGCGCGTCACTGGCGGTGCGATCCCGGCCGGGCGGCTCGACTTCGAGCTCGATCTCGCCGAGCGCGATGCAGTGGCCATCGACGAGAAGGAGCGCATCGCAACAGCCGCGATCGGTGAGCTCCCCCACCGATGGCAACGTGATCATCGACGCGGGCAGTACGGCCGCCCGGCCGGCGGCCATTCCGCTCGACGCCCACCTCGCCGTGGTCACCCACGCGCTGCCGGTGTCCGCCCGGCTCACCGACCACCCCGGCATCGCGCTGCATCTCGTCCGCAACGCTTCCGGAGGCGGCCGCCTTCTCTCCTCACCGGCTCACACCGTTCGCGCGAGCCGGAACCCCAGGTCGTCGATGCGGAAGGTCGGATGGCTCTTGCGGCGGCACGACGCCCGGCAGCTTCGGGGCCGGTCGAATCCGCCCCCGCCACGGAATACGCGGTACGGGCCGTAGACCTCGGGGTCGTAGAGGTCCCAGCACCACTCCCACACGTTGCCGATCATGTCGTGGAGGCCCCAGGCGTTCGGCGTCCTGGTCGCGACGTCGTGCACCTCGCCGCCGGAGTTCCCGTAGTACCAGGCGATCTCGTCCAGGTCCCCGTAGCGAACGCCGGAGGTTCCGGCTCGGCATGCGTACTCCCACTCCGCCTCGGACGGGAGTCGATAGCCGTCGGCCCGCCAGTCGCAGACCACGTCCAGCCCGTCGGGGTCGTCGCCCGTCGAGTAGCAGGGCCGGAGCCCCGCCTCCCGCGAGAGCAGGTTGCAGAACCGGACAGCGTCGTTCCACGAGATCTCGGTCACCGGTGTACGCGGACCGGCCGAACTCACGGGCGCCTCGCCCCGAACCGCGTGGTACAGCTCGCGGGTCACGGGATACGGCGCCAGTCGGAAGGCACCGACCTCCACCTTCCAGTCCGTCCGAGTGCCTTCGTCACGCAGAATGATCTCCCCTGCGGGAATGGCTCTCATGCCCTCGGCATTCGCCTGACGAAGTACGGATCCCACGCTCATCACTTCTCCCCATCTACTCCGGCGCATCAAACCGGTGCGCCGGACCGGCAGCCTCGCGGACCGTTGCCGCGTGCTGACGTCCCCTGATCAACTGACCATACAGACGGGGAGGAAGCGGCAGGTGCTGGGCCACGTCCCGGGCGCCGGTGCTGGGGTCACAGGTCACAGGCCATGAGTCACGAGTCAGGAATTACGGGTGAGCAGGTCGGCGACCCTGGCGACCATCTGGGTCTCCTCGCCGTTGCGTGGGGTCGTCGGCTGGTGAGCGAGTACGAAGCGGCGCCGCTGGTCACGAGTGGAGAAGGCGGCGTTCTTGTACCCGTACGTCTCCCCGGTCTTGCCCCAGAGCGTGGTGCCGTTGACGGTGGCCTGTTGCAACCCCGCGCTGTAACGGGCGGGAGACCCGTCGAGCATCCGCACATCGGCCGGCGGCAGGGTGAACATCAGCCGGAGCAGATCCGGAGAAAGCAGTTCGCCGGAGAACAGCGCGACGAGCAGGCGGTCGATGTCGCCCGTGGTGGAGATCATGTCGCCTTCGCCCCGGGCGGACGACTGGTCGTACGTCGTGACGTCCCGCAGGCGGCCGTCGGCCATCGTCAGGTAGCCGTGCACGTGGGGACCGTGGATGCGAGGGTCTTCGCCGGGCACGATGGTGTGCTCCAGGCCGAGCGGGCGGAGGATGCGGGCCTCGACCGCCTCCCGGTAGGGATAACCGGTCACCTTGTCGATGATCAGTGCGGCCAGTGAGTAGTTGATCCCGCGGTACTCCTGTCGAGTGCCCGGGGTGAACTTCAGCGGCCCGAGCGTCGCCGTCGCCACCCACTCCCGCGGCGTCCAGTGGTCGAAGCGGTGACGGAACACTTCCTCCGCGGTCTCCGGCTCGGGGATGCCGACGTGGTCGGGCAGACCGCTGGTGTGGTTCAGCAAATGGGCCACAGTGACGCCCGAGAAGCCGGCCGGCAGCCACCCCGGCAGAAGGCGCACAACCGGCGTGTCCAGCTCGACCCGGCCCTCCCCCGCCAGTTGCAGCAGCACCGTGGCGACGAAGACCTTGGTGATGCTGCCGATCCGGACCTTGTCCCCTGCGCTCACCGGCCGCCGCGTCCCGACATCGGCGATACCCGAGGTGCCGTACCAGTGGCCGGCCGCGCCGCCGACCCGCAGCTGGGCCGCGGTCGAGGGCGGGTGCTCCAGGTCGTCGATCGCGGCCTGCAGGGCAGTGGGGTCCAACGGCGGGAGCGACTCGGACGAGGCGTCGGCACGGGGTAAGGGCAGCGCCGCGGTGGCGAGCAGCGCTGCCGTTCCCGACAGGGCAGCGCCCACAACGGTCCTTCGAGTCAAGCCTGTTGAAGTCATGTCCAGCAGGCTTTCAGGCGACCACGCGCCCTGACATCAGGTTCTCCCCCCGGAGTGGTCCCTGAGCCCTCCCTGAGCCCTCCCTGAGCCCTCCCGCACACTGGCCCCGATTCTCGATGGACGGCAACGCCACACCTCACCCCCTCCACTACCGACCAGCGCGCCGAAGTCGGTCAGGGTGCGCTCGGCCGACGACGCGGAATGTCCGCACCACGGCCGTCGGACGACATCAATGTGGTCCACAGAGGATCGATGCGACCCAGCCAGACGTCCTGTTCGTCCGCCAACTGGCACTTCAGAGGAAGGCGTACGAAGTAGCAGGCGAACGTGAGATCGGCGTCGTCGCCATCTCCACTGACCCCGTGCTCCCACGAGTCAGGGGTATCGGCCGGTGCCCGGAGGTGGAAGAAGGTGGTCCTGCGCGGTAGCCGCGTATCGGGGTGAGGCTTGTCCTCCATGGCGATCTGCCGGACCACCGCGAGGTCCGACAGCCCGGTTTCTTCGGCTAATTCCCGCAGGACGGCCTGACCCAACTCCTCGTCGGACGTCACTCCTCCTACGGGCACCTGAGTTCCGGCGGCCGGAGTTCCGACATGGTCGAGAACCAACAATTCGGGTACGGCACGATGCCGGATCACGTATGCGGCAACACGGATTCCGGGTCGGGTCATACACCCGTGATCCGACAACATCGACGCCGGCCTCGCACGGTGGGAGTGTGGGCTCAGCGCGTACGGTGCGCTCGGACGAGACGATATCGTCCTCGTATGACACATGAGTTCGACATGGTTCAATCCCTCGCCGTCGGCACTGAGAGCCGCAGTGGCGCTTGGCAGTTCATCCGAGGGTTCGTCGCGAACTGGGCGGAGCCGCTCGGCGATGACGACGGCTGGACCGAGGCCGACCTCGTGGCAGCGGAGGAAAGGCTGGGAGTCCAGCTGCCTCGGACGCTTCGTGATGGCTACCTGCTGTTCGGCCGCCGTCGGGATCTGACCAGAAATCATGACGTCCTGCTGAGCCCGTCCGAACTCCATGTGGACGATTCCAAGGAAGCCCTGGTCTTCCGGCACGAGAACCAGGGTGCCGCCTCCTGGGGAATTCTCCTGGAAGCGCTGGGCGAAGAAGATCCCGCTGTATTCATCCGGGCCGATATGGCCGACAAGGCTGCCGAACGATGGGAGGGTTGGCTTGAGCGGCTCTCCTTGGCCTTTATCGACATCGTTCTCTCGGAGTTCTTGCAGGCGGACGACGAATACTGTGATTTCCTGGACGTCTTCGACGATCAGGGGATTGAGACGCTGGAGCGGGTCTGCACTCGACTGCCTTTCCCTGCCTATCCTGTCTGCGAGGCAGAACCCGGAATCCGCTGGTTCCTCGGGGATGACGTCCTGGTGCGTGACGACGGTGGAATGGTCGTTCTGGCGCGCGGCCGTACGGAAGAGGGCATCAACAAGATTCGCGATCTGGTCCCTGGAGACTGGTTGAACGACCCCCGCTGACGACCGGACCCGCGATGAGCCCGACCAAGTTCTCATCGGTGGTCAAGGTGGTTGCTTTGCGACCGGGCTGCCGGGCCGGCTCCCACCGGTGCCGGCCCGGTCGCGTTCACCAGCCGACCAGATCCATGGAGTTGCGAGCGATCCAGTCCGTGAACGACACGGGGTGACCCTCCAGGTTCAGAGGGAGGATCCGGTCGCAGGTGGCCCGGCCGTCGAACCACAGTGAGCCCCGGTGCGGACCGGTGACAACGAGCAGGGTCGAGAAGCCACAGCCGTTGTCCTGGATGAATACAGCGCCGGCGGTCCTGCGCTCCTGGAACACCCCGTACTCGGCGTCCCACTGCTCCCACGCCGCCTGGTAGGCGTCGTGATCCGGAAAGTCCGGCGCCTGCGGCTCACGTGCGTCCAGCTCATCCTCGTACGCACGGTAGGAGTCGGGATGCGGGAAGTCAGTGGTGAGCAAGTGGTAGTTGGTGCTTGAGTCCCCATGCCAGCCCCAGCCCGCCGCGGATCGGCACAGCTGGTTCACCACACCGCCGGCGCTCTGCCGGAGCAAGTACTCCCGGTACTGGTCCGGGAACACGATGCCCAGCTCCGCCTCCGCTTCGCAGATCTCCGCCTCGGACAGCGGCGGCGGGGAAGCGACCTGCCTCGCGGGAGGAGAGCCGCACTCGAGCGACCCTTCTGGACTCTGCCGTGACATGGATTCGAGCCGATCTACTGGAGGTCCGTACTTGCTTGGCGACGCCAGTCCCATCCGGGGTAACGGTCCACCAGCGTGAGGAACTCGCTCGCCTGCAGGATCTCGAAGTGATCGGTGTCGACAAGGCCGTCGACACCGGGCAGGACGTCGCGGAGGAAAGCGCGGGCCGCGTCCATGGACTGGCACGACACGTAGACCGCGTACGGTTCCCCGATCCGGGTCGTCACCTGCTCGATCTCCTCCGGCTCGTAGTCCGCCAGGATCCCACCCGAGAGGTCGATGCAGTACGAGTACCCGTGCCGGTACAGCCTTTCGTCCCCCGTCACAGGATCCGGCACGAGCTCAAGGGAACGGATGCGCCCTTCGAACGACGGGCGTCGCTTCGCAGGGACGAGAATGATCACAGATGGCCAGGACACGCGTTTACCTCCCCCAGCGACCGTACGCGAACAGTCTTCCCGGGTCGCCAGATTTTCCGTCCGGCGAAGCGGCTTCTTGACCGAGGAGAAGAGCGCTGCCCCGGGACAGCCCTTAGGTCACGGCGCTTCCCGAAGTACGCCGTCCGCGCCGACCACAAAGGTCCCACTGCGGAACGCGACGACCATGGGGGTTCCGGTCTGCCGGTTGTCCCGCGTGAAGGGCCTGCCGCATCCGAGCGAATACGCTCGCGCCGCGCGGCAGGCCCTCACGGTGGGATCCGGGCGGGTCGGGTCGAGCCCGCCCTGCGTGACGTCAGGCTGTGTGCAGTGTCAGCCCGTACCGGTTCAGGATCTCGTTGACCGGCTGGTGCCAGGTCTCCCCGCCGCTGGTGCAGTTGCCCCAGCCGCCGGACGTGACTCCCTGGGCCTGGTCCCCGCTGATGAACGAGCCGCCCGAATCTCCCGGCTCAGCGCATACGCTCGTCTTGGTCATCTGGTGAACCGCGCCCTGGCTGTAGTTCACCGTCTCGTTCGTGGCCAGCACGTTGCCGCAGTGCCAGTGGCTCGTGGAGCCGGAGCGACATATCGAGGCGCCGATGGGTGCCTCCGCGGAGCCCCGCACCAACTGGTCCGAGACGGTGCCCCAGCCGAGCACGACGGGAACGGTCCACCAGCCGTTGCCCACGCTGACCCAGGCGTAGTCGTCGCCGGGGAAGGACGACCCCTGGAAGTTGCCGATGGCCGAACGGTCCCATCCGCTGACCGCGGCGCCCGTCTGTCCGCAATGGCCTGCCGTGACGAAGCCACCGTGCACGGAGAAGCCGATGGAACACCGGACGTTGCCCGTGTAGTAGGGATCGCCGCCCACGGTTCCGGCGGCGAAGGTTCTGGGCCCTTCGGGAGTCTGCTTCACCAGTACGGGGCCGGCCCTGCGGGCCCGTTCGACGAAGGTGCGGACATCGTTGTCATGCGCTGCCGAAGCGACGACGTCGATGACGACCCGGTTGGTCTTCGGGTCCACGTGCCAGCTGCTGACACCTGCCGGTGCCGCCAGTCCGTCGATCCGGGCCTTGGTCTCGTCGAGCTGCCGTGTGCTGTGGCGCACCAGCCGGGCGGATGCCCCCAAGGCGCGTACGGCGGCCGACTTCCGACCGTCGGTCACCGCCACAGCGAGCCTGCCCGTGGCCGGATCGAACCAGGAACCGGCGTAGGAGGAACCGGTGGCCCGTCGCGCCTTGCCCTGTATGGCGGTTGCCGTCTTCTCCACGGCCAGCCGCGTCCTGACCTGGCTTTCTGACAGACCGAGGTCTCGCCGCATGGCGGCGAGCAGTACTGCGGACGCCGGCGCTTCACCTGCCCTGGAGCGGGGTGTTGCGGGAGGCGAGTCCACGGCGGCGGCGGATGCCGGGCCGGAGGCAAGACCCACAGTCGCCCAGGCACCGACGACCAGTGCGGCAGCCAGGCTCGTTCGCAGCGCGTTCATACATCTCAAGGCAGTGGCCCTTCTGTTGTTCCGGAATCGCGGGGGAGGAACAGCAGGCGTCCGAGAGCTCGGATCTGAGAGCGCTCTCAGAGTGTGCCGCAACGGACTGTAACGCAGCAGCACTATCAGGTCCATGCCAATTGACGAACGCCCATGGATCGCTGGACGACAGGCGCTTGCCGTTGCGGACGCTCCTGCCGTCAGGCCCGGACCCGCCGCTCTCGAACCCGGCGCGGACACCTATGCTCGCGTCAGATGATCGAGCGTGCCCGATGCCTCGGCGTCCACCACGTGCCCCGCGAAAAGCAGCGCGCCCTCCCGCAGGAGCCTCACCATGACATCTTCCGCCGACGGATCCACCGCCTGGAACACGTTGTGGAAGGAGACCACGCAAGTCCCGCATGCGCCCCTTGACGAGGAAACGCGGCGCAGATCAGACTTTCCGGACACGTTGCTGCCTGCACCGGACGGCATGAATCATCCACTGGTCTTCGAGCCCGCTCTGAAGCAGTTCGCCAATGCCTACCGGTCCGGAGAGCCGCTCTTCGACGAAGACCGGGAAGAGGTGGGGCGGGCCTGGCATCGGGCGCGGCGTACCGTACTGGACACGGTGCTCGCGTCCGTCGCGGACGGCCCGTGGGGTGACCATCTGGTGCTGCGTGGCAGCGTGTTGATGGCCACGTGGTTCGGGGAAGTCGCCCGTGATCCGGGAGATCTGGACTTCCTCTTCGTGCCCCGGGACTGGGGCATGGACGACCCCCGTGCCACGGGTCTCTTCGACGCCATCGCCCGGGACGCGGCAGCTGCGGCCGCCGCCCATGGCTCGGTACGGATCGACTCGGCGGGCCTGGTGACCGAGGACATCTGGACGTACGACCGGGTTCCGGGCCGGCGCATGCTACTGCCGTGGACGGCGGACGGAGTGCCCGGCGGGACCGTACAGCTCGACGTGGTGTTCAACGAGGCCCTGCCCTCTCCCGCCGTGCTCACCGAGCTTCAACCGCTGGGAGACGGACCGGGTTGCCGGGTGCAGGCGGTGTCGCCCGAGCTGTCACTCGCCTGGAAGTTGCTGTGGCTGATCACCGACGCGTATCCGCAGGGAAAGGATCTGTACGACGCCGTGCTGCTCGCGGAACGCACCCTGCCGAGTTACGAACTGGTGCGGGAAGCCTTCGTGCTCGGCGGGACCGAGGGACTGCGGCCCGTCGGCGCCTGGTGGCTCAACGAGTTGGGGGTGACCGATTGGGAGCACTTCACCACTGAACACCCGTGGGTCACGGAGAGCGCGACGAGCTACTGCGAACGGCTCACGCGGGCGCTGGCGCCGCTGCTGGAGACTGCGGAGCGACCGGACGGGGCGGACTCGGATGTATCGGACCAGTACCGGCAGTGGGCCCGGTGGCTGCAACCGCTGGTGGAGTCCACGCGCGCCGCAGCCGCGGAGGATCCTGCCGCCGTACTCGGGTTTCTGGCCGATGGCGGGTGGGACGGGCTGAAGGCGGCCGTCGTGGTCGTACGCGAGATCGCCGGGCCTCGGCGTCTCGGTCCGGCGGAGGCACTCGCCAGTGTCCTGTCCCACGAGCGTAGTTGGCGGTACTGGCGGAACCATCCCGAGGCCTGCGACCAAGCCCTCGACGAGCTGAACTGATCAACTAGGGCCTCTCGTTTGGATCAGGCCGGATCCAAACGAAAGACCCCAGCCGGGCCCGGCTCCGTCCACACCGATCAGCTCCCCGGCCCGACCCGGCCTGTACCGATCGACTCCGCCCGGCCCCGTCAGCCGGCCCGGCCGATCGCGCTGCGCAGCATGGCGACCGTCGTCGCGGCGGCCGCGCGTTCCGCCTCGTCCTGCGTCGCGCGCACTCGCTCCTCCAGGAGCACCACGGCCGCCTGGAGGACGCCCACACGTACCGGAACGCTCTGCATCGCCGTCAGCACGGCCGCTGCCTGTTCGGCCGGGGTGGCCGTGGCGGCCTGCGGAATGAGGGTGGTGATGCCGCGCCCGAGTGCGCGGTCGCGAGGCGGCTGAGCCGCGGCTGTGGTCACCCGAGAAGTGTGCCGCACCGAGCCCGGGGAATCGGTCAGCGACCTGGCTTCGACTCTTCGGGGCCGTCGTGGACGTGGGCGTGGACACGCCTCAACAGTGCTGCCAGCTGGGCTTGTTCGCGCGCAGTCAGGGGGGCGAGCAGTGTCTTCTGCACGCTCAGCGCATCGTCCTGGAGCTCTGCGAGCACCGCGCGCCCGGCCGGGGTGGGCGTCACGGTCACCCGGCGGCGGTCTCCGGTGTCCCGGGCCCGGTCGACGAGACCGGCCAGCGCGAGATCGTCCACGATCTTGACGATGTCGCTCCGGTCGATCCCGAGCCGGGATGCCAGTTCCCGTTGCGCATGGGGGCCGAAGTCGATGAGCGCCGACAGCACGGCCAGGTGCCAGATCCGCATGTCGCGCTCGGCAAGCCGCGCCGCCAGCCGGCTCCGCGCCGCTTTGCCGGTCTTGGACAGCAGGTATGTCGTGAGTCCCAGGAGGCTGGGCGGGGTCGCGCACATCGCCGGCCATCTTAGGCGCGCACCCATCATGGGTGTTCACCTGCTGATCGGCGCAAGGCTCGGCTGCCTGCACCGGCACCTGCTGATGAGCGGGGTCGTCGGAGGCTCTGCCCGCCGCTACGGCCCGGTCACGCCCCTCCCGATCGGGGCCGCACCGCCGACGCGTACGGTCCCGCGGCGGCTACCCCCGGGCCCAGTTGCGCATGGCGGTCCGTGAGGAGAAGTCGGCGACGTCCTTGTCGAGCGGGTGGTCGGTGTACTGATGGATACGCCAGGAGGCTTCGATCCTGGGCTTTCCGGCGGTCACGTAGTCGGCGATCCAGAGACCGTCACCCGCGTACGACGTGGTGTCGTGGTTCAGCCAGAAGTAGCGGTTGCAGTACAGCAGAACCTTGTGATTCGGCCGCAGGCGCTTGACCTCACGGATGAACTGGTCCTTCTCCGCGTTGCCGGCCCGGGTGCCTTCGCCGTTCTCCTCCCAGTCCACGGCGAGCAGATCGCCCGCCTTTTCCGGGGCCTTGCTCACGAAGTACTCGGCCTGGGCCGTGATGTTCCCCGGCCAGAGGAAGTGGTAGAAGCCGACCACGCACTCCGCGTCCCTCGCCCGTTTCACCTGCGCCGAGAGATGCGGATTGATGTACGAACGGCCCTCGGTGGCCTTGATGAAGACGAAGTCCAGTCCGTCCGTGTCGAAGGACGACTGATGGGAACTGACGTCGACGCCATGGAGCATGGGCACCGCCTTCACGTGGGATGAGTGCTTCGGTCGTCTTCCTGTAGGTGCCCGCAGTCGGCCGTTCCCATCCTTCGGATGAACGGGCGAATCGTTTTGCCATTGCCAGGAATACAGCCCGGAAACGGGTAGTTGATGAACCCGCGAGACCACATCACGTACCGCAGTCGCCATCGGAAGGTCGGATCCATGAAGATCGGCATCATCGGAGCGGGCAACATCGGCGGAAATCTCGCCCGGCGCCTCACCGCACTGGGCCACGAGGTGTCCATCGCCAATTCGCGTGGCCCGCAGACGCTCTCCGCGCTCGCCGACGAGACCGGAGCCACGGCGGTCAACGCCTCTCAGGCGGCTCAAGGAGCCCAGGTCGTCGTCGTCACCGTCCCCCTCAAGGCCGTCCCCGACCTGCCCTCGGGCTTGATCGACGGTGCTGCGGACGGGGTCGCGGTCATCGACACGGGCAACTACTACCCGCAGCAGCGCGACGGCCGCATCGCCGCGATCGAGGACGGCAAGCCCGAGAGCCGGTGGACCGAGGAGCAGATCGGCCACCCGGTGATCAAGGCGTTCAACGGGACGTACGCCCAGGACATCCTCTCCAACGGGCTCCCCGCGGGAAGTCCCGGCCGTCAGGCGCTTCCGGTGGCCGGTGACGACGCGGCGGCCAAGCAGGTCGTGCGCGATCTCATCGACGAGCTGGGCTTTGACACCGTGGACGCGGGGGGACTCGACGAGTCCTGGCGTCAGCAGCCCGGTACGCCTGTTTACGGTCATCAGGGCGACGTGGAGGCCATTCGCAAGGCACTCACCGAGGCGTCCCCCGAGCGCACCGCCGAGTGGCGCGCCTGAGGTTCGCCGGCGCCGGGGAACGGCGGGGCGCTCTCGCCGCCCCCGGCGCTCGGTCGCCGTCCGGCCGGCCCGGGACGTTGGGGCCGGCCGTGCTCCTCAGCCGTCGAAGGCGGTGCTCCGGCTGACCTTCTCCCATGCGAGTGTCTCTGCACGGGCCGCTTCAAGGTGGGCCTGGATCGCGTCGGTCGCGTCGTTGCCGAGCGGCAGTCGCAGGGGCGGCTCCTCGGCGGCGAGTGCGGTGAGGATGGCCGCCACGGCCTTGTCGGGGTCGCCCTCCTGCTTTCCGTCCGAGTCGGGCAGGCCCGTCCGTACGGGGCCGACGGTCGCCTCGTACGCGGGCATCGCGGCGGTCTGCCGGAGCGCCCCTCCCCCGGCGAATCCGGTCCGGAACGCTCCGGGTTCGACGATGAGTACCTTGATCCCGTGCGGGGCGACCTCGGCCGCGAGCGCCTCGGACAGGCCTTCGAGGGCGAACTTGCTCGCCGAGTAGGCGCCGACTCCGGGGAAGGTGAACCGGCCGCCCATGCTGCTCATCTGCACAATGGCGCCGGACCGCTGACGGCGCATGTGGGGCAGCACCGCGCGGACCAATGCCGCGGGCCCGAAGAAGTGCAGATCCATCAGGTCCCGCAGTTGCTGGTCGGTGGTCTCCTCGACCGCACCGGCCAGGCCGCGGCCCGCGTTGTTGACGACGACATCGATACGCCCGTGCCAGAGCATCGTATCGGCGACGACTGCGGCGAAGCGTGCGGTATCGGTGACGTCCAGCTGGGCTGCGACGGCCCGGTCGGGGTACGCGGCGACCAGATCGTCAAGCGTTTCCGGCCTGCGAGCCGTGGCCACGACCGTGTCCCCGGCGGCCAGAGCGGCGGCGGCGATCGAACGGCCGAAGCCCGAGGACGCTCCCGTGATGAGCCAGACGCGCCCCGTCGTCCCGTCGTGGTCAGCGGTGCCGTTCTCTGCGTTCATCAATAACTCCACTTGTCCAAAGGGGTTGTTGAGCTGATCCAGTTATTTCATCCGATATCCAGCACGGTCCAAGACAGATCCCCTCTCTCTTCATGAGGACGATTTATAATCGCTGCCCGGAGCTGCTCAGCTGCGCTACCTCACCGTGATCGCCGACGAGGAGAACCTCGGACGGGCAGCACAGCGGCTGTACGTCAGCCAACCGGCCTGTCCTACGCGTTGAAAAGTCTTGAGAGTCGGAGCTGGGCGTGCGGCTCTTCGACCGGCACGCGGGGGGGTGTCTCCGCGACCGACGCGGGCCGCGAGATCACCGCCGAGGCGCTGCTCACCGTCCGTCAGTCCGAGCATGTGTCCGCCGCCGCCGAGCGGCACCGCCACGGTGAGACGGGTGTGCTGCGGGTGGGCTTCGGGGCGAGCGGTGCGGGTGAACTCACCACCCGGGCACGGGCCGAGTTCGCACGGCGCCATCCCGGGGTACGAGTGGTGCCCAGGCGATACGACTGGGGGCAGGAGGCCGCGGCTCTGCGCGAAGGGCTGGTCGACGTGGCTTTCGTCTGGTGCCCAATGACCTGACCGGCCTCCGCTCGGAGCTGGTGCATACGGAGCCGCGCGTCGTGGGAATGCCCTCCGGGCATGCGCTTGCGGGACGCGACGGGATCTCCGTGCTCGACGTCGCCGACGAGCCGTTGATGTGGACCGAGCGCGCGCCGCGCGAGTGGGTGGACTGGTGGGCGGTCAACCCCCGCCCGGACGGATCGAGTCCCAGGTGGGGGCCGACCAACGACAACGTCGAGGAGATGCTGGAGCAGGTGGCGGAAGGTTCCGCCGTCTGCCTCGCGCCGATGAGCACGGCCAGGTACTACGCCCGGCCCGGTCTCACCTGGGTGCCGCTGACCGATACCGAGCCCCTGCGGACCGTGCTCGCCTGGGTCGACGGCACGGACAGCGGCCTGGTACGGGGGTTCGCGCGCGTCGTGCGTGAACTGGCGGCCGCCGGGTCCGGCGGCCGGGCCTGAACTAGAGGGCGTCGTCCGGGCGGGCCGGAAGACTGTCCATGAACGAGCTGACGGAGAAAACCGCGCGCCCGGGGCCGGGCGGGCCGTAGCCGGGGGGCGAGCTGAGACCGTACTCCTCCATGGTCGCGCGATAGGCGTCCAGCAGGCGGATGTGGTATTCGAGCGGCGCCCCGTCCGGGTTGGTCTTCCCGAGCGGGGTGGTGGGCTCCGGGCACCAGGTGGTGAACCGCGGGGTGATGCCGTGCGACATGAAGAACCGCAGCCCCTCGGTGGTGGAGGCGATGGCTTCGTCCACCGTGGTGAAGCCGAAGGGCTCGGCCATCTCCACGCCCGCCACGAAGTTGGGGATGACATTGCGGGGGCCGAAGACCTCGGCGGAGTCCAGGATGCGGCGGTGCCACTCGTCACGGCCGACGTAGCGTTCCTTGCCCGGGCAGTAGAGCTCGAACAGCCGGCGGTCCCATACCTCGTAGTTGGGGTGGTAGATCTGCACGCCGTAGTCGTGGAACCGCTGCACGTCGGCCTTGGGCAGGGCCTGGGCGACGACCTTGCCGATCCAGCGGCCGGGGAAGCGCTCCTCGATGGCCTTGGCGTACTGGCCGTAGAAATCTGCCTCGTCGCGGCCACCGATGTGGGAGGTGATGGCCCCGCCGGTGAGGGTGTAGGCGGTGGAGGTCCTCGCCGTGTCGTACTTGTCGATGATGGCGAGCGCCTCCAGGACCTCCTCGACCGGCTTCACCCCGGTGTACGGGCGTCCCGCCGCCTTGTGCTGGCGCCAGTTGTGGTTGATGTCGCAGTACTGGCACTCCTCCTTCGCCCCGAAGTACTGGCAGACCCGGAAGACCGTCAGATAGATGAGGTATCCCCACTGGATGGTGGGTGCCACCTCCATCACGGACTTGCCGTTCTCCAGGGTGTGCCGGTAGTAGTCCGGCATGGGCGGGAGGCCCACGTCGGAGATCCGCCGGCCGTCGAGATACAGCCCGAGCACACCGTCCCCGTCGGCCGCGACACGGTACGGGGACGCCGGATTGACCCGGACGGACACGACGGTCCTGCGCAGGTCGTACGGACCGCCGGTGAGGACGATCTCCTCCGGCGGGCGGCGCAGGGCGGCCGCGCCCAGCTCGGGGAGGGTGCCGTGGTCGAAGGAGAAGATGAAGTAGGACTTCGGCTTGACGTCACCGCCCTCGTTGTCACTGAGCGCGGACTCGTCGAACGCCAGGCCGCCGCGCAGCAGGTCCTCCTTGATGACGGCTTCCCGGGGCACGTGCGGGAACTGCTCCATCAGGCGCTCGACGAGACGGGTGCGGTTCCCGTCCGTGCGAGTCGGTTCGGTGCGGCTGCGGTCGGTACTGCTGGGCATGTGCGGGACTCCTCGGTCCGGTCGTCTGCGGCGTTCCGGGTACGCCACACTGTGCAACGAACCGGACACGTCCGCAGTGCCCCGACGCACCGGTCGATTCGGCACGGTGCGGCACGGGCGGTCCACGGCCGTCAGTGGCGTGGACCGGGTCGTCCGTCGGCGGCCGCCTCCGGTCCCGGGTTCACCGGTCCCAGTGCGCGGGGCGGCCGAGGGACGGCGGGAGTTTCGTCGCCGCGTCGCCCCTGGCCGCGTTGAGCTGTGCCTGGGTGAGGAAGAGGCTCGATGTGAGGTCGGCTCCGGAGAGGTCCGCGTCCCGGAAGTCGGCGCCGATCAGGTCGGCCAGGCGCAGATCGGCACCGGTGAGGTCCGCTGCTATCAGATACGCGCCGCGCAGGTCGGCGCCCCGCAGATCGGCGCCCCTGAGCCTGGCTCCGATGAGGTCGGCGCCCCGGTGGTCGTGCTTCTTCTTCCGCGGTGCCGTCGCCCGTACCAGCGCGCCGGCGCGGAGCAGCAGCTCGGCCACGACGTCGCGGTGCCCGGCCACGTCCAGTTCGCGGAACGCGTCCGCCGGGAGGTGCGTGAGGCGTTCCGTCTCGTCGAGGGTGCGCCGGATCTCGTCGTGGAGTGGCCGCGCCGGTTCCAGGGACAGCGCTTCCGTGAGGTACCAGAGCAGTTCATGGAGCTGCCGCATGACCGGGAACACCTGGAACATCTGCTTGGCGGTTTGCGGGGCACTGCGCCAGTCCTGCCCGTCGAAGGTCTCGACGGAGACCTTCTGGCCCGCCCCGAAGCAGTCGTACACGGTGCAGCCTGGAAAGCCCCGGGTGCGCAGCTCGGTGTGGATGCCGCAGCGGAAGTCCTCCTGGAGGTTCCGGCAGGGCTTCCCGGCGTCCTTGTCGATCGCGAAGTCCGCGGACCGCGTCAGGGTCAGTGCCACGCAGCACAGCCCGAAGCAGTTCGCGCAGTCGGCGCGCAGCGCGGCACGATCTGTGCCGGGGCCTACCACGTTGTCGGGCACGGTACGTGGATCCTCTGGGTATGGGACTGTCGGACGGTCGACCCTATCGAAATTCGTCACCCGTTCGCGTCAATTTCATGATCATCGCCCGGATGGATCGATCAAGGGCCGATGGCCCCGGGACAACACTCGGCCAGTTTTCCCACGCGCTGGAACAGGGGGCTCCGGCCCGTTACCGGACTCCGCGCGCAATGATGACGGTCAGTACATCTTCGTAGTGGGAGGTGGCCACGGACGTGGCGAACGCACCAGTCGACGACATCCCGGCCCGGCGGGTACTCACCGATCCGGCCGGCCTCGCCCGGTATCAGCACGACGAGGCCGAGTGGACCCCGTACGGAACGCCCCTGGCCGTGGTGCGTGCGCAGAGCACCGAAGAGGTCCGGGATGTGGTCCGGCATTGCCTGGCCCACCGCATCCCGCTCGTTCCGCGCGGCGCGGGCACCCGCCTGTCGGGCGGTGCGAACGCCGTGGACGGAGCGATCGTCCTGTCCTTCGAGGACATGAACCGCATCGTCCGCATAGACGCGGCGGAGCGGCTGGCCGTCGTCCAGCCGGGAGTGGTCAACGACGATCTGCGGGCGGCGTGCGCGGAGCACGGGCTCTGGTATCCGCCGGATCCGGCGAGCTCGCCCTGGTCGACGATCGGCGGGAACGTCGCGACGAACGCCGGGGGGATGTGCTGCGTCAAGTACGGCGTGACGCGTGACTACGTGCTCGGCCTCGAAGTGGTCAACGGGCTCGGCGAGGTCGTCCCGCTGGGCCGGCGGACCGCGAAGGGCGTGGCGGGGTACGACCTGGCCGGACTGATGGTCGGGTCCGAGGGCACCCTGGGGGTGATCACGGAGATCACGGTGCGGCTGCGCCCGGCGCAGCCGCAGGAGCGGACCGTGGCCGGATACTTCTCCTCGGTGGTCGCCGCCGGTGAGGCGGTGAGCGCCGTGACCGCGTCGGGCGTGATCCCCTCGGCGCTCGAACTGGTCGACCGTCACTGCCTGGCCGCCGTCGACGCCTGGAAGAAGATGGGGCTCTCCGCCGACGCGGACGTGGTGCTGCTCGGCAGGGTCGACACTCCGGGCGCCGAGGGCGACGCGGAGGCCGAGCTGGTACGGGAGTGCTTCGAGCGGGCGGGGGCGACCTGGGCCGCGGTCTCCACGGACCAGCAGGAGGCCGACGCGCTGTTCCAGGCACGCCGGTTGGCCTATCCGGCGCTGGAACGGCTCGGCCCGGTCCTGACCGAGGACGTGTGCGTACCGCGGACCGCGGTGCCGGAGATGCTGGCCCGGATCGAGCGGACAGCGGCCCGGCACGACATTCTGGTGGCCAACATCGCCCACGCCGGTGACGGGAACCTGCATCCACTCATCATCACGACGCCCGGCGACGAAGCCGAGCGCGCCCGCGCCCAGTCGGCCTTCGAGGACATCCTCGACGACGCGATCGCCCTCGGCGGCACGGTGACGGGCGAGCACGGGGTGGGGCTGCTGAAGATGCGCGGCATGAACAAGGAGCTGGGCTCCGCGGTGCTGGGCATGCATCACGCGGTGAAGGCGGCGCTGGACCCGCACGGCATCCTCAACCCCGGCAAGGTGCTCGGCCGGGGTGGGTCGCCGCTCACCGGGAAAGCGGACGTGCCGCAGACCTGACCCGGGGCATCGGCCGCGAAGGCAACGGCGGTTCCGGCGGCCGACGGGGCGGCCGGCCCGCACCCGAGCCGCTGTCAGTGGCACGACGCACACTGGCAGCAGTACGGCACAGTCGAAGGGGGACACCGATGGAAACCGAGGACGGGGCCGGGTTCGAACCGGCCACCGGGGACGGCCCGACGGCTGCGGTGCCGGACGCAGGACGCACCGCTTCCGTGCGGACGGCGTTCGAGGGAATGCTGCAGATCCGTCGGCTGACGAACACCGGCCACGCCGACCCGAAGGGTGTACCCGCGCGGTGGGAGACGCTCCGGCCGGTGAGAGCGGTCGCCATCGCCCTCGAGGCATCGGGGCTGGCCCACTCGGCCGTTGACGGATCGGGCCTGCGAACGGCGACCGGTTACCGCTTGCAGCAGGGCGAGGCACCTGGCGGTGTGCGCGTCGAGTGGCTCGGTCCGCCCGGCAGCGGGGCGGCCCGTTCGGAGGAAGAGGAGCTGGCCCGGTGCGCGGCGGTGCTGCGGGAGTTGGGCTGGGCGGTTCTGCTGTACCGAGGAGCGCGGCGCCGAAGATTCCTGGAGGTCGAACCACCGGCCGGCGCACGGAGACCGGACGGCGGATGACAGGCGCTCCCGCGCCGCCGTCGGCGGGCGTTGTCAGACCCATGGTGGATGCTGGTGGGTCCGACACCTCTGACCGGGAGATGCTGAGATGCGCAATGACGAACTCGCCGCGGCCCAGGCGTATGTCCGACTGCTGGAGGCCGCTCGCGCCGCGCTCGCGGATCCCGAAGACGGCCCGTTGTACGTGCCGTTGCTCGCCTCGCCGATCGCCGAGGCCGACAGCGCGCTTCAGCGGGCCGGCCTCTGCGGCAACGAGTCCCGGTTCTTCGACCTCGTGAGCTCGCTGCGGCCGAGCATGTCCGGCGGCCGCTGAGGCTCGCCTTCCAGGAGGCATCATGCGCCGAACGGGCCGGTCAGGCCGGGGAGGTGGGGCAGGTCGGGGCGAGCCGGAGCACTGCACGATGAATTGATTCAACACTCCAAGAGAACCCGACCGGCTCCTTGACTGGAAGCTTGCGACAAACCTAGCGTACGGACGGATGAAACGATTCATACGTCCGGGCGGTTTCCGGTCGCTGGATGACTCTGCTACGAGGTGTTCATGTCTGATGTGTCGGCCGTCAAGGCAGCTCTGAAGTCCCAGGTCATCGAGACGCCCTCATGGGGGTACGGGAACTCCGGGACGCGTTTCAAGGTGTTCGCGCAACCGGGTGTGCCGCGCGACCCGTTCGAGAAGATGGAGGACGCGGCCCAGGTGCACGCGTTCACGGGTGTGGCACCGAAGGTTTCCCTGCACATTCCGTGGGACAAGGTCGAGGACTACGCCACGCTCACGCGGCACGCCGAGGGTCTCGGGCTGCGGATCGGGGCGATCAACTCCAACGTCTTCCAGGACGACGACTACAGGCTCGGTTCGGTCACCCACCCCGACCCGAAGGTGCGCAGGAAGGCCACCGACCATCTGCTGGAGTGCGTCGGCATCATGGACGAGACCGGGTCTCCCGATCTCAAGCTCTGGTTCTCCGACGGCACGAACTACCCCGGGCAGGACGACATCACGGCCCGTCAGGACCGGCTCGCCGAGGCGCTGGCCGAGGTGTACGAGCGGCTGGGCGACGACCAGCGGATGCTGCTGGAGTACAAGCTCTTCGAGCCCGCGTTCTACGCGACCGACGTTCCCGACTGGGGTACGGCGTACGCGCACTGCCTGAGGCTCGGCCCGAAGGCCCAGGTGGTCGTGGACACCGGGCACCACGCGCCCGGCACCAACATCGAGTTCATCGTGGCCAGTCTGCTGCGCGGGGGAAAGCTCGGCGCGTTCGACTTCAACTCCCGGTTCTACGCGGACGACGACCTGATGGCCGGGGCCGCCGACCCGTTCCAGTTGTTCCGGATCATGCACGAAGTGGTCAGGAACGGCGGCCTGAAGCCCAAGACCAACGTCAACTTCATGCTCGACCAGTGCCACAACATCGAGGCGAAGATCCCGGCCGTGATCCGGTCGGTCGCCAATGTGCAGGAAGCGACCGCCAAGGCCCTGCTGGTCGACTTGGAGGCGCTGAGCGCCGCGCAGCGGTCCGGCGATGTACTGGCCGCGAACGGCGCGCTGATGGACGCGTACAACACCGATGTACGTCCGCTGCTGGCCGAGGTGCGGGAGGAACTCGGGCTGGCGAGGGATCCGTTCGCCGCCTATCTGGCCTCGGGCAATCAGGAGCGGATCGCCACCGCCCGGGTCGGCGGCGAGCAGGCCGGCTGGGGCGCCTGAGCCCGTCCGCCACTCCCCCGTACGACCATCGACCGGTTCAGACGGAACCCCCGACCGTAAAGGAAACTCATGGCCTCCGCGACGCATGCCGAAGTCGCCGCGCTCCTGGAACGCGCCCATCGGATCGGTTCCGACGCCCGGAACACCAACTACGCCGGTGGCAACGCATCGGTCAAGGCCACCGCCACCGACCCGGTCACCGGTGGCGGCACCGAACTGCTGTGGGTCAAGGGTTCCGGTGGTGATCTCGGCACGCTCACCGAGGCCGGGCTCGCCGTGCTGCGCCTGGACCGGGTGCGCGCCCTCAAGGCCGTGTACCCGGGGGTGGAGCGCGAGGACGAGATGGTGTCGGCCTTCGACTACTGCCTGCACGGCAAGGGCGGTGCGGCGCCGTCCATCGACACTGCGATGCATGCCCTGGTCGAGGCCGCTCACGTCGACCATCTCCATCCGGACTCGGGGATCGCGCTGGCGTGCGCCGCCGACGGCGAGAAGCTGACCGCGGAGTGTTTCGGCGACAAGGTGGCCTGGGTGGGCTGGCGCAGGCCGGGGTTCCAGCTCGGTCTGGACATCGCGGCGGTCAAGGAGGCCAACCCGCGGGCCGTCGGGGTGATCCTCGGCGGGCATGGCATCACGGCCTGGGGCGAGACGTCCGAGGAGTGCGAGCGCAATGCCCTCTGGATGATCCGCACCGCCGAGACCTTCCTCCAGGAACACGGCGGGGCCGAACCCTTCGGCCCCGAATGGGCGGGCCGGGCACCGCTTCCCGAGGAACGGCGCCGCGAGCGGGCCGCCGCCCTCGCCCCGCTGATCCGCGGACTGGCCTCCAGCGACCGTCCGCAGGTGGGCCACTTCACCGACACCGAGCCGGTGCTGGACTTCCTCGCCCGGACCGAACACCCACGGCTCGCCGCTCTGGGCACCTCGTGCCCGGACCACTTCCTCCGTACGAAGGTCAAGCCGCTGGTCCTCGACCTGCCCTCGGATGCCCCGCTTGACGAGGCGGCGGCACGGCTGAAGGAGCTGCACGGGGAGTACCGGGAGGCGTATCGCTCATACTACGAACGTCATGCCTCGCCCGGCTCCCCCGCGATGCGCGGTGCGGACCCGGCGATCGTGCTGGTGCCCGGGGTCGGCATGTTCTCCTTCGGCAAGGACAAGCAGACGGCCAGGGTCGCCGGGGAGTTCTACCTCAACGCCATCAATGTGATGCGCGGTGCCGAAGCCGTCTCCTCCTACGCACCGATCGAGGAGTCCGAGAAGTTCCGAATCGAGTACTGGGAGCTGGAGGAGGCCAAGCTGCGGCGGATGCCGAAGGCCAAGCCACTGGCCACCCGGGTGGCGCTCGTCACGGGCGCGGGGTCCGGCATCGGCAAGGCCATCGCGCACCGGCTGGTCGCGGAGGGGGCATGTGTCGTCGTCGCGGACATCGACTCGGCGAACGCCGCCTCGGTGGCGCAGGAACTCGGCGGGCCGGACCGGGCCGCCGCGGTGACGGCCGATGTGACCAGTGAGGAGCAGATCACAGACGCCTTCCGGGCCGCCGCGCTGGCGTTCGGCGGTGTGGATCTCGTGGTGAACAACGCCGGGATCTCCATCTCCAAGCCGCTGCTGGAGACGACGGCCGCGGACTGGGATCTTCAGCACGACATCATGGCGCGCGGTTCGTTCCTGGTCTCGCGCGAGGCCGCCCGGATGATGCGGGCGCAGAACCTCGGAGGCGACATCGTCTACATCACGTCGAAGAACGCGGTGTTCGCGGGTCCGAACAACATCGCCTACTCGGCCACCAAGGCCGATCAGGCGCACCAGGTGCGGCTGCTGGCGGCCGAGCTGGGTGAGCACGGCATCCGCGTCAACGGCATCAACCCAGACGGCGTGGTGCGGGGTTCCGGGATCTTCGCGGGCGGCTGGGGAGCTCAGCGCGCGGCGACGTACGGTATCGAGGAGGAGAAGCTCGGCGAGTTCTACGCCCAGCGGACGCTCCTCAAGCGCGAGGTGCTCCCGGAGCATGTGGCCAACGCCGTCTTCGCGCTGACCGGCGGCGACCTCACGCACACGACCGGGCTGCATGTTCCCGTCGATGCCGGCGTGGCCGCGGCCTTCCTCCGATGACCGGATGAGGGGTCGATGTCTGTGATGTCACGCAGCGAAGCGGCCTTCGCCGCCGTGGACCTCGGTGCCACCAGCGGCCGGGTGATCACCGGCCTGGCCGGGCCCGAGAAGCTCCGGCTGACCGAGGTGCACCGGTTCTCCAATGCGCCCATCCGGTTGCCGGACGGGCTGCGGTGGGACGTGCTCGCCCTGTACCAGGGAATGCTGGACGGTCTGCGGACCGCGGCGCGCAGCGGTCCGGTCGCGTCGATCGGGGTCGATACGTGGGCGGTCGACTACGGCCTTCTCGACGCCGACGGGGCCCTGCTCGGGCTGCCCTTCCACTACCGCGACAGCCGGAACGGAAGGGCGGCCGAGCAGGTGCTGGGGGTGTGCGGGCCGCAGGAGCTGTATGCCGTCGGCGGGTTGCAGCATCTGCCGTTCAACACCGTGTTCCAGCTGGCCGCACACCGCGCGAGTGCCCAGTGGGGTGCGGCGCGGACGATGCTGCTGATGCCCGATCTGCTGACCCACTGGCTGACGGGCTCGGTGGGAGCGGAGATCACCAATGCGTCGACGACCGGTCTGTTCGACGCTTCGGCCGGCGGCTGGTCCGATGCGCTGATCGGCAGGCTGGGCCTGGAGCGTTCCATGTTCCCACCGCTGCGTGAGCCGGGTGATCCGGCGGGGACGATCCTGTCGCACGTCGTCGAGTACACGGGTTTGCCGGCCGGCACGCCGGTGACTGCCGTCGCCTCGCACGACACGGCGTCGGCGGTCGCGGCGGTGCCCGCGACCGAGCCCGGGTTCGCCTATGTGTCCTGCGGAACGTGGTCGCTTGCCGGGCTCGAACTGCCGGCTCCGGTACTGACGGAGGATTCCCGTGCGGCGAACTTCACCAACGAGCGCGGGGTGGACGGCACCGTCCGCTATCTCCGCAACATCATGGGGATGTGGCTGCTGGAGGAGTGCCGACGGACCTGGGACCGGCGGGGCGAGGATCCGGGTCTGCCCGCACTGCTCGCGGCGGCGGCCCGTGCCCGGCCGTTCGCCGCGGTGATCGATCCCGACGACGAGGCGTTCCTCGCACCGGGTGACATGCCGTCGCGGATCGACGCCCATCTCGTAGGGACCGGGCAGGTGCCGCCCGACAGCCCCGGTGGCTATGTCCGGTGTGTGCTGGAGAGCCTGGCGCTGGCCCATCGCAGGACGCTGCGGGAGGCAGCCGGTCTCGCGGGGCGGGATCCGAACCGGATCCATGTGGTCGGCGGGGGTTCGCGCAATGAGCTCCTGTGCCAGTGGACCGCGGATGCCACGGGGCTTCCCGTCACGGCCGGCCCGGCCGAGGCGACCGCGCTCGGCAACATCCTGGTGCAGGCGCGTGCCCGGGGTCTGGTGGGGGGCCTCACGGACATGCGACAACTGGTGGCACGGACGCAGGAATTGCGCCAGTACGCCCCGCAGGGGGACCGGCGGGCCTGGGACCGGGCCGCCGCGCGGCTGGAACAGCCCTGAGTCCGTTCGGCCCTCGACAGAACCGAAGGAAGGAAGCTCATGACTGATGTCTCGCCCGCCGCGCTCGACAGTGTGCTCACCCGCACCACGCGCCGCCGTACCAGGATCGGTCTGGTGTCCGGCGGACTCGGCGCGTACTGGCCGCAGTTCCCCGGTCTGCTCGACCGGCTGCGGCAGTCGGCTCGCTTCGTGACCGGGCGGTTCGAGGAGATGGGCTGCGAGGTCGTCGACGCCGGTTTCATCTCCGATCCGCAGGAGGCGGCGAAGGCCGCGGAACGGCTGCGCTCGGCCGACTGCGACATCGTCGTGACGTTTCTGACGACGTATCTGACCGCCTCGATGGTCCTACCGATCGCCCAGCGCGCACACGCTCCGGTACTGGTCATCGACCTCCAGCCGACCGAGGCGATGGACCACCCGGACACCGATACGGGCAAGTGGCTGGCGTACTGCGGGCAGTGCCCGCTGCCGGAGGTCGCCAATGTGTTCCGACGCGGCGGCATCCCCTTCCGCTCCGTCTCGGGCCATTTGCGCGACGAGAACGCGTGGAACCGGATCCGCCGCTGGATCCGTGCCGCACAGGTCCGCGGCGCGCTGCGTCACGGCCGGCACGGTCTGATGGGTCACCTCTACCCCGGCATGCTCGATGTCTCCACCGACCTGACGCTGGTCTCCACCCAGTTCGGCGGGCATGTCGAAGTTCTCGAATTCGACGACCTGCGGGTCCGGGTCGCCGCCGTGACGGACGAGGCGGCCGCCGAACGCGTCGCGCTCGCCCGTACGGTCTTCACCCTCGACGACTCCGTCGACGAGGATGATCTCGCGTGGGCCGCCCGGGTTTCGGTCGGGCTGGACCGGCTCGTCGACGACTTCGCACTCGACAGTCTCGCCTACTACCACCGCGGTCTGGAGGGCGAGATCCACGAACGGCTCGGCGCCGGCATGATCCTCGGCGCATCGCTGCTGACCGCACGTGGCATCCCCATGGCCGGTGAGTACGAACTGCGAACCAGCCTCGCCATGCTGATCGCCGACACCATCGGCGCCGGTGGCTCCTTCACCGAACTCCAGGCCCTCAATTTCCGGGACCGGGTCGTGGAGATGGGCCACGACGGCCCCGCCCACCTCGCCATCAGTGCCAAGGATCCGCTGCTGCGCGGGCTGGGTGTCTACCACGGCAAGCGCGGCTGGGGCGTGAGCGTGGAATTCGACGTCCGACATGGCCCGGTCACCACGTTCGGCATCGGGCAGGAAGCCGACGGGACCTTCGTCTTCGTCGCCTCCGAGGGCCGGGTCGTACCCGGGCCGCTGCTGGAGATCGGCAACACCACCTCACGGGTCGACTTCGGCTTCGACCCCGGTGAGTGGACCGATGCCTGGTCGGCAACCGGCATCGGTCATCACTGGACGCTGTGCACCGGCCATCGCGCCAAGGACCTCAAGGCTGCGGCCGATCTGCTCGGCGTCCCTTTCCGCACGGTCGACGGGCCGAACGACCTCTGATTCCCGTACGTGTCTCCCGCCCCGCCGGCCGCGTATCAGCGCGCCGTCCCGGAAACGGCGGCCAGGCCGAGTTCGCGGTCGCCGAGCGGGGCGAAGAAGAGCGCGACGTCCGCGTCGGTCACCTCGGCGAGGTCCGCCGGGCTCCAGTGCGGATCGCGGTCCTTGTCGACGATCTGGGCCCGCACGCCCTCCACGAAGTCCGGCCTGGTGAAGGCGGTGCACGAAGTCCGGTACTCCTGGTCGAGCACCGCCTCCAGGCTGCCGAGCCGGCGTGCCCTGCGCAGCGCGGAGAGGGTCACCTTGAGCGAGGTGGGCGACTTGGTCAGGATGGTTTCGGCGGCCTGCTTGGCGGCGGGGATGCCACTGTTTTCGAGGCTGTCGATGATCTCCTCCACCGAGGCATCCCGGTAGCAGGAGTCGATCCACTCGCGGTGCGCGGCCAGTTCGCCCTCCGGCGCGGGTGAGGCGTACTGCCGCACCGTCCCCTCGATCTCGGCGGCCGTGCCGCACTCGGCGAGGTCCGCGGTGAGTCCGGCGAGGCGCTGCGACGGTACGAAGTGGTCGGCGAGCCCGCACAGCAGCGCGTCACCCGCGCCTACCGCTTCCGCGGTGAGCGCCAGGTGGGTGCCGAGCTCACCGGGCGCCGCACCGAGCAGATGCGTGCCGCCGACGTCGGGGACGAATCCGATGCCGGTCTCGGGCATGGCGACGCGCGAGCGTTCGGTGACGACACGGATGTCGCCGTGGGCGGAGACGCCGACGCCTCCGCCCATCACGATGCCGTCCATGATCGCGACATAGGGCTTGGGGAATCGGGCGATACGGGCGTTGAGCCGGTACTCGTCCCGCCAGAAGTCCAGCGATGCGCTGCCGGCGGCCCGGGCGTCCTCGTAGATGGACCGGATGTCGCCGCCCGCGCAGAGGCCGCGCTCGCCCGCGCCGGTGATCAGGACCGCGGTGACGGACTCGTCGTGCTCGGCGTCGGCGAGTGCTTCGGTGACGCGCGCGACCATGGCGTGGTTCAGCGCGTTGAGGGCACGTGGGCGGTTGAGCGTGATGTGCCGGACGCGTCCTTCGGTGTGCAGCAGAACTGGATCTTCGTGGTTCATGAATGCGCTCCGGTCAGCCCTCGTGCCGTGTCGACCGCCGATCGCGGACGATCTTCCGCTGCCATTCTGCGGGGCAGGGCCGTTGCCGGGACAGCAGGGGTCCCTGGCCCGCCCGAACCTGCTCGTCCGGTCCGACTCGTCCGGCTCGTCGGGCTCGTCCGGCCGGATTTTTCCGGGTTTCCGCTGTGGCAACCTGCCGGACGCGGTTCGACAATTAGGTGACCCAGTTCGGGCCGCGCCGCCCGTCAGCCCCGCCCGGCGACCTCCGGAGCAGGAATGACCGATCACGACCAGCAACCGAGTACTTCCGTCCCGCCTCGCCCGCTGATCGAGAAGACGCACAACGGCGAGATCGCGACGGCTCAGCGGCTTGCCATGAATCGGACGGGCAGCTTCGAGTGGGACGTGGTGGCCGGGACGCTCGACATGGACGACGCCGGGCTGCTGGTGTTCGGCCTGGATCCACGGACCTTCGACTCACGGCCCGAGACGGTGCTGGAACGGCTCGAAGGGTCGGAACGGACCCGTCTCGAGGTAGCGGTCGACGAGGCGATCAAGAGCGGTCGAAGTTCGTACAGCGTTCATTTCCGGGTGCCGCTGGACGACGGCAGGGACCAGTGGACCCACATCCAGGCACGCATACTGCGCAGCGACGACGGCCTGGCGCACCGGATCGTCGGGGTGGTGCAGGACGCCACGGCGGAAGTCACCCATTCGGCCTTCGTGCTGGATCTGGAGAAACGGCGGCAACGCCAGACCAGCATCGTTGAACGAACAACGAGCGCGCTGTCACGTGCGGTGACCGTCGATGATGTGACCGCGGCGCTGACCGGACCCGGCGGGCTCGCCCGGCTCGGGGCGGACGGTCTCTCGCTCGGCCTGGTCGAGAACACCACGCTGAGTGTCATCGCTCTGAGCGGCGACTCGGTGGAGGCGATCGACGGGTTCGGGGACGCCGGGCTGGACCGGCGGTTCCCCCTGGCGGACACCGTGCTCAGCGGCCGGCCCCGGTTCCTGACCTCGGTCCCGGCTCTCACTGATCGCTACCCCGTGCTGGCACCCTGTGCCGCCCGGCTGAAATTCCGGGCTGCCGCCTATCTGCCCCTCGTCGCCCAGGCACGTTCCCTCGGCACACTGGCGCTGTTCTACCGCGAGAGCACGTCCTTCAACGCGGACGAGCGGAATCTGTGCCTGGGGCTGGCAGCGATCGTGGCGCAGTCCCTCCAGCGCGCCAAGCTCTTCGACGAGGAGCGCGAATTCGCCACCGGTCTCCAGGCCGCGATGCTGCCTCGGCGGATCCAGGAGATCGAGGGCGGAGAGATCGCCGTGCGCTACCACTCCGCCTGGAGCGGACGTCAGGTCGGCGGTGACTGGTACGACGTGATCGCATTGCCCAAGAACCGGTTCGGGATCGTGGTCGGTGACGTACAGGGTCATGACACGCACGCCGCCGCCATCATGGGCCAGTTGCGCATCGTCCTGCGTGCGTACGCCGCCGAGGGGCACCCTCCGTCGACGGTGCTGGCCCGGGCGTCGCGCTTCCTCTCCGAGCTGGACACGGACCGCTTCGCGACCTGTACGTACGCCCAGGTCGATCTCGCGTCGGGTACCGTGCGCGTGGTTCGGGCCGGGCATTTCGGCCCGCTGATCCGGCATATGGACGGCCGGGTAGGCAGCCCCCAGGTGCGCGGCGGTCTGCCGCTGGGTATCTCGACCGATTTCGAGGACGAGGAGTTCCCGGAGACCCGCCTCGACCTGGTGCCGGGCGAAACACTGGTCCTGTACACCGATGGGCTGGTGGAAGAGCCCGGCGCCGACATCGACGCGGGTGTCCAGGCGCTGATCAATGAGGTGAGCGCGGGGCCGGCGAGTGCCCAGGCACTGGCCGACCATCTGTCGGACCGGCTCTGGGAACGTTGGGGTTCCGGGGACGATGTCGCGCTGCTGGTGCTTCGGCGCAGCCCGGACCCCGGGTCGCCGCGGGCTCCGCGGCTGCATCAGTACATCCACCAGGCGGACCCGGAGGGGCTGTCCGACGCCCGCAACATCGTGCGTCAGGCCCTGACCGACTGGGACATGGCCGAACTCGCCGACGACGCCGAGCTGGTGACGGGCGAGCTCCTGGTGAACGTCCTGCTGCACACGGAAGGCGGCGCGGTCCTCACCCTGGAGGTGCTGCCGGAGCCCGTACGGCGGGTCCGCCTCTCCGTGCAGGACCGCTCCAGCGCCTGGCCGAGGCGGCGCAGTCCGGGCGAAACCGCGACATCGGGGCGGGGTCTGCTGCTCCTGGACGCCATAGCCATTCGCTGGGGCATCGAGCCCCGCGGCGAGGGCAAGGCGGTCTGGTGCGAGATCGGGCCCTCGGTGCCGCCCGTCGCCACTCCTCCGCCGACCACGCAGCAGGTGTGACGGCGTTTCGGAGGACGTGCCGCCCCACGCGCCGGGCGTGCGGTGGCACCGCCTCGACCGGTGGTCCCGGCACAGCCTGTGCCAGGACCACCGGCTCATTCGTCAGTGCTGTGCGGTACGACGCTTGCGCACGGACCACATGATGCCGCCGCCCGCCAGCAGAACGGCCACGGCCGCTCCGGCGATGACCGGGGTGGCGGACGAGGAACCCGTCTCGGCCAGGTCCGGCGAGCTGGGGCTCGGGGAGGCCGCGGCGGGCGCGGACGTCGAAGGCGCCTCACTGGGCGTGGCGCTCGCGGCCGGTGCCTCGGTGGACGGAGCCGCGGACGGCGTGCCCTCGGACGGTGCGGGCGGCGGGGTGCCGGCGTCCTCGCACACGGGCGCCGTCTTGGTCTCGTCGCGCGAGAAGTTGTCGCCGTCGCCGGCCTTGACGACGAGGTGAACCGTGAGCTCCTTGTCGTGCTTCGGCAGCTCCAGCTTCTTGTGGAACTCCTTGCCGAAGGTCTCGGTGGGCAGGAGGTCCTTGCCGTCGACAGTGACGGTCACCTGGTTGGTGACGTTGCTGTTGTAGGCGGTCAGGTCGAGGCTCACCTCGGAACAGGTCACGGCCCAGGTGGGGGTGTGAGCTGCGGCCGGGCCGGCGGAGAGCACCGCGCCGGTCAGGCCGACGACCGCGGCGGCCACGAGCGTTCCCGCGGCGCGCAACGATCTCCTGGGTATGGTCATGGATTCTTCCTCCGCATGAATGTCATCGCCCGAGTGGCGGTGGGGCGCAGAGTACTGCCCCCGCCAACACCCCACGCACCCGCCCCACGAAGCACCTGTGACACCAACTGTTCACACACCACCACGTGTTCAGACATGACGGACATACCGCGAACGGAGAAGCGAGGAGTGCGGCGTGAGTGGCGATGCCGTTGTCAGAGGCGGCGGTGCATGATGTGCAGCCCGACAAAGCCCTGTTCCGGGTGGTTGAACCCTTCCGGGAGCGTCCCGAGAACCTCGAATCCGAGCGACCTGTAGAGCCCGACGGCGTGGACGTTCGTCTCCACCACCGCGTTGAACTGCATCGCCCTGAACCCCGACGTGCGGGCCCAGTCCAGGGTGTACTCGCACAGGGCCCGGCCGACGCCCTGCCCCGAGTGCTTGGGATCGACCATGTAACTGGCACTGGCGATGTGCGAGCCATTGCCCATGTGGTTGTTGTTCATCTTGGCCGTGCCGAGAACTGTCCCGTCGTCGTCGACCGCAACGACCGTACAGTTGGGGGACTCCAGGAGCCACCAGGAGCGGGCGTCGGCTTCGCCGAGATCGAGTGGGTAGGTGAAGGTCTCCCCCGCGGCGACGATTTCGTGGAAGAACGGCCAGATGGCGGGCCAGTCCTCGGTGGTGGCTTCCTTGATCAGCATGGGGGACAGAATGCCTGGTGCCGCGCATTCTCCGCGAGCTCTTTTCCTCCCTCCGCTGGTTCTCCATCGGTCGCGGTCGGCTGGTGCCCCATCGATCGCGGTGGGCGCGATTCCGCCTCGTCACCCGCCGAACGGCGCACGCCCTGGTGGGGATGGCCGACGGTTCGCAGCCCTGCCTGTTCGCCTGCGCAGACCGATCCGGGCGAGCAGACCAACCTCGGGCCCTGCCGCGTCTGTCGACGCCCTGACAGGACCGGGCGCCGGAACCGGCCCTGGGATCGGGCTCGGACCTGGGTTCAAACCTGGGCTCGGAATCGGGATCGGTGAGGCGTTGGGAGGGGGCGCGGGTACCACAGCGGACGCCGGACCGGGTTCCGAATCGGCTCGGGAATCCGGCGCGGGCTCACGCCCGGTTCGCGGGTAGGGGAAGGCGCGCCGATCGCCTCCCGGACGGGGCGCCTGCCGAACCTCCCGGGCATTGTCCAGCTCCGCGATCAGGCTCACCCGGCGCCACAGCATCTCGTCAGGTTCGTCGGCCTGCATCAGATGCGCCGTGGTCTCGCGCGCCCAGGCCGGCCCGGCCGGCCCGAAGGCCGGTCCGGGTCGGATCCTGGCGAGGTACACGCGTTCGTACGGATCGTCGACCACCTCCGCCAACTGCACCGGGTCCAGCGTGTCTGCGAGCACGGCCACTCGGGCCCATGGATCCTCCATGAGGCTCAGCAGCCGTTCGACCCTGCGCGAGCGCCAGTTGACCGCACGGCAGTCGGCGCCTCCCTCCAGGCGGTCACGCAGCCAGGCCGGGCTCCTGCCGGTCAGGAGCTGCGACTCCCGGGCGGCGAACCCCGTGATTTCATCGGCGAGATAGAGCCAGACGATTGCCCGGTACCGGTTGAGGTAGAAGGTGATCGGCGTGAGGCATCCCGCACGGGCGAGTTTGGTGAAGCGGTCCGGGCTGATCCCGAGCTGCTGAGCCCCCTTCGCCGTCCCGACCGTGCGCACCCTTTCCCGGAGCTCCGCCGGGAACCCGGCCTGCGACCGGAGCCGCTCGATCTCGTCGCACCCGACCCTCGGCCGCCCGCCGTCCTGCGGCACTGCCAGGCGGATCAGCCCCAGATGCACGGCGATCGCGAACTCGTCGCGCTTCAAGCGGAGTTCCTGGGCGGCCGTGCCCACCGCCACCGCGCCTGCGGCAGGCATGCTCTCCGCAGGCATACCGGTGATCTCCGTGCACACGTCTTCGGCAACAGTCATGACGCTCTCCCCCATGAGGCTCGGTCACTCTCTGTGAGCACCGTAACCCGGAAGAGATCCCGCCCGCCCGGCCTGTGGATAACTCCGGCGCCCCGATCAGAACTGTCTCCGCCCGATCAGATCCCCTTGCCCCGATCAGAGCTGCCGCCGCCGAATCAGCGCCCCTCACCCCGGTCAGAGGCGGTCGGCCCCTTCGCCCGCCGACTGCCGCGCGGCGACACCAAGATGCTCACCGACCCTGTTGACCAGCAACGTCATCTCGTAGGCGACCTGGCCGACATCGGCCTCGGCCTCGCTCAGCACGCACAGGCAGCTGCCGTCCCCTGCCGCCGTCACAAAGAGCAGTGCCTCGTCGAACTCCACCATGGTCTGCCGGGCCTTCCCTGCCCGGAAGTGGCGCCCCGACCCACGCGCCAGGCTGTGCAGCCCGGACGAGACCGCTGCGAGATGCTCGGCGTCCTCGCGGGCCAGGCCCGTGCTCGCGCCCGTGACCAGTCCGTCGTTCGACAGCACGAGTGCGTGCCGTATGTACTCGACCCTGTTCGTCAGGTCGTCAAGGAGCCAGTCGAGTCCCCTGTCCAGCGCCATTCCCCGCTCCTCCCCGCTCATGCGTTCCCCGTGCCCCGTTGCCGTAAGCCTTGCGCACCGGTCACCCAGGGGCAAGCACTCCTTCGCCATGTGGCTTGGTCCGGGCCCCGGATCACGCGGCGGACGAGCGCCCGGGAGGGTCAGCTCACGGAGTCGAGGAGCCGGGCGGTGTGCATCCTGCCGGCGTACTCGACCATGCGGATCAACACCTCCTTGCCGGACTCCCGGTCGCGCGCATCGCACAGGACGACGGGTGTGCCGAGGTCGAGGTCGAGAGCTCGGGACACCTCGTGCTCGCCATATGTGCGGGCACCGGCGAAGCAGTTGACCGCGACGACGAAGGGGATGCGGCGGTGCTCGAAGTAGTCGACGGCCGGGAAGCAGTCCTCCAGCCGACGGGTATCGGCGAGGACGACGGCACCGAGCGCGCCCTGGGAGAGTTCGTCCCACAGGAACCAGAAGCGGTCCTGTCCCGGCGTGCCGAACAGATAGAGCGACAGGCCTGACCGGATGGTGATCCGTCCGAAGTCCATGGCGACGGTTGTGGTGGTCTTCTGATCGACCCCGTCCGTGTCGTCGACCGACTGTCCCGCCTCGCTGAGAAATTCCTCCGTCCGCAGTGGCCTGATCTCACTGACGGCGCCGACCAGTGTTGTCTTTCCGACGCCGAAGCCTCCGGCGACCAATATCTTCAGCGCGAGAGCATCGGTCTCCGCGGACTCCCCGGCCGTCTCCCCGTATGTGTTGTCAGCGTGCTCGGAAGGCATTGATCACTTCTCTCACCAGTGCGTCGCTGGATGTCGAATGCGCAGGTCGGAGCGTCTCAGGGTGCTCGGATGCCGTGTGCGTCGGCAATCGCCCGCCCAGTTCCCGCCTGCGCAGGCCGACAGCATGGCAAAGAAGAACCCTCGCCATGGGGTGAGTTCGATTTCTTGGTGATGTGACAAGTCCGGATCATTTCGCTGCCCGGATCGGCCCACAATCGGATCGGTCCGCAATCCGGCATCTCTCCCCCGGCCATTTCCGCCGATCACCGGGGCAGTGTCCGCCGCTCCCGGCCCGTCCGCGCAGGGGCCCGCAGGCGGCGGACGTCCGGCGCCTACACTGAAGGCTTCGGGTGCGAGGAATCGGGCCACGCGGACAGGGAGAGCAAGAGTGTCGAGAGCTGCCGACGGCGGTTTCGAGGATCCGCCCGCGGATGTACTGGTGGAGGCCGCGGCTGCCTTCGGCCTCCTGGCGACGCCTGCGCGACTGCACATCGTATGGGCCCTGTCCCAGGGCGAGAGCGATGTGACCGGGCTCGCGGACCGCGTGGGCGGCACCCTTCCCTCGGTGAGCCAGCACCTGACAAAGCTCAAGCTGGCGGGTCTCGTACGGTCCCGGCGCGAAGGCCGCCGGCAGGTGTACCTGGTCGACGATCCCGATGTGGTGACCGTCGTCCGGCTGATGGTCGGCCAGCTCGCGGAGCGTGCCGGACACGCGCCCGCAAAGCCCTCACGCCTCCGTGGGCTCGGTGCCTGAGAGCAGTACCGCCGCAGGCCCCGGCAGCACCGGCGACCCCGAGGCGCCTTCCGCCCTCGTCGTACCGATAGCCGGTGCGAAGGCCGGGCGGAGCGCCGCCCCCGATGTCCTCGCCGACGCTTCCGCGACTGCCGCACCCACCTCCTTGCAGGTGCTGCGCTCGCTGGACAGCGGACCGAGGGGACTGCTTGAGGAGCAGGCCGGGGAACGGCTGGCGCGGTTCGGCGAGAACATGCTGCCGGCCTGGCGCCCGGTCTCCTGGCCCCGCCGTTTCCTGCGCAGTCTGCGCGACCCGTTCACCTCGGTCCTCCTGTGTCTGGGCCTGGTCTCGGCAGCGGTGGCCTCATGGGGCACGGCGTGCGTGACGCTGGTGCTCGTGGTGGTCAGCTGTCTGCTGCGCTCCGCGGAGGAGCACCGGGCGGACCGGTCCACCGCCGCGCTGCGGGAGCTGGTGGCGACCACCGCGACCGTGCTGCGCCGGGCGGGGCCGGATGCCGCGCCGCGCGCCCGTGAGCTCCCGGTCGCGGAGCTGGTGCCGGGTGATGTGATCCGGCTCGGTCCGGGTGATCTCGTACCCGCCGATCTGCGGTTGTTGCGTGCGAGTGGCCTGACCGTCCATCAGTCGGCGCTCACCGGCGAGTCGGTGCCGGTCGCGAAGCACCCAGTGGACACGCCGTCACGGCTCCGCGCCACCGCCGGCCCCGGGGACGGCGCCGGGGAAGGGCCGTTCGCCCGGCCGGAGCTGTGTTTCCAGGGCAGCAGCGTGGCCTCCGGCAGCGGTACGGCTGTGGTGACGGCGACGGGTGCGGAGACCAGGTTCGCCGCCGCGTACGACGGTTCGGCGCGCCGCCGCGGGACCAGTGCCTTCGACCGTTCGGTGCACGGGATCTCCTGGACGCTGATCCGCTTCATGCTGCTCACCCCGCCCCTGGTGCTCATGGCCAACGCGGCGCTGCGCGGCCGGGGCCTGGAGACGCTGCCGTTCGCCGTCGCGGTGGCCGTCGGGCTGACTCCGGAGATGCTGCCGGTGATCGTCACGACGGCACTGGCCAGGGGGGCTTCGCTGCTCGCCAGGGACCACGGGGTGATCGTCAAACGGCTGCCCGCGCTGCACGACCTCGGCGCCATCGATGTGCTGTGCGTGGACAAGACCGGAACCCTCACCCAGGACCGGCCGGTCGTCGAGAGTTCGCTGGGCGTGTCGGGCCGCTCCGATCCCGAGGCACTGCGCTGGGCCGCGGTCAACGCGCTGTGGACGCTCCAGCTGGCCGATCTGCCCGCCCCCGACGCACTCGACGAGGCGGTGCTCGACGCGGCCGAGGAGCGGGAGGAGTGGGAGGAACGGGACGAGCCGCTGTCCGCGTACGAAGGCATCGCCGCGCTCCCGTTCGATCCGGTGCGCCGCCTCGCCACCGCGGTCGTCCGCCGCCCCGGCAGGCTCGGCTTCCACACCCTCGTGGCCAAGGGGGCGGTCGAGGCGGTGCTCGAACGGTGCGCGCTGGACGAGGCCGAACGGATCCGGCTGGGCGAACTCGCCGCCCGCGAGACCGCCGGCGGTCTGCGGCTGATCGCCGTGGCCCGCGCCGAGCGCCCGGCCCGGCCCCGTGCGTACTCCACGGCCGACGAGAGGGGACTGACGTTCCTCGGCTTCGTCACTCTGCGGGAAGCACTCACACCGAGCGCGTCGGACGCCCTGGCCGCGCTCGACGACCGGGGCATCGCCGTCAAGGTCCTCACCGGTGACGATCCCGGCACCGTCGCCCGCACCTGCCGGGATCTCGGACTCGATCCGGGCGAGGTCATGTCCGCGGAGCGGATCGACGCGTTGTCGGACGGGAAGCTCGCGGAGGCCGCCGACCGGGTCACGGTCTTCGCGCGCTGCACGCCGGAACACAAGGCACGGATCGTGTCGGCGTTGCGCACCGCCGGGCGGACCACGGGGTTCCTCGGTGACGGGGTCAACGATCTGCCCGCGCTGCACGCGGCGGACGTCGGCATCTGCCCGCGCAACGCGGTCGACGTGGCGCGGGAGACCGCGGACGTGGTCCTCGCCGAAAAGGACCTCGCGGCCATCGATCACGCGATCACCGCGGGCCGCCACTCCAGCGGGAACATCGCCACGTATCTGCGCATCACGCTCTCGTCGAACCTCGGCAACGTCATCGCGATGCTCGCCGCGGGGCTGATGCTGCCGTTCCTGCCGATGCTTCCGGCGCAGGTCCTGGTGCAGAACCTGTGCTTCGACGTGGCACAGCTCGCCTTCGCCTTCGACCGGCCCGCGTCCGAGGTGCTGCGATGGCCCACGGTGCTGCGTCCTCGCGACTTCCTCCACTTCATCACGGGGTTCGGTCTGCTGAACGCCACCGCCGACCTGGCGACGTTCACCGTGCTTGCCTTTGCCCTGCACGGTTCCGCGACTTCGGGCGGGCAGGAGGCCTTCCACTCCGGATGGTTCACCGAGAACCTGCTGACCCAGGCCCTGGTGATGCTGTTGCTCCGGACGGGCGGACGGATGGTCGGCGGACGGAATGACGACGGACGGGTCGTCGGCGCTCACGGCGGCGGTCCGCTGCGGGTGGCCGCGTGCGGTCTCGCCGTGGTGGGCCTGCTGTTGCCGCTCACCCCGCTCGGCGGGCTGCTGGGCATGAGCGTGCTGCCGCCGCTCTATTACCTGTTGCTGGCAACGGTGCTGGCCCTGTACGCATACGCCTTGCGTGCGGCCCGGACCCGCTACGAGCAGAAGTGGAGCCCTTCGTGACCCCGTCGTACGTCGACCGTGATGAGTCCGGCACCGGTACTGGCTCCAGCACTGGTACCGGCCGCGATGGTGTGCCGGTGGTGCGTGCCCGTCGCGCCACGCTCGACGACGTGCCCGCATCGGTCCGGCTGCGCGGGCTGATGCTGGACGGGATGGGGGCGGAGACGGGCGGCCCGGACGCGCCGTGGCGGGCGGCCTCCGCGCAGTGGTTCGCCGAGCGGATGCGCCGGCCGGACCTGTTCGCCGCGTTCCTGGTCGACGATCCCGTGCTCGGCGTCGTCGCCAGTGCGGTCGGGACGTGCGACGCGCATGCCCCCGGCCCGGCGAACCCGAGCGGTCTGCAGGGGCACGTCTCCAATGTCAGCACCGGCCCCCGGCGGCGCCGTCTGGGGCATGCCCGGGTCTGCCTCGACGCCCTGCTCACCTGGTTCCGCGAGGAGGCCGGGGTCACGGTGATCAATCTGAACGCCACCGAGGACGGGGCCGCGCTGTACGAGTCGTACGGCTTCGCGGCTCCCCGTCACCCGGCGTTGCAGCTCCGGACGGCCGGGGCGTCGCGCTGAGCCACGCCGTACCGCCCCTGATGGCCGGTCAGCCGTACGAGAGGTCCGCACACGGGTCGTCGTCGGCCGACCGGGCCTCGTCGGCGACGTTGGACGGAACGGTGGAGGGGGTCGGCGCGTCGGGTGTGGCCGAGGGGTTCTGCGCGTAGGAACTGCCCAGGATCACCTGGATTCCGGCGGTGCCGGACGCCGTCGTCCGTGCCCCCGCGAAGAGCCGCGCGGTGGTTTCCGCCTCGTCCCGCAGTCCGGGTCCGTACTCGATCACGGTCGAGGTGCGGTCCTGGCTGCTCGCGGTGGCCGTGGTGGTGACGGTGAAGTCCCGCGAGCGCAGGAATTCGGCCGCCCGGGCGGCGAGTCCCCTGACCGTGGTTCCGTTGTAGACGGCGACGCTGATTCCCTTGCCGGAGACCGGAGCGTCCGCCGCGGGCGACGCCGGGCGGCTGTCGTTCTCGTCGCCCTCGTCCGAGGACTTCCCCGGCCCCTTGCCGCTGGCGTCCTTGCCGTCGACCGTACGGTCGGCCTTGAGCGCGGCCCAGAGCGCGTCGGCGTCCGGCTCGACGATCGCGACGCGGGCCCCCTCGTAACGCCAGGGCACGGTCACGAACTTGGTGTTGTGCAGGTCGATCTTCTTCATCGACAGGGCGAACGACAGCAGCCGGTCGGCCGATCCGAGTCCGGGGTCGACGGTCATCGCATCGGTGGCCGCGTTGGCCAGGGGAAGGAGCGTGGTGGGGTTCAGTCCCTGCGACTTGACCTTCTTGATGAGGGAGGCGACGAATGCCTGCTGCCGTTTGATACGCCCTATGTCCGAGCCGTCGCCGATGCCGTGCCGCAGCCGGACGTAGTCGAGTGCCTGCTGACCGGAGACGGTCTGAGGACCCTTCGTGAAGATCCTTTCCCCTCGGGTGGTGCGCTTCGGGCTGAGGTCGCGCTGGTAGATGTCCTGGGGCAGGCAGACGGGTACGCCGCCGACGGCCGAGGTCAGCGCGGAGAATCCGGCGAAATCGATGACGACGGTGTGGTCGACGCGCAGGCCGGTGAGGTGTTCGACGGTGTTCTGGGTGCAGGCAGGGTTCCCTTCGGCCGTCTCCCCCACCGAGAACGCCCCGTTGAACATCACGCCGTGCTGCGGGGCGGTCCACCGGCCGTCGGGCCCCTTGCAGGCCGGAATGTCGACCAGCGCGTCACGCGGAATGGACACGGCGACCGCGTGCTTGTGGTCGCCGTACACATGGAGGAGGAACGCGGTGTCGGAACGCCCCACGGCGCCCGTGCCGCCGCCGAGCCGGCTGTTGTCGCCCGAGCGCGAGTCCGATCCGATGACCAGGACGTTCTGTCCCTGCGAGGAACCCGGCGGCCGGTCGTCGGAGATGCCGTCCGCGCTGAAGGTGTCGATGCTGCCGCCGAGTTTGAGGTAGCCCCACCCGACGCCCGCGACCAGCAGTACGAGGAACGACAGCCCGAACATGGCTGTCCGGCGCAGGCGGCCGGCCCTCCCCCTGCCCGCTCCCGCGTTACGACTTCCCGTCATCGGCCACCCCGTCCGTCAGGTTCCCATGAGGGAAGACGTGCTCCACCACTCCATGGTTGTACAGTTGCGCAATGTAGCAAGTATTGATGTCCGAGCGGATCATCGGACCTGCCTACAGCCAGCTTGAAGCACTGTCCACGAACGCCGAGCGAAAACTGCGGCCGAAGCACCGAAAGGAAGGGCGGGACGTACATGTTGCGCAACGGCCTCGAACCCTGGCACCTGTTGATCCTGGCGATCGTGGTGATCGTCCTGTTCGGTTCGAAGAAGCTGCCGGACACAGCCCGAGCCCTGGGCAAATCCATGCGGATCCTGAAGAGTGAGGCGAAGGCCATGAAGGAGACCGATGTACAGGCGCCCCGAGCCGACCCACCTGCCTAGGGCGCCGAGCCACCAACGTACGGTACGTCTCACGGACGTTCACTTCAGGGCTTGCGCAAGCAAGGGAACCACCACGGTCGCGACGCCGTCGTTGACCAGGGGACGGCCGAAGCAGCGTCGTTCACCGAACCGCTGGACCACTGGATCAATGGAGGAAGTTCATGGGTGTGACCCTGGCCAAGGGCGGCAACGTCTCCTTGTCGAAGGAGGCACCCGGCCTGACCGCAGTGACGGTCGGCCTGGGCTGGGACGTACGGACGACGACGGGCGCGGACCACGACCTGGACGCGAGCGCGCTGCTTTGCTCGGACGCGGGCAAGGTCCTCTCCGATCTGCACTTCGTCTTCTACAACAACCTCACCAGCCCGGACGGTTCGGTCCAGCACACCGGCGACAACCTGACCGGTGAGGGCGAGGGCGACGACGAGTCCATCAATGTGGAGCTGTCGGCCGTCCCGTCGGACGTGGCCAAGATCGTCTTTCCGGTCTCCATTCATGACGCGCAGAGCCGTGGGCAGAGCTTCGGCCAGGTCCGCAACGCGTTCATCCGCGTGGTGAACCGGGCGAACGGCGTCGAGCTGGCCCGCTACGACCTCAGTGAGGACGCGTCCACGGAGACCGCCATGGTCTTCGGCGAGCTGTACCGGCACGGCGCGGAGTGGAAGTTCCGTGCGGTCGGCCAGGGTTACGCCTCGGGCCTGGCGGGCATCGCGTCCGACTACGGCGTCAACGTCTGACCCGGACGAACCCCATGTACAACGGGCACGGGCTCTTCCTCCCCTCCACCGAGCGGGGAGCAGGGCCCGTGCCGCTCGCCCGCCCGGCGGCTCGGTGTGCTTCTACAGGGCCCGCAAGCCGTTGATCACCTCGCGCAGGATGTGCTCGTCGGGCAACTGCGCAGGCGGAACGGGACGGCTGACGCGTACGCGGCCCGCTTCGAGCAGGTCGCCGAGGAGTACGCGGACGACGCCCACGGGAAGGTCCGCATCGGCCGAGAGTTCCGCGACGGACTGGGTCCGCGACCGGCAGAGCGCGAGCAGGGCCCGGTGTTCGGGGCCGAGGAGGTACTGCTCCTCCGACCGGTCCGGTGCGCTGTCGTCGAGGGTGACGAGCGCGATCAGGTCGAACTGCGCCCCGCTGGAGCCCGGTTCGGTCCGGCCGCCCGTCACCGCGTAGGGACGCACCAGTGGGCCGGCCTCGGCGTCGTACCACTGGCTGCCCGGAAGCAGGCGCGATCCCGGAAGCAGCGGGATGTCTTCCGGGCCGTCATCGTTCATGAGCACGACCGCCTCCGCCCGCTCAGCCGGCCGCTGGCGGGGATGCGGCTAACCGCGCCGGGGTACGGAGATGCTCGCCGACGCGTTTGACGAGCCGGGCCATCTCGTAGGCGACCAGGCCGATATCGGCGAAGGCCGTGCTGAGCACGGCGAGGCACGATCCGTCGCCGGCCGCCGCCACGAACAGGAAGCCCTCGTCCATTTCGACCATCGTCTGCCGTACGTCCCCGGCCTCGAAGTGGCGGCCCGCGCCCTTGGCGAGGCTGTGGAATCCGGAGGCCACCGCGGCGAGATGATCGGCGTCCCCACGGCTGAGCGCGCTGGAGGCGCCCACGGCAAGGCCGTCGTTGGAGAGCACGACAGCGTGCCGGACCTCGCCGACCCGCGTCACCAGGTCGTCCAGCAGCCAGTCGAGTTCGCCCGAGGTATGGCGCCCGGCGGTCCTCTCGTTCGCGATCATTCAAGGTCTCCTTACGTTCGCGATCATTCAGGGTCTTCTTCGCTGCGTGGACGCGGGTCTGTGGCATCGGGCCCGAGCGCGGACGTGCCGGGAGCCGTACCGCCGCCGCGCAGCCACCCATTGCGGTAGGCGGTCATCCGGTCCCTGGCCTGCTCGGGGGTGAGTCGCGACGGCCGGACGGTGCCGTTCGGGCCGTCGCCGGACGGTGGTTCGCCGGGACGGGGCTCTTCGCGGAGCTGCGGAACGAGACTGGCCTGCCGTACCCGGCGCGGCAGCGTGTCCTCGTCCGGCGGCGGTTCCGTGCGGGGCAGGGCACCGGAGGGCTGGTCCGCTCGGCCGGGACGCCCGCGCAACGCGGTGACGGTGGCGGGGCCGGGAAGGTGCCCCGGATCGCGACCGGCATCCAGCGCGGGTGCGGGCACCGGTGGTGGGAATGCGGTGGTCGTCGGCCGGGCGGCACGGGTGCCGTGGCCCGTGCGGGCGCCTGCGCCCGGACCGAAGGGCGGGCGGCCGTGGGCGCCTCCGCGTCGGCCAGTGGTGTTCCGCTCGGCAGCCGGGTCCTCGGCGGGCGGGTCCTCGGCGGGCGGGCTTCCGGCAGACGGCAGCGCGCTCTGCAGCAGTGCGGTGGGCAGCAGCACCACCGCGGTCGTCCCGCCGTACGCGGACGTGCGCAACTGGACCTTGATGTGGTGCCGAACAGCGAGCCTGCTGACGACGAAGAGTCCGAGCCGGTCGCTGTCGAAGAGATCGAGCGCCTCGGCCTGCTCGATCCGCCGGTTCGCCTCGCCGAGGAGTTCGTCGCCCATGCCGAGGCCTCGGTCCTCGATCTCCAGGGCATAGCCGTTGCCCACGGGTTCTCCGCTGATACGTACCTTGGTGTGGGGCGGTGAGAACTGTGCGGCGTTCTCGATGAGTTCGGCGAGCAGATGGGTGAGGTCGGCCACGGCTGTGCCCTGCACGGCGGCGTCGGGAAGTTGCCGTACCTCGGTCCGGGCGTAGTCCTCGATCTCGGACACTGCGGCCCGTACGACGTCGGTCAGCGGCACGGGCATCCGCCAGGCGCGTCCCGGTGCCGCGCCGGACAGGATGATCAGGCTCTCGGCGTGCCGCCTCATCCTGGTGGTGAGGTGGTCCAGCCGGAAGAGATCGCTCAGCTCGTCGGGGTCGTCGGCGCGGCGTTCCATGCTGTCGAGCAGGTTGAGCTGGCGGTGGACAAGCACCTGGCTGCGCCGGGCCAGGTTGACGAAGACTCCGGAGATGCCGTCGGCGAGTTCGGCCCGTTCGACGGCTGCGCCGAGGGCTGCCCGGTGCACCGTACCGAGTGCCTCGGCGACCTGGGCGATCTCGTCGTGGGCGGCCGGGCCCTGCGGAGCCTCGGCCCCGATGTCGAGCTCCTGACCGGACCGCAGCCGTTGCATGGCCAGGGGCAGTTTGCGGCGGGCGATCTCCAGGGCGCTGTTGCGGAGGCTGACGAGTTCGACGACGAGCGCCCGGCCGATGCGTACGGAGATGACCAGGGAGGCCGTGACGGCGACGCAGCCGAACAGGACGGCGGCTCCGGACGGGGTGAACAGTCCTCGGGCGAGCGGGGAGGATCGACCGGTGGTGTGCTGACCGGCAGTGGCCTGGATGGTGCGGGCCCCGGTCCGGACTCGTTCGACCGCTCGTTCCCAGTCGTCGGCCGGTGCGGCCCGCGCGGCCCCGTGTCCGGCGGGTGCGGCGAGCACCTTGTCCTCGGCTGCCTGGATCTGCCGGTGGGCGGGGCCGGCGGTGAGCCGCTGCCAGGCGGCGCGCTCGGGGGCGGGGAGGTCCGCGCCCGCGGTCTCGGTGAGGTTCCTGCGGGTCTCCACCGCGCCGGTGAACTGGCGCAGTTGGCCGTCCTTGAGCATTCCGATGCGGGCGGCGGTGGTCAGCAGGGCGTCCTCACGGGCCAGCATCTCGTCGGCGCGGGCCAGTTCGAGCCGCACGCGGGCGTCGGAGCCGCCGGCGTGGTCCTGGATCGTGGTGAGTGCGCCGGAGACTCCCAGGGCCGCGGAGATGGCCTCGGTGTACCGGTCGTACACGGCGTTCGCGTCGCCGTCGGCCTGTCCCTCCGATCGTTCATCGGCGCGCAGGTTGCGGGTGAGGCCGAGGAAGCCGTCGAGCTGGTCGGCGACCTCGGACGGGACGTTGCCGGTGTCGGCGATGGTGTGGCCGCTGTCGAGCCTGAGGGCTGCGAGCGCCTTGTCGGTGCGTCCGGCCCTGCGTTCCAGCAGGGTGGCCTGGGTGCTGCTGGGCGCGGCGCTCTGGAGCATGGCTTCCCGGCGCTCGCTCTGGAGCGCCGCGACAGCGGTGGACATGGGGGCCCGGATCTCGCCGTCGACCCGCTCCAGCTGGCGGAGGCGTGCCACGTCCTGGGCGGTGGTGACGGTGGCGAATCCCCATAGGGCGAGCAGCGAGACAACGGGCACCATCAGCAGCGAGATGATCTTCGCGCGTACGGTCCTGGGGCGCAGGGTCCACCGGCCTCGCGGCGCGGGCGGGGCCTGTGTCCGCAGCAGCCGCAGGTCGTGCTCGGCGCTCTCGTCGGCCGGTGGGCCCGCGTGTGCGCGGCGGCCTCGCGCCGGCTGGGCGGTGGCCGGCTCACAGGGTTCCGGGGTCGTGCGGGGTGGGCGCATGGCCTCCTCGTTCCGAGTGTGGTGCTGGGTGTGTCGCGGTTTCCGGGCGACGGGTCACGCCTGTTTCACGGGCGGGTGACGGGCGCGGTGGCGGGCGATGTTTCGGGGGCCGCGAGGCCGCCGCCGCGCCGTGACCGGAAGGCGGCGCCCCGCCCGGTGAAGCCCTGCGGGGCAGCGGCGGGGTCCGTGTCAGCGGGTGCTTCGGCGCGTTCGGCGAAGGCGTAGGCGGCGCGCTCCCCGGCCGTCGGGGAGAGTGCGACGAATGCCGAGGTGAGGAAGAGGTACGAGCCGAGTCCCACGGCCAGGGGAAAAATGAACTGCATGGTGGTGGCGCCGGGCAGTCCCTCCCCGGAGGGTGCGACCCGTACGGAGACCGCGAACATTCCGGTGTAGTGCATGCTGCTGACCGCGGCGCCCATGACGAGGGAAGCCGGCGCGACGGCCCGGGACGACTTGATGTTGAGTGCGGCCCACAGCGCCGCGGTCGCCGCGGCGACCGCGATGGCGACGGAGAGCGCGACCCGCAGCGGGTCGTAGTGGATCGTGCCGTGCAGGCGGAGTGCCGCCATGCCGAGGTAGTGCATGCTGGCGACGCCGAGTCCGGTGGCGAGCCCGCCGAGCAGCAGCGCCCTGGTCCGGTCGCGGCCGTAGCCGACGGCGAAGACACCGCCGCCGACCACCACCATGGCGCCGAGCAGGCTGAGGAGGGTCAGCGGTACGTCGTAGCGGATGTCCGTGCCGCTCACCCCGAATCCGAGCATCGCGATGAAGTGCATGGTCCAGATGCCCGAGCCGATGGCGGATGCGGCCGTGATCAGCCAGTTGCGGCGCGAGCGGCCGGTCGAGTCGAGAGCGCGCACGGTGCAGCTCAGGCCGAGAGCCGCGCCGATGCATGCCATGACGTACGAAAGCGCGGGTGTCAGCCAGCCGAAGGCGGCGTGGTCCAGGTGTCCCATGGATCGGGGACGCTAGCCGCGATGGGGGCGTACGCCAGGGGAGCATTTCGAAACTGCCGGAATATGACAGAGAGAGGTTGCCAAACGATCGACCAGGGCTCGAACGCCTACCTCATTTCCCGACGTTTCGCTCCGTTTCGCTCCATCGGCAACTACGCGATCATGCCTGTATGACCGATGACCACACACACGTCCAGGAGTTCTTCACAGCGCGCGCGGCGAACTGGGACGCCCGCTTCCCGGACGACGGACCCGCCTACGACGCGGCCGCCGGCGCCCTCTCGCTGCACCCGGGCGATGCGGTGCTCGACGCCGGCTGCGGCACGGGACGGGCGCTTCCCGCCCTGCGCGCGGCGGTCGGGCCGCAGGGCACGGTCGTGGGCGTGGACCTGACGGTGGCGATGCTGGAGGCGGCCGTACGGGCGGGGCGGCACCGCGAGGGGATGCTGCTGCTCGCCGATGTGGCCCGTCTGCCGCTGAGGTCGGGGGCGCTGGACGCGGTGTTCGCGGCCGGGCTGATCTCCCACCTGTCGCGCCCCGGTCCGGACCTGGCGGAGCTGGCACGGGTGGTGCGGCCGGGCGGGCAGCTGGCTCTCTTCCACCCCATCGGGCGGGCGGCCCTCGCGGCACGCCACGGCCGCCGGATCACGGACGACGATCTGCGGGCCGAGCACAACCTCCGCCCGATGCTGGCACGTTCGGGCTGGCGGCTCGATCAGTACACCGATGAGGACGACCGCTTCCTCGCCCTGGCCGTCCGGACGGCCTGACCGCCCGCCCGTTCCCTGTCGTCGTGTTCACTCCACCGGCGCGTCGGAACGCCGGTCGTGCGGGATCGGGCAGCCTCCGACGCCCGGGACCGGGAACGTCCCCAGCCCGGAGACCTCGTAGCCGTCCGGGTATCCCTTGATCTCCGGATTCTGCCGGGCGTAGTGCGGGGTGGAACGCGGCGGCAGGAGACGCACCGCGTGCGCCCTCAGCCGCAGGGCGCCATGCGTGAGGCTACGGACAGCAGCGCCGGGACGTTCGTACCGGAAGGCGCGCAGCAGGGAGTCGTCGAGCAGCGCGAGGGCGAACTTCCGCGCGGCAGGGGCCAGCGGGCGCGGATACCAGGAGCTCATCAGGCCCAAGGTGGCGTCGGAAACCCGGCGTCCCCCTTCGTCCCAGCCGAAGTGTTCGGCCTCACAGGTGTCGAGTGTGCGCTCGAACTCACCGTATGTCTGCGGCAGTTCCTTGATGCCCATGTGCGCACCCAGGACCCGGTAGTAGGCGGCGCACGCCCGCAGTTCGTGGTCGGAGAGCCGGCGCCAGCCGTAGGAGTCGAGCCAGCGCTTCGGGGTGACGACGAAGGTGCACAGCACATAACGCATCTCGTCGTTGCTGATGTCGTAGCTGCGGTGCATCTGGTTGATCCGGCGGAGTGCCGTCCGCCCCGGATCGCTGTCGAAGCCGTGCTCCAGGACGGTGTCGAGGAGCAGCGCGGTGTCGTCGTACCGCTTCTGTGAACGGTCCGTCAGCTCGGCGGTCCGAGCCAGGAGTCGGCCGATGCTGGGTACGGCGTACGTGCGGTAGAGGGCCAGTTCGAGCGCTCTGGTGATGTCCCAGGGAAACTCGTAGGTTGCCATGATCCGGTAGATTCGAAGGAAGTCCCGCTCCGGATCGAGACGCTGGATCTCCTTCAGCCGGTCGTACCGCTTCACCTCACTGCCCCCTTGTATCGGCGCCGAAGGTCCAACCCTACGTCGACGGGGAACACCGCAAGCAGGTACGGCATGTCACGCACTCAGAGTTCCTCGGGAAGGCGGTCCTCATGATCGACATAATCGGCAGCCTGCGGAAGGTCGTCACCTCCGACCGGAAGGAGGACCGGCCCGCAGCGCCCTCCAAGGAGGACCGGCGCAAGCAGCACAACCTCTTCGAGGCGGCCGCCACCTTCGTCTCGGCATCCGTGGAGGAGGATCAGGCCCGGATGGACGAGGCGAGCGGCTGGGTGTCGCCCGAGGCGCTCTCCTTCGGCGTCAGTGAACTGGCTTGCCGAGCCGTCATCGCGCTGGCCCACGAGCGCGGCGAATCGCCCCAGACCGTGGCCCGATCCCTGTTGGGGCTGCCTGTCCGATGACGGGCGCCGTCCGGCCGCGCACCGAACCGACATCCTGCCTTGTCAGGACCTCGACGAGTGGGTTACTCACTCGTTAAGGTGCGCCGACGGACAACGACGACGGACGAGGAGAGCGCCGTGACTGCGCCGAACGACACGGTCGCCGACGACGACGCGCTGTATGTGCTGACCGCCGTGCTGCTGACACCGGCGCAGTTCCCGAGCGTCCTCGCCGACGACTACCCGGCCGCCTGCGCGACGCTCGCCCTCGAACCGTACGCCGAGGGATACGGGCTGGTCCTCGGCCAGGACGGCAGTGGCGCGCGGTGGACCGTGGTCGTCGATGACGTATCGCTGGTGGCCGTCGCGATCGCGGCATGGGACTGCGGCATGGAGTACGACCTCTCTCCCGACGACCGTTCGGTGGTCTGCGCGCTGCCGGGCTGGCCCCTCCCGGTGGCGGTCGCCGCCCCGGGCGTGGCCGCGCCGCACGATCCGCTGCCGGATCCGGAGGCCGAGGGCACCGACCCAGCGCCGCTGACCCCGCCCGACACCGAGTCGTGGGGACCGGCCCAGCGGCGCATGGGCGCGGACGAGATAGCGCACCAGTGGAGCGCGTGGCGCGAGCAGATCGATGACGAGACGGCCTTCACCACCCCGCCGGGCGCGGAGAGCCCGGGGGCCGAGACCGGGGGCAAGACCGGACCCGTGCCTGGAGCCGAGGCCGCCGAACCCGGAGCCGAGGCCGTAGCCGAAGGCGTCGCCGAATCCGAGGCCGAATCCGTAGCCGAAGGCGTCGCCGAACCCGAGCCCGGATCCGCGCCCGGATCCGAACCTGACCCTCACCCTGAAGTAGAGGCTCAGGGTGAGGTGGACGCTGAGACCGAGTCCGGAGCCGAGACCGAATCCGGATCCGGGAGCGGCGGGCCCGACGACACCGCCGCGAGCCCTGCCGCGGAAGCGCCTTCCGGGGTGCACCCCGGTGTGCGGCGGGCACTCGCCCAGGCACACGACTACATCGGCACCCCGCCGCCACCCGGCCGTGTCAGGTCCTCTTTCGCCACGGGCGACGCACGGATGCTGCGCGCCGACGGCCCCGGCTGGTCCCTGGTCGCCCGGACCGACGACATCGCGTTCATCCTGCTGGACGAGGAGCCGGGCGAGGTGCTGCCGGTCGGACGCGGTACCGAACTGCCGAAGCTCCTGAAGGCTCTGGACGCGCTCGCGGTCCGGCCGGCCTGAGATCCGCCCCGCGGAGTCGGCGGGGGCACCGAAAGTCGGACCCGTCGGTGCCCTGTCGCCTCAGCGGCCTATTTCCTTGCGGGTGATCCTGCGGAGCCTGCGTCGCTGACCGGGGTCCAGCAGCAGATACGCAACGGCCGGAACTCCGACCAGGACAAGCAACGACAGCCAGAAACCGATGAACGGCATCAGGATGACCGCTACGACCACTCCCCCGATGGCGATCTTCGCGCTGTTCGACATCGTCCATGCCTCCTTCGCGGCCCGGAGCCGCTCCTGCTGTGAGAACGCATGTCCGAGCCCATCGGTTCCAGCAGATCAAGAACTCACCTCAGGGGCTCGCCGACCTCGTGCATGTGGCGCAGCGCCTGCCGATAGGACTCGATCAGTCCGGTCTCCGCGTACGGCATGCCCAGTGATTCGCAGTGGGCGCGCACCATGGGCTGCGCCAGGCGCAGGTGCGGTCGGGGCATGCTCGGAAAGAGGTGGTGCTCGATCTGGTAGTTGAGCCCGCCGAGGAACCAGTCGGTGAGGATGCCGCCGCGTACGTTGCGCGAGGTGAGGACCTGGCGCTGGAGGTGGCCCCAGCGTTCGCCGTCGGGGTCCGGCATCTCCATTCCCTTGTGGTTCGGCGCGAAGGCCATGCCCAGGTGGAGCCCGAACAGCGCATGGTGGACGAGCGCGAAGACGATGGCCTTGCCCGGGGACAACACGGTGAGCAGCAGCGTTGCGTAGAGGCCCAGGTGGGCGACCAGAAGCAGTGCCGAGAGGGCTCGTTCCCGGGCGGGCTGCTGTCGCAGGTACTGGAATCCGGAAATCTTCAGCGCGATGCCTTCCAGGAGCAGCATCGGGAAGAACAGCCGGGCCTGGTTTCGGGTGAGCCAGCGGGCGAAGCCCTCACGCTGGGCCGCCTGCTTCTGCGTCCAGACGAGGGCGCCGACGCCGACGTCCGGGTCCTTGTCGATGTGGTTGGGATTGGCGTGGTGGCGTACGTGCTTGTCGTTCCACCACGCCTCGTTCATGCCGAGCAGCAGGTTGGCGTGCACGAGGCCGATGGCCCGGCCCGCGCCGCGGTCGCCGGTTATCTGGGCGTGCCCGGCATCGTGCCCGACGAACGCGGTGCGCGACCAGAAGATCGCCAGCGGCAGCGCGAGGAGCAGGGTCCACCAGGTGTTGCCGAGGAGGACCATGCCGGTGATCACGGCGCCCAGGGCGACCAGATTGACGGCGATGCCTGCGGCGTACCACCCGGTTCGCCGCTCCAGGAGGCCCTGCCCTTTCACGGCCCGCAGCAGGGGCGCGAAGTCGCTTCCCTGAGCCGGAGCGGTTCCGGTTCCAACTCCGACTCGCGGTCCGGCTCCGGCTCCGGCTGCACCTCCCGCGCTTTCCGCACCGTCACGGGTACCCTCCGCTGCGGTGGCTGTGGCCTGGGGCATGACGTCTCCGGTCTCTGGAAAGCTGCGCTGACCTGTAGAAACGTATGGCGGCCGAGCATGCGGCAACCATGGCGCCACCACCCGGGGTCTCCGGGGGTATACCCCCTCCCCCGACGGGGGTGCTGACCACACCCAGGGGTGCACCATGCCCCCCCTTGACCGACGCATGGCCCGGCATCCCGGCATCCCGACGGATCGACGTGTGTCCTGAATCACGAAGAATCCGCTCACGTCCCATGGCGTCGCTGGGGTACCCTCGGCGACCCGACCCCCCACTAGTCAAATTTGAGGAATTCGGCATCACTTTGCAAAGACTCCCTGCGGCAACCCTCTCCGAGATCTCCGCACTCTCCGCCTGCTCCGTGGTCTTCCTGCCCGGGGATCCCTCCCGTACCGGCCGCGTCGCCTTCTGGTACCCCGACGGCAGCAGCCCGCCCGACGGTCCCGGATCCGTGGAGGAACTGGCCGTCGTCGGTGCCGACGCGCGGGTGTACGCCGTACCGGCACGGTTCCTTCCGGTCCGTGACGCACTGCCCGTGCTGACGCGTGCGCAGGCCTCGGCGCATGCCTCCGAGGCGGCCGCGTTCTGGGGTGCGGCCGCCCTCCTCGCTCTCCAACTCGCCGCCCGGGGCCTGCTGCTGCCGGGGCTCAGCGTCACGGATCACGATGCCTGGCGGGTCGGTCCGCTGACCGCGGAGGACCAGTCACGGATCCGCACCCTCGCCGCCTCGATGCCGCCCCTCGCCCACGCGGTGCCGCTCGACGGGGCCGCGGAGACCGTACTGCTGCCCGAGCCCGAGCGGTTGCTGCGCGCGTGCCTCGACGCGGTGGCGGACGGTCTGCCCCGCACCCCCGCCGCACCGATCGCAGGCGGCGGCCCGGCCTTCACCGTCGATGAACCGCAGCAGCTGCCCGGCCTTCGGGCCTGGGCAACCGATGTCGCGGCCGGGCACGACGCGGGCGTCCGGCTCTCGCTCCGGGTGGAGGCGTCCGGGCTCACCGCTCCGGACGAGGACGGCGAGCTGTCAGCCGGCCCCTCCTTCCGGGCCGTCCTGCAGATCCACAGTGTCAGCGATCCGACGCTGGTCGCCGACGCGGCCGAGGTCTGGGCGGGCGGCGCGGGCACCGCGGCGGCTTTCGGACCACGTGCCCGGATGGATGTCCTGCCGGCACTGCGCCGGGCGGCCCGTGCCTGGCCGCCGCTGTCTCCGCTGCTGTCCGCCGCGGTGCCCGAGTCCATCGAGCCGGACGACGACGAACTCGCCGAACTCCTCGGCCCCGCCGGACGGGAACTGGCCGCGACCGGGGTCCAGGTCCACTGGCCCAAGGAGCTGGCCCGCAAACTCACCGCCCGCGCGGTGATCGGTCCGCCCGACGGCGAGGAGAACGACGAGGGGCGTGAGGGGGTCGCACGTACCGGCTCCGAGGCACCGCCGCTCCTGTCGGCCGATGCGCTCCTGGCGTTCGACTGGTGGTTCGCGCTGGGTGACCAGAAGCTCAGCCGCGCCGAGCTGGACCGCCTGGCCGAGGCCAATCGGCCGGTGGTGCGGCTGCGGGACCAGTGGGTGCTGATCGACCCCGAGGAGGCCCGGCGGGCCCGTGAGACCCGGGACCGCAAGGTCACACCGATCGATGCTCTGGGCGCGGTCCTGACCGGATCCACCGAGGTCGACGGGCAGCGGGTCGAGGTCCGGGCCACCGGCTGGCTGGAGAGGTTGCGCCGCAGGCTGGCCGACCCGGAGGCAGCCGGGCAGCAGGGCGATCCGCAGCCGGTCGGCCCGCCCGAGGCCCTCGCCGCCACCTTGCGCGACTATCAGCTGCGCGGCCTGAACTGGCTGCACACCATGACCTCGCTCGGTCTCGGCGGCTGTCTCGCCGACGACATGGGGCTCGGCAAGACCATCACTCTGATCGCGCTGCATCTGCACCGCCAGAGCATCGAATCGGCCGCCGGGCCGACGCTGGTGGTCTGCCCGACTTCCCTCATGGGGAACTGGCAGCGGGAGATCGAGAAGTTCGCGCCGGGTACGCCGGTACGCCGCTTCCACGGCGGATCGCGCAGCCTCGACGACCTGGCGGACGGCGAGTTCGTCCTCACCACGTACGGCACCATGCGGCTCGACGCGGCGAGGCTCGCCGGGATCCGGTGGGGTCTGGTGGTCGCCGACGAGGCACAGCACGTGAAGAACCCGTACTCGGCGACGGCCAAGCAGCTGCGGACGATCGGCGGACAGGCCAGGGTGGCGCTCACCGGCACTCCGGTGGAGAACAACCTCTCCGAGCTGTGGGCGATCCTCGACTGGACGACGCCCGGTCTGCTGGGACGGCTCGGCACCTTCCGTACCCGCTACGCGCGGACCGCGGAAGGCGGTGATCCGGCGGCTGCCGAGCGGCTCGCCGCGCTGGTGCGGCCGTTCCTGCTGCGCCGGCGCAAATCCGATCCGGGTATCGCACCGGAGCTGCCGCCGAAGACCGAGACGGACCGCACGGTGTCTCTGACGGCGGAACAGACCGGGCTGTACGAGGCGGTGGTGCGCGAGACGCTGGAAGCGATCTCCGGCGCCGACGGCTTCGCCCGACGCGGTCTCGTCGTCAAACTGCTGACGGCACTGAAGCAGATCTGCAACCACCCTGCCCAGTACCTGAAGGAGAACGAGCCCCGGATCGCGGACCGTTCGGGAAAGATCGAGCTGCTGGACGAACTGCTCGACACGATCCTGGCGGAGGAGGCGAGCGTGCTGGTGTTCACCCAGTACGTGCAGATGGCCCGGCTGCTCGAACAGCACCTGGCGGCACGCGGGGTGCGCACGCAGTTCCTGCACGGCGGGACGCCCGTCGCGGAGCGCGAGGCGATGGTCAACCGCTTCCAGGCGGGCGAAGCACCGGTCTTCCTGCTGTCGTTGAAAGCGGCCGGTACGGGTCTCAACCTCACCCGGGCCGCTCATGTCGTGCACTTCGACCGCTGGTGGAACCCGGCGGTCGAGGCTCAGGCCACCGACCGCGCGTACCGGATCGGCCAGACCCAGCCGGTGCAGGTGCACCGGCTGATCGCCGAGGGCACCATCGAGGACCGGATCGCCGGCATGCTGGCCCGCAAGCAGGGGCTCGCGGACGCGGTGCTCGGCTCCGGCGAGGCGGCGCTGACCGAACTGACCGATGCGGAACTGGCCGATCTGGTGGAGCTGCGAGGGGGCACACGATGAGCGACGGACACGACGGCGACCGCTACGAAGGCGGCGAGTACGAGAGCGACGGCCGGGGTGACGCCGCTGCGGGTCAGGAACGGACCTTCGCCGCGCTGCCGCCCTCGCACGGCCGCGGCTTCGCCGCATCCTGGTGGGGCCAGGCGTGGCTGAAGGCCCTGGAGGACACCGCGCTGGACGGCCAACAGCTGAAGAAGGGGCGCAGGTTCGCCCGCGAGGGCCGGGTCGGTGCGGTCTCCGTGCGGCCCGGCCGGATCACCGCGGTGGTCCGCGACGGGGACTCGTCCACGTACCGCAGCGATGTGCTGCTCCAGGAGTTGAGCGAGGCCGACTGGGAGCGGTTCCTCGCGATGGCCGTCGAGCGGGCCGGGCACATCGCGGCGCTGCTGGACCGGGAGATGCCGCCGCACCTGGTGGAGGACGCGGCGGCGGCCGGGGTGGAGCTGCTGCCCGGGATCGGCGACCTGGACCCGGAGTGCACCTGTGACGCGTGGGACCACTGTCCGCACACGGCTGCGCTGTGCTACCAGGTGGCGCGGCTGCTGGATCAGGACCCGTTCGTTCTGCTGCTGATGCGGGGGCGCGGTGAGCGGCGGCTGCTGGACGAGCTCCAGGTCCGGATCGCGGCCCGCGCGGAGGGGCACGTGGCGTCCGGTCCGGCCGACGGAACGGAGGCCGCTGCGGCGGCGAAGGCCGACGAGCATGGTGTACGGGCGGACGAGGCGTTCGCCGCCGGGGACATCCTGCCCCCGCTGCCCGATCCCCCGCCGCTGCCCGCGGAGCCAGGATCGGCGCCGTCCCTGGACACGGAGTCCGAACCACAGGCCGGTATCGATCCGGCGGCACTGGAGGTGCTGGCGACGGACGGTGCGGCACGCGCCCACCGGATGCTGGCCGACGCGCTCTCGCCCGGCCATGAACAGCAGCCGCTGCCGACCGGGCTGACCGCGCCTCAGGATGCCGTGCGACTGGCCGCGGAAGCCAGGCCCGAGCCCTGGATCGTGAAGCGGCTGGCGGCCGGTTCGGGGCGGCGAGGGGCGGAGCTCGACGCGGCGGTGCGGGCCTGGCGGTACGGCGGGGTGGCGGCGCTGACCGTGCTCGAAGAGGAGTGGACGCCCGATCCGGAGCACCTGGCCAGGGCGCGGGCCCGGCTCGCCGAGGCGTGGGAGGAGGGCGAGCGGCCCCGGCTGCGGTCGGCGGGCAATCGGTGGACCGCGGTGGACGGTGGCGCGCAGCTCCGGTACGGACGCGACGGACGCTGGTGGCCGTACCGGAAGGAGGGCGGGCGCTGGGTCCCGGCCGGTCCGGCGGACGACGACCCGGCGGCCGCGCTGGCCGGCTCGGGCGCCTCGGAGGACTGAGCCCCGCTCGTACGGCCGGCGAGGCCGATCGACGACGGGCGGGGGCGGGGGCGACCGAGCTTCGGCTCCTCTCCCGCCCGTCGCCGCGTTCTGCCCGTGCGTTCAGCGGGAACGGCAATCGGCGCGCAGGACCTGCACCAGCGTCCGGAGCGCACGGCGCGGGTCACCGGGACCGCCGTGCTCGGCGACGTTCCACTGGCCGGCTTCAGCAATGGGCTGCTGCCGGGGACGGTCACGGACGACCGCGGGGTGCGGCTCGTCGGCATCGGCAGCGACATCTGTCCGGCGGGCCGCCGGGGCGAGTTCTGGACCGTCACCGACCGCGGGCCCAACGGGCAGATCAAGGTCGACGGGAAGAAGCGGCGCACCTTCCCGGTTCCGGGTTTCGACCCGGCGCTGGTCAAGGTGCGGGTCAGCCAGAAGCGCGTCGAGGTCGTCCAGGCCATCCCGATCACCACCCGGTCCGGAGCCGCGGTCATGGGTCTGCCGAACCAGCCGGGCCGTGACGAGGCCCCGTACACCTACGACGCGAAGACGCCGCTCGGGTACGACCCGAACGGTCTGGACACCGAAGGCATCGTCCGTGCCGCCGACGGCAGCTTCTGGCTCGTCGACGAGTGCGGGCCCTCCCTGGTGCACGTCTCCGCGCACGGCCGGGTGCTCGCCCACTACGTGCCGAAGGGGCTCGGGCTGACGGGCGCCGACTATCCGGTGGTGGAGGCGCTGCCCGGCGTACTTCTGCACCGCAAGATCAACCGAGGTTTCGAGGGGCCGGCCCTCCTCCCGGGCGGCGATCCGGTGCTCGCTGTGCAGAGCCCGCTCTCACTGCCCGACCAGGACGCGGGCGAGGCTTCGCGCAATGTGCGGCTGCTGCGCTTCTCGACGAAGAAGCGCGCGGTCACCGCGGAGTACGCCTACCGGTTCGACGCGGTGGATGTCGTGGATCCGGGCGAGGACGGAGCTGAAGCTCGCCCGCCCGCTGCACGTCTGACCCGCGCACAGGTGCTTCCGCCGCAGACCATCCCTGCACAGCACCTGTCGGCCGAGGAACGGGATCATCAACACCTCCTCTCCGTAACGGACTTCACTCCACACGCTCCCCGCCTCCGGCGAGGTCACTGATCCCAAGTGGCCGCGCCCGTACCGACATCGACGTACATTCCGGCGCTCTCCCCGGTCCACAGAGGCCATTTCCGCCCCGCCGTCTTACGCCACCCGCGCGGCGCCCGTACGGTAGGGCGCGCGAGACACTCGGCCGTACACCGGACAGCACCTTCCGGTCATCGGACACCAAGGGAGCCGCGGGATGTCGGGGGAATCGGACAGCGGACTCCTGCGCGACGCCATCGGGCTGCGCGAGGTCCTGTTCCAGAGCGTCACGGCGATGGCACCCGCCGCGGCCATCGCCGCGTCGATTCCGGCCGGGGCCGCCTTCGCGGGCGGCAGTCTGCCGCTGTCCGTGCTGGTGGCCCTGGTCGCCTGCCTGTTCACCGCCTCGTGCGTCGCCGAACTGGCCCGCCGGCTACCGGCCGCCGGTTCCGTCGCCACCTACTCCGCACAGGGGCTGCACCCGGTCATCGGGTTCCTCGTCGGCTGGGGCTATGTCTTCGTCGAAGCGCTGGTCCCCGCGCTGTTGCTGCTCCAGCTCGGCTTCACGACCGCGGGGACGCTGCACCAGGAGTGGTCTTCCTACCCGGCGGACCTGTGGTGGCCTTGGTCGCTGCTCGGCGCGCTGATCATCGCGCTCGTCGGGTATTCCGGCGCACGGGCCTCCGCCCGGTTCGGCACCGTGCTCGGCATCTTCGAGGTGCTCGTCTTCGTCGCCTTCGCCGTGCTGCTCATCGGGCAGGCCGGTGCGGACAACACCCTTTCGGTGTTCGGCACTTCGCACACCGCCGACGGATACGGCGGCATCAGCGGGATCTTCGCCGGTTCGGTCTACACCGTGCTCGCCTTCGCGGGCTTCGAGGCGGCGGCGCCGCTCGCCGAAGAGACCCGGAACCCCCGGCGCACGATGCGGCGTGCGGTGCTCGGTGCGGCGCTCTCCATCGGCCTGGTGTACGTCCTGACCACGTATGCGATGTCGGTGTACTTCGGGCCCGACAGGTTCGCCGGATTCGGCGGATCGGGGGCGGCCTCGTGGGAAGGCGTGGCCCGCGCCTCGTTCGGGCTGTTCTGGGTGCTGCTCTTCCTCGCCGTGGTCAACTCGACGGTGGCCAACGCCAACGCGTGTGCCAACGTGTCGACCCGGACGGCGTTCGCCCTCGGCCGTATCGGCGTGTTCCCCCGGGCGTTCGCGAGGCTCCACCCACGGTTCCGCTCCCCCGTCATCGGCGTGGCCGTGCAGTTCGTGATCGCGGTCGGCGCGGCGCTCGGACTGGGTCTCGCCTATGACCCGGTGACCGCGTTCACGCTGCTGGCCACCGTGATCGTCACGGTGATCACCGGTGTGTACATCATCGTGAATCTGTCCTGCGCCGGGTACTTCCTGCGACGACGACGCGACGCCTTCAACCCCGTGCTCCACCTGCTGTTCCCGGTGCTGGGCATAACGGCGTTCGTCCCCGCCCTGCTGACGGCCGCCGGGATCCCGGCGTTCGACTTCGTCTCCGAACTCAGCGCGCCCGTCTCGTACGCCGGTCCGGTCGTCGGTGTCTGGATGCTGATCGGGATCGTTGTCCTCGTGGTGCTGCTGCGCAGACATCCGGAGCGGGTGGCACAGACCGGACGGATCCATCTCGACGACACCCCGGCGCCGGCCGCAGAAGCCGGGACGGAAGCAGAGACAGGAGCAGTACAGCCATGAACGACCCCCGCATCCTGACCGTCCGTCCCAAGGAGGGCGAGTATGCCTGGACCTTCGGTGGAGCGGCTCCGGTCGCCCGCATCGAGCCGGGGACGTTCCTCGACGTGTACACGGAGGACTGCTTCGCCGGGCGGGTCCGCTCCGAGAAGGACCTGGTCTCCGAGGTCTGCGAGTTCCCCTTCCTGAACCCGCAGACCGGCCCCTTCCATGTGGTGGGCGCGGAGCCCGGCGACACCGTCGCGGTGCACTTCGTCTCCGTCGAACCGGCCCGGGGCTGGGCGGCTTCGACGACCGTGCCGCTCTTCGGGGCGCTCACCTCCACCCACACCACCGCGTCCTTGCAGGCGCCGCTGCCCGAGGTGGTGTGGATGTGGCAGCTCGACCGGGCGCGCCGCACCTGTCTGTTCAGCGCCCGGGACAGCGACATCCAGGTGGAACTGCCGATGGACCCGATGCACGGCACGGTCGGGGTGGCCCCGGCCAACCTGGAGGTACGGTCCGCGCTGGTCCCGGACGCGCACGGCGGGAACATGGACACGCCCGAGATGCGGGCGGGCGTCACCTGCTACCTGGGCGTCAACGTCGAGGGGGCGCTGCTCAGCCTGGGCGACGGCCATGCCCGTCAGGGCGAGGGCGAGACCTGCGGGGTCGCCGTGGAGTGCGCGATGAACACGGTCGTGCTCGTCGAGCTGCTGAAGGGTGTCACGACGCCGTGGCCGCGCATCGAGTCCGACACCCACCTGATGTCGACCGGCTCCGCCCGCCCGCTCGAAGACGCCTTCCGGATCTCCCAGTTGGACCTGGTGCAGTGGCTCGCGCGCGACTACGGCCTGTCGGAACTCGACGCCTACCAGCTGGTCAGCCAGGCCGGTGAGGCCCCGCTGGCCAATGTGTGCGACACCAACTACACCTGCGTGGCGAAGATCCGCAAGGAATGGCTGCCGGTGGGCGACCCCCACCGCGGGCTCCACCGCCATCTGCGGGAGACCGCGACCCTGCTGGCCAGCCCCTGACCACCCACCCGTCCCCGTCCTTCCTCACACCCCGCCCTTCTCTCCCCCCACACACAGGAGTGTTCATGCACCGCAGAAGGATCCTCCAGGGCGCCGCCGCGACGGCGGCCGCCGCCCTGATCCCGGCCTCCACTCGCGCCATGGCCGACTCGACCGCGGGCGACACGGACTATCCGCTCGCCCACTGGACGCCCGCTTCCACCTCCAACTACACGGTGTCGAGCCGCCCTTCGGCCTATCCGGTCCAGTACGTGATCATCCATGTGACACAGGAGACGTACCCGGACACGATCGGGATCTTCCAGAATCCGGCGAAGCAGGTCTCCGCGCACTATCTGGTGCGCTCGGCCGACGGCTATGTCGCCCAGTGCGTCCGGGAGAAGAACATCGCCTGGCATGCGGGCAACTGGGACTACAACACGCGCAGCATCGGGATCGAGCACGAGGGCTGGGTGGACAAGCCCTCGTACTTCACCAACGCCATGTACGAGAAGTCCGCGCTGCTGACAGCCTCGGTGTGCGACCGCTACAACATCCCCAAGGACCGCGCGCACATCCTCGCCCACGCCCAGGTCCCCGGCACCGACCACACCGATCCCGGCCCGAACTGGGACTGGGTGCGGTACATCCGGCTCGTCAATCTGTACTCGGCGGGCTGACCCGCCTTCGCCACCCGGGCCGGTCGCTCTCTTCACCGCGGTTGTCGCAGCGGCCGGCTGCGACGACGATGGGTGTGCGGGAAGCTCCTTGACGGGAGGGTGAGTTGACGGATCCCTGGGTGGCACTGGCAGCCGATACGGACCCGGGTGCGCGGATCGGCCAGCTGCGCCGCGCACACGAAGTGTTCACCTCGGCGGGCCGGCTGGAGCAGCCGGTCCGTCCGGTCGTCGGTGAGTCGTGGCGGCGTTCGGCGCGGGCCAGGGTCAGCCCGGACGGTGCGGCCCTGGTCGAACTGGGCCCGGACGACCTCGGACCGTACCGGGACGGCCATCCGCTGGCCCGGGCCATGCCGGTGATCCGTGAACTGATGGGCGCCTACGCGACGGACGGGAAGCACCTCCTGGCCGTGTGCGACGAGCACGGCAGACTGCTGTGGGTCGAAGGACCTGCGGTGACCCGGCGGGCCGCCGGCCGGATGAATTTCGTGGAGGGTGCCCGCTGGTCCGAGTCGGCGGCCGGGACGAACGCGCCGGGTACTGCCATCGCCGTGGACCGTCCGGTGCAGGTCTTCGCCGCCGAGCACTTCCTGCGGCCGGTCCAGCAGTGGACCTGCGCGGCGGCACCGCTGCACGACCCGCACACCGGACGGGTGCTGGGTGCCGTGGACATCACCGGCGGGGACCGGCTCGCGCATCCGCACAGCCTGGCGTTCGTACAGGCGGTGGCCCGCGCCGCCGAGTCGCACCTCGCACTGCTCGCCCCCGCACCGGCCGCCGGAACCGTGCGGCTCAGCGCACTCGGCCGGGACGAGGCGCTGCTGATGACGGGAGGCCGCAGGATCCGGCTCGGCAGACGGCACAGCGAGATCCTGGCGACGCTGGCCCGCCGCCCCGAGGGTCTCGGCGGCGACGAACTGCTCGTCGAGCTGTACGAGGACGAGTCGGTGACCCCGGTGACACTGCGGGCCGAACTCTCCAGGCTGCGACGGCTGCTCGGTCCGGAACTCCTCCTCTCCCGCCCGTACCGGCTCTCGGCCCCGGTAGACGCGGACTTCGACACGGTGGCGCGCCGGCTGGCGTCGGGGGCGGTGGCCGCGGCGCTCGCGGCGTATGCGGGTCCGCTGCTGCCGGGCTCGCGGGCGCCTTCCGTCGTCCGGCTGCGGCGCCGGCTCGATGAGGAGTTGCGGGCGGCGCTCATCGCACGCGGTGACCCGGGGCTGCTGGCCGACTGGGCGTACAGCCCCTGGGGCGAGGACGACCTCCCGGTGTGGGAAGCGCTCGCCGCGGCCGTACCCGCCGGGCAGCGCCCGGCCCTCCTCGCCAGGGTCCGGGCACTGGACGCCGAGCAGCGGTAGCCGCTGCCCCGCGCACCCTGTGCAACGGGGTTGCAACGTACCGCTGCCTACCCTCGCGCCGAGGGCCGCCCGATGGCGGGCGGCACCGGACCGGGAGGCCACAGAGATGACCCGTTACGCCGCGCCGGGTGCCGAGGGCGCCATCGTCTCGTACGAGTCCCGCTACGACCACTGGATCGGCGGCGCCTACGTACCGCCCGTCCGTGGTCAGTACTTCGAGAACCCCAGCCCCGTCGACGGCCGCTCCTTCACCGAGATCGCCCGCGGCACGGCCGAGGACGTCGAACTGGCCCTGGACGCGGCACACGCCGCAGCGCCCGCCTGGGGAGCCATGGCGGCCGGCGACCGCGCGGGGCTGCTCAACAGGATCGCCGACCGGATGGAGGCCCATCTGGAGGAGCTCGCGGTCGCCGAGAGCTGGGACAATGGCAAGCCGGTGCGCGAGACCCTGGCCGCCGACATCCCGCTCGCCATCGACCACTTCCGCTACTTCGCCGGTGCGTTGCGCGCCCAGGAGGGTTCGCTGAGCGAGATCGACGACGACACGGTCGCGTACCACTTCCATGAGCCGCTCGGCGTCGTCGCGCAGATCATCCCGTGGAACTTCCCGATCCTGATGGCCACGTGGAAGCTGGCTCCGGCGCTCGCGGCCGGCAACGCGGTGGTCCTGAAGCCGGCCGAACAGACCCCGGCCTCCATCCACGTATGGCTGAAGCTGGTCGCCGACCTGCTGCCGCCCGGCGTCGTCAACATCGTGAACGGCTTCGGAACGGAGGCGGGCAAGCCGCTCGCCTCCAGCCCGCGGGTCGCGAAGGTCGCCTTCACCGGTGAGACCACGACGGGGCGGCTGATCATGCAGTACGCCTCCGAGAACCTCCGGCCGGTGACCCTGGAACTCGGCGGCAAGTCGCCCAACATCTTCTTCGACGACGTGTGGAACGCGGACGACGACTTCCGCGACAAGGCCCTCGAAGGCTTCACCATGTTCGCCCTCAACCAGGGCGAGGTCTGCACCTGTCCGTCGCGAGCCCTCGTCCAGCGCGGGGTGTACGGCGAATTCCTGGAAGCGGGCATCGCCCGCACCGAACGGATCGTGCCCGGACACCCGCTGGACACGGACACGATGATCGGCGCACAGGCCTCCGACGAGCAGCTGAAGAAGATCCTCTCGTACCTGGACATCGGCCGGCAGGAGGGCGCGAAGGTCCTCACGGGCGGTGAGCGGATCGAATACGACGGGGAGCTCGCGGGCGGCTTCTACATCCAGCCCACCATCTTCGAGGGCGACAACCGGATGCGCGTCTTCCAGGAGGAGATCTTCGGCCCGGTCGTGGCGGTCACGTCCTTCTCCGACTTCGACGACGCGATCGGGACCGCGAACGACACGCTGTACGGCCTCGGGGCCGGTGTGTGGACTCGCGACATGAACACCGCGTACCGGGCGGGCCGCGCCATCCAGGCCGGCCGGGTCTGGACGAACTGCTACCACGCGTACCCGGCACACGCGGCCTTCGGTGGCTACAAGCAGTCCGGGATCGGCCGCGAGAACCACAAGATGATGCTGGAGCACTATCAGCAGACGAAGAACATTCTTTGTTCGTACAGCCCGAAGAAGCTTGGGTTCTTCTAGAAGATGAACTCGGTTGCCTGGAGGCTCCGTTGCCCTCCAGGCAACCCTGTGCAGGGGTCGCCCTGCGTACCCAGAAGGGTGCCGCGAATCACCGTCCGCCCACGTCCTGGTCGAGCCCGGCGGCGACTGCCACGCCGTCCGGCACGAGCAGCGCGGTCTCCTGTTCGCGGGACGGCCCGACAGAGACCGCCCCGCCCTCGCTCCAGCCCGCTGCACTCTCCACACCCAAGTCGTTGACCAGCGCAAATGAGCAAGTCCGACTGGAGTGCCAGATGCAGGAGGGCAGGACGTTGGTGACACCGCTCATGAGTCGCGACGCCGGCGGTAGACCGTCAGCTCCGCTGTTCGGCCGGTGGGCAGCTGCGTCAACCTCGAGATCAGTACGGGACGAGCTCAGGCGGTCTCATCCGCCCAGGTATGGGCCCATGCCTGGAGTTCCGGATCGGCCAGAGTGCGCAGCCACAGGTCGGCCTGGTCAGCCCCCTCATCGGCCGGTCGAGGTCCCACGCCGAGCACACGCATGCCTGCTCTCCGGGCCGACTCGACGCCGGTGAGCGAGTCTTCCACAGCCATCGCGTCCTCCGGCCGCACGCTGCACAGGCGGACCGCGGTGGCGTAGACGTCCGGATGGGGTTTCGGCAGCAGTCCATCACCCGCGACAACGACATGGGCGAAGTGGCCGAGGAGTCCGACTCGGGCGAGGGTGGACTCGACCACGTCCAAGGGGCAGTTGCTGGCGACCGCGAGCGGGATGTGGCCGGCGGCGAGGCGGACCAGTGCCGCCGCACCCGGCATGGTCACGGGGTCTTCGGCAACGAGCGCCGTGAAGTGTCTCAGAAGCGCATGTGTCATGTCGTCGGCGAGTTGCGGCTTTCCGGCCTCTCCGGCCATGAGGCTGCCGCACTCGGTGTAGTGCACGCCCTTGGCCCGCTCGGCGAAGCCGGGGCGGGGCTTCAGCCCGAACTCTCCGAAGACCCGGCTACGCGCGTCCTGCCAGTGCCGTTCGGTATCCACGAGGGTTCCGTCACAGTCGAAGACGATGGCGGCCGGGGACCAAGTGAAGATGTGACGAGGTGTCATTTGCCTGCCGTTCTCGAAGAGCGCGCCGCCCCGCTGCGTCGGTGCTCGCAGTTACAAGCAGGGGGCTGCGGAGAGGCCCGCTCGGCCGCAGAAGGTGCGCTGTCGAACGAGTCCCGCTCGACCACGCGTGAAGGCTGATGCTTCGCTTCCGGGTGCTCCAGAGGTGGACATCGTCCGATCTTCTCCGGAAGAACCCAGAAACATCGTGATGACTACGTTATTTTCCCGAACGAGAAGGCGCAATCATCATTTCGAGTGTTTGACGGAACGCTCACCACCGAGTACTCGCGAAGCGCGCGCGGCATCCGGCAACGGGCGAACGAAGCCTCTCGTCCCCCAACTCCGTTGAAATCAAGGGTATTTGGCGGAAGATGCCGAACCCCCGCAGACCGGCGACCGCGCTCGACAGCACCGACGAAGCGCGAATTTTCGCCATTGGCCGTACCCAATTACGGCCCAAGGACAATAATAATCTCCACGCATTAATGGCATGAAGCGCCGTCAGTGCGCCACGGCGCACTACTTTCCCGGATCAAAAAATGGGCACAGGCGAACGAAGGTAGAACACACATGCAAGACAGGGCGCGCGCGACCCGAAAGTCTCTGCTGGAAGCCGCAGCACACCTTTTCGTTGAACAAGGGTACGCGCGGACAAGCATCAATGAGATCAGCGAACTTTCGGGGCGCACCAGCGGAGCCGTCTACTTCCACTACTCCAGCAAGGAGAGACTCGCACTGGCGGTCGTGCGCGAACAGTTCGCATCCTGGCCGTTGTTGGCTGACCGCTATGCCGCCCCCGGGGTACCGCCGCTGGAGAAGCTGGTCGCCCTCAGCTTCGATATCGCCAAGGCACTGCGCGACGACGTCATGACCCGGGCCGGCGCGCGTCTGTGGGCTGAGCGCCGCACCATCGACGTCGCCATACCCACTCCCTTCGCCGTCTGGACGGCTGCCGTCACGCGCCTTCTGGCCGAGGCACGCGACGAGGGCGAACTCGCTGACGACGTCGAGCCGTCGAGCATCGCCACGACCTTGGTGTGCACGTTCTTCGGGCTGTACGACCTCACCGAGGAGCTGGCGGAGCACGAGGACCTCTCCGACCGGCTGCACCGGTGGTGGCTGCTGGTCCTGAAGGCGTTGCAGGCGCGCCCCGAGCCCGACGCCCTGGTGGCGCGGGCCCTGGCGCACCACCGGCCGGCGCCCACCGGATGACCTCCCGGCCGAAGGGAATCAGCGGGACGGCCGGTCAAAGCCGGCGGCGTGCTCACCGAGGTCGAAGGCGCCCTCGCGCGCTCGCGACCGCGCTCTGCCATGAGCAGTGGTATCGACATGGCCGCCGGCCTCTCCTCTGAGGAGTCGGCGATCCGGCGCAATGCCGAACCGGTCGATGTGCTCGCGCGGCATGTTGACGAGCAATGCTGGTGCAGGGACGGGACGTGTGGCTGCAGCGGTGGTCCGTCGACTGCGGTCCGGGCTGGTAGCAGGCCGTGCAGCGGGTCCTTCGCCCGCTGCCCGGAGGCCGCGATGGCCCGGTGTTTGCCGGGTCCGCCCGCTCCGGGGCCGCTGAGCGCGTCACCGTCGTGTGCGGCGTGTACCGAGTCCGCCCTGCACGATCGCTTCGTGGTGCGTCAGCCGCACTATGACACCAGTGGGTGAAAGGTCTCGGAGCATGACCACGATCACTCTGCCGGGGGCAGGCGTGTCTCGCTGATGGAGTGACATCAGACGGTTGCGGCCGTGTGCCACGCGCGACACCTGCCGTGATACGTAAGCCCAGCCGGCCGCGGGGTTCGGCCTCGGAATCGCGACCGTGTTCCGCTACACACGGCTACGCATCACTCACATGCAGTACGTCGAAACGCATGCGCAGATCACCGCCGTCCCACCAGGCAGGATCACGGACGAGGAGTGAACCGGGACAGCTACTGCCGCACCAGGGCGACCGAGTTCGAGTGGCAGCCCGACGGTGGACAGCTAAGACTGAGGCAGCGGTTTGGGATAAGGACAACAAATCCCGATCTCGTGGCTTCCGGACCACTCGCTCCGGCCATCGAAACCGCGAGTACAGGGCGCCGACCGTAATGACGACGGTGCTCGAAAGTTCCTCAAGGAGCTCGCATGGAGGATCAACCCCTCGACGTCTTGACTCCCGGGCCGGATGAATCCGCAATCGGTACACGCAGGTACACCGGCCCGGAAACCGGCATCGAGAAGGACCTCGCCGAAGTGCTGGCTGACGTCATGTGCGTCGAATGGGTGTCTGTCGACAGCCATTTCTTCGATGACCTCGGCGCCAACTCATTGGTGATGGCTCATTTCTGCGCACGAGTCAGGAAGCATGCAGACCTTCCCTCGGCGTCGATGAAGGACATCTACCAGTACCCGACGATCCGCAGCCTGGCGACGGGGCTCGCGAATGTCGCTCCCGTCGAGCCGTCGGTCCCGGTACCGACCGGGGTGGTGGCGCCGGCCCGCACGGCGGGATACGCCCTCTGCGGAATCCTGCAGTTCCTGCTTTTCCTGGGGTACTCCTTCCTCGCCGGACTTGTCGCCGACCGGGGCTATGCGTGGGTCTCCGCCGGATCGGGTGTCATCGACATCTATCTGCGGTCGTTCGTGTTCGGAGGCATCGGCTTCGTCGCTCTGTGCACCTTCCCCGTCGCGGCCAAATGGCTCCTCATCGGCCGGTGCAAACCAAGCGAGTTCCCGGTCTGGGGTCTGACCTATCTGCGCTTCTGGACCGTCAAGGTGCTGATCCACGCCAACCCGATGATCTTCTTTGTCGGCAATCCCTTGTACGTGCTGTACCTGCGAGCGCTGGGCGCACGGATCGGCAGAGGCGTCACGATCCTCTCCCGCAGCGTTCCGGTCTGCCCCGACCTGCTCACCGTCGGCGCCGGCACGGTGATCCGCAAGGACTCGTTCTTCCTCTGCTACCGGGCGCACGCCGGCCGTATCCAGACCGGCCGGGTCACCCTGGGCCGGGACGTGTTCATCGGCGAGAAGACCGTGCTCGACATCGACGTGTCGATGGGCGACGGGGCTCAACTCGGCCACACGTCCACGCTGTACAGCGGACAGGCGGTCCCGGGCGGTCAGCGCTGGCACGGGTCCCCGGCACAGCCCACACAGCACGACTACCTGAGGATCGAGCCGGCCGAATGCGGCACGCTGCGCCGGGTCGGCTTCGGTCTCATCACCGTGCTTCAGTTGCTCTTCCTCTACGTGCCACTGACCGTCGGGGGCGCGTACATGCTGGTAACCCTGGTTCCGGCGCTGCACGACCGGTTGGGGCCGGGCACAGAACTCACGTCGCCGGATCTCTTCGTCGACGCGCTGGTCCTTTCCCTGCTGCTGTTCTTCGGCTTCGTCGTCGTGGGCCTGGCAGTGATGTTCACCGTTCCGCGCCTGCTGAACCTGGTCGTCAAGCCGGACAAGGTCTATCCGCTGTACGGGCTTCACTACTCGACGCACCGGGCGATCGGGCGCATGACCAACATCAAGTTCTTCACATGGCTGTTCGGTGACAGCTCCTACATCGTCCACTACTTGCGCGGCATCGGATACGACTTGTCCCAGGTCGAGCAGACCGGGTCGAACTTCGGCACAGAAGTGCAGCACGAGACCCCGTTTCTGTGCTCGGTCGGGATCGGGACGATGGTCGCCGACGGGCTCTCCGTCATCAACGCCGACTATTCGAGCACGTCCTTCCGGGTGTCCCGGGCCTCGATCGGGTCGTACAACTTCCTCGGGAACAACATCGCCTATCCCTCGGGGGCCAGAACAGGCGAGAACTGTCTCCTCGCGACGAAGGTGATGGTTCCCCTCGAAGGCGAGGTGCGCGAGGGGGTGGGACTGCTCGGCTCGCCGTGCTTCGAGATTCCCCGGTCGGTCGAGCGCGATTCCCGGTTCGACCATCTGCGCACCGGCGACGAGTTGCGCCGCAGCCTCGCTGCGAAGAACCGCTACAACATCCGCTCGATGATCTTCTTCCTCCTCGTGCGGTGGCTGCACTTCTTCGTGCTCACGATTTTCGGCCTGACGAACGCCGAACTGTACGACTCCTACGGGCATGTGATGATCGCCGCGTTCCTGGTGTTCAGTCTCGGATTCACCGCTGTCTACTTCGTACTGGTGGAGCGCGGCATCGCGGCATTCCGTAGGCTGCAACCGCAGGTGTGCTCCATCTATGAGCCCTACTTCTGGTGGCACGAGCGCCTCTGGAAGGTGCCCGACACCTACCTCAACATCTTCAACGGAACGCCTTTCAAGAACGTGATCTGGCGAATGCTGGGGGTTCGGATCGGCAGCAGGGTCTTCGATGACGGCTGCTATATGACGGAGCGGACGCTCACCACCGTCGGAGACGACTGCACGCTCAATGCGGGAAGCAAGATCCAGTGCCACTCGCAGGAGGACGGCACCTTCAAGTCCGATCGCAGCACCCTCGATGCCGGCTGCACCGTCGGTGTGGGAGCCCACGTTCATTACGGCGTGACGATGGGCGCCGGCGCGGTGCTCGCACCCGACTCCTTCCTGATGAAGGGCGAAGAGGTCCCCCCGCACGCACGCTGGGGAGGAAACCCCGCCGCGGAGATGCGAGACGCCCCCCATCAGCCCGAGGCGCTGACGCGGAAGGGGTAGCAGCTCGGCCCTTGTCGGTGCGGCAAAGCACGGTAGCTGAGGCGATTGGAGAGAGACGGCCAGATGGGAACGAAAGTGAAGGCCGACCGGGAATTCTGGCGCGATGTGCTCGTCGCCGGTGGACACACCGAAATCCCGCGGTGGACGCTCAATCCGGTGAAGGGCATCGGAGAACACGAGGTGCCGATCCCGGACGACGTCGTGGCGGCGCTGGGCCGACTGGCCAAGGACCTGGCGGTGCCGCTCGACTCGGTACTGCTGGCAGCACACGCCAAGGTGCTCGCCGCGCTGTCCGGCGAGCACGAGGTCGCGACCGGATTTGTCGGTGCGGAGGGCGGCCGGCCGCTGCTCTGCCGGCTGTCGACGGAGCCCGACACATGGCGGACTCTGCTGCTGGACGCGCATCGGGTCGCGTCGGATCTGCTGTCGTACCGGAACTTCCCGGTCGACGAGCTCAGGTGCGAACTGGGCCTGGCCGAGCCGTCGATCGAGGTCGTGTTCGATCCACACGGCATGGGCGGCGAAGTCACCGGTGACACCATGCTGTGGGTGGGGTTCTCGCAACGCGGCGGCCACCTTGCGCTGCGGCTGCGGTATCGGACCGACGCACTCGACGAGGACTGCGCCGTCAGGATCGCCGGTTACCACCTCACCGCACTCGCGCTGATCGCCGCCGATCCGGACGCCGGGCACGAGCGGCAGAGCCTGCTCTCCGCCGAGGAACTCCGCTTCCAGCTCGAAGAACTCGCCGGTCCGCGCCGGGAACTGCCGGACCACCGGTTCCACGAACTGTTCGAGCAGCGGGTGGCGTCACACCCGGATGCCGTCGCCGCGGTGCACGGGGATCTGCAACTTACGTACCAGGAACTCAACGCGCGCGCCAACCGGGTGGGACGAGCCCTGCTGGGGCGGGGGCTGCGCCCTGAGGGTGTCGTCGCGGTGGTGACCGAGCGCAACCTGGACTGGATGGTCGCCGTCCTCGCGATCTTCAAGGCCGGTGGCGTGTACCTGCCCATCGAGCCGCATTTCCCGGCCGACCGGCTCACGACCATGCTCTCCCGTGCCGCATGCGACTTCGTCCTGACCGAACCCGGCAGCACCGCCACGCTCGACCAGGCCCTCGGCCCACTCCCCGGGGTCCAGAAACTCTTCGTCGGCACAGCCTACGAGGAAGACCATGCCGACGATGATCTGGCCGTCCACGTCGCACCGGACCAGCTCGCCTACATCTACTTCACTTCCGGCTCCACAGGTGAGCCCAAGGGCGCGATGTGCGAGCACGCGGGCATGCTGAACCACCTCTACGCCAAGATCGACGACCTGAAGATCGGCGAGGGACATGTGGTCGCCCAGACCGCACCCCAATGCTTCGACATCTCGCTCTGGCAGCTGATGTCCGCGCTCCTGGTCGGGGGACGGACCCTGCTGGTGGAGCAGGAGGTGATCCTGAACGTCCAGCGGTTCGTCGACAAGATCATCGACGGCCGGGTCGCCGTCCTCCAGGTCGTGCCCTCCTACCTGGACGTGGTGGTGTCCTGGCTGAATCAGCACCCCCGCGAGCTACCGGACCTGCGGTGCGTGTCGGTCACGGGCGAGGCGCTGAAGAAGGAGCTCGTGCAGCGCTGGTTCGCCGCCCAGCCCGGGATCAAGCTGGTCAACGCCTACGGGCTGACCGAGACCTCGGACGACACCAACCACGAGGTCATGGACCGCGCGCCCGACGGAGACCGGGTCCTGCTGGGTCCCGCGGTCAACAACGTGCACGTCTACGTCGTCGACGAGCACCTGAGCCCGGTGCCGCTCGGAGCCCCCGGTCTGATCGTCTTCTCCGGCGTCTGCGTCGGCCGCGGATACGTCAACGACCCCGAGCTCACCCGGCAGGCCTACCTGGCCGATCCACACCGTGAGGGCGCCCGGCTCTACCGGGGCGGCGACTACGGCCGCTGGACGCCCGGGGGAAAGCTGGAGTTCCTGGGCCGCCGCGACACACAGGTGAAGATCCGTGGCTTCCGGATCGAGATCGGCGAGATCGAGAACACCTTGTTGCAGGTGCCCGGTGTTCGCGACGGTGCGGTCGTGGTCGCCGAGCGGGCCGACCAGAGCAAGCACCTGGTGGCGTTCTACTCCGGTAGGCGGCCGCTCGAGGCGGACGTGCTGCTGGACCGGCTCGGTGAGTCGCTGCCCGCGTACATGGTCCCGTCGGCCTTTCACTGGCGGGAGACTCTGCCGCTGACGGCCAACAGCAAGATCGACAGAAGGACTCTGCAGACACTCGCCGGAGAGCTCGATGTCGTCCGGGACGACTTCCGCGCGCCGGAAACGCCGGCCGAAAGGCAGCTGGCGGCCGCATGGGCGAAGGTGCTCGGCATCCCGCAGGACCAGATCGGACGGCGGGACCACTTCTTCGACCGGGGCGGTACGTCGCTGTCGGCAGTGAAGCTGGCCATCGTCCTGGACCGCGCGGTGTCCCTCAAGGATGTCACCCGTCACCCGATCCTCGCCGATCTGGCCGGGCTGGTCGACGGCAGGTCCGGGCGACGTGCCGGGCTGCTTCAGCCGCTGTCGGAATCGGACGGTGCGCAGAACTCTGCCCTGGTGTGCTTCCCCTACGCCGGCGGCAACGCGGTGAACTTCCAGCCGATGGCCAGGGCGCTGCCGGACGGTGGACCGTCGGTCTACGCCGTCGAGCCGCCCGGTCACGACGTGGCCGCCGAGAGCGAGCCGCTCGCGCCGATGAAGCAGGTGGTCGAGCGGGTCGTCGACGAGATCACCGGGCGTGGTCTGACCAGGGTCCTGCTGTGGGGCCACTCCTCGGGCGCCGCGTGGGCCGTGGAGACTGCCAGAAAGCTGCGGGAGCGCGGGGTGGACGTCCAACGGGTGTTCCTCGGCGCGCAACTGCTCGGTGACGCCGACGACCGCCGCGCCGCCATCGCCGAGCTGACAGGGCGGAGCGACGCCGAGATCGCCACGGACCTGAGCACGGACGGCGGCTGCAGCGCACTCGGTGAGCTGGGTGCGCAGCACGCCGAGCAGGTCGGCGCCGCGTACCGGCACGACTGCGTGTCCGCTCACCGCTACTTCACCGATGCTCTGGAGAGCCCGCCCGCGCAGAAGCTGTCCGTGCCGGTCACCGTGGTCGTTGCCTCGGACGACCCGAGCACGGCGGAGTACCCGCGCCGGTACCTCGACTGGCAGCTTCTGGCCGAGCAGGTCGACCTGCACGAGCTCGCCGACGGCGGCCACTACTTCCTGCGTACCCGTCCGGCAGAGACAGCCAAGGCTGTTCTGCAGGCCACCGAGTTGTTCGCTTCTTCCTGAGTATCAGTTGAAAGGAGATCGAGATGTCGTCCACATCCACGACGTCGCTGGTCGACGTGGAACTGGAATCCGGCAAACCCCCGCGCCTGAGGGCCGAGGTCACCGCAGACGCGCCGGCCTGGGCGGCCGAGCACCGGGAGACGCTGCGCGCAGTCGTCGCCGAACACGGTTCGGTCCTGGTCCGTGGCCTCGGGCTGCGTGACGCGGCCGAGACCGCAGCCGTCTTCTCGAAGCTGGCCACCGGTCTGATGACCGAGCAGGAGGCATTCGCGCCCCGGCAGACCTACTCCGACGGGGTGTACTCCTCATCGAAGTGGCCGCCGAACCAGCCGATGTGCATGCACCACGAACTGAGCTACACGCTCGAGTTCCCCGGCCTGATGATGTTCGCCTGTCTCAGCGCGCCCACCGACGGCGGGGCGACCGCGGTGGCCGACTCACCGACCGTGCTCGAGGCGCTGCCCACCGAGTTGACCGAGCGGTTCGAGCGCGAGGGCTGGCTGCTCACCCGCAGCTACAACGACGACATCGGCGCGTCCGTCGCCGAGGCCTTCGGCACCGAGGACCGGGGCGCCGTGGAGCGCTACTGCCGCGCCAACGCGATCATGTTCGAGTGGCAGCCCGATGGTGGACTGCGTACCAGACAGCACCGCAGCGCCGTGGTGCGCCACCCGGTCACCGGCCGACGCTGCTGGTTCAACCAGATCGCGTTCCTCAACGAGTGGACGATGGCCCCCGAGGTGCACGAGTACCTGGTGGACGTCTACGGCGCCGACGGGCTGCCGTTCAACACCCGCTTCGGCAACGGCGACCCGATCGGCGAGGATGTCGTGCAGCTGCTCAACGGCGTCTACGAGGCGAACACCGCACGCGAACCATGGCAGGCCGGCGACCTGATGGTCGTCGACAACGTCCGCACCGCGCACAGCCGGGAGCCCTTCGAGGGACCGCGTGAGGTGCTCGTCGCCATGGCCGATCCGGTGCGTCTGGACGACTGCTCGCCGACCGTGAAGGTGACCACGCGATGACCACCCTCGATTCCACCCCGAAAGAGCCCGTAACGGTCGCACCGACCACCGTTCCACCGTTCGCGGTGATCTCCGGTGCCCAGGTCCAACGCACGCTGCACAGATGCGAGAAGCGGATCACGGAACTGGTCGAGGCCACCTACCGGGCACACGGCGCCGGTGATTCGGTGAACCCGCCGTCGTACTTCCTGCGCTTCCCCGACCGCCCGTCCTCCCGGATCATCGCGCTGCCCGCCTCGATCGGCGGGAAGGCACGGGTGGACGGCCTGAAGTGGATCTCCAGCTTCCCGGGCAACGTGACGGCAGGCATCCCAAGGGCATCGGCGGTGCTGATCCTCAACGACCCCGACACCGGCTACCCGTTCGCCTGTCTGGAGAGTTCGATCATCAGCGCCACCCGGACGGCCGCGTCGGCGGCGTCGGCGGCCGACTGGCTCAGCCGCGACCGGCCGCGACCGACACGTGTCGGGTTCTTCGGGGTGGGCTTGATCGCCCGCTACATCCACACCTTCCTGGCCGGCACCGGCTGGTCGTTCGACGAGATCGGCGTACACGACCTGTCCGCCGAGAGCGCGGCAGGCTTCCGGTGCTACCTGGAGCAGTCGGACACCGCCGGCCGGATCACCGTGCACGACAGCGCCGAGCAGCTGATCCGAAACAGCGACCTGGTCGTCTTCGCCACGGTCGCCGGTCAACCGCACGTCAGTGACCTGTCATGGTTCGCACACAATCCGCTGGTGCTGCACGTGTCGTTGCGCGACCTCGCGCCGGAGATCCTGCTCGCCTCGACCAACATCGTCGATGACGTCGAACACTGCCTCAAGGCCGACACGTCCCCACATCTGGCCGAGCAACTCACGGGCAACCGGGACTTCCTGCACGGCACGCTGGACGACGTGATGGCCGGACGGGTAAAGGTGCCGGCGGACCGGCCGGTGGTGTTCTCGCCCTTCGGCCTCGGGGTGCTCGACCTCGCGGTGGGCAAGTACGTGTACACCGAAGTGGCCCGCTCCGGAGAGTTGCACGTCGTCGACGACTTCTTCCACGAAATGAGCCGCTACGGATGAGCCGGCCAGAGCGCAGGCGGCTCCTTCGAGGCTGAGCCCAGAAGAGCACACCAGTCACATCGCAGCAGGTTCTGACGCACGAGGCAGCGGCCGCTGGCACAGGGCCCTGTCCCGCCGGCTGGAGACAGGGTCTCGCCCGCACAGGCGAGGAACCCGCCCCCGGCCGGATGACTCCGAAAGTGCTCTGTTCCAGACAGAGGAGACCATGGTGCCCGTCATTTCCACTCCCTACGGCTTCAACGAAGAGAATCTCTATGTCGACCTCCGGTCGATCTTCGGGCATTCGCTCTTCCTGAAGTGTGAGGGCTTCAACTTCGCCGGCTCGATCAAGTTGAAAGCTGCGACCGCGATGGTGGAAGCCGCTGAGCGGGATGGAATCCTGACACCGGAATCGATCCTGGTCGAGTCCTCGTCCGGAAACCTCGGCGTGGCGCTGAGCGTGATTGCGGCGAGCAAGGGCTACCGGTTCCTGTGTGTGACGGACTCCCGCGGCAATCTGTCGAACAGAATGATGATGGAGGCGTTGGGCAGCAAGGTGCATGTGCTCGCCGAACCGCGGGCAGACTCCGGATTTCTCGGCGCCCGGCTCGACTACCTCCGCGCGTTGTGCGCCTCCGACGACCGATATGTGTGGCTCAGTCAGTACACCAATCCGAGCAACTGGAAGGCGCACTACCGTACGACCGCGCCGGAGGTCGCCCGGCAGTTCCCGCGGCTGGACGTGCTGTTCGTCGGAGCCGGCACGACCGGGACCCTGATGGGCTGTGCGCGCTTCTTCCGGGGATGGCACCGGCCGGTGCGGATCATCGCGGTGGACAGTGTCGGCTCGGTGTCCTTCGGCGGTTCGCCGGGCCCCCGGATGATTCCCGGCCTGGGCATGAGCATGCGCCCGCCGCTGCTCGACGAGTCCTATGTCGACGAGGTGATTCTTGTCGAGGAGGCGGACACCATACGTGCCTGCCATCGTCTGGCCAGTCGCGGATTCCTGTTCGGCGGCTCCACCGGCACGGTGATCAGTGGCGCAACGGACTGGCTGGCCCGGAACGACGCGAGTGAACTCACCGCAGTGGCCATCGCCCCGGACCTCGGCGAGCGCTACCTCGACACCATCTACCAGACCAATTGGCTGCAGGACCTCTACGGTGAGGACGTGCTCGACTCCGACAAGGAGGCCGCCCATTCCTGGGCAACCGCCACTCCACCGACAACGCGGTAGAGCCGTCGGCCGGGCGTGACGCTCGGGATCCCTGTATCGCCGACGCTCTTGAGGAGCGGTGTTGGGCCATTCGTGTTGTGATCGATGACGGAGGAGGCATCGCAGTCGGAACGGGAGGAAGACATGGGTGCGAAACTGCGAGCGCGAGACATCATGTCCGGCGGCGTGCAGTGCGTCGGCGCGCACCAGTCGCTGTTCGACGCGGCGAAGATGATGCGCGATCTGAACGTCGGTTGCCTACCCATCTGCGGTGACAACAACAGGCTCACAGGCCTGATCACCGACCGTGACATCGTCGTCAAGTGCTGCGCCGAGGGCATCGACCCGGCGACCGTACAGGCCGGATCACTCATGGCCAAGGTGCACTGGATCGATGCCGAAGCGGACGCGGGCGATGTCCTGACAACCATGGAGGAACACCAGATCAAGCGGTTGCCGGTGATCGACGTCCAGGGCGGCCACCGCCTGATCGGCATGATCACGGAGGCAAACCTCGCGAAGAATCTCAGCGACGAACAGATCGCCGAGTTCGCGAGCCGCGTGTACACCAGCGCCGGGATGTCCGGCCGGTCCGGGGCCTGAGGTCTCGCCGAACCCCACAGGCTCCGGCCCGGGGCGTGATCTGTGCTGTCCGACGGGGACAACGACGATTTCCGCCGAGTTCGGTCTTGGTGCAGATGCCGCGCCCGTGCGCGTCCCGGCTGCCGCGGTCGGGCATGGCACGCCGGGGATGCCGTGACGGACAACTTCGGCGCGCGGCCGTTCAGCCGTCGGCCCTCATGGCCTGGAGCAGCATCGGTAGCGAGGAGTGCAACTCCCGCTGCCAGTACGGCCACCCGTGGGTACCCGGTCCGTAGAAGTTGGTGGTCACATGCTTCGCGCCCTTGCGTTCGAGCTCGCCGGCCAGAGCTTGGTTCTGCCTGTTGAAGTCCGCCTCGAGCGCGCTCGTGCTGCCCGGCGGGTCCAGGGGGCCGGTGGTGCCGTCACCGCACGACAGGTAGACGGGGATCGGCGTGAGGCGCTTGGCCAGGTGGAACGGGTCGTGGGCCGCCCAGACGTCACGTTGCGCGACCGGGTCGCCCCAGACCCTCAGCGGATCATTGCCCTGACCGGCGAAGAACCCCATGATGCGGTTCGTCGACTCGTCGTTGAGCAGCGGGTGCACGGAACCTGAGTACGCCGCGGCCGCCTTGAACATCCCGGGGTGCCGGGCGGCATACAGCAGAGCGCCCTGGCCACCCATCGAAAGTCCCGCCACGACGCGGTTCCTGCTCGCCCCCCAGCCGTGCTCGAGGAGCAGGCGAAGTTCCTTGGTGTGGAAAGTCTCCCACGCCGGGTCACCGCCCCGGCCGTAGTTCCACCAGTCGCTGTACCAGCCGTTCCAGCCGGCCTCCGGCATGACCACGAGGACGTCGCGCAGGCTGTCGGTCCGCGCGATGTCGGTCCGGGCGGTCCACGACGTGTAGTCCCCGCAGCAGCCGTGCAGCAGCCAGAGCGTCGGCCAGCGCCGGCTCCGGTCGCCCGGGTCCCAGCCATCGGGCGTGAGCAGGCGTACGTTCACCGCCCGGCCTCCGAGGGCGGGTGAACGCACCGACAGATCGACCTGCCGGTCGGTGACCTGGGTGACTGCGACGACTTCCGCGCCCCGGGACGGGACACCCGACCCGCCCGCCTGCCAGGCAGGTGACACCGTCGACGCGGTGGCGTGCGCCGGCGGAGTCGATGCGAGGGCCGGCAGCAGCGCGAGAAGGACGAGCAGGAGGCGGTATCGGTGGATCGGGACGGCGGTCATGGCGGCTCCCGTCGGTCGGTGGTAACTGGCTCAGGTGTTTCCGGATCGAGCCGGGTCAGCCCCGGTCCGGCAGGATCAGCAGTGCGTCCCCTGCAGGGCGTTCACCGGCCGCGTCGGACGGGTTGTTGATCACTTCTCCGTCGACCACCATCGTGGTCGACCCGCCGCCGTCGAGATTGACCGCGTCGCGCAGGCCGAGTGCCCTGGCCACGGCGGCGCTCTCGGGAATGCTCAGCCCGAGCGCATCCGTGCTGCGTCCGTCGGCGGTGACGAACACGGTCCGGCCGGCGGTGTCCACCCCGGCGAGCGTGCGTGGATTGCGTTTGTGTACCCAGCCGTAGTAGAAGCTCGCGTTGCCGGGCTGCACCATTCCGTCGGTGGCAGGCGTTACGTGCAGCCGCCCGTCGCGGACCAGTTCGGGGCCGCCGTTGATGATGCTGGTCGCCGGTGATGGGGTGACCTTGCGACCGCTGCCGTCCCGCAGCATCCCCTCTATGCGCAGAGGTCGGCCGACCTGCGCCAGGTCGGCAAGCTCGGCGACGCGTGTGCCGGTCGCCTGCACGGAGCTGCCGCCCGCCGGTAGCGGTCCGCCACGCGGTGAGCGGAGTTCGAGGACCCTTCCTCGGGCGTCCAGTACGGCCTCCAGGCCGTCGCCCTGTGGTGTCCGCCGTCCGTAATCCGCCGTGAACGCCACGAGTTCGTCGCGGTCGGTGCAGGTCACGTCGTGCAGGGGCAGCGATGTCGGATCGTCGTCGGCGGTGCCGCCACAGTTCCTGATCGAGCCCGGTACGCGGTCGACGCCGTCCAGGGATTGCGACGCGTCCCGGCCGACCACCCGTCCCTTCCATCTGAGCCGGGCGACCGCGCTGTGCCGGCCGGAGTCGCGCATCACCAGGCCGGGGCGCCCGTTCACCGGCTCGCTCAGTAGCCGGCCGTCGTAGACGCCGACGCCGGCCGGATCGCCCGGGGCTCCGGCGCTCGGGTCGAGGACGAAGAACCCGCCGTTGACCGCCGCGGTCGCGCCGGCGGCGGCTGCCAGCTCGCTGGTCTTCTCGCGGTTCTCCAGATCGGAACCGTACGATGCCTCGAGCCCGCCGCGGAACCGGTCCGGGTCGATGGTGAGCACGTCGATCCGCCAGGGGCCACGGTCCGCCGGATTCCCGTCCCAGCCGGTGTACACGACGGACCCTGCGTACCCGGCACCTCTCAGCCTGGTCCGCTCCGACGTCCCGGTGGACTGCGAGTCGAACTGCCCGACCCGGACCCGCCATCCAAGCGTTCCACCGGCGTAGTCGGCGACCGCCGGAGTCGTGACCTCCTCCACCCGGGCGTCAAAACCGTCCTCCTGCAAATCGGCAGCCAGCTCGTCGGCGCTCGCCCGGTCCTTCAGCGCCGTCGGCGGGGCGTCGGGGTCCGGCGAGGTGACGCCGCCGGGTATCGAGACCTCGACCGTCCACGCAAGCGCCGGGGCGTCGGCACCGCGCACGATCCGCGTGAGGGTGACACCAGGCTGCAACGTCCGCGTGCTACGGGTCTCGGTCAAGCCGGCGGCGCCCAGCGGCAGGGCATGTGTCGGCCCCGGCCGCGGCTCGGAGGAAGCGGGTGCCGTCAAGGCGCCCACCACGGCGAAGAGGGCCAGTCCCGTACACGCACCGAGCCACTTGCTGTTCACGTACCCCCCTTGGAAAGAACTGCCCAGCTACGGTGCGTGCGGCAGCGGCCACCGGTCAAGACGTGTGCACGTCCATCTCCTCGCCGGCCCGGGGCAGTTCAACCATGTCAGCAGGCCGTGACAGGCCCGAACAGGTCCGGCCGACGACCAGCAGACGAAGAACCTGCTCGTCTCGTACTCGCCGAAGAAGCCGGGCTTCTTCCAGACGCACGACGAAGGCGCCTGCCCGGGGCTTCACCCGTCAGGCGCCTTGTTCGTCGGGCATGGAGGTCCCCTCACGAAGGTCCTGACATGCCATTGGCTGGAGCAATGGTGGGCCCGAAGCGTTTCCGGGCAGCAGGATGGACGTCTTGCCCACATCAGGTGCCGGGAGTCCCGCGTGTACAGGCTGTTTGAGTGGAGCCGCCAGGAGCAACGTCCGCATGCGGGCTCATACGGCGGCTTCGTCCTCCGGCCGGGCAGCGTCCGCGCTTGCGCCGCTCGTTCTGCGACGGAGTGAGCGGTGAGGTGGCCGGGCCGCCCTGGGGCGGCGAGTGGCTGGGCAGCGCCGCCCGACGATGGGGCCCCGCGGGTGACGCCCGCGCCCGTGTGGATGCGGTGGCTGCCCGCCTTCTATGTCGCGGGCATCCTGGTGCTCGAACCCCTCACGCCTGTGCAGTGGCCGGTGAGCTTCCTGCTCATCGCTCTCCCCGTGATCGCAGCCTTCGCCCACGGCCCCGCTGCCGTCGTCGGCGTCACCGTGTTCGCAATCGTCCTCGAAGGAGTCCTGGCCGGCACCCCTTGCTGCGCGGGCCGCCCGGTGAGCTACGTGTGGGAGCGTCACTACGTGGCCGCCTACCTGAGCACCGCTGTGGTCGGCGCCCTCGGAACACTCCTGGCCGGCCACCGCGTGCGCCGGGAACGCACTCTCGCCAATGTGCGCTTCGTGGCCGAGATCGCGCAGCATGTCCTGCTGAGCCCGGTCCCGCACCGCATCGGCCCACTTCTGGTCGAAGACCTCTACCTGTCCGCCGCCGCGGAAGCACGCATCGGCGGTGACCTGTACGAGGCCGTCCCCACCACGTACGGACTCCGCATTGTCATCGGCGACGTCCGCGGCAAGGGACTCCCCGCCGTCGAGACGGCCGCCACCCTCCTCGGCGCCTTCCGCGAGGCCGCCCACGACGAACCCGACCTCGCCGCCATTGCCCGCCGGGCGGAGACGAGCATGAATCGCAGAGCCGCCCACCTGTCCGGAAGCGACGTGGGCGAGCGCTTCGTCACCGCTGTCTTCGCGGAGATCCCCCGCCGTCACGTGGTCCGCATCGTCAACTGCGGCCACCCCCCACCCCTCCTGATCCGCTCGGACGGGGTCACCGAACTGGAGTCGGACGACCCCGCACCGCCCCTCAACCTGGGCATGCACCTCACAGAGGCCTACCGGGTCGATGAATACCCCTTCGGTCCCGGCGACCAGTTGCTGCTCTACACCGACGGCGTCACCGAAGCACGTGACCGCACCGGGGCCTTCTACCCCCTCCGCCGGCGTGTCCTCTCCTGGGGCCCTCTCCAGCCCCGGGAACTCCTCGACCGCCTCCACCACGATCTCCTCATCTACAGCAACAACCACCTCCACGACGACACCGCCGCCCTCGCCATCTACCACCTGCCCGAATAGAAGTGCCCTGAAGATCTTGAAATCGCGCCCGCCTTGCACCGGTTCATATCGGTCGCCCTCGTCCGCGGTCAGCGGTCAGCGGTGCTGATTCGACCGGCTCCCCGACTCACTCTCACGCGACACGGACTGACCGTTCCTCCATCCACCCCCTCGCATGGCTGATCATGGGGCAGTTCCCCCACGCGCCGAGCAGCGCCGCACCGGGTCGCCGTCGGCAGGCCCCACGTAGCCCCGCCGCACAGGCGACCGACCGCACCCTCCACGGAGGAATCCCATGAACGAGAACAATCCGAGCGAGGCCGCCAAGGCGATCGTCCGTCGCAACACCGAGGAGGTACAGGGCGGCGGGGACTTCGCCCTCTTCGACGAGTTGTTCGCCGACGACTTCATCGACCACACACCGCAGCCGGGACGTACGGCCGACAAGGCGGGCGCGCGCCGGCTGTACCAGGTGCTCCGCGAGGCCTTCCCCGACTTCCACGCCGTCATTCACTGGCAGTCCGCCGACGGCAGCCTCGTCACCACGTACAAGACGTATCACGGCACCCACAAGGGCGAGTTCTTCGGCATCGCGCCCACCGGCAAGCAGATCAGCTTCGAAACCGTGGATGCCATGCGGGTACGCGACGGGAAGATCACCGAGCACTGGGGCGTCGCGAACCTGTTCTCGCTGATGCAGCAGCTCGGCGCGCTGCCTGCTGCCGTACAGGCGCTCGACCTCCAACAGCAATGTGGCACCAGTGACACCAGCAGACGATGAGCCTGCTCGTCTCGTGGCTTGACCTCGATCACGGTTGATGTTGTGGGGTGGGCGATGGCGGCGTTCGCAGCCACCACCTGAGCAATTCGGCGCGGAGAAGGGCACTGTCATGACGAGCGACATTCTTGTAGTGGGGACGATTCCGCCGGAGACCCGGACCGCGGTGACCGGTGTGGTGAAGCGCCTGGAGAAGGCCTTCAATGCGAAAGACCCGGTTGCGCTGGGCGAGCAGTACACCGAACACGCCTCCTGGACCAACGCGAGGGGCACGCGTCTTGACGGCAGGGAAGCGATCGCCGAGTTCAGCGCTCCGGCGCTGAAGAGCTTCCTGCGCGACTCCTATGCCCGGTACGACGTGGTCAAGATGTTGGAGACAGCCCCCGACGTGATCGCGGTGAACGTGGTGCAGACGCCCACCGACAGCGCGGGCAATCCTGTCGACGGTCCGTGGGGGGCGACGCTCTACGTGATCGCCGAGCAGGTGGACGGCTGGCGCATCGTGGCGGGCCAGAACATGGCCGTCGACCCACAGGCCGTGTGACACCCGGCCCTGATGCGGGCCTGCTGCCCGGAACCGATGGCGCGGGGATCCGCGCCGGGCAGCCGGGGCCGAGACGGCACCTCGCCCCGCCCGTCAGTCGCGCCGGGCCACGATCCGGTACGCGTTCGACACCCGAAGCCGGTACGACAGCGGCCGCACCGCGAACCGGTCGAGCAGGGTGCCCACCACCAGCGCCGGAATGCCGGCGATCAGCAGCGCCCCGCGCAGCGTGCGGCGCATCCGGCTCGGTGGCTCGGGCAGCCACGGCGCATCGTCGCGCGGTGCCGCGTGGTTCAGTGCCAGCCATACGGCGGCCAGCAGGTCGACCGGGTCGTGCGGCTCGGCGTGCTGCTCGGCGACCACTGTGAAGCCCATTTCCGTGAGCCGCGCCCGCAGATTGGCCACCGGGACGAAGTGCAGGTGCTGCGGCTGGAGCCAGGGCAGCCACCAACGGCCCAGCAGCCTCCCGTAGCGGCTCTCGGGGTCCGGCACCTCGATGAGGAGATGCCCGCCGGGCCGTACCGTCTCCCATGCGGCGCGCAGTTCACGTTCGGGCTCAGTGCTGTGCTCCAGGTAGTGGAACATGCTCACCACGTCGTAGTGGCTGCCCAGTTCGGGTGCGAGGTCGGGGAAACCGCCCCGGTGGCCGCGGTCCACCCTGCCCTCGCGCTCGGCCAGTTCGACGCCGTCGGTGAAGTCGAGTCCGTCGAACACCGTGTGGGGCAGCACCGCCCGCGCAGCCGCGCAGAAGTGGCCGTGCCCGGTCCCGACGTCGAGCCATCGCTTCGGCGCGGAGTCGTACGGCAGCATCGACTCCGCCCGCCCCCGGTACATCTTGGTACGGCCGCCGAAGGTGTCACCGAGTTGCTTCTCGCCGAGCCCGTCGTAGAAGTCCCGGTAGTAGAAGTCCAGTCCCTGCGCGTTGAGCCGAGGGTTCTGGAAGGTGTGACCGCAGCCCTCGCAGCGGTCGAGAACGAAACGGCCCGGCTTGTGCTGGAGCAGGTCGGTGGTGCGCAGCCGGGTCGTCAGCTCCTGCGAACCGCACCATGGGCAGTCGGTGCGGCGCGGCTCGAAGAAGCGCTCCCAGCCGGCGGCGATGTCCGCCTGATAGGCGGGCCGCAGCCGGGCGATCCGGTCAGTGGACTCGGTGTCTTCGCTCATCTGAACTCCCTGGCTGTTCCCGTACGTCGTGGGGTTGCATCGGCTGATTCGCAGTGCGCGAGTGTTTCTGTCGAAGTCGGGGCCGCCCGGGTGGACATGGCGGAGCCTTCCCGGGCGGCGGCACTGCCCACCTGACGCACAGCGAGATCATCGAGGTGGCGCGCGGCAGCACGGGCCCCACCCGCGGAACGGAACGCCGTACGGATCCGGTGGGCCCCGTCGCGGTATCCGGGGTCGTCCAGGACGGAGTCGACCGCAGAGGCCAGCTTCTGGACGGTGACCCGCCCGAACCGCACCCGCACCCCCGCCCCGGCGTCCACGACCTGGCCGGCCACCACCGGCTGGTCATCGCGGATGGGAGCCACCACGAGGGGAACCCCGTGCCACAGGGCCTCGCACACGCTGTTGTGGCCGGCATGGCAGACGACTGCGCCAACGCCCCTCTCCAGGAGGGAGAGTTGCGGCACGGACGGCACGAATAGCACATCCTTGTCGCCGTCCCGCGCCGAGAGCACGCCACCGGGATCGACGATGACCGCCTGCACCCGGTCGGCCCGCTCCCGCAGCGCGCTCCGGCACACGTCGAGGAAGCGGCCGCCGACATCGGCGTTCGCCGTGCCCAAGGTGACAAGGACGGTGGTGCGGCCGGCGTCGAGCCACTCCCACGGGAAGCCGGCGGCGGACGGACGCGCCGTGATCGACGGACCGACCCAGCAGACTCCGTCGTGCGCGGAACCCGCCAACTCCGGTGTGCTGAAGGCGAGGACGAGATGCGGTGAGAAGCGGGGGTCGGCCGTGCCCGCCGGGTCCCCGACGGCCTCCCTGAGCGCGCCCAGCCGCTGCTGCAGCCACTGGCCGACCTTGGGGAGCCCGGCGAGGGGGTCGGTGAACTCGGCCGACGTGGTCGCCGAGGTCGCCCACGGCAGGCCCAGCCGCTCCGCGATCAGCGCGCCCGCGAAGGCCTGCTGGTCGGCGACGACGACATCCGGCCGGAACGCCTCGACGGCGGCCCGGACCCCCGGGGCCATCGACTCGGCCAGCGGCAGCAGGTACCGCTCCCACAGGAACTTCAGCGCCTCCGGGCCGCGCAGCTCGGTCGGCCGCTCGCCCCGGGGCGCCCCGGCGCACGCCAGGACGGGCCCGGCCCCGGGGCCCGCGAGTCGGCCGACCAGCGCCGGATCGGGACACACCCATGCCACCGCGTGTCCTGACGCGACGAGTTCCGCGGCGACACCGATGGTCGGGTTGATGTGCCCGACCAGGGGCGGGACGACGAAGAGGAAGCGGCTCACCCGGCCACCTCCGCCGCCACCCGCCCGGTGGCGCGGCAGGCCTCCTCGACGAGTGCCAGGATGTGCCGGCCGACCGTCCCGGATGCCTCCACCAGGACCGAGTGCTCGTGCCCCGGAATCACCACGGTCCGGCAGTCCGGAAGCACCGATGCCAGCCAGGGCGCGAGTTCGGCGAGATCGGAGTCGCCGCCGTACAGGCCGAGCACCGGGCAGCGCACTGCCGCGATCCTGCCGGCCGTCAGGACGCCGCTGGCCGGGATGTCCCGGCCGAGGGTGGTGTCACGGGCCAGTCGGGCCGCACCCTTGGCCAGGCGCGCGGTGTTGTGCCCGCGGTGGGTGCTGATCCAGGCGATCGCGTCGGGCTCGTTGTGGGCGAGCTGGGTCACGACGCGGTCCAGGATGCCCCCCAGCTTCTCTGCCCAGGCGGCGGTGGCCGGTTCGGACTCGATGAGACTGACGCTCGCCGCCCGCGCGGGGTGCCGGGCCGCGAAGCCGAACGCGATCGTGCCGCCGAAGGAATTGCCGACCAGATGCACCGGACCGGTCACCTCCAGCCGGTCGAGCAGCGCCTCCAGGTCGTCGATGTTGTGCTCGACCGTGTAGCCCTCGGCAGGGCGTTCACTGCGCCCGTGGCCGCGCAGGTCGTACATGACGACGTCGAGACCGGCGGCCGCGAACGCGGGTGCGACGGTGAAGTAGTAGCTGGCCAGGCTGTCGGTGAGCAGACCGTGCACCAGCACTACGGTGGCGGTGGCCGGCCGGCCCTCGCGCGGACCGATCCGCTGTACGTGCAACCGGACGGAGCCGGTGTCGACCATGGCCATGGCTCAGCTCGCCTCCCCGGCCTTGAGACTGGTCACGACGTACTCGACCAGCCGTCCGACGGTCAGTTCGATGATCTCGTCGAACTCCATACCGGCCAGGAACTCCGCGAAGTTGACCCGGTCTCCGTACCGCTCCTGGAGCACCCCGGCCAGGGTGACGAGGTCGATGCTCTCCAGCTCCAGGTCGCGGTTGAAGGTGGTCGTCATGCCGATCTCGATGTCGTCGAGGCCGTACTCGTCCTCCAGGAGCCGCGCCAGCATGCCGGTGAGGTCGGCGAGTACGGACTCCTCGTCGGCGGTGACGGGGGTGTGGGGGGTGGGGGCATTCATCGGGCGTCGTACTCCTCAGCGGTCGGGTTTCCCGTCGTCCATGCGACTGCGTACGCGCGTTCCGGCAGCCGGGGCGGGTTGGTGGCCGGTACGCAGTGCACGGTGTAGGCGCGTTGCAGGCGGCCCGCGACGGCCAGCCGGTCGCCCGCCGGGGTCGCGTCGAGCACGGTGAAGTCCCGCGGCCGGCCGCCGAATCCGGTGCCCTCCGCCTTGGCGACGGACTCCTTGGCCGCCCAGAAACGGGTGAACCACACGGCCTCGCTCTCGCCGGAGTCGGCCGACAGGCGGTGCAGCAGCCGCAGCTCGTCCCCGCCGAGAGCGGCGGCGAGGGCCTGCGGGGTGCGGTCGGTGACCTCCTCGATATCGATGCCGGGGCCGGGGCCGGTCCGGTGCGGTCGGACGATCGCAACGGCTGCCTCCGCGCAGTTGGCCAGCGAGACGTCCAGCGGGGGCAGGGCCCGTCCGTGCACGCCGGTGACGTACGGACGGCCCGCCTCGTCGTTGTGCACCCGCAGTTCCGCCGGGAAGACGGGGCCCTCGCCGTGGTCCCACAGCCACTGCCGCACCGCGTCCTTGACCGCGATGCGCCCCAGCAGCCACTGCCGGCGCCCGCGTGGCGCGTGGCGGGCGTACTCCGCGCGCTCCGCGCCGCCCAGGGAGTTGCGCATGATCAGCTCCCTGGACGCCAGGTCCGGCCACCTCTCGTGCAGCAGCCGCCAGCCGCCGGGGCGCGGCTCGGACAGGGTGTTGCGATCCGGGAAGCGCTCGACGGGCCGGGTCTGCGGGTCGTTGTCGAAGCGGCGGTCCTGCCAGCCGTACAGCTCCGCCCACACGGTGCCCCCGGCCCTCAGCTGTACGTCGGCCTCCAGAAGGGCGTCGGTGAGCGAGGTGACGCGCACCAGGCATTCCACCTCTGTGCCCGGCGCCGGATGCGGCCCGTAGAACCGCATCTCCCGCATCCCGACCGGGAACACGACGGTGCGCTCGGAACGGGTCGCCATGATCCAGTAGCCGAGGAGCTGGCCGACGTTGTCCAGCAGCGCGCCGGGCGCGGAAGGGGTGGTGAGACGTCCGCGCACATGGCGGTCGCCGATCGCGGTGAGTTCGCTGACGCCCTGGAACGCCGGGCCGTGGAACATCCAGCGCTCGGCGTAGAGCTGGGCAGCGGTGTGGTCGGGGGCGTGCTCGTTGCCGGGATCGGTGACCCATGGGGCGGGGGGCGGGGTGGGGTACGCGGCGGCGAACTCCACGGTGGCGCGGGCCCGCGGGCCGAAGGAGACGGCGAGAAGCCCCGGATCCTTCGGCGTCACGGTCACGGGCACGTCGACGGCCGGGGTGGCGGTGAGCCACTCGTCGAACCGCGCGCCGTGCACGGCGACCGGCAGCCCGCCTGGGACCGTCGCCTGGGCGGCGTCCACGATGTGCTGCACGATCGTCGTTGCCGGGACGACCGGCCAGCGGTCGGCGACTTCGGGCCAGCCGGGCCGTTGGGGGAAGAAGCAGTGGTCCAGGAGGTAGGGCATGGTGTCGGGCGAGACGTGGACGGTGGTGTGCCGCGGCCCGGCGGACGGGGCGGGCGCAGGTGTCCCCGTCCGCGCGGACATGAGGGCGGCGGCCGTGTCCGCGGTCTCGCTCAGCAGGGCGCGCAGTTCGGCGGCCACCGGGGAACTCTCGGCGAGGGCGTCCAGCGGCGACGGGCCGACCTGGACCGGCGCACGCGCGGGGGCCCGCAGCCCGGCCCGCAGCCCGGGGAGCCGATGGGGCGAAAGGGACACCAGAGCACCACTCAAGTCCAGTTGCACCGGCGGCCGTTGGCGGGTGGTCGCTGCTTCGACGGGGCGTAAGGAGGGCGCCACCGCCGAACCCGCCGTCCACAGCGCGGTGGCCACCCGGCGCAACTGGGCGAGGCCGGTGCGGTGGGGCGAGTTGGCGGCGACCACCAGGTGGTCGCGAGCGCCCAGGGTGTCGCTCACGAGGGAGCCGAGCTGACCGGGGCCGACCTGGACGAACACCCGGTGACCGGCCGCGTTCAGGGCCTCGGTCAGCCGGCGGAACCGTACGGGTTCCAGCAGATGCCGGACGAAGAGAGCCCGGATCCCCGTCTCGTCCTCGGGGAACGGTGTGGCGGTCGTGCCCGACCAGAGCGGAGTGTGCGGCGGATGCAGCCGGAAGCGGCGGGCGGCCTCCTCGATCGGTCCGATATGGGGGCGCAGCATCGGCGTGTGGAAGCCCGAGTGGAACGGCAGGACCTGGCTGAGGACGCCCTGGGCGCGACGCGCCCGTACGAAGTCCTCCACCGCCGCCTGCGGACCGCACACCATCGACTGACCGGGCGCGTTGTCGTGGGAGAGGACCAGGCCCGCCCGGCTCCCGCCCTCGTCGCGCAGGGCGGCCAGGACGTGCTCGGCACTGGCGCCGATCGCGCCGAAGGCGAGACCGGGGACCGTCACCGAGTCGGGGTCGAAGGCGGCCATGAACGCATCGACCTCGTCCCCGGAATACAGCCCGGCCGCGGCCATGGCCGTCCACTCGCCGACGCTGTGTCCGGCGACCGCGTCCGGCACGATCCCGCTGCGGCGCAGCGCCGCGTCGAGGAGGCGGCCGACGGCGACCACGCCGAAACCGTGCCGGCCCACGTCTCCGGTCCGGTCTCCGTCGACTTCGGGGGCACGCAGACCGAAATGGGCGGCCACGTCGTCGACCTGCGGGGTGAACTCGCCCTCCAGGCCCGGGAACAGGAATGCCAGTCGGCCGTGGCCGGCGCCCAGGAGGGGGCTCGGCCGGAACCAGACGTCACCGCGTCCGTGCCAGCCCCGCTGCCGGGCCACCGCGCGGCGGGCCAGGGCGAGCCGTTTGGCGGTCGGTCCGACGATGCCGAGGCGGGCGGGGCCCGCCTCCGGGTGCGGGTGGCCGGGGGCGAGACCGGCCGCCCGTACGGTGTCGTCGTCGGCGTCCAGCAGGGCGGTGAGGCGCGCCGGGGAGTCGGCGGCGAGGAGCAGGACGTGCTCGGGCTCGTCGACCTCGACGACCGGGCGAGCCGGTGCGCTCGCGCGGGATCCGTGCCCGCCAGGGGCCTCCTCCAGCACCACGTGCGCGTTGATTCCGCCGAAGCCGAACGCATTGACGGCGGCCCGGCGCACGGGGCTGCGCTCGGTGGCCTCCCAGTCGGCGGCCTTCTCCAGGGTGCGGAACCGGGTGCGGGCCAGGGCGGGGTGCGGGTCGTCGCAGTGGAGTGTCGGAAGGAGTGTGCGGTGGTGGACGGCGAGTGCGGCCTTGACCAGGCCGGCGACCCCGGCGGCCGGCATGGCATGCCCGATCATCGACTTGACCGATCCCAGCACCGCGTCACCGTCTCCGGGTCCGAACACCTCGGCGAGCGTGGCGAGTTCGGCGCTGTCACCTGCCGGTGTCGCGGTGCCGTGCGCCTCCAGCAGGCCGACCGAGCCCGGCTCGGCGGGGTCGAGTCCGGCCGCCCGCCACGCCTGCCGTACCGCGTGCGTCTGGCCACCGGGCTCGGGGTTCATGAGACCGGCCGCCCGTCCGTCGCTGGCCACTCCGGTGCCCCGGACCACTGCGTAGATCCGGTCTCCGGCGCGCTCGGCGTCGACCAGCCGCTTGAGGACGACGACGCCCGTCCCCTCACCGATCAGGATGCCGTCGGCGTGCCGGTGGAAGGGCCGGATGCGCTGGCTCGGGGAGAGTGCGCGCAGTTGGGAGAAGACGCTCCACAGCGTGATGTCGTGGCAGTGGTGGACGCCGCCGGCGAGCATCACGTCGCACCGCCCGGAGGCGAGTTCGCCCACGGCCTGGTCCACGGCGACCAGTGAGGAGGCGCAGGCGGCGTCCACCGTGTACGCGGGCCCGCGCAGATCGAGCCGGTTGGCGACCCGGGAGGCGGCGAGGTTGGGCACCAGGCCGATCGCGGACTCGGGGCTGTCCGGACCGAGACGCTCGGTGAATGCCTGGCGCACTCCGGCGAGTTGGTCCCCCGTCAGGTCCGGGAGCAGCTCCGCCAGTGTGCGGATCAGTTGGCCGGCCGTACGGACCCGCTGGTCGAGCCGGACCAGGCCGGGCGTGAGATAGCCGCCCCTGCCCAGAACGATGCCGACCCGCCCCCGGTCGGGGAGGCGATCCGTGCCGCCCGCGTCGTCGAGGGCGGCCGAAGCCACGTGCAGGGCGATGAGCTGGTCGGGCTCGGTACCGGCCACCGAGTTCGGCATGATCCCGAACCGGGTGACCTCCACCTGCGCGAGTCCGTCCACGAACCCGCCGCGGCGGGCGTAGACCTGGTTCGCGACAGCCGGGTCGGAAGCGGTGCCCGGGTGGTAGTACTCGGCGTCCCAACGCCCGTCCGGTACCGCGCCGATCGCGTCCACGCCGTCGCGCAGGTTGCGCCAGTAGGCATCCAGGTCCGCGGCGCCCGGCAGCAGCACCGCCATCCCGACGATGGCCACCGGCACCTGTCGTGCGGCCATGGCCTGCGTGCTCGGACCGTGCCGGGGCGGCGCCACCACGACCGTCACCAGCCCGAGGCGGTGTAGACGACGGCGGTGGCGGACTCCTCGCCCCAGGCGAGCTCCCGCAGCAGCGCCGCGGTCCCCTCCTCCGGGTCGATCAGCCGGATGCCGCGCCGGGCGTACTCCCGGGCCAGCTCGGCCCCGATCATGCCGCTGTGACCGGCCGAGGGTGCCCAGGGACCCCAGTGCACGGTCACTGCCCGCCGTCCGGTGCGGGCGGCGAACGCCGCGCCGAGGGTCTCCAGCGCGTCGTTGGCGGCCGCGTAGTCCACCTGGCCGCGATTGCCCAGGACGGCCGATATCGAGCCGAACAGCACGGTGAACGCGGGCGGTGCGGGCAGTTCCTCCAACGCGGTGAGCAGGGCGTCGGCTCCGGTCGCCTTCGTGGCGTAGACCCGTCGGAAGGACTCAGTGCTCTTCTCGGCGATGAGCCGGTCCTCGATCACACCGGCCGCGTGCACCACGCCGTCGAGCCGGCCGTGCTCGGCATGGATCTCCTTCACCGCCTGCAGTACCGCGTCCGGTTCGCGGAAGTCGACCGTCCGGTAGCGGGCCCGGCCGCCCGAGGCGGTGATCTCGGTCAGGGTGGCCGTGATCTCCCGTTGGGCGAGCAGCAGCTCGGCGGCGCTGTTGATCTCGGCCGGCTTCAGTCCGCCGCGGGAGGCGAGCGCGGCGCGCAGCTCGGCCGGGGTACGCGCGGACGCGGTGTCCGCGGCCTCCGGACCGTCCGGGGCGGGGGTGCGGCCGAGGAGTTCCAGACGGCAGCGTGCGGCGCCGGCGAGCACGGCGGCGAACTGTGCGGTGATGCCTCGTGCCCCTCCGGTCAGCAGCACCACGGAGTCCTGGTCCAGGCCGAGCGCGGTGGCTTCCGGGGTGCCCGCCCCGGCCGGTCCGGCGCCCGTGCTGCCGAGCACGCCGAGCGGCGCCGCCACCAGTTCGAACCCGTGCCGGCCTGCCGCCGTCCGCAGCACGACCGGTGTCCGGTCCGACGCGACGGCCTCGGCGACCACGGCGTCCGCGAGCGCGGACGGCGAGGAATCGGAAACCTCGATGATCCGGGCCACCGTCTGTGGGTACTCGCGCGCCACGGTCCGGAACAGCCCTCGCAGCCCCGCGGTCCGGGGGTCGGGCACCTCACCGTCGGCGGGCCGGACGGCCAGCAGCCATCGAGGGGCGCGTGCGAGGGCGGCCTTCAGCACGGGGAACGAGGCGGGCAGCAAGGGCATTTCGTCGGTGCCCGCGAGGGCCCCTGACCACAGCACGCCGTCCACCGGTCCGTCCGTCTCCGTCAGGACGTGGTCCCGGGCCCGTGCGCAGACCTCGGCGCCGTGGGACGCCAGGCCGGCGGCGACCTCGGGGGCGTCGCCGAGCAGGATCCAGCGGGTGCCCGTGAGAACGGACGACGGATCGGTGCCGGCGTCGGCCCGCTCGTCGAGGAGGACCGGGCGCAGGAGGTGCCGTCCGGGGGGTTCGGCGGTGGCCGCGTCCGGTCCGGGCTCCAGCACCGCCGGAGCGGGCTCCGCCTCCGCCGGGGCGGCGGGCCGCTCGGCCGGTCCGCCCGTCCGCGCGGTCAGCCAGTCGGTCACCGCGGCGGCCGTCCGCGCCTTCGCCAGCTCCTCCAGCGCGTCGTCGTCCAGCGCGGCGAGGTCGGTGCCGGCCCCGGCACCCAGGCGCCGGGCCAGTTCGCCCGCGATCTCCGCCCGCTTGATGGAGTCGATGCTGAGGTCCGCCTCCAGGTCGAGGTCGGGCTCGATCATGTCGACGGGGTAGCCGGTGCGCTCGCTGATGATTTCCAGAACGACCCGCTGGACATCGGCCGGACCGGCGGGCTGCGCGGCTACCGGCTCCACGGCGGTGGCCGGCGTGCCCCGTTCCGGGTCCTTCATCGGCGGCTGCGCCGGGGGAAGCTGTGGCACGGCCTGGATCACCTGCGGGGCCGCCGGGGACGGTACGGGCCGCGCGCCCGGGGCGGATCCGAGGTAGGTGAGCAGAACGTCCCGTTGGGCGGCGATCATCTCCCGGCTGGTGCGCAGGAATTCGGAGATGAGCGTGTCCTGGTCGGACGGTGCGCTGTGCGGGGAATTCGTCGTCACAGTCGTCTCCAGGGTCTCCGTGACTCGTCGGGCCGGTGCGAGCGCACCGGTGAGGAGGGCGCCGTCGGCGGTGCGGACCAGTTGTCCGTCGACCGTCCATCCGGGGAGCTTCGGCGCCGGGGTACGTGCCGCGTCCACCGCGTTCCGGCCGCGCAGCAGCCACCCGGCCCGCACCGGCAGCCCCGCGACGGCGAGCTCGGCCAAGGCGTCGAGCCAGCCGCGCAGGCCGCTGCCCGGCCGGGGTTCGCAGGCCACCGTGCGGTGCGGGCGGTCGCCGAGGATCTGCCCGACCAGCCGGGTCAGGACCGTGCCGGGGCCGGCTTCGACGAAGATGCGGGCTCCTGCCTCGTACATCGCCTCGATCTGCTCGACGAAGGCGACCGGGGCACCGATCTGGGCCGCGAGTTCGGCCCGTACCGCGTCACCGTCGGCGGCGTACGGGGTGGCCGTGCGGTTGGACCACACGGGGAATTCGGGCGCGTGCACCGGCCGGGCCGCGAGCGCCTCGGCGAACCGGTCGGAAGCGGCGGCGACCAGCGGACTGTGGAACGCGCAGGCGACGGGGATGCGCTTGGCACCGTGGCCGGCGTCGCGCAGCAGCCGGACGGCCTCGTCGACGGCGTCCGTCGGTCCCGAGATCACCGTCTGGCCGGGCGAGTTGCGGTTGGCGACGACCACACTGTCCGGCACGGACGCCGCCTTGAGCGCCTGTGCCACGTCCTCGGCGCCGGCCGAGACCGCGGCCATGGTCCCGGGGTCGCCCGCGTCGCCCCGGGCGGACTGGGCGGCCCGAAGAATCGCCGCCGCTCGCTCCGCGCTCAGCTCCAGCAGCGTCTCCGGGGTCAGTGCGCCGGCCGCGCACAGTGCCACCAGCTCGCCGTAGCTGTGCCCGGCGGCCATGTCCGGCTGCACGCCGGCCGCGGTGAGCACGGCGTGCGCGGCGAGTCCCGTGACGCCGAGGGCGGGCTGTGCCACCCGGGTGTCGGTCAGCGCGGCCCGTTGCCTCTCGCGTTCGGTGTCGTCGAAGGCGGCGGGGGGATACAGGGTGTCGGCGTGGGCGCGGGCGAGTTCCAGATAGGGGCGGAGCTCGGGGAAGGCGACGAACAGGTCGGCGAGCATGCCGGTGCGCTGGCTGCCCTGGCCGGGGAAGAGAAAGGCCACCTTGGCGCCGTCCGATTCGCCGATGCCGGCCCGGTGGATGCCGCGTGCCGGAGCGGGGTCGGCGGGGTCGGCCAGGGCCCGCCGCACCTTCTCGACCAGGTCGTCCACGTCCGTCGCCACAATGGCGACCCGGGCCGGGTCCGCGCTCGCGTCCGACCGCCGGGCCGCGCTCAGCGCGAGGTCCTGAAGCCGCCACGACCGGCCCTCGGGCTGAGCGGCTGCGAGGAGCTCCTCCATCGCCCGGCGGGCCGCGGCCTCGTCCCGTCCGCGGAACACGAACAGTTCGGCCGGCCAGGCGTCCAGTCCCCGCACGGGCGGTACGCCACCGGCGTGGGCGGCCAGCACCACGTGGAAGTTGGTCCCGCCGAAGCCGAACGCGCTCACTCCGGCGATCCGTTCCTCCGCGGGCGCCGCCCATGGCCGGGCCTCGGCGTGGAAGGCGAAGGGGCTGGTGTCCGCCTCCCAGGCCGGGTTGGGATTCTCGACATGCAGGGTGGGCGGCCGGACGCCGGTGTACAGCGCCAGCAGCGTTTTGATCATTCCGGCGAGACCGGCGGCGCACTTGGTGTGGCCGATCTGCGACTTCACCGAACCGAGTGCACAGCCGCCCGGTTCCGCCCCGGCCTCGGTGAACACCTCGCTGAGGATGCGCAGTTCGGTGCGGTCGCCGACGACCGTCCCGGTGCCGTGTGCCTCGACGAGACCGACGTCCGCCGGTGAGACGCCGGCGTTGCGATAGGCGCGCTCCAGAGCCGAGCGCTGGCCCTCGGGCCTCGGCGCGGTCAGACCGAGTGAGCGGCCGTCGCTGGAGGAGCCCAGGCCCTTGATGACGCCGTAGATCCGGTCGCCGTCCCGCTCGGCGTCCGCGAGCCGCTTGAGGACGACGCAGGCGATGCCCTCGCCGAGCGCGATGCCGTCCGCCGAGCCGTCGAAGGCACGTGAGCGGCCGGTGGGAGACAGGGCGTGCACGGAGGAGAACAGGACATAGTCGTTGATGCCGTTGTGCAGGTCGGCGCCGCCGCACAGCACCACGTCGGAGGTGCCGCCGGCCAGCTCCTTGCAGGCGACGTCCACTGCGGCCAGTGACGAGGCGCAGGCGGCGTCGACGGTGTAGTTGGCGCCGCCGAGATCGAGCCGGTTGGCGATCCTGCCCGAGATGACGTTGGCGAGCATGCCGGGAAAGGAGTCCTCGGTGAGTCCCGGGAGCTGGTCGTCCAGACCCGTGGGGACGCGGCCGTAGTACGAGGGCAGCACCGCCCGCAGCGTGGCCGCGTTCGACAGATCGCTGCCCGCCTCGGCTCCGAACACCACGGAAGTTCGTGAGCGGTCGAACTCCCGTCCCCCGTCGCCGTATCCGGCGTCCTCCAGAGCGCGCCGGGCGGCCTCCAGGGACAGCAGCTGCACCGGTTCGGTGCTGCCGAGAGACGTCGGCGGGATGCCGTAGCGCAGCGGGTCGAAGGGGATGCGGGGCAGGAAGCCGCCCCACTTGGAGGGGGTCGACTCGCCATGGTGGACGGCCGGGTCCCACCGCTCGGGCGGGACCTCGCTCACCGCGTCCACTCCGGCGACCACATTCGCCCAGAAGGCGGGCAGGTCGGGCGCCTGCGGGAACATGCACGCCATGCCGACCACGGCGACGTCCAGCGGAGCGGGCGCGGCCGGCTCCCGCACCTCGTTCGCCGGGGCCGACTGCGCCGTCCGCAGGGCGAGATGCTCGGCGGCGCCCGTGGTCACCGACTCGTGCAGTGCCGCGACGGTCGTGGTCGCCGAGCGCAGCACGGCCACCTCGCCGGCCATGAACATTCCCTCGGCGAGCTGGCGCCGCTCGTCGACCGGAGAGAGGCAGCCGTCGGCGGATCGGTCGACGCCCTTGCTGGCGATGCGCAGCCGGCCGACGTTGAGCCTCTCCAGCTCCTCCCAGATCCGCCGGTCCGGCACGCCCTCGGCACGGAGCCGGGCCTCCTGGTCGCGGTAGCCGGCGGTGAACGGGCTCGGCACGCACCGCGTCGCGTGGCCCGGCGCCGACTCCAGCAGCGTGGTGCACTCGGCCTCCAGGACCTGCTGCTGGAAGAGCGGCCGGACCGCCCCGCGGGAAACGGCCTCCTCGGTGAACAGATATGCGGTACCCATCAGCACACCGACGGCCGCGCCGCGCGCGGTCAGCGGCGCGGCCAGAGCGGCGGCCATCGCCGCCGACCGCTCGTCGTGCACGCCGCCCGCGAAGAACACCTCGAGGTCCGCGGCCTCGTGACTCTCCAGGAAATCCTCCAGGACGGCCAGTTGCGCCTCCCAGAGCGCGAAACTTCCGCGCGGCCCCACATGCCCGCCGCACTCCGAGCCCTCGAACACGAACCGGCGCGCCCCGGCCTGAAGGAACTGCCGCAACAACCCCGGTGAGGGCACGTGCAGAAACGTCCGGATACCGTCCTGCTCCAGGGCCTGCGCCTGGGACGGCCGCCCACCGGCGATGATCGCGTGGGTCGGCCGCATCTCCCGTACGGCCTCCAGCTGGGCCGTACGCACGTCCTCCGGCGCGAAGCCGAGGACTCCCACGCCCCACGGCCGGCCGGCCACCGCGTCCCGGGTCGCGGTCAGCATCGTCCGCGTCCGCGTGCCGTCCGCCAGCGCCAGGGCGAGGAAGGGAAGTGCTCCGTCCGCTGCCACCGCCGCGGCGAAAGCGGGTCCGTCGCTCACCCTTGTCATCGGCCCCTGGGCGACGGGGAGCCGGGTGCCGAGCGCCAGGCTCATGGGCGATCCGGGCCGCAGCGCCCGAGCTGCCGTGTCGTCCCGGACGGCGCCCAGCACCGCTTCCCGCAGCGCGCGCACCGTTCGGCGCACATCGCCCCACCGCTCCGCGAACAGGGTGGCGAGGAAGCCGTCCTGGCCCACCGGGAGCAGTTGGGTACGCGGATCCCGCCCGCCCAGAAGCGCCGCCACCTCCTGCGGTCCGGCGCCCTCGGCGAGGCGCGGGGCGTCCGGGCCTCGCCGCAGCAGGAATCGGTGACCGGCCCGGACGACGGTTTCCGAGCCGTCGCTGGTGCGCAGCACCGCGGCAACAGGTTCGGGCAGCGCCGACTCGGCGAGCAGCGCGAGTTGGCCGTCGAGGACGACGCCGGCCGCTCCGCCGGCCACCGCGGCGGCGGCCGTTCGAGGGCCGATGCCGCCGCACGCCCACACGGGCCGGGTCACCTCGGGCGCGGCGAGGAGTCGCTGGAGCAGGACGAAGGTGCTCAACTCGCCGATCCGGCCGCCGCACTCGGTGCCGCGAGCGATCAGGCCGTGCGCCCCGGCGCGTATCGCGTCCCGTGCGCCCTCCAGGTCGGTGACCTCGACGAGGACGCGGAAGCGCGCCGCGAGCCCGGCGATCGTCCAGGCCGCGCCTGCTTCCCCGGCCGCCGCCGCGACCGCGAGAACCACGGTGTGCGGACCGTCCGGAGCCAGGTCGGCCGGGGTGAGCCGGCAGTGCGCATCGACCCTGACGCCGAACCTGCCCGAAGCCGTGCGCCGCAGTTGAGCGAGGGCCTCGCGGGATCTCCGGTCGCCGGCCCCGAGGTCGAGCACACCAAGACCGCCGGCCCGGCCGACCGCCACGGTGAGCCCGGCATCGGGCTCACCGTACGGAGTAATACCGATGATCATTTCTTCGGAACGCACAGCGGAGTTCATCATTCTCCGAATCAAGGGTGAGACTGCACGGTGGGGGGTTCTGTACAGAAACAGACACGGCGGCTCACCGGCTTCCTGCAGGGAAAGGCCCACCGCGGAACGCCGATATGAAGCGTGTGTTCGAAGCGGATTGAAAGGTAGTGGCGTGGTTACTCACCGGTCAAGGTGCGAGTGAGTGATCGGCAACCGTCTTTTTCGACCCCGTCGGTCGCGAGTGGAAGGCATGGCCGGAGGGAAACGGCTGAATTCTTTTCCGACGAGGCATCGTTCACCTGGACTGTTGCAACTTCCTTTACTCTGCGGCCAGTTGGGGATTGGCTGGTTGGGGTGCACGACAGATCTAGAACGGGCCTGACGGTTTTTCCGGGGGCTGCCGATGAAGCGCCTCGGACCGGGCGACGGTTGCCCCCACCGACCGGCCGGCAGTCAAAATGGCGGATTCACGCGAATATGCCTGCTGAAATCGTCTGCCCGGTACGAAGAACCCCCTGGTGTCGTACTCGGCCGGGAAGTCCGCGCTCTTCCAGGGGTACGGAAAGAGGCGCCTGACCTGGCACTGCTCAGACAGTTCGAAGTCACGCGACGACCCGATCTCCTGCGCGAGGCCGTCGCGTCGACGACCGCCGCGGTGAAGACCGCAGGGCCCAAGCACGTCAACCGGCCGCTGGCGCTGTCGGGCCTGAGCAGAGTGCTGCACGCCCGCCACCTGCTCAGTGACGACGTCCAGGACCTCGACGACGCGGTGGCCGCGATCGAGAGCACGCTGCGGGTGGAGCGTGAACGGGGCCGGCCCCGTCCGAACAGCTTCAACACCCACGGAACCGTGCTCCGCGCTCTCGCGGACGGCACGGAACCGTGCTCCGTGCCCTCGCGGACGCGACCGGGGAACGCATCCATCTCGACGCGGCCGTGGACTCGCACCGCGAGGCGCTGCGCCTGACGACGCCGGAGCATCCCCAGCGTGCGATGTACGCGTCCAACCTGGGAAACGTACTCCTGTACCGGCATGAGGGCGGCCCCGACCCGCTTCCCGTCAGCTTCGGCAACGCCCACCTGGAATCCGGACGCAGGCCGCGGCTGCCACGGGAGATCGAGTAGGGCCTGAGCTCGCTGGTGCGCGAGTCCGGTGACGACGACTCGGCAGACCTGGCGGAGGCGGCGAAAGCCCACCGGCTGGCCGTGCGGGGCCATCGGGCAGCACCGGCCGCAGCGAGGCGGCTACCTCGACAACTGGGGCAACAGCGCCCATGCCCGCTTCCGGGCCACGTTGCAGCGCGCGGACGGCGAGCAGGCTGTCGCCCTGTTCCGGCAGGCGCGCGAGGCCACACCGCCGTACGACCCCGTGCACACTCTCGCCGTACTCAACCTCGCCGCCGCTCTGCTGGATCTGGGCGACGAGCACACGGAGGAGGCGCTTGCGCTGTGGCGGGAGGTGGCCGGCGAGCGGTCTGCGCCGCAGTCGTCCCGGATCGAGGCGGCCGCGTCCTGGGGCAGGGGCGCGGCCGGGCACGGGCAGTGGCGCACCGCTCTGGACGGCTACGCGGCGGCGACCACGAAGGTTCCGGCGACGCCGAGACCCCGGCAGGTCCTTGCCGGGGTCTCGATGTGAACTGCCGTGTCTGTCCTAGCGGTTCGCGTACGCGTCGAGTTCCGCCAGGAAGCGGTCGCGGATCGCCGGGGCCGCCCAGGAGATGTCGATCGCGTTGCGCTGGAGGCGGACCAGGTCGGCGTCCGTGAGGGACGCCGGGGCCGGGCGCAGGGCGGCCAGGTTCTCGGCGACGTAGCCCGGGAAGTAGGCCGGGTCGTCGGAGTTGACCGTGACCTTGACGCCCTGGTCGAGCAGGGCGCGGATCTCGGCGGCCTTCAGGCCGTCCGTGACGTGCGAGTTGGAGATCGGGCAGACCGTGAGGCCGAGGCCCTTCTCGCGGATGGCGGCGATCAGCGCCGGCTCCTCCAGGGCGTTGACGCCGTGGTCGATGCGGTCGACACCGATCTCCTCGATCACCTGACGGATGTGCTCGGTGGAGTTCTTCTGGTCCACGTCGCAGTGCATCGTCAGTCGGTAGCCCTCGGCCCGGGCCCGAGCGAACACCTCGCGGAACTTGACCGGCGGGTTGCCCGCCTCGTCCGAGTCGAGGCCGACGCCCACGATCCAGTCCTTGTACGGCAGGGACTGCACCAGGGTCGTCATCGCGAACTCGGCCTGGAAGTCGCGCAGGAAGCACATGACGAGCCGGCCGGTGAAGCCGGTCGCGCGCTCCGCGTCGTCCAGGGCGCGGGTCAGGCCGCGGATCACGGTGTCGAAGGCGACACCGCGCGCGGTGTGCGCCTGCGGGTCGAAGAAGATCTCCGCGTAACGCACGTTCTGGGAGTGGGCCTTGGCCGCGTAGGCCGCCGCGAGGTCGTAGAAGTCCTGCTCGGTACGGAGGACGGACATGCCCTCGTAGTAGACGGCGAGGAATCCGGGCAGGTCGTCGAAGTCGTACGCGGCCTGCAGCGCGGCCTCGTCGGCGTACGGCAGCTCGACGCCGTTGCGCTCGGCGAGCGCGAACTTGAGGCCGGGCTCAAGGGTGCCCTCGATGTGCAGGTGCAGCTCGCACTTGGGCAGTCCGGCGATGAAAGCGTCGACGTTCGTGGTCATGATTCTCCTCAACTCCTGAGTTCTGTACGTCAGTCGGCGACCGGGGCGGCGGCCGGGTCGAGGATGTCGACGACGTCCTGCGTGTGGTAGTTGACGACGCCGAGGTCGGTGACGGCGTACTCGGGGATCGCGGTGATCTCCAGGAAGATCAGGAAGCCGAAGGCGGACGGGAGTTCGCAGCCGAGCGCGCGGGCGGCGGCCTCCAGCCGGTCCTCGGCGGCGGCCATCTCCTCGGGCGCGAGGTCGGCGACGATGCCGGCCACGGGCAGCGGCAGGAACTCCTTGATCTCGCCGTTCTCGACGACGACCTGGCCGCCGCCGTGCTCGGAGAGGTGGTTGACGGCGAGTGCGATGTCGGCACGGTCGGCGCCGACACAGATGATGTTGTTGTCGTCGGGCGCGGCGGAGGAGGCGATGGCACCGGAGCGCAGCCCGAAGCCGTTGATCATCGCGGTGACGGTGGCGCCGTCGTTCTTGCCGTAGCGCTCGGAGACCGTGACGTAGAGGGCGTCGCGGTCGGTGTCGGCGCGGACCGTGCCGTCGACGACGGGCAGCGTCATCGGCACGCCCTTGCGGACGAACGGAACGGTGCGGTCCATCTCGACGACGAGCACGTCCGCGCTGTCGCCCTCGGCGCGCACGCCGATGCCGTCGGCGGTGACGGGGGCGACCTGGAAGGCCGGGGACAGGGCGGCGGAGCGCTCGGGGGCCACGGGGGCGTCGAGCGTGCGGCCGCCCTCGGCGACCAGTTCGCCGCGCGCGAAGACCCGCTCGACCTGGAAGGACTCGGGAGAGTCGACGATGAGCACGTCGGCGTAGCGGCCGGGCGTGATCGAGCCGACGAGGTGGTCGATGCGGTACATCTCGGCGCAGTTGAGGGTGGCCATCTGGATCGCCTCGACAGGCTTCACGCCCGCCTTGATCGCCATGCGGACCAGCTTGTCGAGGTGGCCCTCGCGCAGGATGTCGGCGACGTGCATGTCGTCGGTGCAGAAGCCGACGCGGCGGGACTGGGCGCCGAACTCGGTGACGGTGCGCACGTTCTCGTTCATGAAGTGCGCGACGGACGACTCACGGATCAGCAGCGACATGCCGGCCCGGAGCTTCAGCAGGGCCTCCTCGGCGGTGTAGCTCTCGTGGTCGAGGCGGACACCGGCGGCGGACAGTGCGTTGATGGTGGTGGGGGCGGCCATCGGGGCGCAGCCGAAGATCGGCAGGCGGTTGCGGTGGGCGAGCTCGAGGGCTCGCAGCACCTTCTCGTCACGGTTGAGGACGAACTCGGCGACGGTCTCCCACACACCGAAGCACTCCGCCCACTCCTGGGTCTCGGCGTGCTCGTCGGGCCCGAAGGAGAAGCCGACCGTCGTCTCGGGCAGCGTGTACGGGGTCTTGAACGGCGCGCCCCAGAAGATCTTCATCGGCGACGCGTCGGCCTCGCGCAGCGCCTCGCGCACCCCGTCGAGCCCGGCGACGACGAGGAACTGGTCGAGCCCGGAGATCACCGAGGTGGTGCCGTAGCGGACGGCGGCGTCGGCGAACATCGTCACCGACAGCTTGGAGCACTCCAGGTGAAGATGGCCGTCGATGAGACCCGGGGTGAGGTACTTGCCGGTCGCGTCGACGATCTCCGTGTCCGGGCCCTCGTACGCGGCGACGTCGCCGGTGGCGGCGATGCGGTCGCCGGTGATGGCGACGTCGGCCGGGTAGATCTCGCCGGTGCAGACGTTGACGAGTTGCCCGCCGCGGATGATCCGGTCGGCCTTGACGACTCCCTCACCGGCATCGATGAGCTGGCGGAGGCTGGGCTGGTTCATGGTGGTTCGGCTCCAGGAGAAGACGTACGGGGTGAGGGAGTCGGGGTGGTTCAGAGGGTGGCGGTCAGCTCGGCCTCGGCGCGCACGGTGCGCCGGGCCAGCAGCCAGTAGGTGACGCCGGCGACGAAGGCGCCCGCGAAGACGGACAGGTCCAGGCCGCCGGCGGCGTCGGACAGCGGTCCGGTGAAGACGGTCGAGTCGACCCAGAGAACGGCGGCCGCGAAACCGAGCAGGACGGCGATCAGACCGGCGGGGCGGACGCCGCCCTTGTGCCAGTAGATGCCCTCGCTGCCGCTCTCCTTCGGGAAGAGGGACGGCACGTGGTAGCGGCCGCGGCGCAGCGCCCAGTCGGTGAGGTAGACGGCGGCCCAGGGGCCGAGCCACAGCACGATGAGGCTGAGGAAGTTCGAGAGCAGCGTGTAGAAGTCGGCGGAGAAGACGGCCCACAGGGTGATGGCCGTGCACAGCGTGAGGTCGACGAAGACGACCATCCAGCGCTTGATCGGGATGCCGACGGCGAGCAGGTTCAGGCCCGAGGAGTACATGTCCGTGGTGTTCACGGCGAGCAGCGAGACGATCGCGAGCAGCAGGTACGGGGTGGTGAACCAGCCGGGCAGGATCTCCGGGAGTCCGGAGACCGGGTCGGCGGCGTTCGTGGTCGCGGTGGCGACGGCGGCGCCGAGGACCTGGAGCAGGATGTTGGGCACCATGCCGCCGAGCGCGGCGCAGGCGAAGACCTTGCGGGGCGCGGAGTCGGCGGGCAGGTAGCGCGAGTAGTCGCTGCCCATGTCGGCCCAGGACAGGCCGCCGGACGCGGTGACCATGGCGAGCACGAGGGAGATCGTCACGAGGGACGGCGCGTCACCGTGGGTGCCGAAGTCGGCCTTGGGGAAGACGAGGACGGCCATGACGGCGAACATCGCGGCGAAGATCCAGGCGAAGTACTTCTGGACCTTCATGATCAGGTGGTAGCCGGACAGCGGCAGCAGCATCTGCAGCCCGGCGGCGACCGCGATGACCAGCAGTTTCACCGGCGTGCCGGCGGTGACGCCGGCCTGGTCGAGCAGGGCGAGCCCGGCGAGCACGATCAGCACCATGCCTCCGGCCTCGAAGCCGACGAGCATGACCCAGCTGAGCAGCGCGGGCAGCTTGCCGCCGCGCGGGCCGAACGCGGCGCGCGAGACGGAGTGGGTGGAGGTGCCGGTGCGCGGGCCCTGGAGGCTGGTGAGGCCGGTGACGGCGAAGCCCAGGATGTTGCCGACGACGATGAGCGCGACCGCGTACCAGAAGGACAGGCCGAAGGAGACGACGAGCGCTCCGTAGACCACGGTGAACACGGTGGTGTTGGTGCCGGCCCACAGCCCGAACAGGCGGCTGGGGCCGCCCTGGCGTTCGGCGTCGGGGACGGCGTCGATGCCGCGCTGCTCGACCGTGAAGACGGAGGCGGAACCCTCCGGGGTCTTCGGGGATTCGGCGGGCGCGGGGGGTGCGGGCGGGGCGGAGCGGGTGGCCTCGGCCATGGTCGGCAGGCGTCCTTTGCGGGGTGAGCGGAGTGCCTAAACGTTTTGGCATCGAGCCGGGCGCCATTGCCCAAACGTTTTGGCGATGATTCGGAAGGTAATGCCTAAACGTTTTGGCAGTCAATCTGTAAGCTCACGGTCATGTCAGACGTCACAGAGCCGCACGGGTCGCACGGACCGCACGGGGCCGACCGGAAGCCAGGCCGACGGGGTGCGGGCGGCGGCGGTCTGCGCGAGGTCGCCCGCCGGGCCGGCGTCTCCGTCACCACCGCCTCGCACGCGCTCAACGGCGTCGGCCGGGTCGGCGCCGACACCCGCGAACGCGTCCTCGCCGTCGCCCGCGACCTCGGCTACCGCGCCAACCCCAACGCCCGTGGCCTGCGCGGCGCCCGCACCGGGCTGATCGGCCTCACGCACCGCACCGCCGTCGAGGGCGGCATCACCGACATCGAGTACTTCGTCAAGATCGTCAACGCGGCGACCTGGACCGCGATGGACCGCGACTACTCCCTCGTCCTCGTCCCGCCCTCGCTCGACGGCCGGCCCTTCGAGTCGCTCCCGCTCGACGGCACGATCGTCATCGACCCGCTCACCGACGACCCGCTGCTCACGCGCCTGTCCGCGATGGGCGTCCCCGTCGTCACCACCGGCCGCGACCTGTCCCGCAAGGACGCCTTCCCCTGGGTGGACAACGAACTCTCCACCTGCGCCCAGGCCGCCCTGGACCACCTGGCGGCGACCGGCGCGCAGCGCGTCGGCCTCCTCACGGGCTCCACCGGCCAGTCCTACGACGAGGACGCGGCCCGCGCCTACCGCGACTGGTGCGCGCGCACCGGCCGTCCGGTGCTGCTCGACCACGCCGAGCCGGGCACCGACTCGACGGCCGCCGCCCGCCGCCTGCTCACCCGCCCCGACCGGCCCGACGCGCTGTACGTCGTGATGGAGAAGTTCGGCTTCGCGACGCTCGCCGTCTGCCGCGAACTGGGCCTGTCCGTCCCGGAAGACGTCCAGATCGTGGTCGGCGCCGACGGCGAGTTCGCCCGCAGCTCCCGCCCCCCACTGACCGCCCTGGACCTCGCCCCGGAATCCATCGGCCGCCAGGCCGCCGAACTCCTCATGGACGTCATAGGCAACCCCCCGGAGCCCGGTGCGGCCCCCGAACACCGCCTGGTCCCGGCGAAGTTGCTGGAGCGGGAGTCGACGCGGCGGCGAGCGGGAGCCGAGCGGCCGTAGCCTCGACGGCGCGCGCCCGCCGGCCTTCGCGACAAGTCAGCCGGAGATCTCGGCCGGCTCCACTGCCCCCGTGGTCGTGGCCTCAGGGGCGTCGGCCCGGGCATCACCGACTGTGGGCCGGTGCCGCCCGCGGCGGAGCGCAAGGAGGTAGACCACCGTGAGGAGGGCCAGCCAGACCACGCCGACGACGAGCGCCACGCGGGTGCTCTCGTGGACGCCGAGCAGGACCAGCACCGCCGTCATGAAGACGAGGGTGATGATCTGGCCGTAGGGCCAGAACGGGGCCGGGAACTTCAGGGCCGCGGACTCCTCCGGGGACATCGAGCTGCGGGCCTTGATGTGGGTGAGCATGATCATTACCCAGACGAAGACCGTCGCGAACGTGGCGATGGAGGCGATGATCAGGAAGATCTCGCCGGGGACGACCGCGTTCATCACGACACCGAAGAGCAGGGCGCCGATCATGACGAGGGTGGTCACCCAGGGCACGCCGTTGCTGGTCACGCGGCGCATGGCGGCGGGGCCGTGCCCGCGCTCGGCGAGGCCGTACATCGTGCGGCCCGCGGCGAAGATGTCGCTGTTGATGGCGGACAGGGCGGCAGTGAGGACCACGACGTTGAGAACGGCGGCCGCGGACTTGAGGCCCACTCCGGCGAAGATCTGCACGAAGGGGCTGCCCGAGTCGCTGATCTGCTGCCACGGGGTGATCGACATGATCACGGCGAGGGTCAGGACGTAGAAGAGGATGATGCGCAGCGGGATGGAGTTCACCGCGCCCGGGATGGTCTTCTCCGGGGACTGCGCCTCGCCGGCCGTGACGCCGATGATCTCGGTGCCGCCGAAGGCGAACATGACGATGGCGAAGGAGATGACGAAGCCGTCGATGCCGCCCGCGAAGAATCCGCCGTTGCTCCACAGGTTGGACAGGCCGACGTGGGCGTGGCCGCTGCCGAGACCGAAGGCGATCACGGCGATGCCGACGACGATCATCGCGACGATGGCGACGATCTTCACGAGGGACAGCCAGAACTCCAGCTCACCGAAGACCTTGACGCTGACGAGGTTGAGCGCGCCCACGATGAGCACGGCGGCCAGGACCCAGATCCAGCGCGGGACTTCGGGGAACCAGAAGCCCATGTAGACGCCGATGGCCGTGACGTCGGCGACGGCCACGATGACCATCTCGAAGGCGTACGTCCAGCCGGTGAGGAAGCCGGCGAGCGGCCCGAGGTGGCGGTTCGCGTACTCGCCGAAGGAGCCGGCGCAGGGGGACGCCACGGCCATCTCGCCGAGCGACCTCAGGACGAGGAAGACGGCGGCGCCGCCGATCAGGTAGGCGAGCAGGACCGCGGGGCCGCCCGCCTGGATGGACGCGGAGGAGCCGTAGAAGAGCCCGGTGCCGATCGCGGAGCCGAGTGCGATGAAGCGGATGTGCCGTGAGTTGAGCCCGCGGCTCAGGCCGGCGTTTTCGGTGCGCAAACGAGTGTCTCCCTCTGGGGGGGCGGGTGCCGCAGGAGGTGCCGGAGGGCCTGGCAGAGCGATGCGCCTCGTGGCACCGGCCTGTCGTCAAGGCCCTCGACAGTGAACGAGCCTGTATATTCCTGTCTATACAGGTGCGCGTCAAGAGGTGATCCGATGAGTGAACACAAGCCGACGCCCGGACCGGCGTCGAGCGCGTCCCCCGCGGTCGCGCGAGCCCTGGACATGCTCGTGTACCTCGCCGGCCGGCCCGGCCTCGTACAGGCCGCCACGCTCGCCCGTGACCTGGGCATTCCGCGCTCGTCCGCCTACCACATCCTCACCGTGCTGACCGACCGCGGCTTCGTCACGTACGTCCCGTCGGAACAGGCGTACGGGCTCGGTGTGTCCTCCTTCGAGGTGGGCTCGGCCTATCTGCGCCACGAGCCGCTGGAGCGGCTCGCCCGGCCGATCCTGCGCACGGTCGCGAGCCGCCTCGGCCAGACCGTGCACCTGGGGATCCTGCAGGGCGCGGAGACGGTCTACCTGCTCAAGGAGCGTCCCCCGATCCGGGCCGGGGACGTCGACATCGCACTTGTGACGGATGTCGGCGTGCGCCTGCCAGCCCATCTGACGGCCAACGGCCGCGCCATCCTCGCCCACACCTCGGAGGCGCAGCTGCGGGCGCTGTTCTCGCGGCCCGGCGATCTGACCACCCGCACCGGCCGGGGGCCGCGCTCCCTGCCGGGACTGGCCGGCGAGCTGGCCCGGGAGCGGGAGCGCGGCTGGTCGCAGGAGGTGGAGCTGGTGTCGCAGGGCTTCTGCTCGATGGGGGTGGCCGCGTTCGACCACAACGAGCGGCCCGTCGCCGCGATCAGCACCACCTGGCGCCGCCACCACGGCCGGCACGACACCGAAGAGGTGCGCCGGGCCCTGACGCAGGGTGCGGCGCGGCTCACCGCGGCGGTCTCGGGACACACACCTCCGGCCGCGGGGGCGCAGACCGTCGTCTGAAGCCCGTCCAGCGGATCCGGGCCGCCTCAGTGCATGGCGAACGCGCCCTCGAGGCGGTAGCGGGAACCCGGATGGAGCAGGCGCGCGAGGCTCACGAGCGCGTCCCGCGACCATGTGCGGCGCAAGATCAGCAGGCACGGCTCGGACGGCCCGATGCCGAGGATCGCGCATTCCTCGGGCGAGGCCAGGACCGCCTCCACGATGTGCTCGCCCCGGCCGAGCGGCGCCACCTTCGACAGGAACGTGTACGGCGTCTGCAGCGTGAAGTCCTGTTCCAGATAACCGGGGGCGAAGGCCGGGTTGACGTAGCGGTCCTCCAGCTGGAGCGGCACCCCGTCCTCGTAGTGCACCACCCTCGATCGGAAGACCGGCTGCCCGGTGCCGAGACCGAGGTGCGCGCCTGTCCGGTCGTCGGCCTTCTCCTCGCCCAGGGAGAGCACACGGGCGGCGTAGCGGTGGCCGCGGTGCTGCACCTCGTCGGCGATGTTGTGGACCTCCAGGAGCGCGGAGCTGGCCTTGCGCTGGGCGACGAAGCTGCCGACGCCCATGACGCGCCGGATGACACCCTCGGTGGCGAGCTCGCGCAGGGCACGGTTGACGGTCATGCGGGACAGGCCGAGGGCGTCGACGAACTGGCTCTCCGAGGGCAGGGCGTCGTCCTCCTGCCAGTGGCCGTTCCTGATCTGCCGCTCGACGAGCTCCTTGACGCGCTGGTACGCGGGGACGGAACCGCCCGCGCCCTGCTCGTACCACCGGGCCAGCTCCGCCGGGTCCACGACCACGCCGCCCACCGTCCTCGCCATCCGCTCCCCCTGCATGCTGCCCAATGCCTGTGACGATCCTATGGGAGCGGTGCCATCGGCGAACGGGCCGGTGGTCCCCTTCCCGGGTAAGCGTCTCGGATCCGAGAAATGCGGGCGGCGCCACTGGTCCCGGCTCCGCCCGTCGCGTGTCATGACGGTGCACAACGGCTCGATCCCCAAGAGGAGCACACATGACCAGCCCTTCCCACGAAGCGCCGGGCGTCGTCCGGGCCCCCCGCGGCACCGAACTGAACTGCCTCGGATGGCAGCAGGAGGGCGCCCTGCGGATGCTCATGAACAACCTCGACCCCGAGGTCGCCGAGCACCCCGAGGACCTCGTCGTCTACGGCGGTACCGGGAAGGCCGCCCGCAACCACGAGGCGTACGACGCGATCGTCCGCACGCTCAAGACCCTCAAGGACGACGAGACCCTCCTCGTGCAGTCCGGCAAGCCGGTCGGCGTGATGCGCACCAACGAGTGGGCGCCGCGCGTGCTGCTCGCCAACTCCAACCTGGTGGGCGACTGGGCCAACTGGGAGGAGTTCCGCAAGCTGGAGGCCGAGGGACTGACGATGTACGGCCAGATGACGGCCGGTTCGTGGATCTACATCGGCAGCCAGGGCATCCTGCAGGGCACGTACGAGACCTTCGGTGCCGTCGCCCGCAAGAAGTTCGACGGCACCCTGGCCGGCACGATCACCCTGACCGCCGGAATGGGTGGCATGGGTGGCGCCCAGCCGCTGGCCGTGACGATGAACGACGGTGTCGCGATCTGTGTCGACGTCGACGAGACGCGCATCGACCGCCGCATCGGCACCCGCTATCTCGACGTCAAGGCCGACAACCTCGACCATGCCCTCGAACTGGCCGTCCAGGCCCGCGACGAGCGCCGCGGCCTGTCCATCGGTGTCGTCGGCAACGCCGCCGAGATCTTCCCCGAGCTCCTCGAGCGGGACGCCCCGATCGACATCGTCACCGACCAGACCTCCGCCCACGACCCGCTGGCCTACCTGCCCGTCGGCATCTCGGTCGAGGACTGGCACAAGGAGCGCGAGGCCGACCCGGCCGGCTTCACCGAGCGCGCCCGCAAGTCGATGGCCCTGCACGTCGAGGCCATGGTCGGCTTCCTCGACAAGGGCGCCGAGGTCTTCGACTACGGCAACTCGATTCGCGACGAGGCGCGCAAGGCCGGCTACGACCGGGCCTTCGACTTCCCCGGCTTCGTGCCGGCGCACATCCGGCCGCTGTTCGAGGAGGGCCTCGGCCCGTTCCGGTGGGCCGCACTGTCCGGCGACCCGAAGGACATCGCGGCCACCGACAAGGCGATCAAGGAGTTGTTCCCGGAGAACAAGCACCTGCACCGCTGGCTCGACATGGCCGGCGAGCGCGTCTCGTTCGAGGGCCTGCCGGCCCGCATCTGCTGGCTCGGCTACGGCGAACGCCACCGTGCGGGCCTGAAGTTCAACGAGATGGTCGCCAGCGGCGAGCTGTCCGCGCCGGTCGCGATCGGCCGTGACCACCTGGACTCCGGTTCGGTGGCCTCCCCGTACCGCGAGACCGAGTCGATGCTCGACGGCTCCGACGCCATCGCCGACTGGCCCCTGCTCAACGCCCTGGTGAACACCTCCTCGGGTGCCTCCTGGGTGTCGATCCACCACGGCGGCGGCGTCGGCATGGGCCGCTCCATCCACGCCGGCCAGGTCTGCATCGCCGACGGGACCGAGCTCGCGGCCCGCAAACTCGAGCGTGTCCTGACGAACGACCCGGGCATGGGTGTCATCCGGCACGTCGACGCCGGTTACGAGTACGCCACTTCGGTCGCCAAGGAGCGCGGCGTGCGCATCCCGATGACGGAGGCCGGGGGCGGCGCGGCGTGAGCACGTTCCAGGAGACCGCTCCGGCCACGGACGTCACGGCCCGCCCCTGGTCGGGCCGTGACGACGGGCCCGGTGCGGAGCACCTGCGGTGGCACAAGGCCGTCGAGCTCGATACGGAGCTGACGGAGCCGGGCGACATCGCGTTCGTCGGATTCCGCAGCGACGAGGGCGTGCGCCGCAACAAGGGGCGGCAGGGCGCCGCGCAGGGTCCTGACGCCCTGCGGCGGGCCCTCGCCTCGATGGCACTGCCGAAGCCGCTGCGGGCGCTCGACGCCGGTGACGTGGCGGTCACCGGCGACGCGGACGACGCTCTGGAGGCCGGTCAGCAGCGGCTGGGCCGCGCGGTCGCGCACCTCGTCGACGCGGGCCACCCGGTGGTGGTCCTCGGCGGCGGTCATGAGGTCGCGTTCGGCACGTACAGCGGTCTGGAGCAGACGCGGGCGCTGAAGGCCGGCGCGCGGCTCGGCGTGCTGAACCTCGACGCCCACTTCGATCTGCGCGATGACGTGCGACCCAGCTCGGGCACGCCGTTCCTGCAGATGGCGCAGAGCGAGCGGCGGCACGGCCGTGACCTCAACTACTGGGTGCTGGGCATCAGCCAGGCCGCCAACACCGAGACGCTGTTCCGCACCGCGGAGTCGCTCGGGGTGCGGTACCTGCCGGACACCGAGTGCGGGCTGCTCGACATTGGGCGGGTGGAGTCGTTCGTCGACGAGTTCCTCGCGAGCTGCGACCTCGTACACCTGACGATCGACCTGGACGTGCTGCCGGCGGCCGTCGCCCCCGGGGTCAGCGCGCCCGCCGCGTACGGCGTGCCGATGGAGGTCGTCGAGCGGGTCTGCACACGGGTCGCGGGCAGCGGCAAGCTCGTGGTCGTCGACGTCGCCGAGCTCAATCCGGAGTTCGACGTCGACCAGCGCACGGCTCGGGCCGGCGCCCGTCTGGTGCACCGGACGGCCACCACCTGGGCGTGACGTCCTCCCCCTGAACAGGCCGCCAGGCCGCCCGGCATGCGAGAGCCGCGGCCTGGCGGCCGCGGCTGTTGTATGCCGGGCGGCCTACCCGGATCCGCTCAGCGGACATCCGTGAGGGAGACGACCGCGAGGACCCCGTCGACAGCGATGTCGGCGGGGTCCTCCTCGTCGTGGAACAGGACCGCGTCGAGCCGGCCGAGGCGGACGGGCTCCCGGCGCAGGGCCGCGGTGCCGTCGAGGACGATCACGAGGACGCGGGTCCCGGGGGCGGGGCGCAGCACCGTGGAGCGGCGTTCGACGGACACGTCGGCCTTCGCCTCGGTGCGCCGCACCATGACGTTGAAGTCGACGACGGGGCCGTCGAGCAGCCGGCAGTCGGTGGTGGCGTCGCCGGAGAAGGCAAGGGGCGCACAGCGGGTGTCCACGACGTGCTCCGTGCCGTCGACGGTGAGGGCCATGCCCGGCCCCTCGACGACGGTGATGATCCGGTCGACGCCCTCGAACACGGAGAAGGGGCCGCTGCTCGCGACGTCGGCGACGCTGATCCGCCACGCGAAGTCGTCGGTGCCGGCGCCCTGGGGGTGGGCCATGACCTCCGTGGTGATGCCACCGCCGTTCTTCCACGGTGCGGGGGTCCGGTCGTGTGCGCGCAGGATCTGAGGTGCCATGAGGGGGTGTTGTTCCTTCGGGATCCGGTCGGTCGGTCGGGAAAACGCGACCTCCTCCCCCGCTGCCTGGGGCTGCGGGAGAGGAGGTACCTGGGTCGGACACAGCTGGGGCCTCTCGTTTGGATCACGCCGGGCTCGCGGGGTCTGGCACGCACACTCGCCGCGTTGTCGTCGGTCGCCAGGGCGCCGCCCTGACTCCCTCCTCCGCCTTGCGATCGCACGCACCGGACCCCGCTCCCTGTCCGGCCTGATCCGAACGAAAGACCCTAGCGCTCGGCGGTGTGGCGTGCTTCGAGGGCGGCCTCGGTGAAGACCCGGTATCCGGCAGCCGGGTCGTATCCGTGGATCTCGCGGGTGTCGAGGGCTGCCATGTAGGTCATGACGTCCTTGCTGACGACCTGTCCGGGGACGAGCACGGGGAAGCCGGGCGGGTACGGGGTGACGAACGTGGCCGAGACGACCGTGCGGCCCCGCGCCATGGCGTCGGTGATGGCGTCCATCGAGAGGTGCTCGCACTCGGTGTCGTCGTAGGCGAGGAAGAACGCGGCGCGCATGTCGCCCTCGGGGGTGCGCGGGCTCGGCCGGAACGCCGGGTGGAACGCGCTGAAGTCGGGCAGGGCGGCGGAGCCCGCGTCGAGTGCGGTGACGGCATCGCGGTGCGCGGCGCGGTCGTGCGGGCCCATTTCGCCGATGCGTTCCTCCAAGTCCTCGGCGATGCGGACGAGCACCTCGATGAGGTAGGCGACGGAGCTGCGGGTGGTGCCGATGTTCGTCATGAACAGCAGCGTGTTGCGGGTCGTCTTGTTGACCTGGACGCCGTACCGGTCCATCAGTAGGTCGTGCTTGAAGGTGTCTCCGTCGATGCCGGTGAGCCCGATGTGCAGGGTGGCGCGGGTCGGGTCGAGGACGAACTCCTCCTCCGCCCAGGCCCGTTCCATCCGGGCGAGGCCGGTGCGCAAGGGTTGTTCGACGCCGGAGGAGCGGAAGCGGTGCGGGATGAGTTCCGGCGTGGTGAGGATGCGCAGGTAGCGGCTGAGCAGCGGGTGCTGGGCGACCGCGTCGCGGAGCACGCCGGCCTGTTCGAGCTGCTTCTGCACGAGGGCGAAGCCTTCGAGGACGGCCTGTCGGCGGCCGAGGTCCATCGAGGCGAGGATCTGGTAGTTGGGCGACGTCGAGGTGTGCGTCATGTACGCCTCGTGGAACGTCTCCGCGACCTTGTGGCGGAAGTCCTGGTCGAAGACGTGGACCATGGAGCCCTGGCGCATCGAGGTGAGCGTCTTGTGCGTGGACTGCGTGGCGTAGACGCGGACACGGACCTTCTCCGGGTCGGGCATCAGCCGGCCGGTTATGAGGGCCTCGTCGTCCGGGTCGTCGCCGAGGCTCGCGCGGTGGGCCGCGTAGGTGTCGGCGTACCCGGGGTCGCGGTAGCGGTCGGTGAGGGTGCGGGCCGCGGCCATGGCGGTGCGCTGGCGGTAGACGGGGTGGAAGCGGGCGAAGGCGAACCAGGCCTCGTCCCACAGGAACGCCAGGTCCGGCTTGAGGGCCAGGCACTCCTCCATCACGCGCGACGGGTTGTAGACGATCCCGTCGAAGGTGCAGTTGGTGAGCATGAGGAGCTTGACGCGGTGCAGGACGCCCTCGTGCTTGAGCATCAGCAGCTTCCGCTTGATCTCCTCCACCGGCACGGCCCCGTACATGCCGTACTCGTCGAGGGGATAGGCGTCGAGGTAGACGACATGGGCGCCGGCGAGGACGAGTCCGTAGTGGTGGGACTTGTGGCAGTTGCGGTCCACGAGCACGATGTCGCCGGGGCGTACGAGCGCCTGCACGACGATCTTGTTGGCGGTGGAGGTGCCATTGGTGACGAAGTAGGTCTGGCGGGCGCCGAAGGCCTCGGCGGCCAGGTCCTGGGCCTCGCGCAGCGGGCCGGTGGGGGCGAGCAGGGAGTCCAGGCCGCCGGAGGTGGCGGAGGTCTCGGCGAGGAAGATGTTCAGGCCGTAGAAGTCGGCGATCTCCGGGATCCAGGGCGAGTTGAGCACCGAGGCGCCGCGGGAGACGGGCAGGGCGTGGAAGACGCCGGTGGGCTTGCGGCTGTGGGCGCGCAGGGCGGTGAAGAACGGGGCGCGGTGGCGTTCGGTGATGCCGTACAGGATCGACAGATGCAGTTCGAGGAGGCCTTCGCGGGCGTGGAAGACGCGCCGGAAGCGGCGGCTGAGGCGGCCCGCGGTGGACTCCACGGCCCGTTCGGACACGAGGTAGAGGTCGAGTTCGGGCCGCAGGGCGAGGAGTCGGTCGCCCAGGGCGCGGATCTGCTCGCCGCTGTCCCCGGGCGTGGCGGCGTGGGCGTCGGCGGCTTCGTCGAAGAACCGGCGGACGACGCTGAGGTCGTGGCGGGAGCGGTCGGCGAACCGGTCGCGGATGACGACGGCCTGGAGGCTGGAGTTGACGAGGGACGTGATGACCGCGTCCTCGAAGCTCGGGGCGACGACGATCTCGTAGGCGAACTCGTCGTCGGGGCGGCGCAGTCGGCGCAGTTCGGCGCGCAGCGCCTGTTCCTCGGCGGCGTCCAGGTCTCCGACGACGAGGACCTCGAAGTACGGGGTGGAGGATGCGGGCAGGGTGTGGGCGGTGTCCGTCGTCTCGTCGGGCGCGGCGCTCGGCGTGGCTGCGGTGTGCGGGGCGGTGCCGCGGTGCCGGTGGCCGGCGAGGGCTCGGTCCAGCTCGTCGGTGCGCTGGGCGAGTTGCCGGTACTCCCCCTGGTCGTACAGCCTGCGGAGCTCCTTCAGGGCGGCTGTGCCGGGGAAGGCCCAGCAGTGCTCGATGGGCGTCAGGAGGCGGATGAGTTCCTGGATGCGCGCGGTGGTGTCCGGGCGGCCGTCCACGCCCTGTGCGGCGAGGCGGTGGGTGAGGTCCGTCAGTGAACTCCAGGCATCGGCGCGCAGTTGCCCGACGCTGTTGTGCACCGTGGCGGTCGGCAGGTCATTCACCGGGAAACGGCTCCTTCTGAGGGCTGCCCGGCCCGCCGCAGACGGGGAGGGCGGAGGGTGGCTGGGGCCTGCCTGGCCATTCGCTTCGGATCAGGCCGGGTCGTTCGATGCGTGCGATCGTCGTGCGGCCGGGACGCCCTCGTAGCGGAGCTGCTTGGGCGTTTCGGCCGTGCGGCGAGCGTGCGTGCCGGGCGGGCCGGACCCGACGGAATGGCCAGGCAGGCCCTGGGCGTGCGCGGCAGCGGCCTGCCGCACCTTCCGGGTCCCGCGGGACCCGGAAGGTGCGAGGGACTGCGTCCCGGTCAGACCAGGGCGCCGGTCACGGACTCGGCGGCGGCCAGGGCGCGGCCGGAGGCCACGTACTGGACGGCCTCCTCGATCTCGGGGGCGAGCCAGCGGTCGGTGCCGGGGCCCTCGACGGTCTTGCGCAGGCCGTCGCGCACCGCGGCCGTGGCCGGGGCGGGGGTGAGCGGGGCGCGCAGGTCGAGGGCGCGGGCAGCGGTGTAGAGCTCGACGGCCAGGACGCGGCCGAGGCCGTCGATGGCGCGGCGCAGCTTGCGGGCGGCCGACCAGCCCATGGACACGTGGTCCTCCTGCATGGCGCTGGAGGGGATCGAGTCGACGGAGGCCGGGGTGGCGAGCCGCTTGAGCTCGGAGACGATCGCGGCCTGCGTGTACTGGGCGATCATGTGGCCGGAGTCGACGCCCGGGTCGTCGGCGAGGAAAGCGTTCAGACCGCGGTTGCGGGCCGGGTCGAGGAACCGGTCGGTGCGGCGCTCGGAGATCGAGGCGACGTCGGCGACGGTGATGGCGAGGAAGTCGAGCACGGCGGCGACGGGGGCGCCGTGGAAGTTGCCGTTGCTCTCGACGCGGCCGTCGAGGGTGACGACCGGGTTGTCGACGGCGCTGGCGAGCTCGCGGGAGGCGACGAGTTCGGCGTGACCGAGGGTGTCGCGGGCGGTGCCATGGACCTGCGGGGTGCAGCGCAGCGAGTAGGCGTCCTGGACGTAGGTGCAGTCCGGGCCCGCGTGGCTGGCGATGATCGCCGAGTCCGCGAGCAGGGAGCGCAGGTTGCCCGCGCTGTCGCCCTGGCCGGGGTGCGGGCGCATGGCCTGCAGGTCGGCGGCGAACACTGCGTCGGTGCCGAGCTGGCCCTCGACGCTCATGGCGGCGGCGATGTCGGCGGTGCGCAGCAGGCGGCGCAGGTCGTGGGCGGCGAGGACGAGCATGCCGAGCATGCCGTCGGTGCCGTTGATGAGGGCGAGGCCCTCCTTCTCCTCCAGGACGACCGGGGTGATGCCGGCCTCGGCGAGGGCCTCGGCGGCGGGCTTGCGCTCGCCGTCGGCGGTGCGGACGACGCCCTCGCCCATGACGGCGAGCGCGCAGTGCGCGAGGGGGGCCAGGTCGCCGGAGCAGCCGAGCGAGCCGTACTCGTGGACGACCGGGGTGATGCCCGCGTTCAGGAGCGCGGCGTAGGCCTCGGCGGTCTCGGTGCGGACGCCGGTGCGCCCGGTGGCGAGGGTGGACAGGCGCAGCAGCATCAGGGCCCGTACGACCTCGCGCTCGACCTCGGGGCCGGAGCCGGCGGCGTGCGAGCGCACGAGGCTGCGCTGGAGCTGGGCGCGCAGCTCGGTGGGGATGTGGCGGGTGGCCAGGGCACCGAAGCCGGTGGAGACGCCGTAGTGGGGCTTGACGTCGTCGGCGAGGGCCTTGATGACCTCGCGACTGCGGGCGATCTCCTGGAGCGCCTCAGGGGCGAGGGCCACCTGGGCACCGTGACGGGCAACGGACACAACTTCGTCGGCGGAAAGGGCACCGACACCAACAACAACGGTCATGCCCCTATGAAGCCGCAGGTGGGAAGGGGTTCGCGAGTCCTGCAGCACGGCTTGTGTCTGGGATCCAAGACGTTGTATCTGGGATACCAGACAGAAAGTTTGCGACGTGTCTGGTCTACTCTCGCCCCATGAGCATCGTCCCTGCCGCCGCGCAGGCGCTGGCCGTCCTGCGCTATCTGGCCCGGCAGGCCGCGCCAGTCCCCGCGGCCGCCATCAGCCGTGACGTGGGGCTGGCGCGATCGACGACCTACCACCTGCTCGACACCCTCGCGGCAGACGGCTTCGTGGTCCATCTGCCGGAGGAGAGGCGCTACGGGCTCGGGGTCAGCGCCTTCGAGCTGGCCTCCGGGTACGAGCGCCAGGCGCCGTTCCAGCGGCTCGCGCGGGCCCCGCTCGCCTCTCTGGTGGACCGCACCGGGCACAACGCGAACCTCGCCGTCCTGCACGGCCGTGAGGTCATCTACGTCATCGAGGAACGCGCCCCGGGCCGCCCGCCCCTGGTCAGCGAGGTCGGCGTCCGGCTGCCGGCCCACCTGACGGCGAGCGGCCGGGCCGTGCTCGCGCTGCTGCCGCCCGCGCAGGTGCGGGCGATCTTCCCCGACCGGTCGGCTTTCGTGCAGCGGCACGGCGCCGGTCCCGCGACGCTGACGGCACTGCGCGCCCTGCTGGCCCAGGCGCGGCACCTCGGGTACGCGACGGAAGAGGGCGAGGTGACGCCGGGCCTCTCCTCGGTCGCCGCGCCCGTCCTGGACCATCACGCGCGTCCGATCGCCGGGGTCGCGGTCACCTACCCCGACGAGGCGGTCGACAAGGAGGAGCGGCAGCGGATCGCGGGGCACGTGGCGCAGACGGCGCGGGAACTGACCCGCCGGGTGGGCGGCGCGACGCCCGCCCCGGGCACCCCTTCCGCGTAGGAGACCGGTCCCTCCGCCACGTACCCTCGGGTCGGCAGGAAATGAGTTTGCAGTGTCGGACGGCGTGTCATCGGGTGGCGTACGCGGCACCGGCCGCACCCCGAGCAGGAAAGCGACAATGACCGATCCGTCCGAGCAGGCGATGGAATCCGGAGCGGGCGAACAGCTCCCGGCGGCGACGATACGCGTGTTCATCGCACTCGCCCCGCCCGACGAGGCGAAGGACGAGCTGGCGCGGGCGCTGGGACCCACGTACGAGGCGTATCCGCGCATGCGGTGGAACCGCATCGAGGACTGGCACATCACGCTGGCGTTCCTCGGGGAGCTCCCCGTCACGGCGGTGCCCTTGCTGCTGCCGCCCCTCGCGCACCTGGCCGCGACGCGCCCACCCCTGGCACTGGCACTGCGCGGCAGCGGGCACTTCGACGAGCGGGTGCTGTGGAGCGGGATCGACGGAGACCTGGAAGGGCTGCGCCTGCTCGCCACCTCGGTGCGCGCCGCGGTCGAGGAGTGCGGCGTCCCCTTCGCGGGCCGTCCCCTGCGACCCCATCTCACCCTGGCCCGCGCCCGCCGCGACGACATGTCGTGCGCGGTGGCGGCCGCCGGTCTGTCCGGGTTCACCGGCCGGCCGTGGCAAGCGGCGCGTCTGCATCTGGTGGGCAGCAACATCGGCCGCGGTCCGGGGCCGATCCACTACCGCGACATCACCTCATGGAATTTCGACGGGGCCTGACGGCGGTGAGCGGTCGCCTGAACCGCGGGAGCCCGGGGTGCCGCTGCGATGTCACAGGCCCTGGATGCGCCGGAAGGGCTGCTCCGCCTCCAGTGCGAACGCGGCCTCCAGCAGGGTCCGTTCGCTGCCGGGGCGGCCGGAGAGCATGACACCGACGGGCAGTCCGTCCTCGGTCGCGCTCGGGGTGGGCACCGAGATCGACGGTGTGCCGACCACGTTGTCGATGGGCGTGAACGCGACGTACGCGAGGATCCGTTCGATCAGCGCCGGGTAGGGAACGGCGGGGCTGAGGTGGCCGATCGGGGGCGCGGTGTGGGCGAGTACGGGGGAAAGGATGAGGTCGTGCCCGCGGAACGCCGCCGCGTACGCCTCCTTCGTACGCCTGAGCCTGCGCAGCACGCCGGGAGTGCGCCGCCAGTTCTCGAGGTACGTCTCCCGCAGCCCCTGGCTGAGGCCGTCCATGCGGTGGCGGTCGAAGTCGGCGCCGAAGGTCCGGCCCGTGGAACCGATGAGGAACGACAGCAGGCCCCAGTAGGTGAGGAAGTCGTCGGTGAAGCGGGCGTCGAGGTCCAACTCCACCGGTTCCACGGTGTGGCCGAGCCGTTCGAGCGTGGCCACGGTCGCTGTGACGGCCGCCCGGGTGGCGGCGTCGGCGTGGACACCGTTCGGCGAGTCCAGCAGGAACCCGATGCGCAGCCGCCGCGCGGAAGGACCTTCGACCAGGCCCAGGGGCGGCAGCTTCGGGTTGCGCCAGTAGTTCTCGGCGGCGGCGAGGAACGCGGCGGTGTCCCGGACGGAACGGCTCACGACGCCGTCGGCGACGATGTCGATCGGCAGCCGGCGGCTCTCGGCGTTCGCCATGACCCGTCCGCGGGTCGGCTTGAGGCCGACGAGACCGCAGCAGGCGGCGGGGATGCGGATCGAGCCGCCGCCGTCGTTGGCATGCGCGATCGGCACCGCCCCGGCGGCGACGAGCGCCGCGCTGCCGCCGGACGAACCACCCGCCGAGTACTCCGTGTTCCACGGGTTGCGAACGGGCTCGGCGTCCTCGAATTCCGTGGTCGGGCTGAACCCGAACTCGGGCAGCCGGGTCTTGCCAAGCACCGTGACGCCGCTGCTCAGGAACTGCCGGACGATCGGCGAGTGCCTTCGCGCGGGCCTCGGGGTGAAGGCCGCGCTGCCGTGGCCGGTGGGGAGCCCCAGGTAGTCGGTGTTGTCCTTGACGAAGGTCGGTACCCCGGCGAAGGCGCCGCCCCTGCGGGTGGCGGCCGCCGGGACGTCGACGGGCGTCCGGACCGCGTTGAGCCGTGCTTCGACCGTCCGTACCCGTTCCGCCGCGTCCCTGGCGACCTCGGCGGCGCCGACCTCACCCCGTCGGATCGCCGCGGCCAGACCGACGGCGTCGTGCTCTCCCAGGGCGTCGTCCCGGAAGGCGTGCACCCTGGTCCGTTCCTCGAAAGTGGTCATCGCTGCCTCAGCCCCCGCCATGTGGTTGGTTTTCCCCATCATTCCTTACCGCTGAGTAACACGCGAGGCCCCATCACGGGCCGGTCAGCGGGGCATGTTCCACTGTGGCCCCTCTCCCCCGCCGGTGCGCAGTTCGGCAGCGAACTCCGCGAACCAGGCCAGCATGTCGGGCCGGGTCACGGCGCCTTCCGTGCTGACGTCGGTGACGCGTGCGCCCTGGAAAATGTGTTTGACCGGGACCTCCAGCTTCTTTCCCGTGAGGGTGCGGGGCACGGCCTCGACGGGGACGATGATGTCCGGCACATGGCGGGGCGACAGGCTCAGCCGGATCGCGCCGACGATCTCGTCGCGCAGGCCGTCGTCGAATCGCTCCCCTTCCGCGGGCACGACGAACAGGGGCATGCAGTAGCGTCCGTCCGGCAGTTCGGCGCCGACCACGAGGCTGTCCGCGATCCGCGGGTGCTGTTCGACGACGGCGTAGAGATCGGCCGAGCCCATCCGCACCCCCATCCGGTTGAGCGTGGCGTCGGAGCGTCCGGCCACCACGACGGAGAGATCGGTGTCGACGGTGACCCAGTCGCCGTGCCGCCACACTCCCGGATAGACGTCGAAGTAGCTGCTCCGGTAACGCTCGTCGCCGGGGTCGTCGACGAAGAACAGCGGCATCGACGGCATCGGCGCCGTCACCACCAGTTCGCCCTGCTGCCCGGTACGCGGCTGCCCGTTGGCGTCCCAGGACGCGAGGGCCACGCCCAGGGCGGGCCCGGAGATCCGGCCCGTGCGCACCGGCAGCAGCGGGGAGCCGCCGGCGAGGACCGAGCAGATGTCGGTGCCGCCGCAGATCGACTGGAGGCGGGCGTCCGGGGCGAGCCGGTCGTGGACCCAGTGCCAGGTGCTGTCGGGCATCGCCGAACCGGTCTGCTGGATGGACCGCACCGCGCGAAGGTCCGTATCGGCCGCCGGGTGGGCGCCCGCCTTCTCCCCTGCGATCAGGTAGGCGGCGCCGACGCCGACGACCGTCGCGCCGGTACGTTCGGCGATCCGCCAGACCCCGTTGACGTCGGGGTGGGTGGGGCTGCCGTCGTACAGGACGAGCGTGGCCCCGTGCAGCAGGCCCGCGACCATGAGGTTCCACACCATCCAGCTGGTGGAGGTGTGGAAGAGATAGCGGTCCCGCGCCCGCAGGTCGGCACCGAGCCCGAGGGCCTTGAGCAGTTCCACGACGATGCCGCCGTGGCCGTGCACGATGCCCTTCGGTACGCCGGTGGTGCCCGAGGACCACAGGATCCACAGCGGGTGATCGAACGGGACGTCGGCGAAGGCCGGCCGGGCCCGCCGGCCGGCCAGTTCGGTCCACCTGTGCTGTGTCACGTCCGTCCGCCGGGACCATGCCGGACCGCTCTCGCCGGTGTGGAGACGGTCGACGGCGACGAGGTGGCGGACCGTGGGCAGGCCGTCCAGGAGCTCGGCAGTGTGCGGGCGCCGGTCGTGGTCCCGGCCCGCGTAGCGGTAGCCGTCCGCGGCCACCAGAACCGTCGGCCGCGCCTGGCGCAGCCGGGCGAGCACGCTCGGCGTTCCGAAGTCCGGCGAGCACACCGTCCAGGTCGCGCCGACGGCGGCGGTGGCCAGGAGGGCCACCACGGCCTGCGGGATGTTCGGCAGGTACCCGGCGACGCAGTCGCCGGGGCCCACGCCCATCTCGCGGAGGGACGCGGCCAGGCCGGCCACTTCGCCGGTGAGCCGGTCCCACGAGATCTCCGCCGGGTCGCCCGTCTCGGACACGGCGATGAGAGCGGGGCGTTCGTCCGTGGCGCGGGCGAGGCACTGCCGAGCGAAGTTGAGGCGTGCTCCGGAGAACCAGGTCGCGCCGGGCATGGTCGCGTCGGCGAGCACCTCGTCGTAGTCGCTGACGGCGTCCAGCCCGTAGTACTCCCACACCGCCGACCAGAACCCGGGCAGGTCGTCGGTGCTCCACCGCCACAGCTCGGCGTAGTCGGTGAACGAAAGGCCGCGCTCCCCGGCCAGCCATCGCAGGAAGCCGGCGAGGTCGGATTCGTGCGCGCTCATGCGGGCACCTCGGTGTCCGGGCTCGTGCCGCAGCCGAAGGTGCGGAGCAACTCCAGTGCCTGCGGCCATTCCCCGTAGCCCGATGCGGGGTTGAGATGTCCGACCGGGCCGATGTCCACCAGGCGGCTGCCCCAGGCGCGGGCCAGTCCGGCGACCCGGTCGAAGCGGGCCAGGGGGTCGTTCGTGCTGGCCGCGACGATGCCGGGGAACGGCAGGGGCGTACGGGGGACCGGCAGCCAGCCGTTCTCCCGCAGGGCCCCCGGGCCGGGGTGGCCGTCGGGCAGCGGGGTGTCGAAGTCCGGCGGTGTCGCGAGCAGCGCGCCGCGCACCGGGTGGCGGTGCCGGGCCGCCCAGTGCACCGTGGTGAGCACTCCGGCGCTGTGCGCGACGAGCACCACCGGCCGTTCGATCCGGGACAGTGTGTCGTTCAGGGCCGCCACCCGGGCGTCGCGAGCGAGTCCGGCGTCCGTCGGAGGGGGCACGGTCACGGCGCCGGGAATCCGGGCGGCGAGCAGCGTCTGCCAGTGGTCGGCTACGTGGTCGCGCAGTCCGGGCACCAGCACGACCGTGGGGTCGGGAGTGGGGTTCATGTCGGGAGTTCCGATCTTCTGAGGGTCCAGGCCGAGAGCGAGACGAGACCCTGGTCGTAATGGCGTCTGCCGAGGGCGAAGGCCAGGCCCGCCACCAGCGAGACGAGCGGGATCACCTGGAGTGCGGCGTGCAGGCCCATGCGGTCGGCGAGCATGCCGGTCACCGCGGGGCCCGGTGCCAGGCCCAGCAGACTGTTGGCGAGGGTGAGCGTGGCCATGGCCGTCGCCGCGACGGCGGTCGGGGTCAGGCTCACCACCATGGAGGCGGCGGGTCCCGCGGTGGCGTTGGACAGCAGTGTGCCGATGCCGACGAGGACGAGTTGCGGTGCGCCGGGAGCGAGCTGGAACCCTGCCGTGAGCAGGGTCAGCGAGCCGAGACTGCAGACGATGGCGACGGTCCACTTGAGCCGGGGCCTTCCGCGTCCGAGCCGGTCGCAGACCATTCCTCCGCCGACCATGCCGATCCCGGTGATCAGCGCGAAGACGCCGGCGGCGAGCCCGGCCCTGCCCGGCGCCAGGCCGTAGGAGCGATCGAGGAAGCTGGGCATCCAGGCCAGCAGCGCCATCGCGATGAACATCTGCAGTCCGCTGCCGACATAGGCGCACAGCACGGAGACGGAGGAGAACAGCCTCGGCAGAAGCGCCCGCACCGGCCCCCCGGTGTCCGGCGCTCCGCCGGGACCGACGTCTGCCGCTGCCAGTCTCCGCTCCGTCACGACGACGCCGTAGACGGCCGCCAGGACCAGTCCGAACAGGCCCATGACGGCGAACGTCCAGCGCCAGCCCAGGTGTTGGGCCACGACTCCGCCGATCGACACTCCGAGTACGGATCCGAAGGCGCCGCCCGCGATGAACGCGCCGGAGAGGGTGGCCCGCAGCGCTGCCGGGAACACGCTCAGCACCACGGCGATGCCGACGCTCCCGTACGCCGCCTCGCCCACGCCGACCATGAAGCGGCCCAGGAACATCTGTCCGTAGCTCGCGGAGACGGCGCAGCCCAGGGTCGCCAGGCTCCACACCACCGCGGCCAGGACCAGGCTCCTGACCCGGCCCCAGCGGTCGGCGAGCAGCGACAGCGGGAAGGTCAGCAGTCCGACCATCAGGGCCACGATTCCGCTCAGGGAGCCCAACTGGGCGTCGGAGAGCAACCATTCGGCCTTCAGCAGCGGGAACACCGCGTTCAGGACCTGCCGCGACATGTAGTCGGAGAGCAGCAGTCCGAAGCTGAGGGCGAACACCAGCCACGCGTAGCGGCGGGTCATCGGCTCAGCAGGGCCGGTCACCGGAGATCCCGGCACGCTCCATCTTGCGGACGGCCGGCCAGTAGTCCTGGACGGCGTAGTGCTGGGTGGAGCGGTTGTCCCAGATGGCCACGCTGTTCGTGGTCCAGCGCCAGCGGACCTGGTACTCGGGGATCGCCGCCTGGCTGATCAGGTAGTTCAGCAGCAGGTTGGCGCCGGGGGCGTGGTCCTGGCCGAACCGTACGTTCTCGGGGGTGTGGTGGTTGACGAAATGGGTGGTGAAGGCGTTGACGAAGAGGATCTTCTCCCCGGTCTCCGGGTGGGTGCGGACCACCGGGTGCTCCGGGTCCGGGTAGCGGGCCTTCAGCCGGTGGCGCTGTTCCATCGGCAGGACCGCGCCGAAGCTCGCTTCGATGCTGTGCCGGGCGCGCAGGCCCGCGATCTGTGTGCGGATGTGTTCGGGGAGCCTGCGGTACGCCTCGGCCATGTTCACCCAGATCGTGTCGCCGCCCACCTCGGGGGTCTCGACGCAGCGCAGCACGGCTCCCATGGGCGGCCGGTCGCGCCAGGTCGCGTCGCAGTGCAGGGCGTTCTCGTAGTGCTCGGGCTTGCTGTCCAGGTCCTTGTAGATGCGGACGAGGCCCGGGTGGTCCGGATCGCTGCCGAGGACCGGGTGGTCCTCCAGCGGGCCGAGGCGGGAGGCGAAGGCGACGTGCTCGGCGCGGCTCATGTCCTGGTCGCGCAGGAACAACACCTTGTGCCGGAGCAGGAGTTGTTTGATCTCGGCGTGGAGGCCGGGGTCGTGGGCGGCTTCGCTGAGCTGGACGCCGTGCAGTTCGGCGCCGATGGTGCAGGTCAGCGGTTCGACCTGGATCCGCGTGCGGGTGGAGCTCTGCGTCATTGCACTCTCCTGGGGCGGTCGGGAGGAACGAGGGGTTCAGGGAACGAGGACGGACGAACCCGTGGTGCGGCCCGCTTCCAGGGCCCGGTGCGCCGCCACCGCGTCGTCGAGGGCGTAGCGCTGGTTGACCCGGATCGCGATCCGGCCGGCTGCGACGTGGCCGAACAGCTCGTCGGCCAGGGCGTCGCGTTCGGCCGGCTCGGCGATGTAGTCGGCCAGGGCGGGGCGGGTCACGAACAGCGAGCCGTGGACGGCGAGTTGCATCGCGTCGAGCGGGGGCACGCCGGACGCCGTGCCGAAGCAGACCAGCAGGCCGCGGCGGCTGAGCGAGGCCATGGACCCGGCGACGGTGTCCTTGCCGATGCTGTCGAGGACGAGGGGCACTCCTGCCCCGCCGGTCAGTTTCCGCACTCGCTCGGCGACGTCCTCCTGGCGGTACAGGATGGTGTGGTCGCAACCATGGGCACGGGCGAGTTCGGCCTTCGCCTCCGTGGAGACCGTGCCGATCACGGTGAGGCCGAGCAGCTTCGCCCACTGGCAGATGATCAGGCCGACCCCGCCCGCGGCGGCGTGCAGCAGGATCGTGTCGCCGGGCTTCAGCGGATGGATCCGGCGCAGCAGGTAGGCGGCGGTGAGGCCGCGCATGGTCATCGCGGCGGCGGTCTCGCAGCCGATGGAGTCGGGCAGCCGGATCAGTGGGTCGGCGGGCATGATCCGCTCGGTGCTGTAGGCGCCGAGCGGGCTGCCGGTGTACGTGACGCGGTCGCCCTCGGCGACGTGGGTGACGCCCGCGCCGACGGCCTCGACGATTCCGGCGCCTTCGACACCGAGACCGGCGGGCAGCGGCGCCGGGTAGAGGCCGGTGCGGAAGTAGGTGTCGGCGAAGTTGAGGCCGATGGCCTCGTGCCGGAGGCGGACCTGTCCGGGGCCCGGGTCGCCGACGGTGACCTGTTCCAGCCGCAGGACGTCGGGGCCGCCGGTCTCGTGGAAGCGGATGGCGTGTGCCATGGGTTGCTCTCTTCGTTCGGCGGTGGTCAGCGGGTCGTCTCGCGGAGCATGAACCCGCGCTGTCCGGGGCGCCGGTTGGGCACCATGCCGAGCCGTGCCAGGGTCTGGTCGGTGTCGGCGTAGTACTCGCCGATGCGGTAGATCTCCTTGGCCTCCGCGCCGCTCGCGATGTCGCGACCGAGTGCCTCGGAGATCCGCACCATCTGCTCGACCTGTCGGACGGAGCTCATCCGCTCGCCCTTGCGCGCCCACAGGTTGTCCTCGTTGCCCACGCGGACGTGCACGCCGAGGGCGATGGCGATGGCGTTCATGGGGGCGACGGCGCGCATCGAGGACTCGATGGTGAGGACGGCGCCGTCGGGGACACGGCGGACGAACTCGATCAGGTCGGCGGGGTGGCGTCCGGCGAACCCGCCACCGATGGCGACGTAGTTGAGGACCAGCGGGCCCGTGTACACGCCACTGCGGATGAGGCGCTCGACGGTCTCCAGCTGCGCCATGGTGGCGAGTTGGAAGTGCGGCTGGATGTCGTTGGCGTGCAGGCGCTTGAGGTGTTCGAGGTAGAAGTCGGGACCGGCCTCGACGACCATGTCGCGGTAGGCCTTGTAGTAGTCGGGCTTGGCGATGGACGTGCCGGCCAGGTCGTCGTCCGTCATGATCTCGACGATGTTCATCTGGCTGGTGTTGATGGCGATCGTCACCTGGTCGGGGCGCGGGGTGAGCTCGGCCAGCAGGTGGCGGGTGTCGTAGCTCAGCCATTTCGCATCGGCGCCCTCGCCCTCGGGGGCGAACGAGATGGATCCGCCGATCTGCAGGACCATGTCCGGAACGGCCTCGCGCAGCCGGCCGAGCAGTTCGTTGAACATGGACATGCGCTTGGAGCCGTGGCCGTCCAGTTCGCGTACGTGGATGTGGAGCACGGTGGCGCCGGCGTTGTAGCAGTCGACGGCGGCCTGCACGTGTTCGTCCATGGTCAGGGGGAGGTCGTCGGCGTCGCCGGGGAGCCACTCCGGGCCGTAGGGAGCGGCCTGGATGACCAGCTTCTCCTGGTTCTCGGGCAGCAGGGAGTCGTCGAGGAAGTGCATGGGTCATCTCCTGGTACTCGGACGCGGCGGGTGGATGGCCGTCAAGCGCCATCCACACCAACTGGGGCTGTTCACAAGGGCGTTGCTCGAAGGAGTTGCAGTGTCCCTTGCGGTACGGCCACGTTAAGAGCGGGTTACGCGCCGCGCTTCACCCGAGGTGACAGGAGACTTGTCACTTGGGGACAGTGCCGGTGTCCGCCCGGCGGGTGCGCCACTCGCGGGCGCTGGTGCCGAACTGGTCGCGGAACCAGCGGGAGAAGGCGCTGGGGGCGGAGAAGCCGAGCAGGCCGGAGATCTCCGTCAGGGAGCGGCGCGGGTTCGCCACCAGTTGCTCGGCCAGCTGTGTGCGGGTGGCGTTGACGAGCGAGGAGAACGTCTCGCCGGACGCCGCCAGATGCCGGTGGACGGTCCTGCGGTCGACGCCGAGGCTGCCGGCGACCTGTTCGATCGAGCAGCGTCCGGTCGGCAGCAGGACCTCGATCAGCTCGCGCACCCGGTCCAGCTCCGTGGTTTCCGAGACCACCGCGATGGACTCGAAATACTGGCGGGCATAGCCACGCAGGAGGGGATCCGACATCGAATTCGGGGTGTCGAGATCGGAGGCGTAGAGAACGAGGCCGTTGAATTCCTGGTCGAATTCCACCACCGGTCCGAAGTGGCGACGGTGCGCCGCGATGTCACGAGGGGGTCCGTGGGTGAAACACACGGACACCGGCCGCCAGCGGGCACCGAGGAAGACCTGCAGAAATCCATGGAAGGCACCCACGGCCAGCTCGACGGCCTGCCGTGCCCGGCGCGCCTCGCCGAGCTCCAGGCTCACCTTGACGGTGGCGAGCCCGTTCGCCTCGGTGAGCCGGCTGCGCAGCATCTCGTTGTACATGCGCTCGTGGCGGACCAGGAGCCGGATGACGCTGCGGACGTCGGGTTCCTCGCGCAGGACGAGGCTGATGGGCCCGAGGTTCGAGAAGCGGCGGCGCTCTGCGAGAAGCAGGCCGAAATCGTCGCGGCCGGCGGCCGCGGCGGAGAGTTCGAGGAGCTCGGTGACGGCAAGGCCGGAGATCCACCGGTCCTGGACGGCGAGCCCGACCGGATCGAGCCCCACGCGCTTCATCAGGGTGCGCGGATCGATGCCGAGGGACTGGCTGAGCTCTATGTAGTTGCTCAGTGCTGCGTTGCGGACCAGTGGCTTCATCAGGGCACTCCAAGGCTCTGTTCCGGTCGGGGCACTCCAGGGCTCTGTCCCAAACTGATAAGCGATCTGTCCCGTCAGGTCAAGCGATGTGTCGGGCCTTGACCTAGCGTGGCACTACCGCGGGGCCCTCAAAGAATTCCGTCACAAAAACCTTGGCAAATTCTCGGCCCGCCGAAAAGAGCCGGCTCTCGGCTCGAATTCGCGGACGAAATCAGGATTCCACCCTTGGCACAGCTGAATGCACCGGCGAGGAGAGGAGAAGAATCGTGGTGGGTGGGCCAACAGCAGAGATCGCCCATAGCCCCTGCACCGGTTCTGCCGTGTGGCGGGGTCCGGAGCTGGCACACTCCCGTGTCTGGGAGTGGCATCTCGCCCCGGCTCAGCTCGACGAGCTCGACACCGCGCTGCATGCGGTACGGGTACGGGGGACCCCGCTGCTGAGGATAACCGCAGACCGCTTCCCACTCCCGGCACTGGCGTCACAACTGGCGGCAGTGGCAGATGAGTTGGAGAACGGGCGGGGCTTCGTCCTGGTCCGCCGCGTCCCGGTCGGGCGATTCGGCCCGGCGACGGCAGCCGTCCTGCTCTGGGGCCTGGGGCGGCACCTCGGCATCCCGGTGTCGCAGAACGCGACGGGGCACATGCTCGGCCACATCGCGGACCCGCACGAGGTCCGGGCGGCACGGCCGTTCCACACCGACGAGGCCGACACGCTCGCCCTGCTGTGCCTGCGCAACGACAGCGGCGCGGGGCATGCGGCGCTGGCCAGTTCGGCGGCTGTCCACAACACCGTGCTGGCGCGTCGGCCCGATCTGGTGGACGGTCTCTATCGCACGCATTTCCTCGACCGCCTCGGCGAGCAGGCCCCGGGGCAGCACCCCTGCCACGCGGTGCCCCTCGCCCACCGCGGCCCGGAGCGGTTCAGCCTGCGCTACGACCGTCACCGGCTGGAGTCGGCACAGCGCTTTCCCGACGTGCCGCGCCTGACCCCCGGCGACCTGGAACTGTTCGACCACATCGACGAATCGGCGGCCGCCCCGGAGCTCCGCCTCGATCTCGCCCTCGCCCCCGGAGACCTGCTGCTGGTGAACAACCACGCGGTCCTGCACTCCCTCACGGCACCGGCGGACACCACCGGGCCCGGACCGCGGTTTCACGCACTGCGGTTGTGGCTCACCCCGCATCGCCCCCGCGAGCTGCCTCCGGGTTTCTGGGGCGACGCGCACTCCCTCGGCGGTGGCCGCGGCGGAGTCGCGCCACGCGATGTGATCACCCCGCAATCCCCGACGACAAGGAAGCCGCATGACCGACCTGTTCGCACTCCTGGCCCAATCTGTCCGGTCCCACGCTGACCGGACGGCCGTGCGGCAGGGCGGGGCCCTGCTCACCTACGCGCAGCTCGACGACATGACAGCCGGGTTCGCCTCGCTCCTGCACGCCGAAGGGCTGCGGGCCGGCGACCGCGTGGCGGTGGCCCTGCCCAACGTCATCCACTTCCCCGTCGTGTACTACGGCATCCTGCGCGCCGGTGGCGTGGTGGTACCGATGAATCCGCTGCTGAAGTCCGGCGAGATGGCTTTCGTGCTCCGTGACTGCGGTGCCCGTCTGGTGGTGTCCGCTCCTGCCTGCGCGGACGAGGCCGCACCGGCGGCGGCGCAGGCCGGTGCAGAGTGCCTGGTCGCGGAACCAGCGGTGTTCGACGCGCTGCTGCGTTCGGTCCCGCCGATGACCGGGGCGGCCGACTGTGCCGACGACGACACCGCGGTGATTCTTTACACGTCCGGCACCACGGGGACTCCCAAGGGTGCGGAGCTGACACACCGCAACCTCGTGAGCAACGCGCTGACGACGGCGCGGACACTGCTGCGCGTGGGCCCGGACGACGTCCTGTTCGGAGGCCTTCCGCTGTTCCACGCGTTCGGGCAGACCTGTGCTCTCAACACGGCGGTCGCGGCAGGCTGTTGCCTGACCCTGCTGCCCCGCTTCGACGCGGGCGGAGCCCTGGAGACGATGCGCCGGGACGAGGTGACCGTCTTCCTGGGGGTGCCCACGATGTACAACGCGCTCCTCCAGAACGGCATCGGGCAGCCCCTGCCGCGGCTGCGCCTGGCGGTCTCGGGCGGCGCCTCACTGCCCGTCGAGCTGTTGCACGCCACCGAACGGGAGCTGGGTGTCACCGTGCTGGAGGGCTACGGCCTCTCGGAGACGTCCCCGGTGGCCTGCTTCAACCCGCCGGACAGACCCCGCAAGCCCGGCTCCATCGGGGTTCCCGTGCACGGGGTCGAGTTGCGGCTCGTCGCGGACGACGGTTCCCCGGCCGGCCCCGGCGAGGTCGGCGAACTGGTGATCCGGGGCGCGAACGTCATGAAGGGGTACTGGAACCGGCCGGACGCCACCGCGCGCGCCTTCCGCGACGGGTGGTTCCACAGCGGCGATCTCGCCCGTGTCGACGAGGACGGCTACTACTTCGTCGTCGACCGCAAGAAGGACCTGGTCATCCGCGGCGGCTACAACGTGTACCCGCGGGAGATCGAGGAGGTTCTGTACCGGCATCCGGATGTCCTGGAGGCCGCGGTGGTCGGTGTTCCCGACCCCGCACACGGTGAGGAGATCGCCGCCGTGGTGGTCCTTCGGCCCGGCGCCCGCACGACATCGGACGAGCTGCGCGACTACGTCAGACAGCGGGTGGCTGCCTACAAGTACCCGCGGATCGTGCGGTTCGCCGACGCGCTGCCCAAGGGGGCGACCGGCAAGATCTTCAAGCGGGACATCGTGGTCGCTCCGCCGGAGCCCCTGGACGCCTGACCACCACGGCGGTTCGACGACCGGGCCTGCGGCCTGCGGAGCCGGTGACCGTCACCTCGGCCGGGGGCGGGCGCGGCGAGCCGCACGTACGGTCGGCGGTCGCCGGTTCGCTCAGCTGTCGAAGCCGAGACCGAAGCGGTCCAGAGACCTCAGCCAGAGGTTGCGGCGGCCTTCGTCGCTGTCGGCGCGGGCCAGGGACCACTTGGTGAGGCCGATGCCGATCGAGCGGACCGGCTCGGGCGGGAACGGAAGGGGCTTGCGGCGCACGAGGTCGAGCGCCGTGCGCTCGGTGCGCTCACCGGCGAGCAGGTCGAGCATGACCTCAGCGCCGAATCGGGTCGCACCGACGCCGAGGCCGGTGTAGCCGGCCGCGTACGCGACCTTTCCGTGGTGACTCGTGTCGAAGAAGACACAGAAGCGCGTGCTGGTGTCGATGGCCCCGCCCCAGGCATGGGTGAAGCGCAACCCGGCCAGCTGCGGGAAGGTCGTGAAGAAGTGCCGCGCCAGAGTGGCGAAGGTCGCGTGCCGCTGATCGTGTTCGGCGCGGACGCGGCCCCGGTAGTGGTAGACGGCGTCGTAGCCGCCCCACAGGATGCGGTTGTCCACGGAGAGCCGGACGTAGTGGAACTGGTTGGCGCTGTCCGCGAAGCCCTGACGGCCCCGCCAGCCGACGGAGGCCAGCTGCCGCTCGCTCAGCGGCTCGGTCATCAGCGCGTAGTCGTACACGGGGACGGTGTACGGGCGATGGCGGCGGAGCAGGGAGGGGTACGCGTTCGTGGCCAGGGCGACCCGTCGGGCCGTGATCCTGCCGTAGGGGGTGCGGGTGGTCATCACGGCACCCCGCTCGTCGAGCGAGAGCGCCGGTGTGTGCTCGAAGACGCGGACGCCGAGGGACTGGCAGGCGCGCTTGAGGCCCCAGGCGAGCCTGGCCGGGTTGACCATGGCGACGTCGTCCTTGTTCCACAGTCCACCGAGGAAGGTCGGGGAGTCGATCTCGGCCCGGACGGCGTCGGTGTCGAGCAGGACGGCCCTGCCGCCGTGGCGGGCGACGGCCTCGGCCTCGTGCCGGAGGCCTTCGACCTGGTAGGGCTCGGTGGCGACGACGATGGAACCGGTGCGCTCCCAGGCGCAGTCGATGTCGTGGCGCTCGACGGTGTCCTCGATCGCCCGGAGGTTCTCCCGGCCGAGGCGTTCCAGGACATCCATCTCGTCGGGCCAGCGGCTGAGGCCGTTGTCCAGACCGTGGGTGAGGCTGGACTCGCAGAATCCGCCATTGCGGCCGGAGGCAGCACCACCGGCCTCGTCGGCCTCGATGAGCACCACGTCGAGCGAGGGATCGCGCTCCTTGGCGACGAGGGCGGTCCAGAGGCCGGTGTACCCTCCGCCGACCACGAGGAGGTCGCAGGTGGTGCCCCCGGTCAGTGCGGGAGTGGCCTGCGGCCGGTCGGGGTCGTCCAGCCAGAACGGGGTCGGTTCGGCGTCCCGGAGCGAGGTGAGGTGGTCCATGGGCGGGCTCCTTCGGATCGCGGAGGGATATACCTCCGGAATGCCGTAATGAGACCCGTCCGGACCGGATAAGGTCAATGGTGTTGACGTAAGGTCGCCCTCGCCGACGAGCGGGACGAATCCGTGTACGTGGCCGCCCCTGTGATCCGAGCCGCCCGTCGGCCCGGCGCCCGCGTCACCGGTCGTGCGGTGCGCGGCCGGCAATGTGGCTTGCAGGTCGGAGCCGTACGACGCGTGGGTCGCGAGCGCTGAGCCGCCCGAGTGCGCCGCCCGGTCCGCTCCGGCTCAGTTCCCGCTCCCGCTCCCGCTCCCGCGGAGCGAGGACTCCCGTACATCGAGCCGCGACTGCACCAGCACGCCGTCGGGCTCGTCGCGGCCCAGTTCCAGGGCGGCAACGAGCAGTTCTATCCCGGCCTCCGCGACCTCCCCGGGCCGCAGGCTGAGCGTCGTCACGGGCGGCTCGGTGTGAGTGGCCGTGACGTCCTCGCTCACACAGACCACGAGCAGGTCGTCGGGCACCCGGTAGCCGTGGCGGCGCGCCGCCTCCAGCACCAGGGGCGGGCTCGCCTCGGCGACGACGAGCAGCGCGTCGGGCCGGTCGGGCCCGCCGAGGACCTCCTCGACGGCCCGGACCACCGGCCCGTTGCCGGCCTCGGTGGCGAGTGCGACGCGCTCCGGCTGGCCGAGCGCGGCGCACCGGTCGCGGTAGGCGGCGAACGCGCCCGTGTGGAACCGGGTCGTGCTCTCGGGCTGGACGAGCGCGGGCCGCCGCGCCCCCTGACCGGTCAGATGGTCGAGCGTCTTGCGTACGGCATCCACCGCGTCGACGTCCACCCATCGGGCGCCCGGCCGTCCCTCCACGGAACGGTCGCTGATCACGGGGATGCGAGCGGCAAGGAGGTCGGCCACGATCCGGTCGTCGGCGACCGGATCCGCGACGATCACCGCGTCGAGCGGGAGATCGGCCCACTCGTCCTGGAGGGAGCCCGAGGGAAGGAGCACCAGGGCGTAGCCGTGGCTGAGCGCCGCCCGTGCGGTCGCGCTGGTCAGCTGCGCGAAGTACGGCGATTCCAGGAACGTCCACGGGTCGCCGGCGAACTCTCCGACCACGTATCCGATCAGCCTGGCCCGTCCCGCACGTAGCTGGCGTGCGGTGGCGTTGGGCCGGTAGCCCATCCTGCGCGCGGCCTCCCTGGCTCTCTCCCGGACGGCCGGGGAGAGCCGTCCGGTGCCGTTGAGCGCCGCCGAGACGGTGGTCTTGGACAGGCCCGCCTCACGGGCCACGTCGACGAGCCGGACGCGTGGCGGGGTGGGCGACGAGGCACGCCCGCCGTGTCGTGAAGCTTCGGTCATGGGCTCATGCTGCCACCCTCACGACCTCTGAAAAATCGGTCCCGCAAAGCCTTGTGCGGGAACGTTCCCGCACCAATACTCGCTCCATCCCCCAGCGCCCGTCACTACATTCGTAAAGGGCTGGTCTCCTTGCGCATGCCCAGAGCCATCGCGTCGCTCGTCTGTACCGCCGCCCTCGCGGTCACCGCCACCGGCTGTTCCGGCGCCACGAACCCCGGTTCCGCCGGGAACGGCACCGGTCCGGAGTACCGGGTCACGCCGACCTCCGCACCGGCGAAGGGTTCCCTGTCCTCGGTCACCTGGTCCCTCTACGCCGAGCCGTACACGCTCGACTACGCCCTCGCGTACGACTACCCGCCGAACACCGTGCTCGCCAACGTCTGCGAGCAGCTCTTCAGGGTCACCCCGGACCTGAAGACCGAACCGGGTCTCGCGGTCAAGTACGACCGGCCCGATCCGCGCACCCTCGTCTACACCCTGCGCCCGAACGTGAAGTTCCACGACGGAACGACCATGACCGCCAACGACGTGGTCGCTTCCCTCAAGCGCCACACGGACCCGGCCACCGGCTCCCCGTGGGGTTCCGCCTTCAAGAACGTCAGCTCCATCAAGAAGACCGGTCCGCTGGAGGTGACGATCCGGCTGCGCAAGCCCGACGTCCTGTTCAACGAGCTCCTGGCCGCTTCCCCCGGCACCGTCGAGAGCGCCGCCACCCTGGCCGAGAACGGCAAGGACTACGGCACCCCGAAGGGCACCGTGAACTGCACCGGCCCCTTCGCCCTCGACAAGTGGGCCCAGGGCAACAGCATCACGCTCAAGAAGAACGCCGCCTACTGGGACCGGGCGCTGATCCCCAAGACGGACCGCTTGACGTTCACCTTCGTCGAGGACCCCGCGGCCCGTACCAACGCCCTGCGTTCCGGCACCGCCGACGGCGGCTACATGGTGCCCTCCACCTCGCTCGCCCAGCTGCGCTCCAGCGGCAAAGGCCAGGTCCTCTTCGGCCCCAACACCGCCGCCGCAGACCTGGCCGTCCTCGACTACGACGGCCCGCTCGGCGACCTCAGGGTCCGTCAGGCGCTCTCCATGGCGCTCGACCGCAAGGGCATCATCAAGGCGGCGGCCGGCGGCGTCGGCGTCCCCGCCAAGGCACCCGCGGCGCAGGGCGCCTGGGCCCTCGTGCCGGAGAAGACCGCCGGCTACTTCGACGCCCTGCCCGAACCGAAGTACGACGTCGCGGCCGCGAAGAAGCTCATCACCGAGGCCGGCGCCAAGGGCCGGAAGATCACCATGGTCACCAGCTCGCTCACACCCGAGATCAGCGTCGTCGCCAACGCCGTGCAGGCGGCCGGCCGGCAGATCGGACTCGACGTCGAGCTGAAGACGGTCGCCCCGGAGGCGTACAGCTCGATCTTCGTCGACCCCGGCGCGCGCACCGGTCTCGACCTGGTGGTCACCAACGGGTACGACAACACGCCCGACCCGCTGGAGTTCTACCAGTACCTGCGCACGGGCGACTTCGGGAACTACGGCAACTGGTCCGACGCCGAGTTCGACGCCGCCTTCGACCGGGCCAATGCCGAGCCCGACCCCGCCGAGCGCGCCGACCTGACCGCGAAGCTCCAGGAGATCGCGGTGCGCGAGCTGCCGGTGATCCCGCTCTACGAGGCGCCGTTCACGGTCTACCTCGGCAAGCGGATCACCGGCGCCCCCACCGGCATCGCCCAGCTGTACTACCCCTGGGCCGCGACGATCGGGGCCGCTCAGCGATGACCCGCTACGTCCTCGGCCGGCTGGCCGGCCTGGTGGCCGTGCTGTTCGTGACCTCGCTCGTGGTCTTCGGCACGGTCCACCTGGCCCCCGGCGACCCGGTGTCCTTCCTCCTGCACGGCCGCCCGGCGACCCCGGAGACCGTGGCGTCCCTGCGCAGCCAGTACCACCTGGACGACCCGTTGCCGACGCAGTACGCGAAGTGGCTCGGCGGCGTGCTGCACGGAGACTTCGGGCGCTCCGCCCAGTACCACCAGGACGTCGCGAGCCTGATCGGCTCGCGGCTCCCGGGCACGGCCCTGCTGGTCGGCTACGCGGCCCTGCTGGTCGCGGTCGTCGGGGTGAGCGCCGGTGTCCTCGCCGCGCTGCGCCCCGGGATCGCGGACCGCGCGGTGCTCCTCGGCACGGGTGTCGCCACGGCGACGCCCTCGTTCGTCACCGCCATCGCGCTCATCTCGCTGTTCTCCGTACAACTGGGCTGGTTCCCGGGGCCCGGCGGCACGCCGGAGGGCCTCGGCGAACGGCTGTACCACCTGACGCTGCCCTCCTTCGCGCTCGCGCTCACCTTCGCCGGACTGCTGGCCCGGGTCACCCGCTCGGCGATGCTGGACGAGTCGGTCCGGGACCATGTCGAGGTGGCGCGCGCCCGCGGTGTGCCGGGGCGCGCCGTGGTCCGCCGGCACGTCCTGCGCAACGCGCTCGGCCCCGTCGTCACCGTCGGCGGCACCATGCTCGCCGGACTGCTCATCAGCACCTCCATCGTCGAGACCGCTTTCGACGTCTCCGGCATCGGTTCGCTGCTCGTGCAGTCGGTGACGGCCAAGGACTTCGCCGTCGTGCAGGCGATCACGCTGCTCAGCGTGACGGCCTTCGTCCTCGTCAACCTCGTCGTGGACCTGCTGGTCCCGCTCATCGACCCCCGTCTGTCCATCAACGGGGAAGGCACCTCATGACCCTCACATCACCTTCTGCGGCGAATGCGCCCGAACTCCCCGGCCCGTCGGGCGCGTCCGGCGCCCTGCGCCGCCGCCCCGGCCTGCGCGGTCTCAAGGTCCTCGGCCAGGGCCCGATGTTCACGGCGGCCGTGGCCGTCCTGGTACTTCTCGTCCTGGTCGCCGTCCTGGCGCCGCTCCTCGCCCCCTACGACCCCGAGGCCGTCGACCTGTCGGCGAGCCTGACGGGAACCTCGGCCGACCACCTCCTCGGCACCGACCAGTCCGGGCGGGACATCCTGTCCCGGCTGCTCCACGGCGCCCGCACCGGCCTGCTCGGCCCGCTGCTCGTCGTCGGCGTCTCCACCCTCCTCGGCACGTTCGTCGGGGTGGTCGCGGCCTGGGGCGGCGGCTGGGCGGACACGCTGCTGTCCCGGTCGATGGACATGGTGTTCGCGATCCCCGGACTGCTGCTCGCGATCCTGCTCGTGTCCGTGGTCGGCTCCGGGATGACCGCCCCGGTCGTCGCGATGGCGGTGGCGTACACCCCGTACGTGGGACGCCTGGTGCGCGGGATCGCACGGCAGGAGAAGGCCCGCCCCTACATCGAGTCGTACCGGGTGCAGGGCTGGTCGGGATGGTCGGTCTGTCTGCGGCACCTGCTGCCCAACATCGCCCCGACCGTCTTCGCCCAGTCCGCGATGAACTTCGGGTACGTGCTGATGGACCTGGCGGCACTTTCCTTCCTCGGCTTCGGTGTGCAGCCGCCCACCGCCGACTGGGGAGCCATGATCAACGAAGGGCAGGCGGCGATCCAGCAGGGGGCGATGCTGCCCGCACTCGCGCCGTCCGCGTGCATCGTCCTCGCGGTGGTGGCCTTCGGCATCGTCGGCGAGGGGCTCGCCGACCGCATCGCCCGTCGGGAGGAACGGTGAGCATCATGACCGAGAACGGCACACCGGGCCCCGACCCGGTCCTGGAGATCGACGGGGTCGGCATCCGGCTGCCTGGCGACAGGGCCGCCCGGCCGATCCTGGACGGGGTCGGTCTGCGGGTGCGCCCCGGGGAGACCGTCGGCCTGGTCGGCGAGTCCGGCTCGGGCAAGTCCGTGGCCTGCCGCAGCGTGCTGGGGCTGCTGCCGGCGGACGCGCGGACCAGCGGTGAGGTACGGGTCGCCGGGCGCGATGTCCTCACGATGAACCGCACCGAACTGGCCGCGCTGCGCGCCCGGCAGGTCGCGATGGTCTTCCAGGACCCGCGTGCCTCCGTCAACCCGCTGCGGCGGGTGGGTGACTTCCTCACCGAGGGGATGCGGGCGGCGGGCACGTCGGCCGGGGCCGCCACCGCACGGGCCGCGGAACTCCTCGACGCCGTCGGTATCCGCGACCCGCGTGGCGCGCTGCGCCGCTACCCGCACCAGTTCTCCGGCGGCATGCTCCAGCGGGTGGTCATCGCCGCCGCCCTCGCGGGCGAGCCCGCGCTGCTCGTCGCCGACGAGCCCACCACCGCCCTCGATGTCACCACCCAGGCCGAGATCATCGCGATCCTCACCCGTCTGCGGGCCGAGCGCGGCACCGGACTGCTCTTCGTCACCCACGACCTGGAGCTGGCCTCCGCCATCTGCGACCGGGTGTACGTGATGTATGCGGGCCGCATCGTCGAGACCCGGGGCACGGACGAGCTGTTCGACCGGCCGCGCCATCCGTACACGGCGGGGCTGCTCGCCTGCACCCCCCGCATCGAGGCGGACGCGCCGGCTCCACGGGCGATTCCGGGCCGCCCCGTCTCCCTCGCCGAGGCACCGCCCGGCTGCGCCTTCGCCGCGCGCTGCCCCGTTGCGCTGCCCCGCTGCTCCGAGGAAACCCCCGCGCTGGCGCGACACGGCGACGGCCTCGCCGCGTGTCACCGCGCCGACGAAGGGATCACGCTGTGACCGGCACTGCTGGACAGACGGAGGGCCTCGTCGTCGAGGGGCTGAGCAAGCGGTACGGGAACCACACGGCGGTCGACGACGTGTCGTTCACGCTGTCCGCCGGGTCGTGTCTGGCCCTGGTCGGTGAGTCCGGGAGCGGCAAGACGACAACGGTCCGGATGCTCGTCGGCCTGGAACGCCCGGACGGCGGCACCGTCCGCCTCGACGGCCGGGACCGCTCGGCGCGCGCCCGCGGCCGGGCCGAACGGCTGGCGCGGGCCCGGGAGATCCAGATGGTCTTCCAGGATCCGTACCTCTCGCTCGATCCACGGGTCACCGTGGCCGACTGCGTCGAGGAGGTGCTGCGTCTGCACGGCTCCCTGGGCGCGGCGGACCGCCGGGTCCGGGTCGCTGAACTCCTGGACCAGGTCGGCCTCGGCAAGCGGGAGGCGGCGGCGCTGCCCCGGCGCCTCTCGGGCGGCCAGCGCCAGCGTGTGGCCATCGCCCGCGCCCTGGCGGTCGAGCCCCGCGTCCTCGTCCTGGACGAGGCGGTCGCGGCGCTGGACGTGTCGATCCAGGCGCAGATACTCGACCTGCTGGCCACGATCCGGCGCGAGTCGGGGATCGGCTACCTGTTCGTCACCCACGACCTCGCCGTGGTCCGCCACGTCGCCGACGAGGTGCTGGTCCTCAAGGCCGGACAGGTCGTGGAATCGGGCCCGGCGGGCCAGGTCCTGGACGCCCCCGAGCATCCGTACACACGTCTGCTGCTCGGCTCCGTGCCCCGGCGCGGCTGGGACCCCGCTGCCGCGGCACCGCTCCGCCGCGCCCTCGGCTGACGGGCGGCCGCCCGGACGCGTACGCCGTGACGCCCGGACGCGTAGCCCGTGACGCCCGCACGCGTCACGGCGCAGCGCCTCGCGAACACCTCCCCCGGCCCCGTCTCCGTCACCTGGGCGTGGCAGTCTGAGGCAGCTGTGAGCAGGGGCGACAAGCGAGCGAGGGGCGGCGGAAGCGGTGCTGGTCGAGGAGGCCGTGTGGACCTGGGAGCGCGCGCTCCCGCTCAAGTACGTGCTGGTCAGCGAGGAATGGGACGGCGAGCTGATCGTGTGGGCACGCTGCGCCGACGCGGATGGCCTGTTCGTCGAGCCGGCGCCGCGCCGGGAGCGGCTGACCCTCGTGGAGTGCGCCCCGACCGGATGGCTGCGCAAGGCGGTCGAGCGCGTCCGCCACCGGTCGCCCGCACCGGACGGATCCGCCGGTCCCGGCGGGCCCGGCGGCCTCGGACAGCTCGACCTCATCGTGGACCGCCCCGAGCCCGGGACCGATCCCGAGGACGGCCCCTTCTGCTCCCCCGACGCGCACCGCTGGCAGCTGCTCGACCCCGTCCTGCTCGACTGCCGGCCCTCGGCCCGCGACGCGTCGCTGGTCGATGTGACCGTCGAGGCCGAGGTCGACGGCCCGGTATGGCACCGCGCCGAGCCCGCGGACGCCCGTTGGCGGCTGTTCAACGGTACCGGCGGTGCCGGCCTGGGCAACTGCCGCCGGACCGAAGGCCTTTACGCACACCGCCCGCTCCCCTGCGCACCGCCGCTCCGGCTGATCGGCTGCGAGCCCGGTGAGCGGCTGCTGAACCGGCTGGTGCGCTCGCGCGCCGACGGCGACCGCGTCACACTGCTCGCCCTGGACCGGTCCGGTCGGGTGATGCGCCACCAGGAACACATGCCCCTGGGGGTCGTCGCCTCCCGCCCGTCCGCGCTCGGCGGGGCCCTCGTGGACCTGTGGCTGGGCGAGGGCCCGGCCGTGCGGCCCGTGCCGGCGGTCCGTCCGGTGTGGGATGCCTGGTTCGAGGGGCCACCGGCCGAGCGCGGGGCATGGGCCGCGTTTCCGCCCGAGGGCCGGGCCGAGTGGGCCGCGTTCGCCGCCGCACGGCAGGGAGCCGGCGGGCCGCTGCCGGGTCCCGTGCGGCACCTCGACGGCCGGCACATCACCGATGTGCCGGCGTTGGTGTGCGCGCTGGGCGAGGCGGTCGCCGGGCCCGGCGGCCACTACCAGCAGTGCTGGGGCGCGTTGCGAGGCTGCGTGTGCGGCGGGGAGCGGCCGACCGCTCCGTTCACCCTGGTCTGGCACGACGCCGAGGTGGCCAGGCGCGCGCTCGCCCCGGTGAGTGTGGACACGGCGGGCGAGACACCGTACGTCGACGACGTGCTCCGGCTGCTCGAAAAGGTCGGCATCACCGTGGAACTGCGCTGATCCTCTCTCGGGACTCCGGACCCGGTGCGCTCGCGCGAGTGGGGCACCACGACGTGCCATCCTCGATGCGGATCCGGCCGACGGGACTGTCATGGACGAGCGGCACCCCGCACCGTCCGCCCGTCATTTTCCTTTGGCCGCGGCGCCGCCCTGTGGCAGGGTGCTGCGTCGTGACAGAGAAAGACAACATCCGGATCGTCCCGCTCGCCGAAGACCCTTCGCTGATCTCCCGTGTGTACGAGATCAACGACACCTGGCCCGTCTTCACGCCCCATGACATGGTCGCGAGCGCCTTGTTGAGCCGGGTGCCCGAGGACTTCCCGCAGTACTGCGTGGCGGCGACGGACGGCGACCGGGTCGTCGCTCGCGGGCTCGCCGTGCCGTTCAACTCCGTGCTCGACGGACGTGAGGAGATGCCCGACCAGGGCTGGGACCGGGTACTGGCCTGGGCCTTCCGTGACCGCCAGTACCGGAACGCTCCGACGGCGGCCAGTGCGCTGGAGATATCGGTGGACGCCGACTATCTCGGCCGTGGCCTGTCCTACCGCATGCTGTCCGCGCTGCGCCGGGCAGCGGGCCGGCAGGGGCACGACGCCCTGCTGGCGCCGGTCCGCCCGACGGCCAAGCACCTGGATCCGCGCGTCCCCATGGCCGAATACCTCCGCCGGTGCCGGGACGACGGGCTGCCGGCCGACCCCTGGGTGCGGGTGCACGTCAAGGCCGGCGGCACCATCGAGAAGGTGGCCCCGGCCTCGATGACGGTCAGTGGTTCGCTGGCGCAGTGGCGGCAGTGGACCGGTCTGCCCTTCGACCGGGACGGTTGTGTGGAGATACCCGGCGCCCTGGCGCCGGTGCACTGCGACACCGCACACGATCGCGCTGTCTACGTCGAGCCCAACGTGTGGATACGGCACGGCATGGAGCCGCACACCGCCTGACGGCACACTGCCCGCTACGCCAACGCCCCGGCGACCGCGGAGGCCGCTTCTGCGATGAGCGCGTTGTCGTACTCGGCGTCCTCCTTCCACCGGTTCGACATGATCGCCACGACGATGGGCTCGGCGTCGGGGCGCCACACCACGGCGATGTCGTTGCGCGTGCCGTAGGTGCCGCCGGATCCGGTCTTGTCGCCGACCACCCAGCCCTTGGGCATCCCGGCCCTGATGAGCTCGGCTCCGGTCGTGTTGGTCCGCAGCCATTTCGCCAACTGCGCGCGTTCGCCCGTGCCGAGCACGTCTCCGAGGACGAACGCGCGCAGATCCTCGGCGAGTGCCCGCGGTGTACTCGTGTCGGACGTGGCGCCCGGGGACCACCGGTTGAGTTCCGGTTCGCTGTGTTCCATCCGGGTGACGTCGTCGCCGAGCTCCGCGAGTACGGCGTCCAGGCCCCGGGGACCGCCCAGTCGTCCGAGCAGCAGGTTGGCGGCGGTGTTGTCGCTGAAGCGGACCGCCGCGTCGCACAGCGCGCTCAGGCTCATCCCGGTCGCGACGTGCTTCTCGCTCACCGGGGAGTCGCTGACCAGATCGTCCTTCGAGTACTTGATCACCTCGTCCATCCCGTCCAGGGAGTACTTGCGCAGCACGGCACCGGCGGCCAGCGCCTTGAACGTGGAGGCATGGGCGAAGCGCTCGCCGTCGTTGTGGGCGACTTCGCGGCCGGTGCCGGTGTCGATGGCGTAAACGCCCAGCCGGGCATCGTACTTGCGCTCCAGTTCCTTGAACTGCCGGGCGAGGTGGTGCCGGTCGAACGGCTTCGCGCTCGCGTCCGCGGTCGGTCCCGTCGCCCCGGCGTGCGGGGAGGACGCCACCGGGGATGCGGAGGACCGGGGACGGGCCTCCTCTGCGCTGCACGCAGCGAGCGGTACGAGAGCGAGAGCGGCCAGCACACCGAGCAAGGAGCGCCGGGCGCTGCTGTGCGTCTTCATGGGGTCCGAACCTCCAAGGCGCCCCGAGGGCAGGGCGTATAGAGGATGGAGAGGCAACTCCCCATCCCGGGGCGGTCTTGAGTGCCGGGCCCACCTTCGCCGTCCGGCGGCCATGCGGTCCAATACGCTCGGGCACGATTTCATGCCGATCCGGCATAGGCTGCGGCCTGTGGATCTGGTCGGAGCATGTCGGGCATTCGTCAGTGTGAGCGAGCACGGCAGTTTCACCGTGGGGGCGGCCGCGGCCCGGATGTCCCAGCCGGTGGCCAGCCGTCGCGTCGCCGCCCTGGAGGAACACTTCGGTGAGCAGCTGTTCGAGCGCATGTCGCGGCGGGCCGTGCTCACACCCTTCGGCCGGGAGATGCTTCCGGCGGCCAGACAGCTGGTCCAGGCGGCCGATGTGCTGCTGCACGAGGCCGAAGCGGTCAAGTCCAGGCCCTGGCGGCTCGCGGTGCCCGCCCTCTGCTCGACGGCTGGTCTGGCCCGGCTGATCGCACAGGCGAGGGAGCACGGCATCACGCTCGATCTCCGGATCGCCGCGCCCGCACAGCGCACCGAGCTCATCCACGCGCAACTGGTGCGCGCCGCTCTGCTCGCGGTACCCGCGGACGAGGCAACGTGGTCCGTTCCGCTGGGTCTTGCCGGTGCCCGGGATCCCGGCGTGCGGCGCGTCTACATCGAGACGTTACGGATGGGGCGGGCGTCGCCGGGCCCGGCCCGCCGTATCTGGATCCAGCCGGAGGACGACGTGCCGCACATCCGTGACCCGCTGACCCGGCTGCGGGACGCGGTGGGCCTGCGGCCCGCCCAGCTCGTTGCCGCGACCGACCTGGCGACTGCCGCGGCGGAGGTGCTCTGCACCGGCGACCTGCTGCTGTGCTCCCCCGACCAGGCCGAGGAACTCGCCCTGAGCTGGCGGCCGATCGGTGAGGTCGAGCTCGGCCGGGGGTTCGCCCTCGTCGCCGCGGCGGGCGGCAATCCACAACACATCGAGGCGCGGCTGGGCGAGGCCATCGGCCACTGCCTGGGCGCGAACAGCGGTGCGGACAATGGCGCGAACAAAGGTGCGCGCAGCGGGACGTACGGCGGCGCGGCCGGTACGGGAGGGGCTGCGGAGTGAGCACCGAGACGCTGCTGAGCGTGATGCGCCGGCAACTGCGCGACGGCGGACTGCACGGCTGTCTGCTGGTGCGGGATCTCCACACCGGCGAGGAGGTGGGGATCGCCCCGGACACCCAGTTGCCCGCCGCGTCCCTGGTCAAGGTTCCGCTCGCGCTGGCGACGGCGGAGCGCATCCGGCGGGGCGAGCTCGACGGGGCGACGATGATCGATGTGCGGCCCGGACGTACGACCACGCCGGGCCCCACCGGGCTGAGCCGGTTCCGCCACCCCGTCCGGATCGCCGTCGACGACCTGCTCTACATGAGCACCTGCGTGAGTGACGGCGCGGCAGCCGACGTACTGTTCGGCCTCACCCCGCCCGCCCAGGTCACCGACATGCTCCGCGAGTTCGGTCTCCGCGGCATCACAGTGCGGCACGGTCTCGACGAGCTCACCGACACCCCGCTGGAACGCTTCGACGCCTCGCAGGCCCATCTCGCCCTCTCCCTCGCCATCGACGCGGGCACCAGCGGTCGCGGGCATCGGGTGCCCCAGCTCGACACCACGCGCGCCAGCGCCGGCAGCGCACGCGCCTACGTCGAGCTGTTGCAGGCCCTGTGGACACCGTCGGCGATCCATCCCGAAGTGGCCGAACGCGTACGTGGCCTGATGGCCCACAACCTCATCCGGCACCGGCTCGCCCCCGACTTCAGCTCCGACGCCTCCACCTGGTCCTCCAAGACCGGCACTCTTCTCAATCTCCGGCACGAGATCGGTGTCGTCGAGCACTCCGACGGCCAGGCCTTCGCCGTCGCCGCCCTGACCGAGTCACTCGTCCCGGCCAGTGCGCAGCCCGGCGCCGACGCCCTGATGGCCCAGGTGGCCCGCGCACTGCGTGATCACCTCCGTCAGCGCTGAGGGCCGGCCGCCCGAACACTGCGGCCCCGCGCTGTGCGTCCGTGTCTCAGGCGTGGAATCCGTTGCACACGACGGATGTGTACTTCTTCGGCCCGCCCTCGACGTGGTACAGCACCACGGTCCAGTCGCCCCTGTCGTCCCCGACCGGGATCGCGTCGACGGTTCGATTGCCGAAATGCGCGCGGAAGTCGTCCGGGTACTTGAACTTGACGGTTCCGCCGGAGGACCAGCGGGAGTAGATGTCGACGGGCTTGCTGGTGAAACCGATGCCCTTGCTCACGGATCGAAGGGGCCGTCCGGTGGCGGGGTCCGTCTCGTGCGGGGGCCGCACCCCCACGGATATGTAGTACGGCGCGGGCCGCTTCCCCACTCCGGCGTCCTTGGGGCGCAACTGCAGCGAGGCGGTGTCCGAGCCGGTGGTGTGGGTGACGGAGGACCGCAGGCCCGTCGGTGGTGGGGAGTCGGCGATGCTGGACAGATCGCAGGAGCCCATGCCCTGGGCCGCCAGCTCCGGATCCTCGGACAGGGCCCAGCGGTCCTGCGAGACACGATCGTTCACGATGTGGTCCGGCGGCCGGCCGTCCGAGTCCCTGGTGGCCGGCGGTGACGTGGCCGGCCGCCCGGACGTGGTCCCCTCCGCCGTGGGGGCGGCTCCGGTCTCCTGCCCGTTCGATTCCGGGAGCAGCCAGACCGTCACCGGCACCGCGAGCGCCACCGCGCAGACGGCGAGCCAGGTCCTGCCCCGCAACCCCTGGCCGGGGCGCCTCTCCGGTCCCGGCCGGTCGTCCGCCGCGGTGCCCGACGACCCGGTGGGTGCGGCGGTCCCGGCCCGCTCCGCCACCTGGACGTCGGGCTCCTGGTCCACGGGCCGGGTCCGCTCCTGCGTCCCCGGCACCTTCGCCGCCCCCACCGTCGGCTCGCCCTCCGTCTCCGTCTCCGTCCCGGTCCCGGTCCCGGCCCCCGGCAGGGGTACGGGGCCGGGTTCGGCGGTGCGCGCCAGCATCCGGTAATGGGTGTCGGACGCCAACGGCGAGTCCACCGCGCACCGGGCGATCACGGCGGCCGGGTCCGGCCGGTCCGCCGGATCCCTGGCGACGCACCACCGGACGAGTTCGGCCAGTGCGGGCCGGACCCCCTCCAGATCGATGTCCTCGTGCACGGTCCGGTAGCTCACCGCCGCCGGTTCGCCCGTGCCGTACGGAGGGCGGCCCGTCGCCGCGTACGCGAGGGTCGCGCCGAGAGCGAAGACATCGGCCGCCGGGCCCACCTCGTTGCGCAGCAGAACCTCGGGTGCCGTGTAGCCGGGTGTGCCCGACACCATCCCGTCCCGGGTGAGGATCGTCTGCTCAAGTCCTCGCGCGATGCCGAAGTCGATCAGTTGCGGGCCCTGCGGCGAGAGGATGACATTGTGCGGCTTCACGTCCCGGTGCGTGACTCCATGTGCGTGGACGGCGGCCAGGCCCTCGGCAAGCGCGGCGAGCAGTCTCAGTGCGCTGTCCGGAGGGAAGGGACCGCTCGCGCCGACGGCGCCGCGCAGCGTGGGTCCGGCCACGTACTCGGTGGCCAGCCAGTAGGGGGGTTCGTCGAGCGAGGCCTCGATCAACTGCGCGGTGTAGGCGCTGCGGACGGCCTCGACGGTCGCGGTCTCCCGCCGGAACCGGGCCAGCGATTCGGGGTGTTCGCTGATCTCGTCGCGGATCACCTTCACGGCCACCAGCCGCCCGCCGGGCGACCTGCCGAGATAGACCTGCCCCATGCCGCCGGCGCCGAGACGGGCGAGCAGGTGGTAGGCGCCCATGCGCGCGGGGTCCTGAGGTCTCAGTGCATCCACGGCATGACTGTGCCACATGCGCGCGCTTGTCGGAGCGGTGGACCACAACTCGTGATCGGATCGATCGGCATCAACGCGCGGGAGCGGAAGCCCGGTTGAGAGGTGTGCGGGTTCCCGGGGAGGGAACGAGCCGGTTTCGCCTGTTCGCGGGCAGGGTCAGGCGAGCTCGGGAGCGGTGAGGTCGAGCGTCAGCCGGTTGTTCCAGTCGTTGGTGAAGACCGCGGTCGCTCCCTCGTGGTGAACGCCGGCGAACGGGTTGGAGCAGAACATCACGGCGAGCCATCGCAGGGAACGGTCGGTGCCGATGCGGGCGAGGTAGCCGATGTTGCCCATCCCGCTGCCACCGCCGGACATCCAGCCCGATCCGTCCGGCAGTGCCGACTCGAAGTAGGTGTTCACCTCGATGATGCCCTCCTCCTCGATGGCACGGGCCACGTCGAGCGGGCCTCCGAGCCGGAAGGGGATCGGCTGTCCGGCGTCCGGATGGTAGGCCCCGGGGCCGTCCACGTACAGCTCCCGGCCGGTGTCGTCCGGCCGGTACAGCCCGTCGTGGAACGGCATCTCCTCGGCCGCCCACAACTGCTCGATCATTCCCACGACCCCGTCCTGCCCGTCGAAGGGCCCCACGGTATCGCTTCCGGCCGTCCACAAGGGGCGCGCCATCGCGCCCCACGCCCGACTCCGCTGATCAGTAGGCGGAGTTGACGTTGTCGATGGATCCGTAGCGGTCGGCGGCGTAGTTGGCGGCCGCGGTGATGTTGGCGACGGGGTCGGTGAGGCTGTTGGCGGTGCCGGCGACGTGGTAGGCGCTGAAGGTGGGCTGGATGACCTGGAGCAGGCCCTTGGAGGGGGTGCCCTTCTGGGCGTTGACGTCCCAGCCGTTCTGGGCGTTGGGGTTGCCGCTGGACTCGCGCATGATGTTGCGGTGCAGGCCCTCGTAGGTGCCGGGGATGCCCTTGGCCTTCATGATGGCGAGGGATTCCTTGATCCAGCCGTCCAGGTTGTTGGTGTAGCCGCTGTTGCCCTGGGTGTCGCCGCTGGTGGTGGCCTTGGCGACGGCGGGGGCGGTGGGCTGCTTGGTCTCGGCGGCGTGTGCGGAGGTGGAGGTGAGGGTGAGGGCGGCTGCCGCGGCGGCGGTGGTGGCCAGGGCGGTGACGGACAGGTTGCGCAGGCGGCTGGTGCGGTTCAGGGCGTGGGTGGTCATGCGGAAGTGACTCTCCTTGGTGAGGGGGGTGTGCCGTCCGGGGTGGGGGGCGGCGTGCGGGGCGGGGGCCCTGCGTGGTCCGGCGGGTGGTCCGTCCGGGCCGGTCGCGGTGGACTGCGACGAGAACCATGGTTAGCGGCGGCCGGGACGGGGGTCAATGATGTGACGTACTACCCCAATACGGAGCAATGTCCGAAATGAACCACTCTGGAACGTTTTCACGCTGCTTGGGGCGACCCTGTTTCTACTATCCGGCCTAGGATGTGACGTGGCCCCTATGGGTGGCATCACATCCACAGGGCCATTTCGAGGGTTTAGAGGCCGTCTCGATCGGTGGATCGAAGTGCGGGTGACCCGGCTGACCGAGCCTCTGGGGGCTGGTGCGACGATGCGGGGATGCGCGAGGTCAATGAGTTGATCAACGTCGAGGATCCAGCCTGGCCGCTCCTCCTTCAGGAGCTGTCCGGCTCCGACGTACCGGTTGAGGTGCTGCCCGGCGATGGCGAGATGGGCCGCGCCTCTCTGCTGCAACTGCAGGTGTCAGCCCGTTCAAATTTGGGCGGCATTGCACTGAACTGCGGCGGTTTGCTCGTGGACAGCGGATGGCTGAGGATCTTCGGGAGCCCGAGCGGCGCCGGACCCGAAGGACTGCCCAGCCTGGCCGAGACCAACGCGATGCCCGCGACCTTCGATCCCGCATGGCGGGCGGGGGCAGGGCTGGTGGTCGCGCACGATGTGCTGGGCGGAGTCTTCGCCCTCAACGGAGGCAACCCCCGTGAGGCCGGCCGGCCCGGCGAACCAGGCGAGATCCTCTACTTCGCCCCCGACGCCCTTGGCTGGGAGCCCCTGGGCGCCGGGCACTCGGCATGGCTGTCCTGGATTCTCTCTGGAGGCCTCCGAGAGTTCCACGAGGGCCTGCGGTGGGACGGTTGGCGCAGCGAAGTCTCCGTGCTGAACGGTCGGCAGGGGCTGTCCTTCTTCCCTCCGCTGTGGTCGGCCGAGGCCCGCCAGGATCTGCTGGCGACCAGTCGTCGAGCGGTGCCCATGGCGGAACTCCTGGGCCTGAGTCGCGACTCCTGCCTGCAGTTCGACGGCGCCGACCCGGGGTTCCTCGGAGCTGCCTGAACCGTAGGTGTCTTTGAACGTCGACTGCGAGTCAGTGCAGGTCAGCGCATCGACGGATCCGCCGGAACCGTCGACGCCCGGAGCGTCGGTCGATAGACAGGTGGTGTGACGGACCTCGGTGAGCCGGATGCCGTCGACCAAGACGAGGCCCTGCCCCGAGCCCCCCGTGGCTCGACGGTTCTCCAGACGCTCGGAGGTGTCTCGTTCAGGCGCCAGTAGAGTGGCGGCAGACAAGAGAAGAGATCCTCCGATGGACTCCCGCATATCGCGCATACGCTCCAAGTTGGCGAAGGCGCCGTACCAGGCACAGCGCAGCCACTCGATGGGTGCCGAGTGCCACCAGTTTCGCGTCGGCCCCCGAGTCAGTTCCGCACAGGCCGGCGCCTTCGAACTCGAACACCACATCGCATTGCCGTCGGCCTACCGAGAGTTCCTCGTCGAACTCGGAGGCAGCGGTGCCGGCCCCTTCTACGGCCTGCTTCCGCTGGAGGATTGCAGGCTGTTCACCATGGACCGACAGCCCCCGGACGGCACCCCTCGGGGATTCCATCACGTGGACCACCCGGACGCGCTGCAAGGAGATCGGTTCCTCCACATTGCTGAGATGGGCTGCACCGACCTGTGCCTCATCGGCGTGACCGGGCCTCTCACCGGCCGTGTGGTCACCGGCAACGCGGACGGCTTCCGGCACGCGGACGTCTCCTCTGCCCGGGACTTCCTGAGCTGGTACGAACGCTGGCTCAACCACATGGGGGACGGCAGGGACAACCTCGCGCTGGGTCTCACCTCTCCGTCGTCCGTCGCGAGCGCCTCCTGGGGCCCACTGGCCACGGCCCGATGAACTAGGTGGCCGTACGCCGCAGAGGGCTGAGGGGACGGGATCCGGAACCGAGTTGAAGAGCGTTCCCGGGTCAGTTGCCGGGCCGGTTCTTCTTCGTCCAGCTGTCGGTGCGCGGGCCTTTCCGGGACAGGCGCCGGGTCATGAGCGTGATGAAGACCCAGTTCAGGTGGGCTTCGGCGTGCTGGGGCAGACGCTCGTAGTCCCGGCGGTTGCGGCGGTCGTTCATGATCCATCCGATCACCGAGCGGACCGGTCTGCCCCTGTCCGTCGGCATCTCCGGTGCCAACGTCCTCGCCGATGCATGTCACTTCGTGACATAGCGCCATAGCGGTCACGTCACGACGGCGTTATGGACACGACTCGGCGGCCGGCCCTGCCAAGAGCGCGACACCGAAGCGATCATGACGGGCACATGCGGGTTTCATGGAGGAGGCGCACGTGTTCGGCAAGGCAGCACGCATGGTCAGGCACCTGGAGGCGACAGGAGTCGGGCTGTCGCCGGACCACTCGGTCGCGGTCGACGCACCGGACGCACACGCCACCGACGCCCTGACCGCCGCTCGCCGTGGCGCGTACGCGCCGGCCCGCGCACTCCTCGCCGCCACACGTGAAAAGGCCAACTGGACCCTGCGGGAAGAGTCCGTGCGTGCCCTCGCCGAGATCGCTGTGGACGATGCGGCGTGGCTGAACGCCTGGCAGGCCGAGTCGCCGGACGACCCCGACGCCCTCGTCGTCGAGGCGTTCCGGCGGATCGCCGAGGCATGGAGGGTCCGCACGAGCGCGTACGCGAAAGACGTGGCCCCGGACCAGTTCCGCGCCTTTCGCTCGCTGCTGAACGACGCACTGCCGGTCATCGAAGCGGCCGTCGCAGCCAGCCCCGGCGACCCGGTCCCGTGGTCCGCAGCCCTGAGCCACTGCACGGGTGCCCAGGCGCCGCGCGATGTCTTCGACGACTGCCTGCTCCATGCGCTCGCCTGCGGGCCCCACCACGTGCCCACCCACCTCCGAGCCGTGCAGTTCCTCTCCGCCAAGTGGTACGGCAGCCACAAGGAGATGCTCGACTACGCGGCCCGCGCCGCCGCCGACGCCCCGCAGGATTCCCCCGTCCGCGCCCTGGAGGTCGTGGCACTGACGGAAGTCGACATCGAGACGGACAGAAGGGAGAGACGCCCGCGCAAGAACGGCGGCCAGGCATCTCTCGGCGCCGACCGGATCGACGAGATCATCGCCACAGCACAGGCGTACTCCGCATCGCGCCCGCCCGAGGACCGTGGTGCCCGCCTGATCCGCAACCACCTGGTGTGGGCACTGAACAGCCAGGAACGCTGGGCCGAGTCGCTGGACGTCTACCGCTCCATCGGGCGGTACGCCACCGAGTCCCCGTGGGGATACGCAGGGACTCCCCTGCAGGCATTCCTGCACTTCCGGGACCATGCCCGGTCCCGGCTCGCTGCCTCCATCCCTCGCAACGGCACCGTCCCCGCGCCTGCGGTGCCGCTGCCTGAGTCCGCGCGGCCGCAGGCGGCACAGGAGATCGCGTACGTGCCCACCTCGCCGCAGCGCGCCTCGCAGGAGCTGCTGCTGTGCGGGGCGACCGTCCGGCTCGCTCCGGCCGGACGGTGGACGCTGATGGAGGCGGCCCCATCACAGGAGACACCAGGCAAGCGCGGACGCCGAGCGACGCTGCTGCGCCTCGACGGGCTGGCAAGGGTCGCGGAAACCGCGTTCGACGCCCCTCAACTGACCACCCTGGTCGCCCGCTGCGAAGGGCACGACTCCCAGGCCCTCACCGTCGTCAGCAAGGGCAGGACGGCCGCCCGGCACCGATGGGCGGGGCCCGGGACGACGCCGTCGCAGGAGATCGCGCAACAGCACGCGGAGCTGTTCGTCGCGGCGGCCGGCAGCGGCGATGCCCGCGAGGTGGCGCGGCTGCTGCGCGACCCGGGTGAGCCGTCGGAGCTCCTGATCCGCACCCTGGCCGAGCTGGGCCTCCCGCCGCTCCCGGTCGGCTTCGGTGAGCGCTCGGAGGTCCTGGCCGGTGTCCGGGGGGCCACCGTCCACCAGGCCCGCTCGCTGTGGCAGGGCATGAAGGACTTCATGAGCGACGACACCGATCCGAACCCGCCGCTACAACTCGACGGCCGGTAACCGGTGGTTTCGGAATGACTTCGGGTGCAGATGACACTGCGAGCGAATTCGACCAGATCCGAATAGAGGTTGGCGGCACCGCATCGGTAGCGGACGCGGAGTCCGTCATCTGCTGCAGCCGCGCCCACGGGCAGGTCGGGGCCCCCTGTTCGCGGTGGGCCTCGTGTGCCGGCGGCGCTGGCTATCGTCCATGCCGTGACCTCGAGTCATCGTCTGCTCGGCCTCAGCCTGCCCGTCGCCGTCCCGTACGGCTTCCGGCGTCGGACGGCACCACGTTGGCCGGCACCGTCTGCGTCCTGCGCAAGGAAGCCGACTGCTCGAGGTCGACCGCCTGGCGCCAACCGCGTCGGCGCCAGGCGGCACGACCTGCTGGAACAGGTCCCACAGCTCGTCCGGCACCGGCCGCTCAACCATTCGCACCGCGGCCAACAGCCCGCTCAGCATGCCAAATGAGCTGACTTCTCAGGCGGGCGTTCAGTGCACGGTGGAACGTCGGGCCGCGCAGCCCGGCACCCGTCAGCTAGGGTCCCCGCGCATGCCGGACATCCGTCATTCCCCCGAGGCACCCACCCGCACGCAGGCGATGGCCCCCGGCGAGCGCATCGACGCACACCGCCACGACGACCACCAGGTCGTCTACGCGGGCTCCGGCGTCCTCGCGGTCACCACCGAAGCGGGCACCTGGTTCGCGCCCGGCAACCGGGCCATCTGGGTGCCCGCCGGCTGCGTCCACGCGCACCGCGCCCATGGGCACCTCGCCCTGCATCTGCTGGGCCTGCCCGCCGACACCAACCCCCTCGGCCTCGACGCCCCGACCGTGCTCTCCGTCGACCCCCTGCTCCGCGAGCTGATCCTCGCCTGCACCCGGAGCCCCCACGACGACTCACCGGAGCGGCTGCGCCTGCGGGCGGTGCTCCTCGACCGCCTGCGCGCCTCGCCCCAGCAGCCCGTCCAGCTGCCCGCCCCCACCGATCCCCGGCTCGGAGCCGTCTGCGACGCACTGCACCAGGACCCCGCGGACGCACGCACACTGGCCGCCCTCGCAGACGCCGCGGGCGCCGGGGAACGCACCCTCAGCCGCCTCTTCCGCCGCGAGCTGGGCATGACGTTCCCGCAGTGGCGCACCCAATTGCGCCTGTACCACGCGCTTCGCATGCTGGCCGACGACGTACCGGTGACTACGGTCGCCCATCGCTGCGGCTGGTCGTCCACCAGCGCCTTCATCGACGTCTTCCGCCGCGCCTTCGGGTACACCCCGGGCACCCACAACCGCCGGCCCTGACCACGACATCACGTCGTGCGGGCAACCGGAGAGGCGGAATTTCGGTAGTGGTTGGCAGATTATCGGAAGCGCGACATGGGTTCCGGCGATGACGATGACGGCATGCCAAGGAATAGATCAATCGTTCTGCTGTCGGTAGGGCATGCGTGCGTGGACGTCTATCAGGGCGCGGTGGCCTCACTCGTCCCGTTCTTCGTCGCCGAGCGCGCCTACACCTACGCGGCGGCCTCGGGCATCGTGCTCGCCGCATCACTGCTGTCCTCGGTGGCGCAGCCGGTGTTCGGCGCACTCACCGACCGTCGGGCCATACCCTGGCTGCTGCCCGTGAGCACGGTCCTGGGCGGACTCGGGGTCGCACTGAGCGGCCTCAGCGGTTCATACCCGCTGACCCTGCTGTTCGTGGCGGTGTCCGGGATCGGGGTCGCCGCCTACCACCCCGAATCCGCCCGCGTCGCAAGGATCGCCGGCCAGGGGAGCCACAGCGCGATGGGGTGGTTCTCCTTCGGCGGCAATGTCGGCTTCGCGGTCGCCCCCCTCATGGTCACTGCCGTCGTGGCCACCGGCGGACTGCGGTTCTCCCCGCTGCTCGTGGCCCCGGCCGTCGTAGGCAGTGTGCTGTGTCTGCCGGTGCTGCGCGCACTGGAGAAGACAGCAGCCGCCGGTCCCGGGGCCGCGACGGCGAAGGGAACCGACGACAGGACGTCGTTCGTGAGGCTGTCGCTCGCCGTGGTCTGCCGGTCGATCGTCTTCGTCGGCCTGAGCACGTTCATCTCCTTCTACGCCCGGCAGCGCACAGGAGGCGGTACGGCGGCGGGGACGGTCGCGCTCTTCGTCCTCTACCTCGGTGGCGCGGCGGGAACCGTGCTGGGCAGCCGACTGGCCAACCGGTGGGACCGGGTCACGGTGGTGCGCATGTCGTATCTGCTCACGGTCGGCGCCGTGGCCGGGACCGTCTTCGTCCCCGGTCCGGCGATCTATCTGTTCATCGCCCTGACCTCGGTCGGCCTGTACGTCCCGTTCTCGCTGCAAGTCACCCTCGCTCAGGACTACTTGCCCTCACGCGTCGGCACGGCCGGCGGGATCACCCTCGGGCTGACCGTCAGTGTCGGCGGCCTGGCCGGCCCGCTCATCGGAAGCGTCGCCGACGCCACGTCCCTGCAGACGGCACTCACCCCGCTGATCCTCATGCCCGCCCTGAGCTGGCTGCTGTACCGCGGCCTGCCCGAACCGGCCGTGCCGGACCATCTCGCCGGCCCGGCACCGGCCGAGGACGGCCCCGGCACGGGGTGCTCGGACCCGGCTCCGGCGACCCATTTGGATGATCAAAGTAGCGAGGGGTTACCATATGAGCGCCGCCTAGCTCGAAAGATAAACCTGTGACTGTCAATGACGACTCGTTCACCAGCTGGAAGAACCGCGAGGAGATCGCGGAGTCGATGATCCCGGTCATCGGGAAACTGCACCGGGAGCGGGACGTAACGGTTCTGCTCCACAGCCGATCCTTGGTGAACAAGTCGGTGGTCAGCATCCTGAAGACACACCGATTCGCCCGCCAGATCGCCGGTGAGGAGCTGTCGGTCACCGACACGCTGCCGTTCCTCCAGGCCCTCACCACGCTCGACCTCGGTCCTTCCCAGATCGACATCGGCATGCTCGCCGCGACCTACGCAGCCGACGACCGCGGTCTCTCCGTCGAGGAGTTCACCGCCGGGGCCGTCGCCGGGGCCACAGGTGCCAACAAGATCGAGCGCGGTGACGGACGCGATGTCGTCCTGTACGGATTCGGCCGCATCGGCCGCCTCGTCGCCCGGCTGCTGATCGAGAAGGCCGGTTCCGGCAACGGACTGCGGCTGCGCGCCATCGTCGTCCGCCGGGGCGGCGACCAGGACATCGTCAAGCGTGCCTCGCTGCTGCGCCGCGACTCGATCCACGGCCAGTTCCAGGGCACGATCACCGTCGACGAGGCGAAGAACACCATCGTCGCCAACGGCAACGAGATCAAGGTGATCTACGCCAACGATCCGTCCGAGCTCGACTACACGGCGTACGGCATCAAGGACGCCATCCTCATCGACAACACCGGCAAGTGGCGCGACCGCGAGGGCCTGTCGAAGCACCTGCGCCCCGGCATCGACAAGGTCGTCCTGACCGCGCCGGGCAAGGGCGATGTCCCCAACATCGTGCACGGTGTCAACCACGACACGATCAAGCAGGACGAGCAGATCCTGTCCTGCGCGTCCTGCACCACCAACGCGATCGTGCCGCCGCTGAAGGCGATGGCGGACGAGTACGGCGTCCTGCGTGGCCACGTGGAGACCGTCCACTCGTTCACCAACGACCAAAACCTGCTGGACAACTACCACAAGGCCGACCGCCGCGGCCGTTCCGCGCCGCTGAACATGGTCATTACCGAGACCGGTGCCGCGTCCGCCGTCGCCAAGGCGCTGCCCGAGCTCAAGGCGCCGATCACCGGCAGCTCGATCCGGGTCCCGGTGCCGGACGTCTCGATCGCGATCCTCAGCCTGCGGCTCGGGCGCGAGACGAACCGTGAGGAGGTCCTCGACTACCTCCGCAACGTGTCGCTGACCTCGCCGCTCAAGCGCCAGATCGACTTCACCACCGCGCCCGACGCGGTGTCGAGCGACTTCATGGGTTCGCGCCACGCCTCGATCGTCGACGCCGGCGCCACCAAGGTCGACGGCGACAACGCGATCCTCTACCTCTGGTACGACAACGAGTTCGGCTACTCGTGCCAGGTCATCCGGGTCGTGCAGCACGTCTCCGGCGTGGAGTACCCGACCTACCCGGCACCGGCGGTCTGATCCGGCCGGAGCCACTGCCCCGGCCATCCCTGTCCGGACGCGCCGCGAAGGGCGCCTGGTGAGCAGCTGCTCATCAGGCGCCCTTCGCGCTGCTCGCACCATTCGTGCTTCCCGCCCTGCCGCCGTCCTCCGGTCAGTCGAGCGAGGCGGCGAACATGCCGGGCTCGTAGGAACCGCCCTTCAGATGCACGATCACGGCGAGCCGGTTGGCCGCGTTGATCAGGGCGACCAGGGCGACCAATGAGGCGACCTGGTCGTCGTCGTAGTGCTTGCGCACCGCGGCCCAGGTCTCGTCGGACACGCCTTCGTGGGCATCCGCGAGCCGGGTGCCCTCCTCGGCGAGCGCCAGCGCGGCCCGTTCCGCCTCGGTGAACACGGTGGACTCGCGCCACGCCGCGACCAGGTTGAGGCGGAGCGCGGTTTCACCGGCGGCCGCGGCCTCCTTGGTGTGCATGTCGATGCACCAACCGCAGCCGTTGATCTGACTGGCCCGCAGCGACACCAGCTCCTGGGTGGAATTCGGGAGCGACGACTGCTGGATCACCAGGCCGGCGTTGGCGAACCGCTTGGCGAACTTGGCGGCGGTCTCGTTCTCGAACAGGTTGAATCGGGCGTCCATGGCTTCGTCCTCACTCGTGGTGTTGCACTCGACGGAAACCAGACGCCGCCGCCCCGCTCGTTGTGACAGTTCCTGTTGTGTGACCTGCGCCACTGCCCATCGGTGTCACAGAACGGCGCGGAGCGGCGTCCTGTGCGCGTGGCACCGTCGAGAACGAACAGGCAGGAGCAGCTGGTGAAGAGCGAGCGCACAGCGGACACAGCCGGGCAGGTCGCGGACGGCGTACGCGCGGACCCCGCCACCGAGGCGTTCGTCGCCCATCGTGGCCTGCTGTTCACCGTCGCGTACGAGATGCTCGGCTCGGCCGCCGACGCGGAGGACGTGTTGCAGGAGACCTGGCTTCGGTGGGCTGGTGTCGATCTCGGCACGGTGCAGAACCAGCGCGCGTTCCTGGTCAGGATCGTCACGCGCCAGGCGCTGAGCCGGCTGCGTACGCTCGGCCGCCGCAAGGAGTCCTACGTCGGCTCCTGGCTGCCCGAACCGCTGCTCACCGCACCCGACGTGGCCGAGGACATAGAGCTGGCGGACAGCGTCTCGACGGCGATGCTGCTGGTGCTGGAGACCCTCGCACCGACCGAGCGTGCGGTGTTCGTGCTGCGCGAGGTGTTCGACGTCGAGTACGACGAGATCGCCGAGGCCGTCGACAAGAGCCCGGCCGCGGTCCGCCAGATCGCGCACCGGGCACGGACCCACGTCGCCGCGCGCCGACCGCGCGAGGTAGTCTCCCCGGCCGAGACCCGGGACGCGCTCGATGCGTTCCGGCGGGCGACCGAGACGGGCGATCTGCAGGGCCTGCTCGACATCCTCGCGCCGGACGTGGTCCTCATGGGCGACGGCGGCGGAATCAAGCAGGCCGTCCTGCACCCGGTCGTGGGGGTCGACAAGGTGGCCCGCCTGCTGGCCACCGGGCTGGACAGGGTCACCGAGGTCTCGCTGCTGCCGGCACAGATCAACGCCTACCCGGCGCTGATCGTCCGGCTCGACGGCGTGCTCGACACCGTCATCACGCTGCGCATCGCCGGCGGTCTCGTCTCCGCGGTCTACGCCGTGCGCAATCCCGAGAAGCTGTCGCACATGGCTCAGGAGACCGCCCTGCGCCGCTGAGCGCGGCGGCATCGGCGGCAGACAAACCCCCGGCCACGCCCGTACCCCCGCTGTTCCCGCAGCTCGGACGGCCGGAGCGCCCCGCCGTCCGTGCCTCGGCTCAGGAACGGATGGCCGCCACCCGTCGGTTCGTGTGCGCCTCGCGATCGGCCTTCGTCGCGGGTGCGCCGACGATGCCGGGGCGGGTCTGCCGGTGGAGGGTGTGGAGCCGGTGCATCGCCATCCTGCCGTTTCCATTCACCGGGCCCGTGCCCCCGAGGACACCCGCCCAACATATGCAGAGTCCTTTGTTAAGAGAGGGAGGTTACAGGACAAAAGGTGCGCGACTGGGCGGACAGGGACGCGCCGCGCCCGGGGACGGGGTTCAGGACGACGGTTCGGGCAGCACCTTGTCGACGTCGTAGAGCTGGGTGTCCACATGGTCGAGTGCGAGCCGGACGGCGCCCAGCACCACGGCCCGGTCGGAGAGGGTGGAGACCGCCAGGGCCGGGGGTTCCAGGCACAGCGGGTCCAGGTGCCGGCGCAGCGGCTCCAGCAGTACGTCACCGGAGCGCGAGACCCCGCCGCCGATCACGACGAGCTCCGGGTCCAGGGCCAGGACCAGTGCGGCAATTCCTTCGGCCAGGTCGTGAGCGTACTGCTCCACGGCCCAGCGGGCGGCCGGTTCGCCGGTGCGGGCCTGGGCGAAGACGTACTCGGCCGCCTCCTGGGGCAGGATGTCCGCCGGCATCTTCGGATAGCCCGTCAGATGCGAGGTGGCCCGGTGCCAGCCCAGCAGGGGCAGGGCACCGATCTCACCGGCCGCTCCCCCGCGCCCCCGGTGCACCCGGCCGCCGATCAGCAGTCCGGCACCGGTGCGTACTCCGGACAGCACGAAGGCCACGTCGTCGACGCCCTGGGCCTCGCCGATCCAGCCCTCCGTGAGTGCGGCGAGATTGCAGTCGTTCTCCACCAGGACCGGGCAGTCGAAGTCGGCGCCCAACTCGCCCGCGAGGTCCAGACCGTCCCATTCCGGCAGGCCGACGCAGCGTTTGACCCGGCCGTCATGGCTGACCACGCCCGTGGTGCCGACGCAGACGGCGGCGAGCTGGGCGGACCGGACCGCCGCCGATTCCAGCGCCCCGACGGCCGTCGTGCGCACGGCTGCCAGGCGTACGGAACGCCCCGCGTCCGCGCTCACCCGCTCCGTGCGGGCCGCCACGACGGTGCCGTCGAGGTCGGCTACGGCCGCCCTGATGCTGTACGAGCCGATGTCGATCCCGAGCACGTAGTCGCCGGTCGAGTGGAAGGTGAACAGCCTGGCGGGGCGGCCCATGTGGCCCGGCTGAGGCGGCAGTTCCTTCAGCCATCCCGAGCCGAGCAGCTCCTCCGTCAGGCTCTCCACGGTCGGGCGGGACAGACCTGTGCGTCTGGTGACCTCGGTGAGACTGAGGGGGCCCTGGCCGCGCAGGGCGCGAAGCGTCGTGACCAGATTGATGCGCCGCAGCCGTGAGGTGTCGCCTCCGGAAATTGTCACCGTCACTCCCTTGACAGGCTCTGTGCATGAGAAATAAAAACAGCTTGCATTAGTAAGTCGCAAGTCCGAGGGGGTTTTTGTGGTCACTCTCGCCATCATCGGGGCGGGGCTGCGCGGTATGAGCTATGCGCGGCGTGCTCTGGAGACCGGCATGGCGCGTGTTGTGGCCGTGGCCGAACCCGACCCGGAACGCAGGCAGAGCATGGCAGCCGCGCACGACGTACCGGCCGAGAACGTCTTCGCCGACTGGCGGGATCTGCTCGCCCGGGACCGGCTGGCCGATGCGGCGGTGATCTCGACGCAGGACAGCATGCACACGGAACCCGCGGTGCGGGCGGCCGATCTCGGCTACCACCTGCTCCTGGAGAAGCCGATGGCGCAGAGCGAGGAGGAGGCGGCCGCCATCTCCTCGGCCGCCGACCGCAATGACGTTCTGCTGGCCGTCTGCCATGTCATGCGCTACACGCCCTACACGATCAGGCTCAGGGAGCTGATCGCCGAGGGGCGGATCGGCGACGTGATGAACATCCAGCACCTGGAACAAGTCGGCTGGTGGCATCAGGCCCACTCGTTCGTACGGGGAAACTGGCGCAGCGAGGAGGGGTCCGGTCCGATGCTGATGACCAAGGCCTGCCACGACCTCGACTGGATCGCCCACGTCAAGGGGGCGCTGCCCGAGCGGGTGTCGTCCTTCGGGAATCTGGTGCACTTCCGGGCCGAGAACCGGCCCGAGGGTGCGGCGGACCGCTGCGTGGAGTGCCCGGTGGAATCCACCTGCCCGTACTCCGCCAAGCGCATCTACCTCGATTGCCTGGGCGACGCGGACAAGGAGTTCTGGCCACTGTCCGCGGTCACGGCCGACCACACGAAGGAAGGCGTGCTCGCGGCGCTGCGCGAGGGCCCGTACGGCCGGTGCGCATACACGTGTGACAACGACGTGGTCGACACCCAGGTGGTGACCATGGAGTTCGCCGACGGCACCTCCGCCACCTGCACGGTCACCGCGTTCGCGGCGCTGGAGCACCGCAAGACCCGGATCTTCGGCACCCGGGGCTCCATCGACGGGGACGGAGTCGTCCTGCGCGTGCACGACTTCGTGACCGACGAAGTCACCGTCATCGACACCGGAGCCAACGGCGATCCCACGGCCGCCACCGGGCACGGCGGCGGTGACGCGGCCCTGTTCGACGCGTTCGTCGATGCCATCGACAAGAACAACCCCTCCCTGGTACTCACCGACGGTGCGGAGAGCCTGGCCACGCACCGGGTCGTCTGGGCGGCCGAGCAGGCCCGCCGCACCGGCACCGTCGTATCCCTCCTGCCGCACTGATCCCCGGCCGTGGCACCGCGCCCGCCGGATCCCGCGCTCACCGGTCACCCTCACGAAAGGCACACCCCCGTGCGTAAGTTGACAGTCGTGCTCACCGTCGGAGCTCTCGCCCTGAGCGTAGGCGCCTGCGGCAAGAAGAACGGTTCCGCCACCTCGGAGAAGGAGCTCGTCTACACATCCTCCTGGGGGGCCGACGAGCCGCAGGGAAAGCTCATCAAGTCGATAGCCGACGACTTCACCGAGGCGACCGGCACCGAGGTCGACCTGAAGTTCGTGGGCCGCAAGGGCACCGACACCCTCCCCACCGAGATGAACGCGGGCCAGGGCCCGGACCTGTTCGACACCTCCACCGACAGCGTCGGCGCCTTCGTCACGCAGAACCTCGCCGCGCCGCTCGACGACGTCCTGGACATGGAGGTGCCCGGCGAGGGCAAGAAGGTGCGGGACGTGCTGCCGGAGTCGGTGGTGAACGCGTCGACCGACGAGGACCACGTCCGCTTCATGGCCCACACCGTGATCTCCACCGCGGTCTGGTACGACGCCTCCAAGCACGCGGGGCTCGCTCCCAAGACGTGGGACGAGTTCATCGCCTATCTCGACAAGGCGAAGAAGGACGGCCGCACACCGCTGGGCCAGGACGGCACGGTCAACTTCTACAACGCGTACTGGTTCTACTCGGCCCTGGTCCGCTCCGAGGGTGCCGGCAGCCTCAACGCCCTGCGCAAGGACCCGGCCGCCTGGGACAGGCCGGCCGTCCTCGCGGCGGCCGAGAAGGTGGAGCAGCTGGCCGACGGCGGCTACTTCCAGAAGGACTTCATGGCCACCAAGTACCCTGCGGCGCAGGACGCCTGGGCCCAGGGCAAGTACGACCTGAACCTCAACGGCACCTGGCTGGCCGCCGAGACCAACGCGAAGCTGGCCGAGGGAACCGAGGTCGCCTCGTTCCAGCTGCCGGCCGGCGGCAAGAACTCCGTGGAGGTCGGCACGCTCGGCTGGGGCGTGAACGCCAAGGGCCACAACATCGAGACGGCCAAGGAGTTCCTCGCCTTCGCGATGCAGAAGAAGTACGCGGAGAAGATCTCCGCCGCCGCGCACAACATCCCCGCGCGTCCGGACGTCCCCGCGCCCGGCTACCTGGCGGGTGTGCAGAAGGACGTCGCCGAGGCGAAGTCCACCCACCGCACCTACGACGACATGGTCACGGACAAGAACTGGTGGAACAACGTCTTCCTGCCCCTGGACGACGAGTTGCTCTCCGGCAAGATCGATGCCGCGACCTTCGTGAAGACCGGCAAGAAGAAGGTCACCGACTACCTCGCCAGCAAGGGCTGAACCCATGGGGACAGCAACGCTCACCCCGCCCGCGGCAGTAACAGCACCCGCCGCGGGCAAGGGGGGCAAACGGGTGCGGCTGGCACGTGAGCGCGCCTTCTGGCCCTTCCTGCTCCCCGCGCTGATCGCCTACTCCGCGCTCTTCGTCCTGCCGTCACTGTTCGGCTTCTGGGTCAGTTTCAACAAATGGGCGGGGCCCGGTTCCGCCATGACGTGGAACGGTCTGGGCAACTACCTCGACCTGACGCGCAGCGAGGCCTTCCGCACCGCCTTCGTCAACACCTTCGTGCTGGCCTTCGGCGGCGGGGTCCTGGTCTTCGCCTTCACGTTCCTGTCCATGATGGTGTTGCGGCAGCTCAAGGGCCGGGCCTTCATCCGGTCCGTGATCTTCCTGCCGATGATCGTCTCGGTGATCGCGGTCGGCGTCGCCATCGGCTTCCTGCTCAATCCCGACGGCGCGGTCAACACGGTCCTGGGCTGGGTCGGCATCGAGGGGCGGCCGTGGCTGGGCCCGGACATGGTGTTCAAGTGCATCGTCGCCGGGCTGGTGTGGTCGAGCACCGGCTTCTACGTGGCGCTGATGATGTCGGCCGCCGACTCCATCCCGCCCTACCTATACGAGGACGCCAAGCTGATGGGCGCCACCAAGTGGGAGCAGTTCCGGCACATCACACTGCCGCTGACCTGGGACGTGTTCGCGGTGTCGGCCGTGCTGTGGGTGGTCAACAGCCTGAAGGTGTTCGAGATCGTGATCGCCTTCACCACGGCCGGCACACCGGCGAGTCCGCCGATCCAGGCCCGCACCGTGGCGGTGCAGCAGTACGCCTCGGTGGCCGGCAGCGGTGTGCCCGAGCTGGGTTCGGGGGCCGCCATGGGCGTCGTCATCCTGATCGTCACGACGATCCTCATCGTACTGACCCGGCGTGTCACCCGCCGCGAACGTGTGGAGCTTTCATGAGGCGCCTGCTCGGCGACATTCTGGTGCCGCGTGCGACGACCGTCGCGCTGTGGGCCTGGGTCGTCTTCAACCTCGCGCTGGTCGCCTGGGTCGGCCTCCAGTCGCTCAAGGACTCCGGGCAGGTCTGGCTCTCGCCGTTCGCGCTGCCGGACACCATCGAGTGGGGCAACTACTCCGCGGCGTGGAAGGCGGCCGGCTTCTCCGCCGCCGCGCTCAACAGCACCGTCCTGACCGTGGTCGGAGCCCTGCTGATCGTCGCGCTGTCTGCGCCCGCCGCGTATGTACTGGCCCGCTCCGACCGGCGCGCCGCCGGGCGGCTCACCGGGTACTTCGCGATGGGGCTGAGCATCCCGGTCCAGACGATCGTGATCCCCATCATCGTGATCAAGCTTTCCGTGTCCACGTTCATGATCGACTGGGTGACCGGCTGGTGGGACAACCGGATCACGCTCCTGGTCTTCCAGGTGGTGCTGTCGCTCCCGTTCGCCGTGTTCGTGCTGACCGGCTACATGCGCTCGCTGCCCCACGAGATCGAGGAGGCGGCCGAGCTGGACGGTGCCGGTCCGCTGCGCGCCTTCGTCCAGGTCGTGCTGCCGGTGGCCAAGCCGGGTGTGATGACGGTGCTCATCCTCAACGTCATCGGCCTGTGGAACGAGACCCTGCTCGCCCTGTTGATCACCCCCACGCCTGAGGAGCGCACGCTGCCCGCGGCCCTTCTCGGCCTCTACAGCTCCATGCAGTACAGCTCCGACTGGGGCGCCCTGTTCGCCGGAATCGTGATCCTGGTCTACCCCATGATCGTGCTCTACCTCTGGCTGGGCCGTCGCATCGTCGAAGGCATGACTGCAGGGATCGGTAAGTAACGCGCAACAGAGACCGGCAATCCAATCGGAAGGACCGAGACTTGCTTACCTCACGTATCCCGAGTACCCCACCCGCCCGGCGAAGTCGGATCGCAGGGGCGCTCCTCGCGGCTCTCGCTCTCCCCCTCTCCGCGGTGGCGGCGGTGCCCGCGCAGGCGGCGCCCGCGAAGCAGCCCCATCCGCGCGCGGTCGGCACCACGTACTACGTCGACGCCGAATCCGGCAACGACAGCGCATCGGGCCGGAACGCGGCGGCTGCCTGGAAGTCCCTTGCCAGGGCGAGCCAGTTGACGCTGGGCCCCGGCGACCAGCTGCTGTTCAAGGCAGGTCAGCGGTGGAAGGGACGGCTGGATGTGCAGGGGGCGGGGGCGGTCGGCAGTCCCGCGCTCGTCGGCTCGTACGGCACGGGTGCCAAGCCGCTGATCGAGGGCGGCGGCACGAGCGACGTCGCGGTCAAGCTCAACAACGTCCACGACTTCACGCTCGACGGGCTGGAGGTGACCAACTGGAGCGACAGCACCACGCCCCGCTCCGGTGTGAACCTGTTCGGCAAGGACGCGGGCAAGCTGTCCAACATCACCCTGCGCAATCTGAACATCCATGACGTGGACGGGCCCGGCGGCAGCACGGTCAGCTCGGCGGGGCTGCTGATCTCCATCCGCGGCAACACGACGCCCACGTTCTTCGACAACCTGGTGGTGGAGAAGAACGAGGTCGGCAAGATCCGTTCGTACGGGATCATCAACTGGTCCACCTGGTCCCGGCGCAACGGCATGACGAGCCTGTACCCGGTGGAGACCGGCATCCCCGACAGCGAGGTCGTCACCTGGACACCCAGCACCAACGTCAGGATCCGTGACAACTACGTCCATGACGTGACGGCCGGCGGCATCACCCCCATGCACACCAAGGGCGCCGTCATCGAGGGCAACCGCGTCCACAAGGCCGCCACCGGCCGGCTCAACACCAAGGGCGGGAACGTCGGCATCTGGTGGCAGGGCAACGACGACCTGCTCGTGCAGCGCAACGAGGTGTCGGGCTCCGGCTTCAACGGGCCGGGCACCGACGGTCACGGCTTCGACGCGGACGCCGACAACAACCACAGCGTCGTCCAGTACAACTACAGCCACGACAACGACGGCGGGTTCTTCATCACCGTCTCCTTCAAGGGAGCGCCGACCAAGGACACCGTGGTCCGGTACAACCTGAGCAAGGACGACGGCTTCGAGGTCTTCAGCCTCTCCACCGAGACGTCGGGCACCGCGATCTACAACAACACGATCTACGCGAGCGGCCGGGTCGTCACCGTGCACCCGCCGTACACCGGGGCCGGCGACTATCCGCTCGGCAAGATCGTGCACATCTACAACAACGCCGGCGGCATCGACATCCGCAACAACATCTTCTACAACCGGACCACGGCCGGCTACGACACCACCAACAACACGGTCTACGACTCCAACCTCTACTGGGGCACCGACGCCCCCGTGGCCCCCTCCGGCGACATCAACGCCATCAAGGCGGACCCGAAGCTGGTCTCCATCGGCACCGACCCGGCGGGCTACAAGCTCCAGGCCGGCTCCCCCGCCAGGGGACGCGGCGCGACGGTGACGCAGGGCATCAAGGACTACTTCGGCAACGCGGTCCCGGCCACCGCTCCCGACCGGGGCTTCCACCAGTTCACCGGGGCCCCGCCGCAGCCGGTCGTCACCACCTCGTACGCCACGCTCGGCAACAGCCACGCCTACCGGATGGCCGACGGCAACACCGCGACCGCGTGGAGCAGCGCGTCCTCCGGGGTCACCTTCCCCGGCACCATCGACGTGGACTTCCGCCGGCCCACCAGCGTCGGCACCGTCACCCTGCACACCGCCTTCGCCACCGGCCAGGGCATCAAACAGCTCGACGTGCAGACCTGGAACGGCTCGGCCTGGGTGACCCAGGTCGCCGGGCAGCAACTGGCCTGGTCGGGCAACACGTCGACCGTCGAGCAGCGCACGATCACCCTGCCGCAGCGGGTGACGACCGAGCGCCTGCGACTGACGGTCCGTGACGCCAACCTCCAGTGGGGCAACTTCGCGCTCTACGAGATCCAGGCCGCCTGACCGGTGGGGTGGCCCGTACGGCACCTGACGGCGTCGCGGGTCACCCCACCTCGCACCACGTACGGCATGAATGCCGACGGCCTCCCGGGGCACGCGGAAGCGTGGCACTCCGGGAGGCCGTCGGGGCGTTTCGGTCCGGGAGGCCCGGTTCTCTCACGCGGTGTGTTCGACGACTCCGCCGACCACGACGGTCTCCGCGACGGTGCCGGGGATGTCCTCGGGTGCGGCGCGCAGGATGTCACGGGACAGGACCACGAAGTCGGCCGCCTTGCCGACGGTCAGCGAACCCCGCTCGTCCTCGAGGAAGTTGGCGTACGCCGAGCCCATCGTGTAGCCGTGGACCGCGGTCTCCACACTGATCGTCTCCTGCGGCATCCAGGGCTCACCACCGCCGAGCGGACGCCGGGTGACCGCGGTGTGGATGCCGATCATCGGGTCCATCTCCGCCACGTTCCAGTCGCTGGAGAGCGCGAGCACGGCCCCGGCCGTGTGCAGGCTGCGCATCGGCCATGCCTTGTGCCAGCGCTCCTCCCCGACGTTCTGTGCCCAGTCCTTGCCGGGGCCGGCGACCTCCGGGGCGCAGTGCCGGGGCTGCATGCACGCGACCACGCCCAGGGCGGCGAACCGCGGGGTGTCCTCGGGGTCCAGGCACTCGACGTGGACGACCTGGTGGCGGGCGTCCCGCTCCCCGTTGACGGTGCGGGCCCGCTCGACGGCGTCCAGTACGGTGCGGATACCCCGGTCGCCGGTCGCGTGGACGAAGCACTGGAACCCACGGGCGTCCAGCTTCGTCAGCAGCTCGGCGAACTCCTCGGGCGGGTAGAAGGTGTCGCCCCGGTGGTGGCGGCAACCCGCGTAGGGTTCCAGCAGGGCCGCGGTCCGCGGCTCCACCACGTCGTCGATGTAGAGCTTGAGCGGTCCGACCCGGATCCGGTCGTCGTCGTAGCGGTGGGCGGCGGTGGCGAAGTCGTCGAGGTCGGCGTCGGTGGTGCCGCGCGGGTGGAAGAGGGCGGCGACGATCCGGGACTTGAGCCGGCCCTCGGCGCGTGCGCGGTCGAAGAGCGGGAGGTCGTCGAGCGAGTTCTGGGGTTCGACCACCGTGGTGATGCCGAAGCGGATGGCGTCGTCCAGGGACTTGGCGAGCCGCCCGTACTGCCGGTCGGGCGAGGCCCACGGAAGACCCAGCTGCTTCAGGGCGCGGTGGCCGTCGCGGGACAGGCCCTTGACCGCGAAGTCCTTGATGAAGCCGGTGGGTTCACCCGTGGCCGGGTCGGTCACGGCTTCGCCGAACGGCAGGTGGGTGTGGTCGCGGTCGATGCCGAGGCGGCGCAGGCCCGCGGTGTTGACCCAGGCGGTGTGCACGTCGTAGCTGAGCACGAAGGCCGGTACGTCGCCGGTGACCGGGTCGAGGTCGGCGGCGGTGGGCATCCGGCCGTCCGGGATGGCCGAGTAGTCGAATGCTTCCGCCTCGATCCACCCGGCGTCGGGGTTGGCGGTGTGCCAGGCGCGGATGCGGGCGTGGACCTCGTCGAGGGTCGCGGCGCCGGCGAGCTGGGCACAGGCGTCGTCCGAGCCGAGCCGGACATGGTTGTGGGCGTCGACGAACCCGGGGAGCACGAGCTTGCCCTCGGCGTCGATCACCTGGGTGCCGGGCCCCGTCCAGCTGTTCGCGTCCTCGTCGGAACCGAGCCAGGCGATACGGCCGTCGACCACCGCCATGGCCTGTGCCTCGGGGAGCTCCGGGTCGACGGTGTGGATGCGGGCGTTGCGCAGGACGAGGTGGGCGGGGCGGGCGGGGCTGGCCATGCGGGGTGACTCCTTGTGGTGCGGTGGTGCGGTCGGTCGGTGGTTCGGCGGGGTGTGGCCGCCGGTCAGGAAGGTTCGGTGTGCGGTGCGACGGTCCGGCGGGCGAGCGCCCAGTAGACGAGGGCCGAGACGACAGAGCCGAGCAGGGTGAGGTCGGCGCCGCCCAGCGGTGCGACCAGCGGGCCGGTCCACAGCTCGGAGTCGCAGGTCAGCGCGGCGAAGACCATTCCGGCGAGCAGCGCGGTCATGCCGGCGGGGTGGTAGCCGGAGCGGTACCAGTAGGCACCGTCCGGTCCGGCGTGCAGTGCCGGTGCGTCGTAGTGGCAGCTGCGCATCACCATGTCCGCGAGGAACACACCGCCCCAGGGTGCGAACACGATGATGAGCAGGGAGAGGAAGGAAAGCAGCGAGCTGGTGAAGTCGGTGAGGAAGAGCGCGCAGAGGGAGCCCGCGGCGGTGACGGCCGCGCTGATGATGATGGCCTTGGAGCGGCTCCAGGGCACTCCGAGCACCTGGAGGTTCAGGCTCGACGAGTAGAGCGTGACGATGGAGTTGGTGACCGAGCCGCCGAGCACGAGGGCGAGGAAGAGCGGCTGGAACCATCCCGGCAGCAGCTTCTCCGTGCCTGCCACGGCGTCGGTCATGTCCGTCTGCGTGGCGGCGGCCACCCCGGCCACGCCCAGGGCGACCGAGGAGACGAAGCCGCCCAGGGCTCCGCACCAGGTGAGCGAGCGCAGCGAGGTCGTCCTCGGCAGGTAACGCGTGTAGTCGGCGGGCATCGGGACGTACGAGAACGGCCCGGCAAGCATCACGACGAAGGCGAGACTCCACCCGGAGGCCCCGGGGTGGACCGCCGCGCCGCCGGTGTCGGCGCCCGGCAGCAGGAAAACGAGGAGGGCGGCGAACCCGACGGCCAGTACGTACGCGATCCAGCGCTCGGCGAGCTGGACGGTGGCATGGCCCCAGAGGGCGACGAGGAACGTCAGCGCGAGGGTGATCAGCAGGGCGAGGGCCCGTCCGGTGTGGCCGGAGACCCATCCCAGGTCGGCGAAGAACGCTTCGAGGGCGAGCGTGCCGACGACCGTGTTGAGGATGGTGTAGCCGATGCTGACCACCCAGTTGAGCATTCCGGCGGGCCAGTTGCCGCGGACGCCGAAGGGGGCCCGGGAGATCACCAGGGTGGCGGTGCCGGTGCGTACGCCGCTCAGCCCGGCTGCGCTGATGGCGAAGAACGCCAGTCCGCCGATGACGACGACGCCGGTCGCCTGCCAGAAGGAGAGCCCGAAGGCGACGGCCAGGGCGCCGTTGATGACGTAGGTGAAGGTGAGGTTGGATCCGAACCAGAGCCAGAACAGATCCCTCGCGCCGCCGTGGCGCTCCTCGTCGGGAATCGGGTCGATGCCGTGCGTCTCGACCTGGAAGGCCTGGTCGGTGGCCACGGTCCCACCGGGCGCTCTCGCGGTCGTCTCCTGCTGCGTCATGCGGCCTGCCCCTCATCCGTGCGTGCTCCGGGAATCCCGGAACAGTACTTTGAATGCCGTTCTAAAAGTTAGAACGGCATTCAAGATGCGTCCGCGGGGGCCCGTCAAGACCTCCGCCGAAATCGGCGGGCCGGGGGGTGTCCCGTAAGGTCGTCACGGGGTCCACGGAAAAGGGAGGGGTGGCGTGGCGGCGACGCGACGGCGAGACGGGCATCTGGCCCGGGAACGCATGCTGGAGGAGGCGATGACGGCCATCGCCGAGGACGGCCTGGCCGGACTCACCATGTCGGCACTCGCCAAGCGCCTCGGCACCAGCGGCGGCCACATCCTCTACTACTTCGGCAGCAAGGACCGGCTGCTCCTGGAGGTGCTGGGCTGGAGCGAGAGCGCGCTCGCCGAGGAGCGCCGGACGCTGCTGGCCGGCCGGGCCGGCGCCGAACGCAAGCTCGGCCAGTTCATCGAGCTGTACCTCCCTCTCGGGCCGCGCGATCCGCGCTGGACCCTGTGGATCGAACTGTGGGCGCGCACCGCGTCGAACGAGCCGCTGCGACAGGCCCAGGCCGAGATCGACCGCGGCTGGCAGGAGGACCTCGAATCGCTTCTCGCCAAGGGCGTGCGGCAGGGCCGCTTCGCCGAGGACCTCGACACGGCGACCCGCGCTTCCGAACTCCTGGCCCTGCTCGACGGGTTGAGCACGCGCGTGGTCCTCGGCCAGCGCGGCGCGGACCGGGCGAGCGTGCTGCGCATGGCACTTTCGGCGACCGAGCGGCTGGTGGAGCGGGGTTAGACCTTCCCGCTCGCGTCATGCCGGGGCCCCGGGCCTGGGATACGGTTGGTTCGCAACACGGCGTGGAGGGGACCACATTGACGCGGGTTGCGATTGTCGGTGGCGGGATCGGCGGCCTGGCCGCCGCGTTGTTCTTGGGGCGGCGGGGCCATCGGGTGACCCTGTTCGAACGGGACGGCCACCGTCCGGGACCGGATGCCGACCGGGAATTCTTCGACTGGCACCGCCCCGGTGTGCCGCAGGCGGTCCAGCCGCACGGACTCCTGGCCCCGGTCCGGACCGTACTTCGCGCCGAGGTTCCGGATGTGTACCGTGCGATGCTGCGCATGGGCGCCCGGGAACGCAATGAATTCGAGTGGTTCGACGACCGCGGGCCCGCCCGCCCCGGCGACGAGGACCTGGTGACGATCCAGACCCGGCGCATCGTGCTGGAGGCCGCCCTGCACGATGCGGTGCACCGCGAGCCGGGCGTCGAGGTACGGCTCGGGGAGCCCGTCGAGGGGATCCTCGCCGACCGGCGCGGTGACGTCCCGCAGGTCACGGGGGTACGGTCCGCCTCCGGGACGCACGAGGCGGATCTGGTGCTCGATGCGGGGGGCCGGCGCTCGCCGGTGCCCCGCTGGCTGTCCGCGGCGGGCTGCCGGGACGCCGTCGTGGAGAACCACCGCGTCCGGATCGCGTACTTCTGCCGTTGGTACCGGCTGCGCCCCGACGGGCCGCGTGACGCCGGACGCGTCAAGGCGGGTTCGACCTCTGCATTCGCGGTCGGCGGGGTGTTCCCGTCGGACAACGGCATCTTCGCGGCCTCCTTGACGGTGTCCACCGCCGATCCGACCCGCGCGGCACTGCGGGACCCGGCGGTGTTCGAGCGGGTCGCCCGGACGTTTCCCGCCATCGCGGCCTGGCTGGCGCTGGAGCCCGAGCCGGTCTCCGGAGTGCTCGCGATGGGTGGCCTGCACAATCGCTGGGCCACACCGGCCGACGCCGACGGGCCCGTGGTCACCGGCCTCGTCGGCGTCGGGGATTCGGTCGCGTACACCAATCCCACGATGGGACAGGGAGTGGCCATGGCCCTGGAAGCGGCGCAGTGGGTGGCCCGGAACGCCGGCGCCGCCTCGGATCCGGCGGCGTTCACCGACGCATACCACCGATGGCTTTCGCAGACCCTGCGCCTGCGGTTCGACGCCCAGGTCGCCGCGGACCGGGCCAACGCGGCTCAACTCGGCGATCCCGCACGGGTGTCCACCGATCCCCCCACCGCCGCCGCCCGCGAGCGGGCCGCCCTCGCCGCCTGCGCGTTCGACGACCCACTGGTCATGCGCGCACGCGCGAAGGTCCGCCACCTCCAGCTCACCGCCGATCAGGCGTACGGCACCGAAGAGGTACGCGCCCGGCTGGCCCACTGGCTCGACCAACACCCGGGCTTCGCACCCCGGTTCGACGGCCCCGACCGGGCGGAATGGGAGTCGGCAGTGGGTCGGACGGAGAAGGCCGCGGAACAGCCGCAGGACACCGACCGCGCCCTGCGCGCCGTCCGGCCCGGTCGCTGACGAGTACCGGAAGCACCCGGGTAACCTTTTGTGCCATTTTGGCACTGTTGCAACCCGTACGGGTGGTGTATCACTGGGTGTGGCCATATTGTCGTTTCAGGGACGACGGCTGGAAGAAGGACCCACGACCGACGACTGCGCCGGTCGGCGTGGGCCCGGCCTCAGGCAGCCGAGGAGCCGATATGCACACACGCAAATTCAGGACAGCGCTCATGCTGTGCGCCGCCACGGCACTCGCGGCGGCGATTCCCGTTCCGGCATCCGCATCCGCGTCAGCACCCGCCGCCACGGAGTCCCGCTCGTCGACACGTGTGGTGGCCGTCGACTGCTTCTCGAACCCACAGGTACGGCCCGACGACTTCCTGCTCGCCTGCGGCGACGGCAACAACCGCCTCATCGACATCCAGTGGTCCCACTGGGGATCGCAATCCGCCGTGGGCAGGGCACTTGACGCGGTGAACGACTGCGAGCCCTACTGTGCAGCCGGCAAGTTCCACACCTATACCGTCATCGTCCGGCTGGACCGCCCTCAGTCCTGGAAGGCCCATCCCGAGCTGCGGCAGTTCACTCGCATGCAGCTCGTCTACACCGAGGGCAGGCCGGCATACACCGAGCGGGTCATGACGCACGAGCTCTGGGACTGACCGCTCCCGGGCCCGGCCGCGACGGAGACACCGGCCGCGAGGTGATGTGCGTGAACGCTCGCGAATGCACAGGGAACACCGGCGGCCGATGGCGGCCCGGGTACGTGGCCGCCGCGTTGGTCTTCGCCATCGGGATGGCCGGGACCACCCTGCCCACCCCGCTGTACGGGCTCTACCAGGAACAGCTGGGATTCTCCGAGCTGATGGTGACGGTCGTCTTCGCCGTCTACGCCGTCGCCGTGATCACGGTGCTGCTGGTGGCGGGGAACTACTCCGACGAGAGCGGCCGAAGACCTGTGCTGCTTTGCGCACTGGGCCTGTCGGCGGCGAGCGCGGGGTGCTTCCTGGTGGAAGGGGGTCTGCCGCTGCTCTTCGCGGGGCGGCTGCTGTCCGGCTGCGCGGCCGGTCTGCTGAGCGGTGCGGCAACGGCGGCCGTGATCGAACTGGCGGGCCCCGGGCACAAGGCACGTGCGGGATTCGCCGCCACCGCGGCGAACATGGGCGGTCTGGGCTGCGGGCCGCTGCTCTCCGGGATCCTCGCGCAGTACACGCCCTGGCCGCTGACGCTTCCGTTCTGGGTCCATCTGGGCCTGGTGACCGTGGCCTGCGGGATCACCTGGCTCCTGCCGGAGACCGTCGCCGAGCCGAAGCGACGGCCGCGCCTGAGGCCACAGGGGCTGTCCGTCCCCTCCGAGGTGAAGGGGGTCTTCCTGCCCGCCTCGCTGGCGGCCTTCGCCGGCTTCGCGCTTCTGGGACTGTTCACGGCGGTCGCACCGAGCTTCGCCGAGCGGACGCTCGGTGTGCACAATCTGGCGGTCTCGGGCGCCGTGGTCTTCTCCGTGTTCCTCGCTTCGACGGTCGGGCAGTCCCTGTCCCCGCGGATCGGCGCACGACTCGCACTTCCGGTCGGCTGCGGCATCCTCGTCGCCGGACTCCTGCTGGTGGCGTCCTCGCTGATCGCCGAATCCCTGCTCCTGCTCGTCCTGGGCGCCCTGTGCGGCGGCACCGGCCAGGGGCTGGCCTTCCGTGCCGCGCTCACCCTGATCAGCGGCGTGGCCCCGGCACGCAATCGCGGCGGCACCATTTCGGCGTTCTTCGTCGTCGCGTACGGCGGGATCTCGCTGCCGGTGGTCGGCGTCGGCGCCCTGGCGACCTGGCTCGGGCTGCGCCAGGCCGGGCTGATCTTCGCGGGCTGCGTGATGCTGCTGGCTGCCGGCGCGGGCACGTACGCGGCGCGCAGGCTGCCCCGGGTGCCGGATCTGCAACCGGGACCACCACCCACGGCGTCCTCCCGGTCCTGAGTACGGGACAGCCCTTGCCCGGCCGGAACGGGCGCCCAGGGCCCGTACTTGTACATGGTGCCGTTTCGAAATCGGCGTTCTGCGTGGGAGACGTTAGTGATGAGTGGTCAGCAGCCGGACCCGGGAAGGGCCTCTCAGGTCTTCCAACCGCTTGAGGGAGACGACCCGACCACCATCGCCGGATACCGGCTGGCCGCCAAGCTCGGCGCGGGCGGCATGGGCAAGGTGTACCTGTCGTACACACCCGGCGGGCGGCCGGTGGCCATCAAGGTGATCCGGCCCGAGTTCGGCGAGGACGCCGAATTCCGCCGCCGGTTCGCCCAGGAGGTGAAGTCCGCGCAGCGCGTGCAGGGCCTGTTCACCGCGCCGGTCATCGACGCGGCCACGGACGCCGCGCACCCGTGGCTCGCCACCGCGTACGTGCCGGGCCCCTCGCTCGCCGACGCGGTCGTCACGCACGGGGCGCTGCCCGTCGAGACGGTGGTGCTGCTGATCGCGGGCATGGCCGAGGCACTGCACGTCATCCACGGCGCGGGCATCGTCCACCGCGACCTCAAGCCGTCCAACGTGCTGCTCGCCGCCGACGGCCCCCGCGTCATCGACTTCGGCATCGCCCACGCCGCCGACGCGACCTCGCTCACCGGCAGCGGCGTCACCATCGGCACCCCCTCGTTCATGGCGCCGGAGCAGGCCGCCGGGCGCAAGGTGACCCCGGCCACCGACGTCTTCGCGCTCGGCCAGGTGGCGGCCTACGCGTCGACGGGGACACCGGCGTTCGGCGAGGGGACCTCGCACGGTGTTCTCTACCGGATCGTCCACGAGGAGCCCGACCTCACCCACGTCCCGCCGCGGCTGACGGAGCTCGTCAGCCGCTGCCTCGCCAAGGACCCGGCGGCCAGGCCGTCGATCGCCGAGGTCATCGCGCTCTGCCAGTCCGCGAACGCGGAGACGGTGCTGCGCCGCCCCGAGGACTGGCTGCCCGCCCCGGTCTCCGCCGACATCACGGTACGCGCGGCGGCCCCGGCCCCGGTCCAGACCCCGCCGCCTCCGGCCGCCGCCCCGCCCGGGGCGTACTCGCCCACCGCGCCGGTGGCCCCGGCGACCCCGCCTCCGGGCTACGGTCCGCCCGTGGCGCAGCAGCTCACTCAGCCGGCTCAGCCCTCTCCCGTCCCGCCACAGCCCCAGCCTCCGTACCAGGTGCCCCATCCGGCCCAGGGCCAGGCCCACGCCAACGCCTACGCTCCGACCCAGTTCCCGACGCAGGCGCATACGTACCCCGGCACCCCCGCTCCGCAGACCACGCAGCAGGCGCCCCAGCGCCCCGAGGGCTCCGGCAAACGGCGTGCTGTCACCGCCATCGCCGCCGCGCTGGTCCTCGGCATCGTGGCAGGCGGCACGCTGTACTTCCTTCTCAAGAAAGACGATCAGAAGTCGCAGGCGAGCAGCTCCTCGGGCGGCAGCCAGACCAGCGGCGCGACCGGGAACGAGAAGCCGAGCGGGGACAAGGAGAGCGACTCCAAGCCGAGCACCAAGCCCCGGCCGGAGCCCGCCGAGTACAAGGGCGTCAACCTGCCGGCCGGCTACCACCTGACGCTCGGGGACGACGACGTCCGGCCCCAGAAGGGCGAGGACGGTGAATACGAGCTCTCCTACGACACCGGCCGGTACCTCGACTCCGAGACCACGGGCGGCACTCTCGTGCTCCTCGATCCGGGCCAGGTCGGATCGCTCGATGTCTGCCTCGCGGAGACCCGGTTCACCGAGACCATCGAGCTCAGCACGCTCTCCAAGGGCAGGCAGATCTGCGTCACGACGGGTACCGGGCACATGGGCCTCGTGACGGTCCAGGGGCTCCCGAGCGAGGATTCGCCCAGTGAGTACATGACGCTGGACCTCACCGTCTGGCGCAACGCCGCCGGGACCGCCGCCGGCAACTGAGCCCTCCGCGGTACGGTACGTCGCCCCGGCCTCCGGCAGGACACGGAGGCCGGGGCGACCTGCCTGGTACGCCCGGACGTCTCCGGCGTCCTCCCGGTGGCAGGGCCGGCCGGATCCGGGCCAGCATTGACCCATGTCGCTCGATCAAGGAGACCTCATGCCTACAGCGGTACTCGGTGCGACCGGTGGTCAGGGTGGCGCGGTGGTCGCCGCCCTGCTGGAGGCGGGAGGTGCCGTACGGGCCGTGGTGCGCGATCCCGGCAGTGGGCGGGCCCGTGCGCTGGCGGCGGCCGGAGCGGAGGTCGTGCCGGGCGATCTGTTCGACGCGGCCTCGCTCACCGAGGCGTTCCGGGGCGCGAAGGCCGCGTTCGCCGTCACCACCCCGTTCCAGGACGGCCTGGATGCCGAGGTCGCCCAGGGCGCAGCCATCGTGCGGGCGGCCGCGGACGCCGCGCTGCCCCATCTGGTGCTGGCCTCCGTCGCCAGTGCGGACCAGGACACCGGTGTCCCGCACTTCGAGACCAAGGCCAGGACCGAGGAACTGCTGGCCCGCTCGGGACTGCCTGCGACGGTGGTGGCACCGGCCTATTTCTACGACAACGCCCTGGGTTCCCGGGACGAGGTGGCCGCCGGTCTCCTCACCATGCCGATGCCCGGTGACACTCCCCTCCAGCAGGTTGCGCGGCAGGATCTGGGACGAGTCGTTGCCGCGGTCGTCGCCGATCCGGACCGCTGGACCGGACAGCGGATCGAGGTCGCGGGCGACGACCCCACTCCGGTCCGGATGGCCGAGGAGATCGGGCGGGCCGCGGGTGGCACGGTCGCGTTCCGCCAGTCGTCACTGGAGGAACTGCGCACCGTGAACCCCGACATGTTTGCCATGTACAGCTTCTTTGCGAACGGCGGTTACCGGGTGGACATGGCGGCCCTGCGGACACAGTTCCCCGCCGTCCCCTGGACCTCCTACGCCACGTGGGCGGACGCCCAGGACTGGCCTGAGCCCCGGGGGTGACTCCGCGCACCGCGGACGGTTGCTCCTACCAGGTCACGGCGATCCGCTGCGGACTGCGGGAGGTGCTGCCCAGGTGCCATTCGACGGATTCCGGGGGCTGGGCCAGGCGCAGGCCGGGAAAGCGCGCTGCGAGCCGGTGCAGGGCGAGCCGGAGTTCCAGCCTGGCCAGCCAGACGCCCAGGCAGTAGTGCGCGCCCGCTCCGAACGCCAGGGTGGGCGCCGCCAGGGGCGCGAACAGGTCGTCGAGCGGCCGGGGCGGGAACACCTCGGGGTCGCGGTTGGCCGCGCCGCAGTCGGCGAGGACCACCGCTCCCGCCGGGATCGTCACGCCGCCGACCTCGGTGTCGGTGGCGGTGTGGCGTGCGGTCCCCCGGTCGTCGCCGAGCGGAATCAGGTGCAGCAGGCGGTCCGCCAGTGTGCCGGCGGCCTGTTCGTCCGCTCCGAGCCGGGGCCAGACCTCCGGTCGCTCGCCGAGCAGATAGAGCAGTGAATTGCTGAGCATCGTCATCGTGCTGTCATGGCCGCCCACGACCAGCCCGCATACCAGCTCGACGAGTTGACTCTCCGGGATGCCGCCCTCCTCGTCGGCCGCCTGTACCAGCGCGCTGGGCAGGTCGTCGCCCGGCTGCTTCCGCCGCTCGGCCAGCAGCCCGGCTCCGAAGGCCGCGAACTCCTCCAGCACGGAGGCCATTTCCTCCTCCGGGTGGGAGCCGTCCGAGAAGGCGTACTGGCTCCAGTGGCGCAGCGGCTCTTGGGCTTGGCTGTCGAGGCCCATCACCCTGCTGATCACGGCGACCGGGAGCGGGAGGGTGAAGCCGGCCACCAGGTCCGCCGGGCGTGCGCTGTCCGCGAGTTCGTCCAGGCGCTGTTCGACGATCTCGGCGATCCAGGGCCGCCAGCGGGCGACGGCCCTGGGCGTGAAGGCGCGCCGCATGGTGCGGCGCAGGCGCAGATGGTCCTCGCCGTCCTGGTTGAAGATCAGGTCGACGCTGCTCACCAGGCCGGATTCGCCCGACAGGGACGGGGAGTCCGGCGGGTGGAGCTCGGCGCGTCCGAACCGGGAGTCGGTCAGCACCATGCGCACGTCGGCGTATCGGCTCACCAGCCAGGCCGGGGTCCCATCGGGTAACTCGACGGGCCGGGGCGGGCCGGGTGGGTCGAAGTCCAGCCGGTGCAGCGGGGGCAGGGGCGGGCCGGGGCGGGTGTGGGCGTCGGCGGGGCAGGACATGGGGCCTCCTGGCTTGCGCGGGTGCGGCGAACTGCTGGGTGCGGGCGGGTGCGGGTGTTGCGCCGGGCCGGGGGTCAGAGCTCGACGAGTACCTTGCCCCGGTTGGCCCCGCTGTCCCGGTAGAGGCTCCGGTAGGCGTCCGGGATGTTCTCGAAGCCGTGGTGGAGGGTGTGTCCGCAGCGCACCTCGCCCCGCCGGACCAGGCCGCCGAGCTCGTCGTGGAGCGCGCGCCAGTTCTGTTCGGTGAACCATTCCAGCGAGAAGATGCCCCGTACGTGTGCGCGCGGGAACATGATGTAGGGCAGCAGTCGCGGTCCCGTGACGTCGCGGCCCACCTGGGTGGCCCACTGCCAGCACACGGCCACCTGGCTCTCGATGTTGAGCATGGAGAACACGGCGTCGGTGACAGTGCCGCCCAGATTGTCGAAGTACTTGTCGACACCGTCCGGCGCGGCCCACAGCAGCGCGTCCCGTACCGCCTCGCTGTTGTCCCCGTGGCGGTAGACGACGACCGCGTCGAACCCCAGCTCGTCGAGGTAGTCCGCCTTCTCCGGCTTCGATGTGGTGCCCACCACCCTGGCCCCCGCGAGCTTGGCCAGCTGGCCGACCAGCGAGCCGACGGAGCCGGAGGCGCCGCTGATCACGACGGTGTCCCCCGGGCGGATCGACATGAACTTGGTCAGGGTGCCCCAGGCGGTCATGCCGGGGCCACCCATCACGCCGAGTGCGGTGGGCAGCGGCAGCACGTCGTCGTACCAGTCGGGGTCCAGGCGGCGGAAGGCCGGGAAGACCATCGGGAACGTGCCGGTCTGCCAGGGGGTGGCGGCGCCGTTGCTGACGAGATGGGTGCGCCAGCCGCCGAACCCCTGCACCAGGTCACCGGGGCGGTGGGCGGCGAGCGGGCCCGCTTCCAGCACTTCCATGATCGAGTCGGCGCCCATGTGCGCACCGAGCGGGGTGTCCAGCGCGATGCCCTGGAGGTAGGGGTCCACCGATACGTAGCGCGTCCTCAGGAGCATCTCGTCCGCGGCGAGTTCGGTGTCGATCTCCTCCTCGATCTCGCCGTAGACCCGCTCGACGTCGGGGATGCCCTCGACGTGCTCGCGCACCACCCATTTCCTGGCCCTCATCCCGCTGCCTCTCTCCCGACGGGGGCCGGTCGGCCCTCCGTGAGGGGCCGCGGCACCGGCCGGGGCCCCACCTCGATGACCCGATGGGTCGGTGACGGACCGCTTTCGTCGATGGACGCGGTGAACGCGCGGCCGTCGTCGCGGCAGATGAACTGCATGACGTGCCGGCCTGCCGCCGCCGCGCGGATCAGGCCGCCGGTGGTCGCCCATACGCCGGACTGGTAGAAGTTCCGCAGCCCCGGCAGGCCGGGGCCGTGCCGTTTCACGAGCTTCTCCAGCGTTTCGCCGCTCTCCACGAACGGCTGCCAGCCGAGCACCGTGCCGTCGTAGTTGCCCGTGTAGCGGACCTGGGTGAGCGGGCTGGACACATCACGGACGGCGATCGCGTCGGCGATGCCGGGGTGCTGCCGCTCCAGGAACGCGACGAGTGTCTCGCGGGCCCGGCGCTTGGCCGCGTAGTAGCCGCGGCCGTGGCGCACCGGGAGCGTGTGCAGCTCCTGCCCGCCCCGGCTGCGGGTCGCCTGTTCCGGTCCTTCGTCCAGGGCGCGCCAGGGGGCGATGTCGCAGAAGTAGGTGACGTACGCGACGCTCGTCCCGGGTGGGGAGAGCTCGGGGTAGTGCTGATTGCGGAACTGGACGTTGATGCTGGGGTGCCGGATGCCGGTCAGTGCGGCCGCTTCCGTCTCGTCGAGCAGGTAGGTGGTGCAGGGGTCGGCGTAGGGGAAGTCCCGGCGCAGGCCGAGGAAGAGCGTGAAGTAGCCGGGGAACACCATGCCTGGTTCCCGGATGGTGCGGGTGTAGAGGCGCCGGTACTCCTCGTTGAGGTAGCGGCCCTTCAGCAGGTCCATCATGGTGGTGCGTCCGTCGCAGGCCGAGACGATGATGTCGGCGCGCAGTTCACGGCCGTCGCTGAGCCGCACCCCGACCGCGCGGTCGTCCTCGACCAGTACCTCCTCGACCTTGGCGTTGTAGGTCACTTCGCCGCCGAGCGCGCGGTAGCGCCGCTCGATCGACTCGGCCAGCCCGAGCGAGCCTCCTTCGGGGACGCCTGCGGAGAGGTTGGCGTGCGAGGCGAGCTGGAAGTGGAACGGCAGTACGGGGAACGCCGGATGCTTCTCGTACAGGATGAAGTTGAACGCCTCGCGCAGCAGGGGGTCCTTGAACCGCGCCGAGAAGTCGGTCATCAGTACGCCGATGGATTTGCGCACGACGTTGAAGTACGGGATGAAGGAGGCCAGCATGCGCCAGCGTTCCGTCGTCGGCATCAGTCCGACCGGTCTGAGGAACGGGTAGACGGCCAGGCATTTGCGGAAGGCGCGCAGTTGCTTGCAGAAGTCCCTGATCAGGGCCGAGTCGGCGGGCGAGAGCTCGGTGAGGTGGGCCTGGAGCCGGTCGGGGTCGGAGTAGAAGTACACGGCCCGTCCGCAGCGGCCGCGTACGACGTTGAACACGTCGAAGTGCCGGATCTCCTTGCCCTGCAACGCGCCGAGCTCCAGCCAGATCTGGTGCATCTCGTTGCCGGGACCGCTGCCCAGGAGCCAGCTGACGCAGGGGTCCAGTCTGAAGTCGCCCCGGTCCCAGGCCGTGCAGCAGCCGCCGGGCAGTTCATGCATCTCCAGGACCTGGGTCCGGTAGCCGTTCATCCGGGCGTAGCACCCGGTGGACAGCCCGCCCAGCCCTGCGCCGATGATGATCATCGACTCTCGTTCGGAACGCGGCATGAACCTGTTCTCCTCGGTGCTCATGTGCGGGTGTCACCACGCATGGACCAGTTGTCGAGCTGGGGCAGCCGCCCCAGCTTTCCCGGATGCCAGGGTTCGGTGCCCCGGCTCTCGGTTGCCGTGAACCCGCGTCCCAGCTCGTCGCAGAGGTACTGGACGACGAAACGCCCGGTGGACGCGGCGCGGATCAGCCCGCCCATGCCGACCCACTGACCGGCCATCGAGAATCCGCGCAGGCCCGGCAGGCGCATGCGGTCCTTGCCGACCAGCTTGGCAGCGATGTCGTCGGCCTCGGAGAACGCCTTCCAGGCCAGGATGGAACCGTCGTGGTTGCCGGTGTAGCGGCGGGTCGTCGCCGGGGAGGCGACATCGACCAGCTCGATGCGCTCGCCCGTGCCCGGCAGCCGGCGTTCCAGGAACCTCCTGACGAAGTCGGCCACTTGGCGCTTCTTCTCCCGGTATTCCTTGCGGTCGGCGGCGCGCAGTTCCTTCCAGTACGCGAAGTCGCTGAAGTAGGTGCAGTGGATGACCGATCTTCCGGGCGGCGCGAATCCGTCCGAGTAGTCGGAGCGCATCTGCACCACCACGCTGCTCTGCAGTGCGCCGGGCAGCTGTTCCGCGTCCTGCGGGTCGAGCAGGTAGGTGGTGCTGTGGGCGCGGTCGGGGGCCAGCTCGCCCCGGACGCCGACGAAGGCGGAGACCACGGCGGGGAACAGCGTGCCGGGGCGGTGCAGCAGTTCGTCGTAGAGCTTGTCGATCCGCGGTCCGGTGTACCGGCCCTGCAGGAGGCCGTGGATCGTGGTGTGGCCGTCGCAGGCCGCGACGACGTGGTCGGCGTAGTACCGCTTGCCGTTGCGCAGCTCGATCCCGACGGCGCGCCCGTCCTCGACCAGGATCCGTTCGACGCGCGCCCGGTAGCTGATCTCGCCGCCGAGCCCGGTGTAGCGTTCCTCGATGGACCGGGCCAGACCGAGCGAACCTCCTTGCGGGAAACCGGCGTTGTCGTGGTGGGCGCCGGCCATGTTGAACAGATACGGCAGGAGCGGGAAGCCCTCCGGGTCCTGGAAGAAGATGTTGCGGAACGCCCTGCGGAGCAAGGGGTCCTGGAACCGGTCGGCGAATTCGTGCATCGGTGTCGCCGCGGTGCGCCAGAACAGGCGGAACGCGGGCAGCACGGTGCGCAGCAGCGCCGCTCTCTCCCGTACGGTGCGCAGGGCGGGGGCGGTGAGGAACGGGTACAGCTCGATGTCGGTGAACCGGCGCAGATCACGGCAGAAGGAACGGATCAGCCGGTCGTCGGCGGGCGAGATCCCCAGCAGGTGGTGTTCCAGCCGGTCCGGGTCGTTGTAGAAGGTCACCGAGCGCCCGTTCTCGTCGACCACCCGGTTGAACATCTCGAAGTTGGTGATGGTCTTGCCGTCGAGCGCGCCCAGTTCGCGCCACACCTGGTTGGCTTCGTTGCCGGTGGCCGTGCCGATCAGCCATTCGATGCAGTAGTCGAAGATGTAGCCGTCGCGCGACCAGGCCGTGCAGCAGCCGCCGGGCAGCACATGCTTCTCGAAGATGCGCGAGCGCATCCCGTTCATCTGCGCGTAGCACCCGGTGGACATTCCCGCGACGCCGGCGCCGATCACGATGACCCGGGGGCTGCCGTCCTTCTCCCGGCCGGGAACGCTCCAGTCGTCCTCCGTCTCATCGGCCATCGGCGCCGCCCTCCTGGAGGATGCCGCGCACCAGCTCGGCGTTGCGTGCCGCGTGCTTGGGGTCGAGCATGTCGGCGTGGTTCCCGGAGCCGCGCAGCAGGGCGGTGGCCGTGGTCGAGCTGCCGTGCCAGGTGCCGGACTCGCCGGCGGCGTAGAGTGCCGTCTTCTCCTGGTCGGTGATCACGCTGACGGTCGCGGACACCGTGCCGAGGTTCGGTGTGCGCCCGCAGAAGGCCAGGTACTCCGCGGCGTGGTCGAGGGTCTCGCGGGCCACCGCGTCCGATCCGGTGTGCTTGCGCAGGTGCTCGGCCAGTTCCGCCTCGAAGAACTCGATGTGCTCGGGGCCTGGTTCGTACGGTTCGACGATGCGGTGCGAGTCCAGCACGATCACATGGGCGACTTCGCGTCCCCGGCTCTCCAGTTCCTTGGCCACCTCGAAGGCGAGGTTGCCGCCGAGCGAGTAGCCGAGCAGCAGGCATCGGCCCTCGGGCCGTTGCGACTCGACGAGGTCGGCGTAGCGGGCCACCTTGTCGGCCCCGGGGACGTAGTTGAAGGCGATCAGCCGGTACTCCGGCAGTGCGGTGGCGAACCCCCGGTAGACGAGTCCATGGCCGCCCGCCGGCGGGAAGCAGAACACGGTCCGATCCCGCTCGCTGTTGAAGCTGAGGCAGGGCAGGTCGTCGGCGATCGATCCGGTGGCCAGGCGCTCCAGCGTCGCGGCCATTCCGTGCAGGGTCGTGACCCGGTACAGCAGGCTGACGGGGATGCCGACGCCGAATTCCTTGCGCAGCCGGTGGATCAGCTCGATCAGTTTGATGGAGCTTCCGCCGGCCTCGAAGAACTCCTGTGACAGGCCGGCCCTCTCCAGTCCGAGCAGTTCCTCCCAGTGCCGTGCCATGCTCAGCTCGAAGGGTGTGTGCGGCGTCTCCTCGGGTTCGTCGTCCGCGTCGAACCGGGGCGTCGGCAGGGCGGTGGGGTCGACCTTGCCGTTGGCGGTCAGCGGCAGTCGCGGCAGTACGACGAAGTGTGCCGGAACCATGTACGCGGGCAGCCGCTCCCCGAGGTGGCGGCGCAGCGCGCGCCGGTCCAGTGCGGCCCCCTGGGCCGGTACGCAGTAGGCGACGAGCACGTCCTCGCCGCGGGCGTCGGGGCGCACCGTGACGACCGTCCGGGCCAGCTCGGGGCGCTGGGCGAGGTGTGCCTCGATCTCGCCGATCTCGATCCGGTGGCCCCGGAGCTTGACCTGGTCGTCGACCCGGCCGAGCAGATGGACCCGGCCGTCCGCGTCCCAGCGTGCCGCGTCGCCGCTGCGGTAGAGGCGTACGGGGGCGGCGCCCGGCTCCCGGCTCAGGGTCCGGGTGACGAAGCGCAGGTCGGTCAGCGCGGGGTCGCCCGCGTAGCCGAGGGCGACGCCCTCGCCGCCGATCCACAGCTCTCCGGGCACACCGGGCGGCACCGGTTCGCCGTGCCGGTCGAGCACATGGAGCGTGCTGTTGCCCAGGGGACGTCCGATCGGCACCGTCCGGCCGGGTTCCAGGTCGTCGACGGGTCCTTCGAAGAAGGCGCTGTCAATGGTCGCCTCGGTGACTCCGTAGGAGTTGATCAGCCGGGTCTGCGGCCCGCACAGGTCGTGCAGCCGTCGGTACTCCCCGGCCTTCCACACGTCCGACCCGACAACCAGCAGACGCATGAAGTCCAGGCTCAGGTCCCGGCGTTCGCAGTGGTCCATGAGTCCGCGTACGACGGCGGGCACGAACTCCGCGCAGTCGACGCGCTCCCGGCGCATCGTGGTGTACAGGCGCTCGGTGTCGAAGAGCAGATCGCGGTCGACCAGCACCAGGCTGCCGCCGGAGCACAGCGCCCGCACCACGTCGCCGGTGAAGACGTCGAACGACGGGGCGGCCATCTGGAGGTGTACCCGGACGTCGCGGTCCAGCCGGTATTCCTGGAGCCAGGCCGCGTAGGCCGAGGCGAGGTTGCGGTGGCTGACCCGCACGGCCTTGGGGAGGCCGGTCGAGCCGGAGGTGTGGATGATGTACGCGGCCGAGTCGGGACCGCTCGGGTCCACGGCGCCGGTCCCGGCCTCGCTCCGGCCGTCCGGGTCGGGAACGGCTTCCGGGTCCGCCTCGTGCAACTCCCGCAGCGTGAGGGCCCGGACCGGCAGCCCTGTCATCCGGTCCCGGCAGGCGTCGTCCTCGACGACGACGAGGGCGGCGCCCGCGGCCCGGACGGCGTGGGCGGCGCGGTCGGCCGGGTGGTCGGCCGGGATCGGGAGATAGGCGCCGCCGGCCTTGAGGACCGCGAGCAGTGCGACGACGAGGTCGGGCGACTTCTCCATGCAGAGCGCCACCACCGACCCGGCACCGGCCCCGAGCGCGCGCAGCCGCCGGGCCAGCTCGTCCGAACCGCGGTCCAGTTCCGCGTACGTGAGCCGACGCGCCGGCCCCTGGAGCGCCGGGGCCGTGATGGCCACGGCATCCGGGCAGCGGGCGGCCCTCTCGCTGATCAGCCGGTGCACCGGGCGGAATCCGTCCGTCCCGCCCTCTCCCGCAGCCGGGGGCAGGGCGATGCGTCCGGCGCCGCTCCACTCGCTGATCAGCCGCTCGCGCTCCTGGGCGTCCAGCATCTCCAGCCGGGAGGTGGGCCGGTCCGCCGGGGCACGGGTCATGCTGTCGAGCAGTGCGGTGTAGTGCGATGCCATCCGCCGCATGGTCTCCGGCAGGAACAGGTCGGTGTTGTACTTCAGGACGCAGTGGAAACGGCGCTCCGCCTCGTCCTCGTAGACCGACAGCGTCACATCGAACTGCCCCTCTTCTTCGGGTAGTTCGATGTACTGGAGCCGGTATCCGTACTTCTCGGTGGCGACCTTGTGGGTGAGCAGGATGAACATGGCCTGGAACACCGCGGAGCGGCTGGGGTCGTGCTGGAGCCCCAGTTCGTCGACCAGCAGCACGAAGGGGTACTCCTGGTTGTCCAGGCCGCCCAGCACCGTGGTACGGACCTCTTGGAGCAGCCGGGCCACCGACGGGTCGCCGGACAGATCCGCGTGCAGCGGGAGCGGATTGACGAAGTAGCCGTAGACGGAGGCGAAATCCTGCTCGGTCCGGCCGGTCACCGGGCTGCCGACGATGACCTTGTCCTGACCGGAGTAGCGCTGCAGCAGCAGGTAGTAGGCGCTGAGCAGCACCATGAAGGGGGTCACGTCGTGCTCGCGGGCCAGCGTGTGCACCCGGGCGCTCAGCTCGCCGTCCAGGACGAAGAACTCCGAGGCGCCGTTGTGTGTCTGCACGGCGGGGCGGGGCTTGTCGACGGGCAGTTCCAGGGTCGGCACCTCGGCCGGCAGGTGCGAACGCCAGTAGTCGAGCATGCGCGGCACCGCGGGTCCGGCCAGGAAGCGGTTCTGCGCGTTGAGGAAGTCCAGGTAGCGGGCGGTGACGGGCGGCAGCGAAGGGGCCTGCCCCTGGCGCAGACCCTCGTACACCGCCAGGAGCTCCTCGATGAAGGTGAACGTCGAGATCGCGTCGGAGACGATGTGGTGCACCGCCTTCATGATCACCCAGCGGTCGGGGGCGCGCTTGAAGAGGCGGAAGCGGAAGAGCGGGTCGCTCTCCAGGTCGTACGGCTTTCGGTACTCGGCGACGATCGTGCGGTGGATGTCCTCCCACTCCTGGTCCTGCACGTCGAACAGTGCGACGTCCGGGCTCGCCTCCGGCGAAACCTGCTGCAGCGGCACTCCGTCCACCGTGCGGAAGTTGGTGCGCAGGGCTGGGTGCCGTGCCACCATGCGGCGCACGGCCTCGAACATGAGGTCGGGATCGAGTGAGACCCGGACCTCGACCGCGCCGCCGATGTTGTACGCGTAGCCCTCGGGGTTGAGCTGCCTGAGGAACCACAGGGCCTTCTGGTTCTGTGTCAGCGGGTGGCTGAATTCGTCCTCGAACACCTCCACCTCGCCCGTTTCCGTTCCGCCGGCCTCGTGGGCCACCAACTCGGCCAGGGCGTCGTGGAGTTGTGTGATCAGTTCGGCGACCGGGGTGCCGCTCAGCAGTGCCACCACGGGCGGGGCGACGCCGAGCTCGGAGCTGATGCGGGCGCGCAGCTCCATCGCCAGGAGCGAGTCGAGCCCCAGCGCGTTGAGCCCGGCCTGCGGATCGACCCGGTCGGGGCCGGTCCGCAGCACCGAGGCGGTCAGTTCGACGAACCGTCCGGTCACCAGGGACAGACGTTCAGCCGTGTCCGCGTGACGGAAGGTTTCGAGGATGCCCTCGCCCGGCCCGGAGGCCGCCCTGGCGGGGGCCGCCGCCGCCAGCTCGGCGACCAGCCGGGGCGGTGAGGCGTACCAGGCCTGGAACACCGGCCAGTCGACGACCGTGGCGACGAGCAGCTGGGCGCGGTCCTGGCCGATGACGCGTTCCAGCACGGCCATGCCGACGTCCGGTGCGAGCGAGCTCATCCCCCGGTTGTGGAGGTAGTGGTCGACGAGCCCCAGCTCCTCGATCATGCCGGTGGCCCAGGGGCCCCAGTCCACGCTCAGCCCCGGCAGCCCGAGTGCCCGGCGGTGCTGGGCCAGCGCGTCCAGGAAAGCGTTGCCCGCGGCGTAGTTGGTCTGGCCCGCCGTGGTCAGCAGCGAGGCGATCGAGGCGAACAGCACGAAGTGGTCCAGCGGTTCGTCCCGCAGGTGGCGGTGGAGCAGCTGGGCACCGATGGCCTTGGGGTCGTGGGCCTCGGCGAACGTGCGGTGGTCCATGTCCTCGACGAGGATGTCGCGGACCTGACCGGCGAGATGGAACACGCCGCGCACCGGCAGCGGATCGGTGCGCCGGTGAGCGTCCAGCCAGGTCGTGAGCGCGGCTTCGTCGGTGATGTCGAGCGGTGCCAGGACGACCCGTGCCCCGAGCGCCTCCAATTCCTTGACGAAGGCGGTGGCACGGCCCGCGGCGGTGTCGGGGGCGAGCTCCCGCCAGATGGAGCGCTCCGGCAGTGCGGTGCGTCCGATCAGGATCAGACTGCGCGCGCCACGCCGGACGAGCGTCCGGCAGAGCAGCCGGCCGAGCGCTCCGAAGGCGCCGGTGACCAGGTAGTTCGCATCGGTGCGCAGTCGTAGCGGAAGGGGGTGTGTCAGTTGTTCGGCCCGTCGGATGCGGCTGGTCCGGCGGGCCGAACCACGGAGCGCGATCTCCTCCTCGTCGTCGGTGAGGAGTTCACGCAGCAGCGCACGGGCCTCGGCCCGGCACTCCTCGTCGCCCGGCACCCGGGGGCCCAGGTCGATCAGTTTGCCGGGGTGGGAGGTGAGCTCCTGGTGCCTGAGCACCCGGCCCACTCCCCACGCCGGTGCTCCCAGCGGCTCGACGGTTTCGCCGGGCTCGACATGCTGGGCGCCACGGGTCACGATGTGCAGCCGGCCGGCCTTCCCGCGGCGGAGCAGCGTGCGGGCGAGCGCGATCAGCGAGTAGGCCCCGGCGGTGCTGGTCCGTACGAGGTCCTGCGGTGAGGCCTGGGCGAGCGCAGGCAGGTCGAGGTTCCACAGATGCACGATCGATCCGACGCTCCCCGCTTCGCCCGCGCCGCCGCTGTGCTCGCCCTCCCTGCCTTCGCCCAGGTCGGTGAAGAGCCGCTCCAGGTCGGTGGCGGACCCCGGAACGACCGTGAACCCGTCGCCTTCGTCCCCTCGCCGGTACGTGTCGCCCGGACGAACCAGGTGGCAGCGCTCGCCCCGGGCCGCCAGCAGGGCGCGCAGGGCGTCGCCGACGCCCTGGCTGTCGGAGAACACCAGCCAGTCGCCGCCGGTGGGTTCGGTGGGGCGGCCTTCGGCGCCGGTGGCCGCGCCGTGTCCGGCCTCGTCCGTGGCGGGGTCGAGCGGGCTGTCGATCCAGACGGTCTCGGCGAGCCAGGAGTCGATCGTGCCGAGTCCGACCGTGGTGGAGGCCTTCTCCACGTCGGCGGCGCGGAAGCCGTTGATGGAGCCGAGGGGTTCGCCGCTGTCCGCGTAGACGGCCATGTCCCCGACGAGCTCGTCCGCGCCGTCGCGGGTCACCGTGGCGTGCACCCAGATGGGCCGGTCTCCCACCGGGGCGAGGCGCAGCTCGTCGATCGACAGCGGCAGGCGGATCCCGGTCGTCCGGCGTTCCGGTCCACCGGTAACCGCGCCGGTGCCTTCGGCTCCGAGCAGTTGTGTCGTCAGCAGCGACTGGAAGCAGGCGTCGAGCAGTACGGGATGGATGTGGTGTCCGGCCGCGTCGTCACCGATCACCGCGGGCGGGCGCAGACGGGCGAGCACCTCTCCGGAGCCGATCCACACCTCGTCGATGGCCCGGAACGCGGGCCCGTAGTGGTAGCCGAGGGCGGCGAGCTCCGCGTAGCAGTCCTCGCCTCCCAGCCGGCGCCGGGCGCGGGCCCGGATGGCTTCGGTGTCGGCGGGGGGCCCGGCGGGCCGTGGCTGGCCCGAGCGCACGACTCCGCTCGCGTGCACCGCCCGGCCGCCCTCGTCCGGCCCCTTCGACGCGATCGTGAACGCCGCGTTCTGCGAGGAGAGGGTCAGCCGGACGGCCCGGTCCTCGCCCTCCGGCAGGAACAGCGCCTTGCGGAACTCGATGTCCGTCAGCACGACATGGGTGCCGCCGGTCAGGGCACGGACCGCCTGCGTGGCCATCTCCAGGTATCCCGCTGCCGGGAAGACCACCGTGGACTGGATGCGGTGGTCGTCGAGGTAGGGCAGCCGCTCGGTGTCCAGGGCGGTGTCCCACGTCGGTTCGGTGTCCGCGGTGCGACGGCCCAGCAGAGGGTGGTCGGCGTGGCCGAGACGGACCTGGGCCACGGGTGCGGGCTCCGTCCAGTAGCGGTCTCGCCGCCACGGGTAGCGGGGCAGGACCACGGGTCTGCCCGCCGGGTGCAGGGTGTCCCAGGCGATGGGGACGCCGAGGTTGTGCAGCTGGGCCAGCGAGGCGGCGAAGCGCTCCGGCTCGTTCTCCTGGCGGCGGATCGACGGCAGGGTCGGTGCGGCCGCGCCCCGGTCTTCGAGGCACTCGCGGATGGAGTGGCCGAGCACCGGGTGCGGACCGATCTCCAGGAACAGTCCGTATCCGTCGTCGGCGAGCCGGTCGACGGCCGAGCGAAAACGGACCCGGTGGCGGACGTTCTTCCACCAGTAGCTCGCGTCCAGCTCGCTGCCGTGCGCCGTGCCCTCCTGCCCGGTCAGGTACAGCGGAACCGTCGCCGCCCGGGGAGCGAGATCCTCCAGCGAGGCCAGCAGTTCGTCCTTGATCACCTCCATGCCCGCGCTGTGGTACGGAACCTGCACCGTGAGGAACTTGGCGAAGACCTGCTCGGCGTGGAGCCGGTCCGCCAGCTCGGCCAGTGCGTCGCGGTCGCCGGCCAGGGTGACCGCCGAGGGGCTGTTGACCGCGGCGACGGACACCCGGTCCCCGAACTCGGCCACCCGGGCCTGCGCCTCGTCCTCGGGCAGGCTCACGGCGAGCATGGTGCCGGTCCCGGTCAGCTTCTGCTGGAGACGGCTGCGGTGCAGCACCACCTTCACCGCGTCCTCCAGGGAGTAGACCCCGGCCTCGTAGAAGGCGGCGACCTCTCCGGTGCTGTGACCGACGACGGCGTCGGGCCGCACACCGTACTGGCGCCACATGGCCGCGAGTCCCACCTGGACAGCGAAGTTGGCCGGCTGCGCGAGCCAGGTCTCGCCCATGCGCGAGCCGGCTTCGTCGGCCCTCATCTCCTCGATCAGGGACCAGCCCGCGATCGATCGGATGACTCGGTCGCAGCGGGTCACGGCGTCCCGGAACACCTCGTCGCCGTCGAGCAGTTGGCGGCCCATCCCCCACCACTGCGGACCCATCCCGGTGAAGACCCAGACCAGGCCGCGCTGTTCGGCTTCGAGCTGCCGGCCTTGGACGACTCCGGGGTGCGGTTCGCCGCGCAGGAATGCGCCGAGTGCCTCGTCCAGTCCGGCCCGCGAGGAGTACACGACGGAGAGCCGCGACTCCAGGTGCTGGCGGCGGTGGGCCAGTGTGTAGCCGAGGTCGGGGAGCGATGCCTCGGGGCCGTGCGTTCCTGACAGCTCGCGGCGGATGCCGGCCGCCACCGCCGGAAGGGCTTCCGGGGCGCGGGCGGTCAGCGGGAGGATGTTCCAGGCCCGTTCGGCGGGCGGGTCCGACGGAGCGCTCCGCTCCGGTGCCTGCTCCAGCACGACGTGCGCGTTGGTGCCACCGAACCCGAACGAGTTCACCCCGGCCCGCGCGGGTCCCTCGTGTGCGGGCCACCGGGTCGGCTCGGTCGGGATGCGGTACGGGGACGCCCCCTGGTCGATGGCGGCGTTCAGCTGCTCCAGGTTGATGTGGGGCGGGATCATGCGGTGCTTGAGGCAGAGCACGGTCTTGATCAGGCCGGCGATGCCGGCCGCCGATTCGGTGTGCCCGATGTTGGTCTTGACGGAGCCCACGTAGCAGGGCGCGTCCGGCCGGCGGCCCTCGGCCAGCGCCCGGCTCAGCGCGTTCGCCTCGATGGGGTCGCCCACCGGCGTGGAGGTGCCGTGCGCCTCCACGTACTGGAGGTCGCCGGGCGTGATGCCGGCCTCGCCGCAGACGCGCCGGATGAGGGAGACCTGAGCGTCCGCGTTAGGCACGGTGATGCCGTTGGTCCGGCCGTCCTGGTTGACCCCCGCGCCGAGGATCACCGCGTGGATGGGGTCGCCGTCGCGCAGGGCGTCGTCAAGGCGTTTCAGCGCGACCAGGCCGACGCCCTCGGCCCGTACGTAGCCGTTGGCCGTGGCGTCGAACGCGCGTGAACGACCGTCGGGCGACAGGAATCCGCCCTTCGTCTCGGCGATGGTGTACTGCGGCGCCATGTGCAGCAGGACACCACCGGCCAGCGCGAGATCGGTCTCCCGGTTGTTGAGGCTCTGGCAGGCGAGGTGCACGGCGACCAGGGAGGAACTGCACGCGGTGTCGAGCGAAAGGCTCGGTCCGCGGAAGTCGAAGCAGTACGAGAGACGGTTCGAGACCATCGTCATCATGGTGCCGGTGGCGGTGTGGGCGGCGAGTGACGAGAAGCCCAGGTCGGAGAATTGCAGGATCTTGTAGTCCAGTGTGAACGCACCGACGAACACGGCGGTATTGCTGCCCGCGAGCTCCGCGGGCCGCTGCCCACCGTCCTCCAGCGCCTCCCACGCGACTTCGAGCAGCTTTCGCTGCTGCGGGTCCATGTGGTCGGCCTCGCGCGGGCTGATGCCGAAGAAGGCGGGGTCGAATTCGTCGAAACCGTCGATATATCCACCGCGGCCGCCGATCAGACGTCCCGGTTTCTCCTTGTGTCTGCTGCCGAGACTGCCGACGTCATAGCGATCGGCCGGTGTCGGTGTGATGCAGTCCTTGCCCTCCATGAGGTTCTGCCAGTACGCGCGGTGGTCCGACGCACCGCCGGGCAGTCGGCACCCCATGCCGATGATCGCTACTTTTTCGCTCACGGAGGCACTGTTCACGTCGGGCAAGGCTGTAACTCCTCAAGTCGTGACGCCGAGGACCGGCATGGAAGGGCAGTTCAGACAGAACCGGTCCCGGGCCCCTTCGCACGGCGCAAGGGGTGGAGAAGGCTGGCGACGATCTCCCCGGTACGGGGGAAGGCCGCGGGATCGCCGAGCCCGACCGCGACCGGTTCGCGGCCGGGCCGCCAGGTGTAGCTGTCGAAGGCGTGGTCCCAGATCGACAGGTCCGAGCCGTAGTGGCCCGCCTCGGACAGGTCTGTGCTGTGGTGCAGTCGGTGTTGTTCGGGGCTGGCGAGCACATGGTTGAGCCGGCCGATGCGCACGTCGATGTTGGCGTGGATGAAATAGCCCTGGGCGGCCACGAAAAGGCCCACGACGAACACGGAGTCCCGGGAGAATCCGACCAGTGCCAGAGCCAGCTGAACGGTTCCCTGCGCGAGAACGATATCGAGGACGTGATTGACGCCGTTATTGGCGACATTGACTTTTTCCGGCACATGATGCACGCCGTGCAGTCGCCACAATATCGCATTGGTATGGCCGAGCCGGTGCACCAGATAGCTGGCGAGAGAACCGGTCAGCAATGCCGCCGGTATTTCTGCCCAGAGATTGAGATCCGACTCACTCGGCGACACCTCGGAGACCGCGACGGAGACCAGGTACTGTGCGAATGCACTGGACACCGCCGTCAGCACGAAATAGACCCCGTACCAGTACCATTCACCGGCATTCGGATGCCAGGACCGGCGGTGTGGAATCAGCCGTTCGAGGACGGTGAAATAGGAAATGACACCGAGCAGGAAGAGCGGGCTCACCCGGTCGGGGTCCCAGTCGAGGCACAGTGCCGTCGCAGCCACCGAAACCGCGCCCGCCAGCAGGAACGGGTACGCCGCCACACGCAGGACTGTGCGCATGGCGGGCACCGGAGCACCCTTCCCTCCGGCCCGACCGGCATCCGCCTCCGGATCACCGCCGGGCAGCGGTTCACGATTTTCCACTCACAGCACCTTTACGAAAGAAACCGGCACAGCGGAGTGCACTGGCCAGAAAATAGATACTGATTTACCGCATGCGGGCACACGGGACCGGCACACCGGTCAGCACGTGCCAGACGAAAGGAATATGCGCTGAAGCGCGAGAGGGATCGCCTGATGGACCCCACGGACCCGAGAACCCTCGTCGGGCCGGCCCGCTCTACTAACTTTTCCTCACTCGGCGGCCTCAACCGTCGAATTCAAGCCGCATGCTGACACCCGGCGACAGTCGTGGCGAGAATCGTCGACAAGGACCGGACCACTCGGTCCACCGGGGCCGCCCTGACCACCTCACCCACCCCGTCCATCCAGTCCACCATGAATATGAATTACTAGTAATACAGGCACAAGGAGGTCGACCGCCCACGAGGAGGTCGACCACCCAAAGGGGAGCTCAAGCCGCCAGGGGCCGGTCGTGCGGTGCGATCGGTGCCGGAAGCACCGTGGAGCCGGTCAGGTAGCGGTCCGTCGCGGCGGCGGCGGACCGTCCCTCCGCGATGGCCCACACCACCAGGGACTGGCCACGTCCCGCGTCACCTGCGATGAAGATCCCGCCCGTCCCGGGGCGGGCCGCCCGCCCGGACGGCTCCGCCGTCTCGGCCCGGAAGCAGGCGTTCCGGGCGAAGTTCCCCCGGCTGTCCAGGGTGAGTCCGAGCTGCCGCATCAGCCCCGTGCCGTGTTCGGGGCCGTAGAAGCCGAGGGCGAGCAGGACCAGATCCGCCGGGATCCCCCGCTCGGTCCCGGGGCACGGCCTCCTGGCCTGCGGCTCGACCTCCGCGAGGTGCAAGGCGTGCACTCGCCCGGTCCGGTCCCCCTCGAAGCGGAGGGTGGCCGAGGAGAAGACCCGGGGATCCGTACCCTCCCGCCCTCGGGCCTCCTCATGGGCATGGGAGATCCGGTAGACCTTCGGATAGACGGGCCAGGGCTCGCCCTCGGGACGGTCGCCGCCGGGCTCCGGGTTGATGTCCAACTGCACCACGGATGCGGCCCCCTGGCGCAGTGCGGTGCCCATGCAGTCCGATCCGGTGTCCCCTCCCCCGATGATCACCACACGCTTGCCCTCGGCGGTGACGGCCGGAGCTTCGCAGTCCCCCTCGGTGACCCGGTTGGCCAGGGTCAGATAGTCCATGGCCTGGTGGATACCGTGCAGTTCACGACCGGGTACGGGCAACTCCCGTTGTCCACGCGCGCCGACGGCGATGACGACCGCGTCGTTTCGCTCGGCGAGCTCGGCGGCGCCCATGTCGTTGCCGATGTCCACGCCCGTACGGAACTTGGTGCCCTCGGCCCGCATCTGCTCGATGCGGCGGTCCAGATGGCGCTTCTCCATCTTGAACTCGGGGATTCCGTAGCGCAGCAGTCCGCCGATGCGGTCGGCGCGCTCGTAGACGGCGACAGTATGGCCGATTCTGGCGAGCTGCTGCGCCGCGGCCAGGCCCGCCGGACCGGAGCCTACGACGGCGACGGTCTTCCCGCTGAGCCGCTCGGGCGGCCGCGGTGGAGCGTATCCGCGTTCCCAGATCTGGTCGGCGATGGCCTGCTCGACGTTCTTTATGGTCACCGGGTCGGCGTTGATGGCCAGCACACAGGCGTCCTCGCACGGGGCCGGGCACAGCCGTCCGGTGAACTCCGGGAAGTTGTTCGTCGCGTGCAGCCGCTCGGCCGCGGCCCGCCAGTCCTCCCGCCGGGCGTACGTGTTCCACTCCGGGATGAGGTTTCCCAGCGGGCAGCCGCTGTGGCAGAACGGGATGCCGCAGTCCATGCAGCGGCCGGCCTGCTCGGACACCAGGGGGAGCCGCGCCTGTCCCGCGTAGACCTCGTTCCAGTCGCTCAGCCGTTCCTGGACGGGGCGTGCCGGGACGGGCCGGCGGGGGAACTTGAGGAAGCCGTGTGGGTCGGTCATGGGGCCGCCTCCATCGCGCACTCGCGGTGCACAGGCGTTTTTGTCAGCGTACGCCTGCTTTGTTCCTCGGCCCACCATGCCGACGGGTCTCCACCGACGCGATCGCGGCCGTCACCAGCCCGCCGACCGACGGCGCATTACTGGTATGGACATGACCAAGCGCCCTGACTAATCTCGAAGTTGGTCTAGACCTAGTGGGGTGGAGCGCGCCCTCCCCACTCGTCACGCAGCGCCCCACACCTCCTCCAGGAGCGAAGCATGCGCAGAAAGATCACCTCGTTCGTCCTCGGCCTCGGCGTCGCCGGAGCCTCCTTCCTCGTCACCACGGGCAGCGCTCAGAGCCACGGCTACACCGACGCCCCGGTCAGCCGTCAGCAGCTCTGCGGCAACGGCACCGTGCGCAACTGCGGCCAGATCCAGTGGGAGCCACCGAGCGTCGAGGGCCCGAAGGGCTTCCCCGCCCGCGGCCCGGTCGACGGCACCATCTGCGCCGGCGGCAACGGCCGGTTCTCCGAGCTCGACGACCCGCGTGGCGGCGCCTGGCCCGCGACGAAGGTCACCGGCGGGCAGAGCTACACCTTCCGCTGGCGCATCGAGGCCCGGCACGCCACGACCGATTTCCGCTACTACATCACCAAGGACGGCTACGACCCCGCCAAGCCCCTCACCAGGGCCGACCTGGATCCGCAGCCGTTCCTGACGGTGCCCTTCGGCGGCCGTCTGCCGGGTTCCACCGTGACCCACGACGGGATCCTGCCGCAGAAGTCGGGCAAGCACCTGATCCTCGGCGTCTGGACGATCGCCGACACCGGCAACGCGTTCTACGCCTGCTCGGACGTCACCTTCTGATCCCGGTCCGCACCCGGTCGACTTCCGCTGCCCGGCACGGGGCCCACCCCGGGCAGCGGAGGTCGACCGGCGGCGCGCCGGGCCGCCGGACTCGTCAGCCGATGAGGGCCTCGGTGATCTGGCTGGTGGTCTGCGCGACGCCCCGGGGGTGCTCGGCGGCGTACGCGGTGTAGGCGGTCAGGCCGGTGGCCGGCGCCCAGCCACGCCTCCCTGGTCCAGGTCGCGTCGTCCACGCCCAGCACGTCGCGGAAGACGGCCCGGGTTCCGGTGGCATCAGGGTGAAGGCGACGGTCAGGTCGCAGGACGGGTCGCCGATGCCGAGTTCACCGAAGTCGATGACCGCGCCGAGACGGCCGTCGGTGGTCAGCAGGTTGCCGGTGTGGAGATCGCCGTGGAACCAGACCGGAGGGCGGTCCCATCCCGGCGCGCCGAGCGCCCCGTGCCTTGCCGCCTCCTTCCGGGCCTGCCCCATGGCCCCCGGATGGCGGGGCAGCCGGACGGAGAGTTCCTCGCCGGGCCGGTGGATCACATGATCCGAGCCGGCCCGGTCGAGCAGCTTCAGCGGCAGCCCCGCCCACTGGGGGAACTGTGTGTCGACCGTCACCGCCCGGGCCGTCACCTCCGTCCGGTCGCGACCGCTCCGGTCCGGCCCGCGCCGGTGCCGGCCGTGGTTGACACCGAAGAAGGAGTCGGTGGTGCGCTTCGGGTCGGGGCCGGGGTGCTGCACCGCGAAACCGGCGGTACGGGCCACCGGGGCCTCGTCCGCGACAGTGCCGTGAAGCGTCAATGTGTAGTAGCCGACCGGTGGTTCACCGGCGTCGACGGCGCCTTCGCGGGTGGCCGGGTCGATGGCGGCGTACCCTGCCGCACGGTGCGGTCCCGGTAGTCGCGGACGCTCCATGGCACCGAGCGGTCGCGGGCGGACAGGACTCCGAAGGTCGCCCGTTCGCCCGGGCCGTCGGCTGATCGGTTCCGGTGCCCGGTTCGACGCCGTGCTCTGCGGCAACGACCAGATAGCGCTGGGCGCGGAGTCCGTACTGCGGGAGTCGGGAAGGCGCGTGCCGGACGATGTCGCGCTGGTCGGCGTGGACAACTGGGAGTACGTGATCGGCGGTCGGAGCGCCCGCCATCTCACCACCGTGGACACGGGGTTGGCCGCGACGCCCCCGGAACACATGCCCACCCGTGCACACTGGTGGTCGGCGCGACGACGGCCGGACCTGGGCCGGAGGGCTGAGCCGGTCTGCCCGGCGGCCCCGCGCTCACTCTGCGGCGGCGAGCCGGGGAGCGGGCTGGACGGTCACGAGGGCGATGCCCCCGCAGCACACGGCAAGGAGCATCAGCTCGGCCGCGGAGGGGGCGGACGCGGTGCCGAGCGCCCAGTCGCCCAGTCGCACGGTGAAGGGAACGGCCAGTTGCACGGCGGCCGTGAAGACCGGCCCGCGGAACAGGATGAGCCGGTGCTGTACGAGGTAGGCGGGTGCGTACACGGCCGCGCCCAGCACGACCGTGCCGCCGATCGCGGCCGGGGTCGGCGGGTGGGAGATCAGCGCGGGCAGCGCCATCGGGAGCAGCAGGCAGGTGGCGGCCGCGAGCAGTACGGGCAGCACGGCGAGGGGCGGCAGTCCCGAGAGCCGCTGCCGGTACAGGAATCCGTACCCGGCGAAGGCCACGGTCGCCGCCGCGACCAGCAGCAGCCCCGGACCGTCCGCATCGCCCGCGTCCGCGCCGAGCGCCGCGTATCCGACGGCCGCCGCACAGGCGAGTACCGCCCCCGCCGCCTTGCGCGGCCCGGACCGTTCGCCGAAGAACAACGCGCCCACGGCCACCGAAGCGCACGGCATCAGCGCGACGACGAGATTGGTGAGCGAGGTCCCGATGCGCGGAATGGCGAGGAGGGTCCCTGCCGCGTACCCGGCGAAGCCGAGCAGTCCCAGCAGCCATACCGTGCCCGGCCTCGCGGCGGCCCGGCGCAGATCGGCCCTGCCCTCGGCGGTGGCCGCCGCGACGGCGGTGAGCACGAGACAGCACACCGCGGTGCGGCCCACGGCGACGATCAGGGGATCGGTCCCGGTGACCAGGGCGCCGGAGAGCAGCCACGTTCCGGCGAGCAGCAGTACGAGGACGGCCGGCATCGCTCGCCCTTTCCGTGGACGGTGGAGGAACGGGCGGCGGGCGCGGAGCCGTTCGCCCCCGCACGGCCACTTTCCTGCAGATGCCAACCATAACGACGGGGTCGCCTCCACCGGGTCATGCGGTCCGCTCGACGCCGTCACTCCGGCCAGGCCGAATCCAGGATGGTGTCCACGAAGTCGCCCCGCTCGAACCGGGGCACGTAACGCGCCAGTACATCGGCCTTCACATTGCCGAACGTCGTCTCCGGCTTGGGTTCGATGCCTTCGGTGAAGGCCCTGAGAATGCGCCGCTTGAAGTCGGGGCGGGGGTGCAGGGCGACGATCGCCGCGCGGTCCGCCTCGCTGATGTCGTCGTACCCGATGCCCAGTACGTCGTACTCCACCCCCGCAGTCACCAGTGCGACCTCCGGCTCCATGAACGACGGGATCCCCGGCGTCGTGTGGAGCGCGATCGCCGTCCAGACGCGGCGGATGCTGTCCTCGGGCACACCCCGGCTCTGCAGGAACCGCCGCGCCTCGTCGGCGCTGTCCACCTCGAACCGGCGCCCGCTGGCACGGAACTCCTCGTTGAGGCCGAGATCGTGGAACATGGCCGCGACGTAGAGCAGTTCCGGGTCGAAGCTCAGCCCCCTGTTGTGTCCTTGGAGACCGCCGAAGAAATAGACGCGGCGGGAGTGGTGGTAGATCAGGTCGTCGGTGGTGTCCCGCACCAACTGGGTGGCGGCTGAGGTCAGTTCGGTGTCGGGAACCGTCACGGTGGTGGGGGCGGGGAGATCGGCGCTGCCGGCCATGGGAACTCCTTCGGCGTAAGGGACCTGTCGAATCGGACGTGAGCGACTTCGGCGCACCGGACTTCGGCGCACGGGGCTCCCTGCGGCCCCGGTTCACGGACGGGATCCGGGTGGTGCCGTGCGTGGAAGTCCACCGTCGGCCACGTCCCGGTCCGCGAGGGAGAGATGGAGGTGGGCCAGGTCGTGCGGGACCGGTCCGTCGGGTCGGAAGAGCGGTGCGCTCGTCCCGTCGGCCGCAGTGGCCGGAGCGTCGGTGAGACGCAGGCGGGTGCGCAGCCGTCCGTAGAAGTCGTGCGGGCCGAGCCTGATGACGCGGAGGCGGTGCGGTGACGCGTACACCCCGATCCAGTCCCCGGCGTCCAGTACGCCGCGCAGCTGGCCGTCGATGGTCACCGCGCCCTGCCCAGAGTGCGGCAGGACCCGGACGGCGATCGGTTCATCGGCCGCGGCGACGACGGTGCGGTCGAAGGTCATGTGCGCCGCCACGGGCGTGAAGAGGACGGCGTCCATGCGTGGCGAGACCACCGGACCGCCTGCGGCGAAGCTGTAGGCGGTCGAGCCGGTGGGGGTGGCCATGATGACCGCGTCGGCCGAGTACGAGGCAAGAAGCCGTCCACCGATGTAGACGCCGAGGCTGACCTGCCGGTCGCGGGCGAGCTTCTCCACTACGACGTCGTTGAGCGCGGTGACGTCCAGGGCCACGCCCCAGTCCTCCGCCCCGGCCTCCGCTTCGAGGTCGACGTGCGGGGGCGGCAGCATCGGGCGTCGTCCGTAGGCCATCAGGGCGTCGATGTCCTTGGGCACTTCGAGTACACGGGAGGCCCGCATGGTCAGGGTCATGCGCTCCTCGACCGCCGCCCGGCCCCGGTGGACGGCGTCGAGCGCCCGGACCACGTCCTTCGCCGGGACCTCGGTGAGGAAGCCGACGCGGCCCAGGTCGATCCCGAGGACCGCACCGTCGTTCTTGGCGGCGATCCGGGCGCCGCGCAGGAACGTCCCGTCGCCGCCGAGCGTCACGATGAGATCGGGATTGCCCGCGACATCGGCTTCCTCGCGCCCGCCGCGCCTGCGCTCGTCGTCGCGCCACACGTCGATGTCCGTGCAGGGAATGCCCTCGCGGGCGCACCAGTCGCGTACGACGCCCGCCGCGACGACGGCCTCGGGACGGCCCTGGTGTACGACGACTCCGACCCGTGCCACGCTCATCCCGCTCCGACTCCCCGTGTTGTGACGACGGCCTGTCCTCACCCCACTGTGCGGGAGTCGGGGGTGGGTCCGCCCGTCGTCGGGCCGTCACGGCGCCCGGTCGGGCGATCCGGCCCGCGCCGGCGGCCCGGCCGGACACGTGTCCGGCCCGCCTGGGGATGGTCTTTGCCGACGGGCCGGGCACGGCACGGAACACGTCCGGGTCAGGACTGCGCGTCCTCCGGAATGCTGACCAGCCAGCGGGTCTCCTTGCGGGGCCGCAGGTAGAACGCCCAGTAGAGCGTGGCGACCGCCGTGATCCCGCCGGTCCACAGCAGGTACTCGGTCTCCTGCTGGGTCAGGATGTACGCCAGTACGGCGATCAGCAGGACCGGGACGGCGGGCCAGAGCGGCATGCGCCAGGCCGGCGCCTCGCGGTGGGCACCGCGGCGGCAGAGCAGTGCGGCGACGGCGACCAGCAGGTACATCGCGGTGACGGAGACTCCGGTGACGCCGTACAGGGTGTCGAGGTTGACGAAGCAGAGCGCCGCGCCGGGAACGCCGACGACCAGGGTCGCGACCCACGGGGACCCGAAGCGGCCGAGCCGGGACAGGGCGTTGTTGACCGGCCCGGGCCAGGCCTTGTCACGGGCGGAGGCGAACAGCACCCGCGAGTTCTGGATGACCATCACGATGCCCGCGTTGATGATCGCGAGGGCGACGCAGAGGCTGACGAAGGTCCCGACGGCCGAGTTGGACCAGGCGGCGACCATGGTGTTGAGGTCGCCCGAGGTCAGTGCCGCCAGGTCGGGGGCGCCCAGCGTGATGGCGATGACCGGGACGAGGATGACCGCCGTGGAGATGGCGAGGGTGGCGAGCACGGTGCGGGCCACGTTGCGCCGCGGGTTCTCCAGCTCCTCCGAGAGGTAGACGGCCGTGGAGAAGCCCTGGGTGATGAAGAGCGCGATGGCGAGCCCGGAGACCACCATCATCGCGGTGACGGTCGAACTCCCGCCGCCCGACGAGGCGACCGAGCCGTGCACCAGTGCCGAGGCGCCGCGCTCGGAGTGCGCGAAGCCGAGCACGGCGACGACGGCCGCCGCGATCACTTCGAGGACGAGGAAGATGCCGGTGATCCACGCGTTGGCACGCAGGTCCAACAGACCGGCGAGGGTGGCGAGCACCATGACGCCGGCGCCCGCGACGGAGGCCGGGATGTGCACGACGGGAGCGAGGTAGTCGGCCGTTCCCATGGCGATGACCGGGGGCACGATCATCACGACCAGCAGCGAGAGCACGAAGACGAGCCACCCGGCGAGCCGCCCCGCCATGGTCGACACCATGGCGTACTCACCCCCGGCGCTCGGAATGAGCGTGCCCAGTTCCGAGTAGCAGAAGGCGACCGCGATACAGAGCAGCGAGCCGATGGCGATGGTGAGGGCGGTGTACGTGCCGAGGCTGGAGAACAGGTCCGGTACGACCACGAAGAGGGTCGATGCGGGCGTCACGCAGGAGAGCGTGAGCAGTGTTCCGCCCACGACGCCGATGGAACGCTTGAGCTTCTGTGGAGTGGGGCCGGTCGCTGGTGCGAGCGCCTGGGGAGCGCTGAGCGTTTCGGTCATCGTGCGGTTCCGATCGACAGGTGCGGTGTTCGAGCACGGGAGCGCTATCGCCTCCAGACGAGGACGTGGTGAGTGGTTTCGTCGCTCCCAGCGCGACATGCAATCCTGACGTGATCCGCAGGTCAATAGGTGTTCACCTTCGGAATTCGTTGCCCCGAGGGGGCGATTCGACGATTTGGCGCTAACAACGCGTCAATGCATGAGGATCGGTGGGTGCGGGAACCGCAGCCGGGCCCGGTGGAAAGTTTCGCCCATTTCCAGCATCCGGAAGGGCGGGGCTGCCTGACCGGGACCGAAGCGCGGGGCTCACGGGTCGCGCAACCGCTGTCGTGGTGCCAGCCTGGAGTCATGGCTTGGGCGTCGTGGACGACTTGCGGTGTGTTCTCGGGACGCGGTGGCGTGCTCACGGACGAGGTCGGTGTGCTGTCCGGAGACCTGACCGTTCACACGACCTGGGCGGATGACTCGGCCCAGGTCACTGTGCAGTACACCGGTGCGATCGACTGGTTCACCATGTCGGGCAGCCCGGTGCGGTGCTGTTCGGAGGAGGACAGCCGCAGCCTGCACGCCGCGGCGGTGCAGGCTGTCCGGGGCGGGGAGGCGGCGACCGTTCCCGTACTGCCCCGCCGCGAACCACGGCGGCAGGCGGCGGAACCCGCCCAGGAGTGACGGAGCCCGGCATCACCCCGGGGCGTCGCGGCCACACCCCTCATCGGAGCCTGAGTCACGGAGGGCTGCGGCAACCAGCCCCGAGATATCGTCCCTCGGTACTCCCCCGCCGCCCACCAGCCGGTCGAAGACCAGCCCGTCCACACAGGCCAGCAGCGTGAGCGTGCGGCTCTCGGCGTCGGCCACCCCCCGCGCACGCAGGAAAGCCCGCACTGCCTCACGAGCCGCGTTCTCCCGCGGCACAAGAATCTCGCGCAGCTCCGGGTGGCGCACGCTCTCGACCGCGCACGCGTAGCGGGCGAGCGACCGCTGCCGCCCCGTTCCGGTCAGCCGCCGCTCGACGAAACCGGCGAGCCCGTCCGTCAGTTCACCGGCGTCGCGCATCACCGGCGCCCGCTCGCCGGCCGCCTGGAGTTCCGCCTGGTCGTGCGCGACGAGCCGTCTGACGAGCGCGGTGAGCAGGGCCTGACGGGTGCGGAAGTACGCCGAGGTGGTGCCGGGCGGCAGCTCGGCCGCCCGGTCCACGGCCCGGTGGGTCAGGCCCCGCATCCCCTCCTCGGCCAGCACCTGGATGGCGGCATCGGCCAGGACGGTCCGTCGATCTGTGCTCATGCCCCCTTTCTACACCTGTAGAGACGGCGTAGTACGCTCCTTCTACAGCTGTAGAAGGTCGGGGCAGGGCGCGAGGAGGGACTCGGCATGGGTAACGGTGCGGTGGTTGTCGGCGGCGGCATCGGCGGGCTGGCCGCCGCGATCGGGCTCCGGCTCGTCGGCTGGGAGGTGACGGTCGTCGAACGTGCCCGCACCCTCGACGACGCGGGCGCGGGCATCTCCCTGCACGCCAACGGCTTGCGCGCGCTGGACGCCCTCGGTGTCGGCGCGGCAGTGCGCGCGGCCGCGCGGCCCCAGTACACCGGTGGCACCCGCACCCCGGACGGCCGCCTGCTGGCGCGCATGGACGGTGCCGCGCTGGAACGCGAGCTGGGGACCCCGATCGTGGGCATCCCCCGGACCGGGCTGCACCGCCTGCTGCGCGCGGCCCTGCCTCCCGAGTCCCTGGTCATCGGGGCCGAGGTGACGTCCGTCGACCGGTCCGACGCCTCGCGGGTGCGGCTGGCCGCCGGTGACACCCGGCTGGAGGCGGATCTGGTCGTGGCCGCCGACGGGATCGGCAGCCGGTTGCGCGGCCTGCTCTTCCCGGGGCACCCCGGTCCGGCCCACAGCGGCTCGACGGTGCTGCGCGCCATCACCGAGTCGCCGGTCGACCTGCGTACCGACTTCGAGCTGACCTGGGGACCGGGGGCCGAGTTCGGTCACATCGCCTTCGCCGACGGCAGGGCCGAGTGGCACGCGGTGCTCAACGCTCCCGCCGGTGTGCGCCATCGGGACCCGTTGGCGGAGGTCCGCCGCCGGTTCGACGGCTGGCACGACCCCATTCCCGCCCTGCTGGCGGCGACCCGGCCCGATGCCGTCCTGCACCATGACGTCCACGAGCTGGTCGTCCCGCTTCCCTCCTACGTGGTGGGCCGGGTGGCACTGCTCGGTGATGCCGCGCACGCCATGACCCCGAATCTCGGCCAGGGGGCCTGCCAGGCACTGGAGGACGCGGCAACACTGGCCGCCGCGCTGTCCGGCGAAGCGACCGTCGAGTCGGCGCTCGGCCGCTACGACGCGGAGCGCCGGCCCCGCAGCCAGTCGGTCGCGCGGGCCGCGCGGCAGGCCGGCCGGATGGGCCAGCAGCTGTCCCACCCGGCGGCCGTCGCGCTGCGCAACGCGGCGTTGCGTCTCGCACCGTCCCGTGTCACGGTCCGCACGATCCTCCGCCACGCCGACTGGACACCCCCGAGGCTGGGCTGACCTCGGGACGGAGCACCCGGCCGTGCGGCGGCGGTGTCGCGTACGTCAGTAGGCCCCGAAGACGTTGTCGATGGAGCCGTACCTGGCGGCCGCGTAATTGCACGCTGCCGTGATGTTGGCGACCGGGTCGTAGCTGTCCATCGAGGTCCCGGGCACGTGGTAGGCCCGGAACGTCGGATCGATGATCTGGAGGAGACCCTTGGACGGCGTCCCGGCGGCGGCGTTCGAGTCCCAGTTGTTGATGGCCCGGGGGTTGCCGGACGACTCGCGCATGATGTTGCGGTGGATGCTGTCGTAGCTGCCCGGGATGTTGTGCTCGGCCATGACGGCCAGCGACTCCTTGATCCAGCCGTCCAGATCGTTGGTGTACGTCGCGGACTGCGCAGCCGGTGCGGTGGCGGCGAACTGCGCCGGAGCCGCCGAGGCTGTGTGGGCACCGAGCAGCGGCAGCAGGAGGGCGGCGGCGCCGGTGCCCACGGCGATGAAACCGCGGGTCAGCGGGGTGGACTTGCGACGACGGTACGTACCCGTTGCGGACATGGTGGATTCCTCTCCGTCGCCTGCGAGGTGAGCTGTCGGGTTCAGGCTGGAGATGCCTGGCCGCACACGATCGCGGCTTCACCCCGAGCCGTTCCGGATTCCGGACCGGCGGCTTACCTGGGTTCCCCGCTCCTGCCGTACATGGGTGGTCGGATGGCCGGACGGCGGCAGGATTCGGCGTTCCGTCCGGATTGACGGTGACCGTAGGCGAGAAAAGCCGAACGGGACAAGACCCCAATTTCCGAATGCAATTCACCCACAAGATCGATTAACGGGAATTTCGGTAATCCACCTCACACCGCAGGACCCACTCCCCTTGCGCGGAAAGGGAACCGGTTCACGGGACGCGGCATCCCGCGGGCTGAACGTGACTCGCGCCACGAATTCACAAAAGCGGGCATTTCACCCAGCGACCGCCAAGGCCCGGTGACATTGCCTTTCCGCCCCCTGGTCGTTACAGTTTCGATGTCCTGTTGTCTCCGATTGAGGTGGACGTTGCGCATCTGAGGTTCGCGAACATCACGCCGTACGGCTTTGCCCGTACGCCCGTCACGCAGTAGCAGTGCTGCGCACTGCCCGTGACCCCGCGTGGATGCGACCTCGGTGCATGAGCCGTCCCTCGATCTTCAGGACCGCCGTATCTCCTTCCGCTGCCCGGTCGCCGCGTGGTGCTCGCATACGAAGCCCCCTTCACTGCGCTTGCGAATGCGAGGAACACCCATGGCGACACCCACCACCCCCCACGCCTCCCTCACCTGCTCGGCCCTGACCTTCCGGTGGCCGGACGGCACCACCGTCCTCGACGGGCTCTCGCTCAGCATCGGCCGGGGGCGCGTCGGGCTCGTCGGCACCAACGGTGCGGGCAAGTCCACCCTGCTACGACTGCTCGCCGGTCAACTGCGCCCGTCCCAGGGGTCGGTGACCGTCGGCGGCAGTCTCGCCCACCTTCCGCAGAACATCACCCTCGACACCACACTTCGGGTGGACCGGGCCCTGGGCATCGCCGAGCAGCGCAATGCGCTGCGCGCCATCGAGGCCGGGAATGTCGACGAGAAACACTTCGAGACGATCGGCGACGACTGGGACGTCGAGGAACGGGCCCTGGCGACACTGGGATCGCTCGGCCTCGGCGACATCGAACTCGACCGCACCTTGGGGCAGTTGTCCGGAGGGGAGACCGTTCTGCTCCGGCTGGCCGCGCTGCTGCTGGAACGCCCCGACGTCCTGCTCCTGGACGAGCCCACCAACAACCTCGATGTGTTCGCGCGCCGCAGGCTCTACGAAGCCGTCGACTCCTGGCGCTCGGGCGTACTGGTCGTGGTCAGCCACGACCGGGAACTGCTGGAGCGCGTCGACCGCATCGCCGAACTGCGCACCGGTTCGGTGAACTGGTACGGCGGCGGCTGGTCGGCGTACGAGGAGGCCGTGGCAGCCGAACAGGAGGCCGCCGGGCGGATGTTGCGGGCGGCGGAGGCCGATGTGCGCCGCCAGAAGCGTGAACTGCAGGAGACCCAGGTGAAGCTGGCCCGGCGCCAGAAGAACGGCCGGAAGGCGGAGGCCGAGGGCGGCCTCCCGAAGATCCTGGCGGGCCGCCGGAAGCGATCGGCACAGGAGTCGGCGGGCAGGCTTCGCGGCGTCCACGAGGAGCGTCTCGGCGAGGCGCGCGAACGCCGGGAGGAGGCCGCCGACGCGATCCGCGACGACGCCGAGATCCGCGTGAGCCTCCCGCACACGGCGGTGCCCACCGGGCGCACCGTGCTGAGCCTGAACGGGCTGCGCCCCCGGTTCGGCAGGCTGCGCGAGGGAACGCTCCAGGTGAACGGGCCGGAGCGCATCGCGCTCGTCGGCCGCAACGGCGCCGGTAAGACGACGCTGCTGCGCACGCTCACCGGTGAGCTGGCCCCGTTGTCCGGCGATGCCAAAACCTTCGTACCGGCGCGGTTCCTACCGCAGCGGCTCGATGTGCTGGACGACGGACTGAGTGTCGCGGCGAACGTGGCCCGGATGGCGCCCGGCGTCACCGACAACCACATCCGCGCCCAGCTCGCACGCTTCCTCTTCCAGGGCAAGCGCGCGGAACAGCCGGCGGGCACACTGTCGGGCGGCGAACGCTTCCGTGCCGCCCTCGCGGCGACGATGCTCGCCGCACCGGCCCCGCAGCTGCTGATGATGGACGAACCGACCAACAACCTCGACATCGCCAGTGTGCGACAGCTGACCGGTGCGCTCGACTCCTACGAGGGCGCACTCCTGATCGCCAGTCACGACCTGGCCTTCCTCGAATCGGTCGGTGTCACCAGGTGGCTGCTGGTCGGGGAGGAGCTGCGGGAGACCGGCGCGGAGGAGGTGGCCGAACTGCTGCGCGCCCCGATCGGTTGATGGCGGGGCTGTCGGCCTCGTGCGCCTCACAGCCGCCGGACGCGCAGCACGCCGGTCAGCATCGGGAGGGTGAATTCGCCGCGGGCGGTCTCAGGCCTGCTTGCGAGGAAGGCGCGGATCCGGCCCAGCAAGGCCTCTCGCTCCTCTGCCGGCATGACGAGCACCCCCGCCCGCGTCGCGATGGTCGCGACGAGGGAGTCGGCGGTGCGGTGCTGCCCGTGCGGGAACCCGGTCTGCTCCGGGGAGCCGAACCGGGCGGCCTCGCCGGTCTTGGGGAGGTGCATGTCCGCCGTCTCGGCGCGCCAGCTGGTGGGCGTGTCCCTCGGGCCGATGGCCGCGCTCCCGCCGACCCGTGCCAGCCCGGCAACCCACTCGACCCGGTCGTCCATCAGGTTCCACAGGCCGGCCAGGATGCCGCCGGGTGCGAGGACCCTGGCGATCTCGGGTCCCGCGACGGCCATGTCGAACCAGTGCATGGCGTTGCCGGCCAGCACGGCATCGACGGAGGCGTCCGGCAGCGGGATCGACTCGGCGCTGCCCTGCAGGGCACGGACGGCCGGAAGCGAACGGCGCAGCTCGGCCAGCATCGCCGGGTCGGGCTCGACCGCGATCACTTCGGCACCCATCGCGGCCAGGGTGGCGGTGAGTTTGCCGGTTCCGGCGCCGAGGTCGAGCACGCGTGGGCCGGGCGCGGGTTCAAGCGCCCAGCCCACCGCGTCCTGGACGTAGTCCGGGCGGTGCTCGGCGTACGCGACCGCCGCCGTGCCGAACGACGAGGCGTGAAGCAACTGTTCGTCACGATCCATGCGGTCACGCTAACCGCGCTGTCGGCGGGTCGGCCATCCCCTTGCCGCAAGTCCGGCAGCGGCGCCGGAGGCCGCCGGCCGAACGGCTGTCTGTGGGACGTGCCCGTACCGGCCGGACCGGGAGAAGGGGTGCGGGCCTTCGTACGCCGGCGGCCCGCACCCCTGCCGGGGTCAGAGCCTGTCGATGATCTTGTTCATCTGCTCGATCTCGGCGGTCTGGGCCGTGACGACGGCACCGGCGAGCTTCTTCGCGTCGGCGTTGTCGCCGTTCTTCTGCTCGTCCTCGGCCATGGTGACGGCGCCCTGGTGGTGCCCGATCATGAGCTGGGCGAACTTCTTGTCGAAGTCCTTGCCCTTGGCGGCCGCCAGATCACTCATGTCCTTGCCGGACATCATTCCGGGCATCGCCGAGCCGTGATCCATCCCGGGCATGGCACCCATCGAGGACGAGGGCAGCGGCTTGCCCCACGACTTCAGCCAGCCCTTCATCGTGTCGATCTCGGGGTCCTGGGCCTTCTCGATCGCGGTGGCCAGCTTCTTGATCTCGGGGTCGGCAGCGCGGCCGTCGGCCAGCTTCGCCATCTCGATGGCCTGCTCGTGGTGCGGAATCATCTGCTGCGCGAACTCCACGTCGGCGTCGTTGAACCCGGCGCCGGGGGTGGCCGGTGCGGAGGCGCCGGCCGAGCCGTGGGCCATGCCGGGCATGGACGAACCGTCGGACTTCGAGCCGTCGGAGGAGCCGCAGGCGGTCAATGCCAGAGCGAGGGCGGCGACGGTGCCGGCGGCCGCGAGGGTGCGACGGCGGGCGGCGGAGCAGCGGGAAGCGGACATCAGAGGTTCTTTCCAGGTGGTTGCGCCACGTCCGTGGCGCGCGGATGGGGCAGGTTCGTCCAACCGGTCCGACCTCGAAGGGCCGTGGACCGGCGGATCCCTGTCACGTCCGCGCGATGCACACCTGGAGCAGCAGCCCCCTGCCGGCCGACGGCGGTCCCCGCCGGGCCGGTCCGCGTACAGCCGTACGGCGCCCGGAGAGTGCCTGAACCGCCACGAGCGCCAGGCCCAGCGACATCAGCAGCGGCAGCACCCGGTCACGGGCATGGGTGAATACGCACGACTCGCCGTTCATCGCGGGCATGGCTGCAGCCACCTGAGCGGAACCGTGCCCGGCCCCCATGGCCGAGTGGCCGGCGGTCGCCTGCATGGACCCTGGCGCGGGTGCGGCCGCCGTGACGGTCATCGCGTCGTGGCAGCCCTCCGCGGCGCTCGCGGGCGCTCCGTGCATGAGGAACAGCCCGAGCAGGACGGCACAGAGCACGAGCAGCCGGGACGTTCCCGGTGCGCGTGTCCGTCCGCGTTCCACGGCTGCCTCGATTGCTCGCTCGTACAGGTCGACGGGTCCTGCGGTGCTTGCCAGACGATACCCCCACCGGGTTTCCCGTTCCGTACTGCCCCGTCCGCCCCGGGCTCAGTGGTCGCGCTCGGCGCGCGTCCAGGCGGCGTCGCGGAGCAGGCGCAGGCCGTTGAGGCCGACGATGACGGTGGAGCCCTCGTGCCCGGCGACGCCCAGCGGGAGCGGCAGCGTGCCGGCCAGGTCCCAGACGACGAGGCCGGTGATGAAGACGGCCGCGATCACCAGGTTCTGCACGACGAGGCGGCGGCATCGCCGCGAGAGCGCCACGGCGGTGGGGACGGTGGCGAGTTCGTCGCGGACGACGACGGCGTCGGCGGTCTCCAGGGCCAGGTCGGAGCCGGCCCTGCCCATGGCGATGCCCGTGTGCGCCGCGGCCAGGGCCGGGGCGTCGTTCACACCGTCCCCGACCACCAGCACCTTCCGCCCGGCGCTCTCCATCGCCTTGACCGCGTGCACCTTGTCCTGCGGCAGCAGACCGGCCCGGACGTCATCGATGCCGACCTCGGCAGCGAGACGGGCGGCGGCACGTGGGTTGTCCCCGGTGACCAGCACCGGTGTGCTGCCGGTGAGTCGAGCGAGGCGGGCGACGGTGGAACGGGCGTCGGTGCGCAGCCGGTCGGCGATGCCCAGGACGCCCACGGGCGTGCCGTCGAGCACGACGAGGGCGGCGGTGCGGCCGTCCTCCTCCACTTGTACGGCGAGTTCGGCGGCGGCCCCGGCCTCGGCCTCGCCGGTACGAACGTCCAGCAGGCGGGCCGGGCTGCCGACGGCGACCTTGCGGCCGTCCACGGTGGCGGTGACGCCGGTGCCCGGGGCGGAGGTGAAGTCCGCCACCGGTGGCAGGGCGAGACCGCGGGTCCGGGCGGCCTCGGTGACCGCGCGGGCGAGGGGGTGTTCGCTGGGATGCTCGGCCGCCGCCGCCAGCGTGAGCAGGGCGTCCTCGGTCAGGCCCGAGGACACGAGTGGACGGATGTCGGTGACGCGTGGGGTGCCTTCGGTCAGGGTGCCGGTCTTGTCGAGTGCGACGGCGTCGATCAGACCGAGACGTTCCATCACCACGGCGGACTTGATGAGCACCCCGTGCCGTCCGGCATTGGCGATCGCGGACAGCAGCGGCGGCATCGTGGCCAGCACCACGGCGCACGGCGAGGCCACGATCATGAAGGTCATCGCCCGGAGCAGTGTCGGCTGCAGTGCCGCGCCGAAGGCCAGGGGCACGGCGAACAGCGCGACGGTGGCGGCCACCATGCCGATCGAGTAGCGCTGTTCGACCTTCTCGATGAACAACTGAGTGGGGGCCTTCGTCCCCGATGCCTCCTCGACCATGGCGACGATCCGGGCGATCACCGAATCGGACGGGTCGCGCTCCACGGTCACCCGCAGCGCCCCGGTGCCGTTCAGGGTTCCCGCGAAGACCTCGTCGCCGGGTTCCTTGGCCACCGGCAGCGGCTCACCGGTGATGGTTGCCTGGTCCACGTCGCTCGCCCCGTCGAGCACCCGGCCGTCGGCCCCGACGCGTTCGCCGGGGCGTACCAGGATCACGTCCCCGACCGTCAACTCCTCCGTGGGCACGGTCTCTTCGGCACCCGCTTCGCCGAGCCGGGTGGCCTTGGCGGGTGCCAGGTCGAGCAGTCCGCGTACCGAGTCCGCCGTCCGCGCGGTGGCGAACGCCTCCAGGGCGCCCGAGGTGGCGAAGATGACGATGAGCAGGGCGCCGTCCAGCACCTGTCCGATCGCCGCCGCGCCGAGAGCAGCGACGACCATCAGCAGGTCGACGTCGAGCGTTTTCTCCCGGAGCGCCTTCAGCCCTTCCCAGCCCGGCTCCCAGCCACCGGTGACGTACGTCAGCGCGTACAGCGGGCCCCATGTCCACCACGGGGCGCCGAGCAGTTGCAGGGGCAGCGCGGCCAGGAACAGCAGCAGCGCGGCCCCGGCCCAGCGGGCCTCCGGAAGGGCCAGGATCCGGGTGCGCCGCCCAGGGCCTCCCGTTCGGACCGGGCCGGCTGGCGCGACCGGGCGGGTGAGGGTGGAAGACATGGGCGTGATCCTTCACGCGAGAGGGCGGAGTGGTTCGACCTCCGCACCATACAGGATCACATGAACACGCATTCATGTATGCATCTCCGTAGGATGAGGGCATGGGCCACGGAGTTGACGCGAAGACCGCTGCCACCGCGCGCGAGCGCCTCGACGCGGTAGGGGCCACCGAGGTGGCGTCCACCCTTCAAGCCCTCGCCACCCCGTCCCGGCTCCGCATCCTGGCCCGCCTCCAGGAGGGCCCCTGCCCCGCGACGGAGCTCGCCGACGCGGTCGGCATGGAGCAGTCCGCCTGCTCCCACCAGTTGCGGCTGCTGCGCAACCTCGGCCTGGTCACGGGCAAGCGCCGGGGCCGCTCGGTGATCTACGCGCTGTACGACAACCACGTGGCCGAACTCCTCGACCAGGCCCTCTTCCACGTCGAACACCTGCGCCTGGGGCTGCACGACACCCCGGCGCAGGTCACCGCCGGGGCCGACGACACGGTGGCCGTCACCGGCCGTTGAGGACAGTTGCTCCCTGCGCCGTCCTACGGCGCGGGCACGGCCGCCAGGAAGTCCCCGAGGATCCGGCCGAACACGTCCGGCTTCTCCATGTTCGGGTAGTGGGCGGCGCCCTCGACGAGCACCTCCCGCCCGTCGGCGACCGTCCGCACCAGGCGCCGCGCCATGGCGAGGTGATCCGCCGCGTCGATGGAGCCGTTGACGGCCAGGACCGGGACCGCGATTCCAGCCGCCCGCGCCCAGGTGTTGGGAACGGGCACCCTCGGATCGGCTTCGCCACCGCTGTGCTTGGACAGCGTCCGGGCCGCCATCTCGCGCACCCTCGCCACCACGGCACGGTCGATGTCGTCGAGCGTGCGGTGCGGGCCCGCCACGAAGAGCATGAAGGCGTCGATCCAGCCCTCGATGTCACCCGCGCCCAGGGCGCGGGCCTGCGCGGCCAGAACCCCCTGGGTCCAGGGGTCGTCGAATTCGGGCTCGCTAGTCCCCGCCCCACTGACGACCAGCGCACGCACCAGATCCGGGTGTTCCAGCGCGGTGTCGACTGCGGTGGCCGCGCCCATCGACACTCCGGCCAGGACCGCGGGCCCCGCGTCGAGGTGGCGCAGCAGGGCGGCCAAGTCGTCGGTGTGCCGGAAGGGCCTGGTCGCGTTGACCGATCCGCCGTGTCCACGGGCGTCCGGCACGATCACCCGGTGATGGCGTGACAGCTCCGGCACCAGGTCGTCCCACATCCCGTGATCCAGGAATCCGCCGTGCAGCAGCACCAGCAGTGGGCCCTCGCCGGTGTCCCGGTGGACGAGGCGGCCGTCCTCGGTCTCGAAGAATTTCAGCTCGGAAGCAGCACTCATGACAACCAAGGTGCCATCCCCTCGCCACTTTGACAACCAAGGTGTCATGATTGCGGGATGACCGATATCGACCCGCCCCTGCCGCCCGAGGAACTGGCCCACCGGCTCACGGAGGTCTTCGCCCTGGTCGGCCCGCTCTACCGGCGTGTGCAGCGCAAGGTGGAACAGACCGCGCCGATCGAGGGCCTGTCCGTCGGTGTGCGTGCCGTACTGGATCTGCTGCGCGGGAACGGCCCCATGACGGTCCCCCAGATGGGCCGGGCGCAGGCACTGAGCAGGCAATTCGTGCAACGCATGGTCAACGACGCCTCGGCCGCGGGACTGGTCGAGATCGTCCCCAACCCCGCACACCAGCGGTCGCCGCTGGTCCGGCTGACCGCGAGCGGCCGGGCGGCGATCGACGCCGCCCTGGCCCGCGAGCAGTCGCTGCTGCGCCAGGTGGACGGGGACCTCACCGATGGCGATGTGACGGCGTGCGTACGGGTGCTCGGGCGGATGCTGGAGCTCTTCGAACACGTCGCCGTGGACTGAGACCGGGCGCCCATCCCGCCCCGGGAGGGGGCGGGATGGATGCGTATGCCACCGAGTGCGGATCCAACTGCCCCCGTCTACGCTCAGATGTGGATCTATGCCGCAAGAGGTCGTGAATCTACAGGAAGCGAGACCCCATGGAGCGGCTCAAGCGGTCGGGGCTCGCCGGGGAAGTCTCCGCGGAGTTCCTCGGCACGATGATTCTCATCCTCATCGGTTGTGGTGTGGTGGCCCAGGTCGTCGCGGGCGGTGCGCTCACCGATCCGCCGGGCGGGCTCGGGAATCACGACAGCATCGCCTGGGCCTGGGGGCTCGGAGTCACACTGGGCGTCTATGTGGCGGGCCGGCTCAGCGGAGCCCATCTCAACCCCGCCGTGACCCTCTCCCTCGCCGCGTTCAAGGACTTCCCCTGGAAGAAGGTGGCGCCGTACTCGCTCGCCCAGGTCGCGGGGGCGTTCGTCGCGGCGCTGCTGGTGCGGTGGAACTACACGGAGGCGCTGGCGAGGGCGGACCCGGGACACACGATCAAGACGCAGTTCGTGTTCTCCACGCTGCCCGCCAACGGCAACCCCGCTCTTCCGGTCCACGAATGGGGAGCGTTCCGGGACCAGGTCATCGGCACCGCGATCCTCGTACTGCTCATCTTCGCGGTCACCGATCTCCTCAACACCCCGCCGGGCTCCAATCTCGGCCCGTTCATCGTGGGCCTCATCGTGGTCGCCATCGGCATGGCGTTCGGCACCAACGCCGGATACGCCATCAACCCGGCCCGTGACCTCGGCCCCCGGCTCGCGAGCTTCCTCACCGGTTACGGCGAGGCGTGGCGGGATCAGTACGGGAACTTCTACTTCTGGGTGCCGATCGTGGGCCCGCTGGTCGGCGGACCACTCGGAGCGTTCGTCTACAAGGTGTTCATCAGCCGTTTCCTCCCCACGGCGGAAGAGGAACCGGAGGGAACCATCCCCGTACCGCCGGAGACGTGACGCCCGGTCCCATCACCGAGCCCGGACTCAGGAGAGGCAGCATGCCATGGCGGACTTCATCGGCGCAGTGGACCAAGGCACCACCAGCAGCCGCTTCATGATCTTCGATCACGACGGCAACGAAGTGGCCAGACACCAGTTGGAGCACGAACAGATCCTCCCCCGCCCCGGCTGGGTGGAGCACGATCCGGTGGAGATCTGGGAGCGCACCAACTCGGTGATGCAGAACGCCTTGCGCACCGGTGGTCTCAGCGGCACGGATCTCGACGCCATCGGGATCACCAACCAGCGCGAGACCACCGTCGTCTGGGACCCCCGAACCGGCCGTCCGTACTGCAACGCCATCGTGTGGCAGGACACCCGCACCGACTCGATCGCCCAGACCCTGGAGAACGAGGGGCACGGCGAGGTCATCCGGCGCAAGTCGGGGCTTCCTCCGGCCACTTACTTCTCCGGCGGGAAGATCAAGTGGATTCTCGAGAACGTCGAGGGGGTCCGCGAGGCCGCGGAGCGTGGGCACGCGGTGTTCGGGAACACGGACTCCTGGGTGTTGTGGAATCTCACCGGCGGCCCCGACGGCGGCACCCACGCCACCGATGTGACCAATGCCAGCCGCACGATGCTGATGAACCTGGAGACGCTCGACTGGGACGACGAACTGCTGGACATCTTCGGCATCCCCCGGGCGATGCTCCCCACCATCAATCCCTCCTCCGATGCTCAGGCGTACGGCCGCACCCGCACCTCGCGTCCGCTGCGGGCCGCCGTCCCGGTCACCGGGGTGCTCGGCGACCAGCAGGCGGCCACCGTGGGGCAGGTGTGCTTCGAGCCGGGCGAGGCGAAGAACACGTACGGCACCGGCAACTTCCTGCTACTCAACACCGGTACGAAGCCCATCCGGTCGCAGCACGGCCTGCTCACCACGGTCGCCTACCGGTTCGGGCGGAGCCCGGCGGTCTACGCCCTGGAGGGGTCGATCGCGGTCACCGGGTCCGCGGTGCAGTGGCTGCGGGACCAGATGAAGATCATCACCGATGCGGCGGAGAGCGAGCGGCTGGCCCGGTCCGTCGCGGACAACGGCGGGATGTACTTCGTGCCGGCCTTCTCGGGGCTCTTCGCGCCGTACTGGCGCTCGGACGCCCGCGGCGCCATCGTCGGTCTGGCCAGGTACAACACCAACGCCCATCTGGCGAGGGCCACTCTGGAGGCGATCTGCTACCAGAGCCGGGACGTGGTGGAGGCGATGGAGCAGGACTCCGGTGTCCATCTCGACGTGCTCAAGGTCGACGGCGGGGTCACCGCCAACGACCTGTGCATGCAGATCCAGGCCGATGTGCTCGGTGTCCCCGTCAGCCGCCCGGTGGTCGCCGAGACGACCGCGCTCGGCGCCGCCTACGCCGCCGGTCTCGCCACCGGATTCTGGCGGGACCAGGACGAGTTGCGTGAGCACTGGCAGGAGTCGAGGCGCTGGGAACCGCAGTGGAGCGAGGAGCAGCGGGCGGAGGGTTACGCGAACTGGAAGCGGGCGGTGGAGCGCACCCTGGACTGGGTCAGCGTGGGATGACGGTCCGACGCACTGTGCGGGCGTGCCCGCACAGTGCGCCAGGGGCTCAGGCCCGCGTCCGCAGACCGGCCAGGAGCTGGTAGACGGTCTCGGTGCCCTGTCGCAGTGCTTCGACGCCGATGTGTTCGTCCGTGCCGTGCATGCGCTTGAGCATGTCCCGGTTCACGGTGAACGGGTACATGCCGTACACGGGTACGTTCTGTTCCCGGAACGGCACCGCGCTGGTGACCGCCTCGAACTGGCAGGCGGTGGCCCGTACTCCGGGGTGGGTCCGGCGTACAGCGCTCTGCCAGGCGCGGAAGACGTCCGTGTCGTAGTCGGAGTCGGGTGTGGCCAGATAGCCGCGCAATCGGTCCAGGGCCTGCCGCTCGCTCTCGCCGGGGTTTCCGACCACACTCAGAGTCGCCCGGTTGCCGATCAGCGAGCGGAGTTCGGCGACGATGCGCCCGGGGTCGTCGGCCCCCGGCAGGAAGGCCGCCCGGAACTCCGCGGTCGCGGTGCCCGGAACGATGCTCGGGTAGTAGCCGGACTGGGCGGAGGTGAAGGCGAGCGTGGTCCGCAGCATCGCGTTGTGCAGCTCCGGGGTCTCGCTGAGCCGCACCACCGCTTCCCCCGCCCGGTCCCGCCGCTGGTCAGTGCGGGCCGCCAGCAGCTCCCGGATCGCCTCGGCGAACGGCCGGTCGGTGGTGGCCTCGGCCAGTTCGGCGAAGTACTGCCGGGACAACGCGTTCGGGCGGATGTGGGCACGCCACCCCCCGAGTTGGTCGAGCACCTCGCCCAGCCGGATCACCGCCTGTCCGCTGAACGGCTTGGAGGTGTGGGTGGCGTACGACGCGGTCTCCAGGCGCAGCAGCAGGGAACGCTTGTCGTTGCAGGTGAGCGAGGCGATCATGGGCGTGGTGCCGTCGCGCTGGTTGAGTACCCAGCCGCCCTCGGTGATGACCGCGCCCGCCGCCACCTTGCCCGGGTGTTCCGTGAGGAACCAGCGCACGCCGTAGGGGCCCTGTTCCTCGTCGCAGTCGGACCACAGGACGATGTCGCGGTCGAAGGCCGCTCCCTCGCGGACATGGCGCAGCAGAGCGGCGACGAAGGCGGCGTTGACGCCCTTCATGTCCAGCGAGCCGCGGCCGTACAGCTTGCCGTCCTTGATCTCCGCGGCGAAGGGGGCCGTCTCCCATCTGTCGCCGATGGCGGGCACCACGTCGGAGTGGCCGAGCAGGATCAGGGGCTTCTTCGTGATCGGTCCGCTGCCGGGTACGCGGGCGAAGAAGTGGACGTTGCCGTCCTTCGGAGTGGGCACGATCTCGGTTCCGACTCCGGCATCCCGGAAGATGCCCTGGAGCATCCGGGCGAACGGCAGGGTGACCGCGCCGTCGCCGGGGTTGCTGGTGTCCTGGCGGATCATGGCGACGGCCAGGGCCACGGGGTCGGTGGGATCGCCGTCGAAGGAGGCTCCGCCCGTCCCCGTCGGCGCGTCGGCCCGCGCCGCGGGTGCCGCCGATGCCACCGCGCCGAGGCCCAGCACCGTGGACGCGACGGCAGTCGCGCCGGCACCGAGCACGGAACGCCGTGACGGCCGGGTTCCGGGAAGTCCGTCGAGGCAGGCGGTGATGACCGCGGCCGGATTCTCCTGGTGGGCGTAGTGACCGCCCCCGACGGACTTCAGGGTGCATTCGCCCCGGGTCCACTCGGCCCAGCGGCGCACGGTGACTTCCGGCACGTGCGGGTCGTCGGTGGCCCACACCGCACGCAACTCGACCTGCGGAACGGTTCCCCGCCGGCCGTCGTACCGGGCGGCCAGCCGCAGATCGGCGATGACGGGAGGCAGCAGCACCTCCTCGAACTCGGGGTCCGCGAGCAGTTCCGGGTCGGTCAGTCCGGTTCCGGCGACGAAGGCGCGGGCGTCCTCGACGGTCACGTCCTCGCCGCGGCCGTGGAAGTCGCCGGGGCACTGTCCGGCAACGGCGCACAGCCGTGTGACGGGCACCCCGGCGTCGAGCAGCCGGCGGCAGGTCTCGTACGCCAGCAGGGCGCCGAGGCTGACTCCGATCAGCACCAGCCGTCGCCCGCCCAGCAGTTCGCGTATCCCCGCCGCCACCGCGTCGGCGTAGGCGGCCATGTCGGTGACGGGCTCCTCGTCGACGCGGGTCCCGCGGCCCGGCGGTGCGACGAACGCGAGGGTGGTGTCCTCGGGAGTCAGGCCCCGCCAGCTCGCGAACGTCGAGCCGTGGGCGCCGGTGGGTGCGAAGCAGACGGCGAGGGTACTCGTGGCGGCGCCCTGCGGCTGTTCGCCCGGCACGGTCAGCCATGGGTCGTTCATTTCTGCTCCTCCTGCTGGATCTCGCGGCACAGGGCGGCGATCGCGGTGACGGTGGGTGCGCCGAGGATGCGGCGCAGCGGCACGCGGCGGCCCGCCGTCGCCGCCAGCCGGTTGGCGAGCCGGACGGCGAGCAGGGAGTGGCCTCCGGCGTCGAAGAAGTTCTGGTCCGCCGATGCGGGCGGTGCGCCGAGCAGTTCCTGCCAGAGCGCGGCGACGGCGGTCTCGGTGGCGTCGGACGGGGTGAATCCGGCCGCCTGTTCCTGCCCGATGCCTGCCACGAGTGTGCGCAGGGCGGTGCGGTCCAGCTTGCCGTTGGTGCTCAGCGGGAGCCGCGGGACCTGCTGGATGCGGGCGGGCAGCATGTAGTCGGGCAGCCGGTCGCGCAGATACGCGCGCAGTGCGCCGGCGCCGGTCTCCTCGTCGGAGATGACACAGGCGACGATGCGTGTTTCGCCGCCCTCGGTCTCCGCGTAGGCCCCCGCGTCGGTGACGTCCGGTGCCTTGCGCAGGGTGGCCTCGATCTCCTCCAGCTCGACGCGGTAGCCGCGCACCTTGATCTGGTTGTCGGCGCGTCCGGTGATCTCCAGCACGGAGTCGGGGAGTTGGCGGCCACGGTCGCCGGTGCGGTAGTGCAGGACTCCGGCGTCATCGGTGGTGAAGCGGTCCTCGGCGTCGCCGCCGACGTAGCCGAGGGCGAGTGGTGGTCCGGAGACCCACACCTCGCCGGTCACACCGGCCGGGAGGCGTCGGCCGAGCCGGTCACGGACCGAGAGCGAGGCGCCCGCCACGGGGCTGCCGACTGGGACGCGTTCGGCGTCGGCGGGCAGCCGAACGGTGTCGTAGGCGGCGACGTTGGAGGCGGTCTCCGTCATGCCGTACAGGTTGAGCAGGGTGGTGTCGGGCCAGACCTCGCGGAAGCGCAGGACGGTTTCCACGGGCAGGGTGTCGGCGCCGCTGGTGACCAGCAACGGGCGGTGCACGCCGGGGCGTCCGGCGTACTCCTGGAGCAGTCCGGCGATCAGCTGCGGGGTCAGGAAGAGATGGGTGATCCGTTCCTGCTCGACGGCGGCGGCGAAGAGCACCGGATCGAGGAGTTCATCGGTGGCGAGCACGACGGACGGGATGCCCTTGAGCAGTCCGCCCAGCAGTTCCCAGGGCGAGGCGACCAGTGCCAGGGACTTCTGGACGGCGAGCACCGCGTTCTCGGGGAACGGGTGGTCCTGCCACATCCACTCCAGCCGGCCACGGACCGAACGGTGGCTGATGCGTATGCCCTTGGGGTCTCCGGTGGTCCCCGAGGTGTAGACGATGTGGAACAGCGCGTCCTCGTCGGGCTCCTGCTCGGGGGCCTGGTGCAGCGGGCCCTCGGCAATCGGCGCCAGTGTGACGCGGGGGGCGTCCAGGGTGGGGAACTGGTCGAGTCCGGGTTCGGCCAGCACGCAGTGCGGCCCGGTCTCCTCCACCATCCGGCGCTGCCGTCGCACGGGTATCGCGGGGTCCAGCCCGAGGTAGGCGGCGCCGGTCTTCAGTACGGCGAGGACGCCGGCGACGGCGGCGGGGCCGCGCTGGGCGGCGAGTGCCACCAGCGAGCCCGGGCCGGTGCCCTTGGCGGTGAGCCGGGCGGCCAGCCGGCCGCTCCATTCGTCGAGTTCGCGGTAGGTGACGCTGGTGCCGGTGTGGCGCAGGGCGACGGCCCGGGGGTGGGCCGCCACCTGCTCGGCGAAGCGTTCCAGCAGGGTCGGCGTGGTCATCGGTGATCGTCTCCGGGCAGCAGATCGAGGGAGCGAACGGGGGTGTGCTCGGCACGCTCCGGGTCGGTGAGGGCCCGGAGCGCGATCAGGGTGGATTCCAGTACGTTGCGGGCGGCCGGCGCGTCGAGCAGCTCCCGCTGGTAGGCGTACTGGAGGAGCAGTCGGCCGGGGCCGTGCGGCTGGACGTACAGGGCGCAGTCGTACTTGGTGTAGCCGGTGTCCAGTTCGACGAAGCGGAACCGGACGTCCGACGCGGTGGTGGCGCGCGCCGGGTAGGGCAGCATGTTGAGCATGGTCTGGAAGACCGGGGTCGCCGATGAGCTCCGTGAGGCGGCCGGAAGCCGCCGCAGCGTCCAGCCGAAGGGGTGCTCGGCCGCGGCGTAGGCGTCGTACACCGTCTCCCTCACCTGTGCGGTGAACTCCGCGAGGGTGGCGGCCGGGTCGATGTCGAGGCGCAGTGGCAGCATGGCGAGCACGAAGGCGGGCACATCGGCGGTCTCCGGACGCTCCCGCCCCGCCATCGGGGCGCCGATGATCACGTCGTCGGCGTCGCTGTAGTAGCTCAGGGCCAGTGCGTAGGCGGCCAGCAGCGGTACGAACTCGGTGGCGGACGCGGCCAGCGCGGTGTCGCGCAGCCGCCGGGACAGCTGCTCGTCGAGGACCGCCTCGGTGATCTCACCCCGGTAGGTGGGTGCGGCGGGCCGGTGCTTCTGTGCGATCTGGAGGACCGGAAGCCCGCCCGCGAGCCGCCGCAGCCAGTACTCCCCCGCCGCGGCCACCTCCTCGGTGGCCAGCCGCTCGGTGAGATGGTCGAGATAGCGGTCGTAGCGGGTGGCGCGTTCGGGGTCGGGCCCGGCGGGCCGCTGTTCGTAGAGTTCGGCCAGGCGCTGGAACAGCACGGTCGCTCCCCAGCCGTCGAGGAGCAGTTCGTGCATGGTGACCAGGAGCCGGTGCTGCCCGTCGGGCAACCGGAACAGACTGGTCCGCAGGGCCGGTTCGGTGAGCAGGTCGAAGGGCCTGGCCGCCTCCTCGGCGGCCTTCGCGCGAAATGCGTCCGCGGTGACGTCCTGGGCGCTGCCGGGCAGCGGCACCTCCCAGTGCGGGTAGTGGTGCACCACCTCGTGCACCACTTCCTGCGCCGCGTCCTGCCCGTCCGCCGCGTCGGTCCCGTCGTTCTCCGCGAATCGGGCGAGGAGCAGCGGATTCTCGGCGAGCAGCAGCTGCCAGGCCCGGGCCAGCCTTGCCACGTCGAGGGGTCCGTCGAGCTCCAGGGACCCCTGGTAGCTGTAGTAGGGGCTGACCGGGTCGAGCCGCCAGTGGAAGTACACGCCGGCCTGCTGAGGGGTGAGCGGCCGGGTGCGCGGTGTGCCGTCCCGCACCGCCTCCGTGCGGGCACCGGGCAGGGGCCTCCGTTCCTGCCCGAGCGCGGCGAGCGCGGCGGGGCTGCCGTCGCGCAGCACGTCACGCAGGCCGGCGGCCGATCCCGTCCCGCGAAGGGCGGCGACCAGCCGCATGGCCAGCAGCGAATCGCCGCCCAGCTCCAGGAACCTGTCGTTCCTGCCGACCCGTCCGGTGCCGAGGAGCCCGGCGACGACGTCCGCGATCGCGGATTCCGCCGCGCCGCGCGGCGGGGCGTACGGGCGCATGTCGGGGCGGCTGCGGCGCGGTGGTGCGGGCAGGGCCTTGTAGTCCGTCTTGCCGTTGCGGGTGAGCGGGAGCCGGGGCAGGACGACAAAGGTGTGCGGCACCATGGGAGCGGGGAGCCGGCCGCTCAGATGGGCGCGCAGTGATTCCTCCGTCGGCTCGTCGCCGGAGGCGGCGACATACGCGACGAGCCGGGGAGGCTGTGCCGCCACCGGAGTGTGCGCGCTCTCCCGCGCGACCAGGGCTCCGGTGTCGTCGGGGGTGTGGACGGTGACGGCGCAGGCGGCGATCCGGGGGTGGTCGCCCAGCACCGCCTCGATCTCGGCGAGCTCCATGCGTACGCCGCCGAGCTTCACCTGCCGGTCCACCCGGCCCAGGTACTCCAGTTGGCCGTCCGGCAGTGCGCGTACGGCGTCCCCGGTGCGGTAGAGGCGTCCGCCGCCGCTGCCGAACGGGTCGGTGAAGAAGGCGAGAGCGGTGCGCTCCGGGTCACCGAGGTAGCCACGGCCCACGACGAGTCCCCCGACGAACAGCTCCCCCGTTTCCCCGTGCGCACAGGCATGCCACTGCCCGTTCTCCTCGCGAAGTACGTACAGTTCGGCGTTCCCGATGGGCGAGCCGATCGGCAGATGGCGTACTCCGGCGGCCGGAGGACCGAGTTCGGCATGGGTGACGTCGTCCGAACACTCGGTGGGGCCGTACGCGTTGAGCAGCCGGATGCCCGGCATGGTGTCGTGCCACCGCCGGGCCAGCGCGGGTGGCAGTTCCTCGCCGGTGGCGATCATCCAGCGCAGCGCGCCGGGCCGGATTCCCGCGCTCTCCTGGGCGTCGAGCAGGAAGCGGATCAGTGTGGGTACGGTCTCCAGCACCGTGGTTCCGCGTCCGCGCAACGCCTCCAGCAGCAGGGCGCCGTCCTGTGCCTGATCGTCGGCGAAGATCTGGACCCGGCCGCCGACGAGCAGCGGGGCGAGCATCTGCCATACGGAGATGTCGAAGCTCAGCGGCGCGGTCTGGGCCAGCCGGTCGTCCGCGGTCAGCCCCAGATCGTCGATCTTGGCCCAGAGGTGGTTGAGCATTCCGCGGTGCTCGACGATCGCGGCCTTGGGCCGGCCGGTCGACCCCGAGGTGTAGAGGACGTAGCGCACCTCGTCCGGGCCGGGCGACAGGGTCCGGGTGTACGGAGCATCGGCCGGTTCCGGTGTGGTGGTGGGTACGCCGGCCGCGCGGGCACCCTTGACCAGCTCCCCGGTGTCCGTCGTCGCGCCGGTGGCCAGCATCAGTACCGCGCCGCTGTCGGTGAGCAGGGATTCGACGCGCGCGGCGGGCCAGCTCGCATCGACCGGCAGGTAGACGGCGCCCAGCAGCTCCAGGGCGAGGAAGGCCGTGACGACATCGGCGCCGCGCCGCCCGCCGACCGCGACGATCTGCCCCCGCGAGATCCCGGCGGCCGCCAGCTGCGCGGCGATGCGGCGCATCCGGTCGGCCAACCGGCCGTATCCGAGGGACTCTTCGCCGTCTTCGACGGCGGTCCGGTGGGGGTGTGCGGCCGCGAACAGCTCGACGTAGGCATGGACCCCTTCCCTCAGCTCGTACGGTTCGTGGCGGGCGAGTGCCGCGGCCATGGCGCGCTCGCGCGCCCCGTCGGCCAGCGGAAGGCTGGGGTAGTGCTCGGGCAGGCCGGTCACCGGCCCGCCTGCTTCTCGGCGATGACCAGCAGGTACTCGACCGGTACGCCCGTGCCGCGCTCGTCCGTGGTGTGGAATCCCTCGGTCATCTCGACCATTTCCGCTCGCAGTTCCTTCCATCGAGAGGGCGGCGAAATGGTGTTCCTCGCCGCGATGCAGGGGCCGAAGCAGTTCTCGAAGAAGGTGACCAGGTCCTCGGCCGCGTCGAACGGGTAGAAGAGTTCCCGGCGTTCGGAGGTGACCGTGAAGCCGGGGCCGAGGAGTTCGGCGAGGTAGTCCGGCGATCCCCACAGCATGGGCTGTCCCTGATGGCCGTTGGGCGAGGGGAAGTAGGCGGAGAGGATCTCCTGGAAGTGCGCGGTCCAGCTGCGCGCCGTCCAGTTGCACATGCCGATGCGGCCGCCGGGCCGCAGTACCCGGGCCATCTCCCCGCTCGACGCGGCGTGGTCCGGCGCGAACTGGATCCCGTAGGTGGAGGTCACCAGGTCGAACGAGGCATCGGTGAAGGGGAGTTCCTGGGCATCGCCCCGTCGCAGCTCCACCTGGACGCCTGCCTGGGCGAACCGTTCGCGCGCGTCGGGGAAGAACTCGTCGGTCAGGTCCAGCCCGGTGACGACGCAGCCGTGCAGGGCGGACAGCAGCGCGACGTTGCCGTTGCCGGTGGCGACATCGAGATGGGCGGTGTCCGGCGCGGGAGCCAGCCGGTCGACCAGCTCGACGGCACCCGGCCGCAGCAGATCGGCGACGTGCCGGTACTCGCCGTACGACCACATGGTCCGGTTGATCTCCTGGATGTTCTGATCGATCGTCATGCGTATCCCCCTCAGAGCGTGAGCCGGGCGCCGAGACCGGCGGCTTCGGCGCGGGCGTGGATGCGGTCGGCCACGGCGACGTCGAGGATCGACATCCCGAACGGGTTGCTGATCACGATCTCGTCCTGGCTGCGGCGGCCCGGGTGCCGCCCGGCGAGCACATCGCCGAGCGTGCCGTCGACGCGGCGGGCCCCGGGCCGGGCGGTCACTCCTTCCCGCGGGGTGCCGTCGGGGCCGAGCAGGGTGCCCGCCCGGTGCATCCGGCCGAGCAGCCGTCGCGGGTCGTCACGGACCAGGCTCCAGTCGTCGACGATCACCGCGTCGGCCGAGAGCACGGCCGCTTCGGTGAGGTCGTCCAGCGAGACATGGCAGACGAGCGCGCCGGGCAGCAGCCAGTCGGGCTCGATGTACCCCTGGGTCACCGTGGTGACGGGCACGACGAGTTCGGCGCCCCGTACCGCCTCGCGCGGTCCGTCGGCGACCACCGTCTCGATGTCCGCCGCACCCGGCAGCGAGGCGATGTGGTGGGCGACGGACTTCGCACGGTCGGGCGCCACGTCGTACAGCGCGATGCGGCGCAGGGTGGGCACGGTACGCAGCAGCAGCGCGATGTGCGCCTGGGCGAGGGCGCCGCAGCCGAGGAGTGCCAGCCCGCGCGGTTTTGCCACCGCCAGATGGCGCACGGCGAGCGCGGTCACCGCCGCGGTGCGCATCGCGCTGATGTAGGCGGCCTCCATCAGGGCGAGGGGGCGGGCGGTCTCCGGGTCGAGGAGCAGCGTGAAGCCCTGGGAGCGGGGTATTCCGCGCCCCGGGTTGCCGATCGAGGCGTTGATGGTCTTCATGCCGATGACCGGCGGCCGCCCCTCCTGGACGAGTGCGCCGGGCATGGCCAGCAGCCTGGCCGAGTCGCCCTGCGGGGTGGTCCAGCCCAGGTAGGCCTCCTCGGGAAGCTCGGACCGACCGGCGGAGTGCAGTCTGAGCGCATCGGCCACCGTCGCCACGATGTCCACGTCGCGGGCGGCCTCGATGACGTCCGCGCGGGTCAGATAGTTGAAGTGGCTGTCGGGGTATTGCTCGAAGTCCATGACGGGCGGGGCTCCTTGGCGAGAGGGGTCGGTTGCGGTGGGAACGCGGGAGCGGGTTCAGCCGCCGGGGGCGTGTGCCGCGCGGAGCATCACGAAGGGGACGAGCGCACCGAGCAGCAGTACACCGGCGAGTGCGATCCAGCCGGCCGTGCCGAGGGCGAGGACGACGCCGGTCATCAGCACCGGGCCCGCGACCCGGTTGGCCACCGTGCGGCTGGTGTTGAACAGCACCAGGTAGGCGCTGCGCGCCCCTTCCGGTGCCAGGTCGAAGGAGAGCGTCCACGAGGCGCCGACCTGCAGCAGCTCGGCGAACGTCAGGAGGACGACGGCCGAGCCGAGCACCAGCAGTGCCTCCCGCGCCCCGAAACCGGGCGCGGCGGCGAAGGCCAGGGCTCCGCAGCTGAGCAGCAGGGCCGCACCCGCGTACGAGAGCCAGGCCCGGCGCGTGGTGCTGTAGCAGCGGTTGAGGGGGTACTGGAGGGCGATGCACAGCACGGTGTTGACGGCGTACAGGATGCCCACATAGCGCTCCGGTACGTCCGTCTCGGTGACCAGCCACAGCGGGAAGGCCACATTGAGCACCGGCATCCAGAGCGACACCACTGCGTTGTACGCGGTGAAGCCGAGCAGTCGGCGGTCCTTGAGCAGATCCGCCACCCGGGCGCTCGCGACCGCCGTCGCCGTCTTCTCCTCCCGCCGCGCGGTGGCGTACACGGCGGCCACCGCCACGTAGGCGACCGCGCCACCGACCAGCAGCGGCCTGAAGGCCCCCGGCGCGCCGGAGCCCAGGGCGACTCCGGCGATCAGCCCACCGAGGCTGATACCGAGGTTGACGACGGTGCGCTGCACAGCCATGACCTTCGCGCGCAGGTTCTCCGGGGCGCGCGCACCGACGTACGACTGGACCAGTGGGGGTGAGGACTGCTCGGTGACGGCGATGACGGCGACCACGAGCAGAAAGCTCCACCAACCGTCCACCCAGAGGTAGCCGACGGTGGCCAGTGCGCGCAGCAGCATCACACCGATCAGCACCGGCTTCGGCCCGAAGCGCCCGGCCAGCCGGGCGATGGGCACGGCGGCGGCGATGGCGACGACCCCGCCGATGGTCAGGCCGGTGCCGACGGACGAGGTACTGAGATGGGCGACCTTGACGAAGTAGATGGTCGAGACGGCGAGGAAGAGGCCCGTGCCGGTCCATTCGATCAGCGTGGCGCCCTGCACCAGCGGCAGGTACTGCCGGTGGCCGGGGCGGGTCCGCTGCCGGTCAAGGGTGGTGCTGGTGCCCATGTTCAGTGCTCCTGGTGCTTTCGGTCGAAGAAGAGTCCTTCGCTGCGCAGTCGTTGCACGGCGGCGGTGATCTCCTTGGCGACACCCTGTTCGGTCGCCCAGTTGTCGCAGTAGAGGGTGTCCCGGTATTTGGCGCCGCCGTCCGCGGCCAGGCAGACCGCGAGCCGGCCGTCCGTCCCGGCCTCGTCCTGATCGGTCAGCATCGCGCGCACGGCGCAACCGCTGGAGCCGCCGAGTGCGAGCCCGATGTCCTCGGCGATGATCCGGCAGACGGCGATCGACTCGATGTCGTCGACGTGCACCGCGCGGTGGTAGCTGTGCGGCGCCTTCAGGAAGACGGACGGGCGGCTGGCTCCGATGCCCGGGACCAGGCGCCGTCCGCCGCTGCCCGAGACAGCCAGTGAGCCGCGTACGTCCACGGCGACCGCGGCGACGTCGGGCCGGTACTCGCGCAGATGGGCGCTGATGCCCGCGAGGGTGCCGCCGGTGGAGACCGGTATGTACACCGCGCCGAGTTCCGGTCCCGCCTGCGCGGTGAGTTCGGGTCCGGTGGTGTGCCGGTGGATGTGGGGCGCCGCCCAGTTCTCGTACTGGTCGGGCCAGCGGTATCCGGGGTTGTCCGCACACAGCTCGCGCACCCGGCGCAACCGGCTCAGCAGGTAGCCGCCCAGGCCGTCGGGTTCGTCGACGACGATCACCCGCGCTCCGCTGTCCGCGAGCCCGCGACGGGTGGCGTGCGGGGTCTTGAGATCGACCACGGCGAGGAAGTCGCAGCCGAGCGTCGGCAGCAGCCTGGCCAGGGCCAGGCCCAGGTTGCCCGAGGTGGATTCGACCACCACGGTGCCCGGGGTGAGCGGCCGTTCGTCGTGCAGCGCCCGTAACAGTCCTACGGCGCTGCGGTCCTTCACCGATCCGGTGGGGCCGTGTTCTTCGAGTTTCAGGCCCAGACGCCGCACCCGACCCCGGTGGGCGACGTCCAGGCGGAGTAAGGGTGTTGTGCTGAGGGCCCGCGCCAGGACGGGATTGACACGCGACACTGCTTCTCCCTGTGCGATGCGTCGTTCGACGATGGCGATGGGTCGACCGGCCGGCCCGGCTGCGTGCTCTCAGACCTTAGGCAGGTGGCCCCGGGTGTCACCACGACACTCTCACGCCCGCGTGTCACCGTTGGCCGGGAACGGCGCTTGACGTTTCCCCCGCTCTCGTCCCCCGGCCGCTGCCGGGCCCGGTGAAGTCGCGGTACCGGTCCGGTGTTCCGGCGGGGTCGGCGCGCGACAAGAATCGAATTGGCCGGTTCGGCACCAGGTGGCCCGGACTACCGGGCGGTCGTCGGCCGGGCCGCGAGGGCGGAGCGAGCCGCCCGGCACCACCTCTCCCGGGGGCCTGTTATCTTTACGTGACTTCGCGACAGAACTCTCGGTCATGCTTTGGCCTTTGATCTGTTGGCGTCGATGTGCCGACGTGTGGCGGCGGACGTTCAATGACCACTGCACGGGCACGGCCGCGGTCCGCGGCCGGCCCGGCCTGTCCTGGCTGGACGAAATGACACAGCACAACAGATTCAGCAGGGCGGCGCTGGCCGCACGAGCGGTGCTGATCCCGGGGACGGGGCGCCGGAAGCAGACGAAGCGCCCGATCGCCCGCCGGCTGCGCAGACCGGACTACCCACGCGCGGGACGGCGCGGCTGGCGAAGATGGGTTCCCTCGTGGCGGCTGGTCCTGGGCTCGGTCCTGATGTTCACCGCGACCCTGGCGACCGTGGTGGGCATCGCCTATGCCCGTACGGACATACCGGAGGACCTCAACGCCTTCGCCACCCAGCAGGACACCGTCTACTACTGGGCCGACGGCACGCCGATGGCCCGGACCGGCTGGGTGAGCCGCCAGGAGATGCCCCTGTCGAAGATCCCCGACCATGTCCGATGGGCCGTACTGGCGGCGGAGAACGCCGACTTCTACTCCGACCCCGGCATATCGACGCAAGGGATCACCCGTGCGCTGTGGCGCACCGTCGGCGACGGTGACACCCAGGGCGGGTCCACCATCACCCAGCAGTACGTGAAGAACGTCTATCTGTCGCAGGACCAGTCCTTCTCGCGGAAGTTCACCGAGATGCTGCTGGCGGTCAAGCTGGACCGCCGCCTGAGCAAGGACAAGATCCTTCAGGAGTACCTGAACACCAGCTGGTTCGGCCGTGGCACCTACGGTCTCCAGCGTGCCTCGCAGGCCTACTACGGCAAGGAGGTAACCCAACTCAACGCCAGCGAGGGCGCCTTCCTCGCCTCCTTGCTCAAGGGGGCCTCGCTGTACGACCCCGCCGTCAACCCCCGCAACCGTGAACGGGCCGTCGAGCGGTGGCAGTGGACGCTGGACCGCATGGTGGAGATCGGCAGGCTGAGCCCGGCCGAACGGGCCAAGTACACCACCTTCCCCGAACCGAAACCCCCGCACCGGCCCAACAGCGCGGGCGGGCAGGACGGTTATCTCGTACAGCTCGCCGAGTCGTACGCCAAGCGGGCCGGCCACATCTCCGACGCACGCTTCGACCTCGGCGGCTACCAGATCTACACGACGTTCGAGAAACCGCGGATGACCGCCCTCGCCCGAGCCGTCCGTGATGCGCGCGACGAGCTCGATCCCAAGCAGCGCAAGGCCGACCGGTTCGTCCGGTTCGGGGCATCGACCGTCGCACCGGACGGCCGGATCCTCGCGGTGTACGGCGGACCGGACTTCGAGCGGCAGGCTTTCAACGAATCCAACGCGGGTACCGTCCCGGCCGGTTCGGCGTTCACCCCCTTCGTCTACGCCGCCGGCCTCCAGCACGGTGTGACGCACGAACGCAATGGCCCGCGCTCCACCGTCACACCGTCGACCGAGTACGACGGCGACGACGACATTCCCGTCATTACACCCGAAGGCCCCTACTGGGACCGGAGCGGCAAGATGGTCAAGGGCAACAACGACGGTGACAAGTCCTTCGGCCGGATCAGCCTGCACGAGGCCATGACGAAGTCCGCGAACTCGCCCTTCCTCCAACTCGGCATGGACACGGGCCTGAAGCTGGTCCGCAGCACGGCCGAGGCATCGGGGCTGCTCCCCTCCAGCTTCGGCCCGCCCGTCCCGGCGTTCGCGATGGGCAACTCCACCCCCAGCGCCATCCGGATGGCCGACGCGTACGGAACGTTCGCGGCCCGCGGCGTACACACCGATCCGTACTCGGTCCGCAAGGTCACCCGCAACGGCGAGCCGGTGCGGCTCGACCTGCCGCGGCCCAGGCGCGCCGTACGGTCCGACGTCGCCGACGCGATCACCAGATCGCTCACCCGGCCGGGCATGAGGGGGGTCGCCTTGGCCGCGCCGGTCGCCGCCAAGGCCGGAACCACCGAGGACGACACCGCGCGCTGGTACGTCGGATACGGCCCGGCCGCGTCCACCGCCGTCGTCGTCTACCGCATGGACCTGGCCAAGAGCCTCGCGCCGCTGCCGCTCAAGGGGCTGGCCGGTGGCCCCGAGGACGACGGGAAGCTCCCGGCACAGATCTGGAACACATACACGGAAGCCACGACGAAGTGACGGATAACAGAGTGAAGTCCACCGCACACCGAATACGGGCCCGGCTCACGCCCCGCATCGTCCTGGGGCTCGCGGCATGTCTCGTGGTGTCGGGCTCCGCGGCCCTCGTCCCGCTGCTGTCCGACGATGCCTCGGACGCCCGCGCCCCGCAGGAGGGCACGCGTACCATCGCCGCGCCGAAGCCGACCGCCCGGGAGCACCGCGGAGGCGGTGGAAGCACCGAGGAGGAGGAGTGGGACGGAAAGGTCAAGATCCTGGGGGACGGCTCCACGTCCTACACCGGTCCGCAGCCGGGCCAGTTGAAGGCCGAGCGGCTCAAGCCGGGTGAACGGCCGCCGCAGTTCGTGGTGTTCTCGTGGGACGGCGCGCTGGAGGGCGACGACAGGATGTTCTCCCGCTTCCGCCGTGCGGCGAAGGAGAGCAACGCGCACATGACGTTCTTCCTCACCGGCATCTATCTGCTCCCGAAGGAGAAGCGGGACCTCTACCGGCCGCCCCAGCACAAGGCCGGCGCGGCCGCGATCTCGTACCCGACACGCGAGCACATCCGGATGACACTGGAGCAGCTCGGCGGCGCCTGGCAGGAGGGCAACGAGATCGGGTCGCATTTCAACGGCCACTTCTGCGAGAAGAAGGGCGGTGGGGACTGGAGCAAGGACGAGTGGATCAGCGAGATCGGCCAGTTCTACTCCTTCGTGCAGAACTGGAAGACGAACACCGGCTTCAAGGACCTCGATCCGCTCCCCTTCGACCCCACCCGTGAGGTCGTCGGCGGTCGGGCACCGTGCCTGGAGGGCCAGAAGAACCTGCTGTCGGCGTCCAAGCCGTTCGGCTGGCGTTACGACGCGAGCTCCCCGGGCGACTTCCAGATCTGGCCGTCCAAGAAGAACGGCATCTGGGACCTCCCGCTGCAGATGCTGCCGTTCCCCGGCAAGGACTTCCAGGTGCTGTCCATGGACTTCAACTTCCTCTACAACCAGTCCGAGGGCAGCACCGAGGGCGATCCCGCGAAGTACCGGACGTGGCGCGAGGAGGCGCGGAACGCGTACGTGGCGGGGTTCGACCGGGTCTTCCACGGCAGCCGCGCACCGCTGTTCATCGGGAACCACTTCGAGGACTGGAACGGCGGGATCTACATGGACGCCGCCGAGGACACGATGCGGGAGGTCTGCCCCCGCAAGGAGGTCCGCTGTGTGTCCTTCCGTGAACTGACCGACTGGCTCGACGCGCAGGACCCCAAGGTCCTCGCGCAGTGGCGGACCCTCGACCCCGCCCAGCCCCCGAGCTGGAAGCAGTAGCCGGCGCACCCCGGCGGCGCGGCTCCGGTTGCCGGGAGCCGCGCCGCCAGGGTCTGCGGGCGTGGTGGGCGGCGGTCGGTTCGCCTTCTCGACGAACTCCGTCGTGTACGTCTTGGCGAGGTCCACCTCGGCATTCTTCAGGTTCGGCTTGAAGGCCTTCAGGACCCGCTCGACGGTGGCGGCAGTAAGGCGCCCGGGACGTGGCGACCGTCCGGACCGCCATGCGATACGGCGCGCTCCGGTACCTGGTCAAGCCGTTCAGCTTCAGCGGTCTGCGGTCCAAGCTGGAGAGTTACGCGGCCCTGCGCCGGACCCTCGAAGGCGTGGGCGGCGGCCGGGGCGAGGCCGGGCAGGAGCAGGTGGACCAGATCTTCGGCGCCCTGCGCACCATGGAGTCCGGCCCGGCGGCCGGGCTGCCCAAGGGGCACTCCGCGCCCACCGCCGACGTCATCCGCCATGTCCTGTCGGCCGCCGAGGGGCCGCTGTCCGCGCACGAGGTCGCCGCCCGGGCCGGCCTCAGCCGCTCCACCGCCCTGCGCTGCCTCAAGTATCCGGAGGGCGCGGGCCGCATCAGCCTGAGCCTCGAGTACGGCGAAACGGGCCGCCCCGAGCACCGGTACGCGTGAGCGAAGGCGAGTTGAGGAGCGCTCCGGCAGCCACGGCCGGGAACTGACCCCAGCGCTCCTCAGCTCGCGGCGAGCGTCCGTTCCGCGAGTGTTTCCAGAGCCGACTTGATCTCGTCGACGCCACGGCCCCGGCTCCGCTGGTACGCGAACAGCTCGGGCGCCAGCGGGGCCAGCAGGATGTCGGCGAGCGCGTCGGGGCCGGGGACACCCGCCTCGTTGACGAGCATGCGGACATGCGCGCGCCAGAAACCGTACGCCCCGGTGGCGAACCGCGCGGAGCCGGACTCGGCACCCAGGGTGAGATGGATGTGCTGCTCCAGCAGGTCGGTCATCGCCGCGTAGAAGGCGGCCAGCCGCCGCGCGGGCGGCGCACCCGGCCCCAGCGGCGGCTCGCCCCTCAGCAGCTTCTCCTGGAGCGAGCGTTCGTGTTCGTCGAGGAGCGCCGTGGCGATGGACGGGATGTCGGGGTACCGGCGGTAGAGCGTGCCCCGTCCCACGCCGGCTTCCCGGGCGATGGCGTCCATCGTCACCTTGCGCGGATCCCCCGCGGCGAAGAGCCGGCTGGCCGCTGCGAGCACCTTGGCCCGGTTCCTTGCTGCGTCCGCGCGTTCCATGGATTCCACCGTACAGGAATAAGTGGACACGTCGTCCGGTTACCCTGGTCGACCCAAGCGGACACGATGTCCACTTACTGATTCCAGGGGGTACCCATGCCTGTACTGCTGCACATCGCCGCGAGCGCGCGGCGCGACTCCTACAGCCGCGAACTGGGCGACGCCTTCGCCGCCGCCTGGCAGAGCGCGAACCCGGCCGGCACGTACGTGCTCCGCGATCTGCGTACCGACCCGGCGCCGCAGATCGACGAGGCGTGGACCGAGCTCTGCGACCACGTCCTGCGGCACGGCATCACCGACATCGCGCGGTACGAGGAGGCTGTGCGCACCCCGGACCAGGCACGGGCCTGGGAGGTGCTGCGGCCGCTGCTGGCCGAACTGGTCGCCGCCAACGTCGTACTGATCACGACCCCGATGTACAACTTCTCCGTCCCCGCCTCCCTGAAGGCGTGGATCGACCAGGTGACGTTTCCCAGGATGTCGCTGGCGGGGCGCCGCTTCGTGATCGCCTCCGCCCGGGGCGGGGCGTACGGTCCCGGCACCCCGCGCGAACCGTACGACCACCAGGAGCGCTATCTGCGGGACTTCCTCGCGGGCCACTTCGCGATCGACGACCCGGTCTTCCTCTCGACCGAGCTGGTGAACTCCCGGATCGATCCCTCGCTCGCCGCCCGCCGCACCCAGCACGACGAGTCGCGCGAGGCCGCCCTCACCGCCGCACGTGAACTGGGCGGAGGCATCCGATGAGCTGGCTGCTGCTGATCTGCGCCGGGCTGGTCGAGGTCGCCTGGTCCCAGAGCATCAAACCGACGCAGGGGTTCACCAGGCCGCTGCCGACACTGGTGTGCGCCGTGCTCATGATCGGCGCGGTGTATCTGCTCGCGCGGGCCATGGAGGGGCTGCCGGTGGGCACGGCGTACGCGGTCTTCACGGGCATCGGGGCGATCGGGGCCATCGCCCTGGGGATCCTCGTCCAGCACGATCCGGTGAGTCCGGGACGGCTGGCGGCGGTCTCCCTGATCGTCGGCGGGGTGGCACTGGCGCGGATGACGACCCCGTCCGCGTGAGCGGCGGGTGCCCGCCCCGGGGAGGGCGGGCACCCGGCTCCGCGCGTGCCGGTCACGTCCGCGAAGCGGCCGCGCGGTGCCCGGGGGCTTCAGGGCTTGAGACTGCTGACGACGTCGGCCGTGGCCGCCAGGCCGTCCTGGATGGTCGGCGCCATGCTCGTACCCGCGAGGAAGAACCCGAGCATGGCGCAGACCAGCGCATGCGAGATCTTGAGCCCCCCGTTGCGGAGAAAGATCACCGCGAGGATCAGCAGAAGCAGCACCAGTGAGATCGAAATGGCCATGGCCAACCTCCTCCGCCGCGCCGGAATGCGGCATTCGGCCGCCAGTGTGGCGTAGCGGAGGAGCCATCCGGACGACTGGCGTGTCCGCCATCCGGGTGTTGACTGGCTGTCACGCTCGGGGCGTTGCGTCCGGTTCGGTCGCGGGGACGAACGGCCCGTGTCCGGGGCTACCGGTCGTGGGTGCGCAGGAAGCGCTCCAGTCCCGCCAGATCATCGGTGTTGAGGTGGTCGACCCCGGCGGCCAGCAGCTCCGTCCAGAGTGCCTCCCGCTCCGGTCCCGGCGTGTCGGGAGTGGCCCAGAAGCGAATGCGCATCCCGCTCCGGTGGGCCGTGGCGACGAGCGCGCGCAGTTTGTCCCGCTCGGCCACGGGGAAGGGGCCCGCGCCGAGCCAGCTGAAGCCGTCGGTCCAGCTGCTGCTGATGAGCGGGACGAACGTGGCGTCGGCCGCGCCCCCGAGGTCCTCGGGCCGGCCGTCGTAGAAGGCGTACCGGGTGCTCTGTGCCTCCATCGGGGCGCGGGCGGCGCGGTCACCGGAGATGACGGGTGTGATCGCGCCGGGCCGCACCCGGCCGTGGTGGTACGACGTCAGCATCCGCCGGTAGCGCCGGAGCTGCCGGTCCAGTTCGAGATAGGCGGCGGCTCCGTCCGTCTTGATGTCGATCAGCAGCTGCACGGGTTCGCGGTAGCCGGGGTGGACCGTTCCGTGGTTGGCCCGGACCCTCGCGAGCAGCGGGTCGAGGTAGAGCGATGCGAGGGTGCGGGTGGGGTCCAGGTCGGTGGCCTCGTGGGCTACCAGCAGCTCCCCGTCCACCAGGAAGATGTCGGCCTCGACACTGGTGAAGCCGTGCGCGAGCGCGTCGTGCAGCGGACGCGGGTGCAGGTAGTCGTTGTGCGCGTGGGCCCTGGGCAGGGCGCGGGTGCGATGGTGCCGTGCGGCCGGGGACGTGGCGGCCGCGTCGGAGGCGACGGCCGTCCGCGAAGACAGGAACGTGCCTGCGGCCGCGATGGCGAGCGCGGTGGTGACGACGGACCGGCGGGTCGGGAACGCCATGGATTCTCCCGGGATTCGGTGGTGGACCGGACGGGCGGACGCGACCGAGTATGCGACGGTGATCACCTCAACGGGCAGACCCCGCACAAGAGTTGTCCCGGTCGTCGTCCGTCCGTCGGCTGCCGTTCCCTCGATCAGGCCGGGAGCGTCCAGCGCTGGTTGGCTCCACCGGTGCAGGTGTAGATGCCGAGCGGGGTGCCGTTGGCGCTGCCGCCCCCGTAGGCGTCGAGGCACTTCCCGGTGGCGGGGTTCACCAGGGCCGCTCCGTCGGTCCGCCACTGCTGGGCGGCCGAGCCGTCGCAGGCCGCGGTCCGCACGGTGGTTCCGCTCACCGCCATGCAGTGGAACTGCGCGCGGAGCGTTCCGTCGGCGGCCCGCACCCAGTTCTGGTTGTTGCCGCCGTTGCAGCTCCAGAGGTTCAGCTGGGTGCCCGTGGTGCCGCCGGGGATGTCGACGCAGGCGCCTCCGACGCCGGTGAGGGAGCCGGAGGACGAGTTGCCGATGCCGTCCTCGTGCACGCTGCCGCCGCTCTGGCCCCGCACCGCTGCGCCGCTGGAGCACGTGCCGCTGACGCTGGTGCCGCCGAGGGCGGCGGTGACGGTCCCGCTGCCCGTCGTACCGCCGGGCAGGTCGAAGAGGGCCTTGGAGTACGGCGAGTCGGCACAGGTGGCGGCGTTGTTGTTCCAGTCGAAGTACTCGACCCAGTCGACCATTCCACCGGTGGCGACCTTCGCGCCGGTGCCGGTCTGCAGGCTGCCGAGCACGAACGAGGTCCCTGCCGTGGCATCGGTGATCGTGGCCCGGTACCAGCCGGCCGTCGCGTCGGGTGCGACGCGGAAACGGTAGTGGTGCCCGGCCGCGAAACGCTCACCGAGCCGGCAGGTGTAGCCGCTGCCGCCCTCGGTGAACGTCTGGCAGTAGGTGCCCGTGCTTCCCGCCCTGCCTCCGGTGGAGTCCCAGAGCGAGAAGAGGAACAGGCCGCCGCCGGAGCGGTTGCGCTGCATGCCGATGTAGCCGCCGACCCCGTTGGTGAAGCCGAACTGATGGGACCAGAAGACGTTCGCCCGGCCGGGGTCGGACTGGACGGTCGTCCCGAAGGTGACCTCGTCGAGAGCGGTAGTCCCGGCCGGGAACGTGTAGTTGCTGTAGGAACCCGGGGTCTGGCCGGCCGCGGCGGAGGGACCGGCCAGGCCCAGACAGGCGGCAACGGCGAGGATCACCACCATGGCGGTGGCGCGTGCTCCGTGCATGTCCCACTCCTTGTCCGGACGGGTCGACGGGCCGACCCGTCGGTCGGCGGTGGACCCGCCCTTCGGTCATGGACTCGCCCATTGGCCACGGACTCACCCATTGGTCATGGACTCGTCAAACAGGGTGGGGGTCGGCGGACCGCCAGGGGCATGGACTTATCCGGTCGGGCTCATGGACTCCTGCGCCGTGCCGCCCGCACCGCACACCGTCGTCCAGCCCACCGTCCGGTCGCACCAGCGTTCCAGCAGCACCCGGTCGTGGCCGACGGCCAGCAGTCCGGCCCCGGACTCCCGCCGGTAGGTCTCCACCACCGCGACCAGCGCGGCGGTCGTCGACGCGTCGAGCATCGCGGTCATCTCGTCGCAGATCAGCCACCGCGGCCGCAGGACCAGCGCCCTGGCCAGACAGGCGCGCTGCAGCTGGCCGTCGCTCACCTCGTGCGGGCGCCGGCCGAGCAGTTCGGCCGTGAGTCCGACGGCCGGCGCCAGTTCGGCCACCCGGTCCGGCACCTGGGCCCGGCGGCCGGTGGCCCGCAGCGGCTGGGCGATGAGCTCGCGCAGGGTGAGCCGGGGGTCGGCGGCGAGCCGGGGCTGCTGGAAGACGACACCGACGGCGGTGCGCTGCGCGCGCGGGGCGGCGTGCCGCCAGCCGCGTACCTGCTCGCCGTCGAGCACGACCGTGCCCGCGTACGGGCGGTGCAGCAGTGCGGCGACCCTCGCCAGGGTGGACTTGCCGCAGCCGCTCGGGCCCAGCAGCCCGACCGACTCCCCCGCCGCGAGGCTCAGCGACGCCTCGCGGACGACGGGGTCCCGGGGGTCGTATCCGGCGGTGACCCGGGTGAGTTCAAGCACGGACCGGCTCCTCCCCGTCCGCCCGCACACCGTGGTGGCAGGCGAGACGGCCGTCGAACAGGGGCAGTTCGGCACACCGGTCGTCGGCACGGCCGCACCGGGCGGCGAACGCGCACCCCTCGGGCAGCGCCCCGAGTTCCGGCGGCATGCCGGGGATCGGCACGAAGGCGCGCTCCGGCAGGGCGTCGAGGAGGCCGCGCGCGTACGGGTGGCGCGGTCCCGGATCGCCGAAGAACCCGGCGGCGTCGGTGAGTTCGACGATGCGGCCCGCGTACATCACGGCGACCCGGTCGGCGATCCGCTCGGCCGCCGCGAGGTCGTGGGTGATGAGCAGCAGCGCCCGGTCCCCGTCGGTGTGGCGGCGCAGTTCGTCGACGGTCCGCTCGACGAGGTCGCGGTCGAGCCCGGTGGTGGGTTCGTCGGCGAGGAGCAGGGGCGCGTCGCCGATCAGGGCGAGCGCGGTCGCGGCACGCTGGGCGAGGCCGCCGGAGAGTTCGTGCGGATACCGGTCGAGGTGCCCGGCCGGGAACGAGGCGCGTGCGGCGGCCCGTTCGGCGGCCGGGCGCAGGGCGGACCCGCGGGTGCCGGTCAGCTCGCGCAGGGTCTCCTCCAGTTGGTCGCGCACGGTGCGGACCGGGGTGAGGTGTGCGGCGGGGCTCTGCGGGACGAGTCCGATGCGGCGGCCCCGTACCGTGCGGGCCAGGGTCCGTTCACCGGCGGTGAGGAGTTCGGTGCCGTCGCCGAGCAGCGCCGAGCCCGAGGTCCGCGCATTGCCGGGGAGCAGCCCCAGCAGTGCGGAGGCCAGTACGGACTTGCCGCAGCCGCTCTCGCCGACCAGGGCCAGGCACTCCCCCGCCGCGAGGTCGAAGTGCGCGTCATCGACGGCGGCGATGTGCCGCCCGCCGCGCATCCGGAAGCGCACGGAGAGTCCACGGACACGGAGCACCGGCGTCATCGGGCCGGGGGCGGACGTCACAGCATCAGCTCCGATCGGCGGCGCGGGTTGATCCGCTCCCGCCAGGCTCCGGCGAGGCCCGCCAGGGCGAGGGTCGGGACGATCAGGAACAGGCCGGGGAAGAGCGTCGGCCACCAGTCCCCCGCGAGCAGCGAACCGCGGGCCGTCTGTACGAGATTGCCCAGGCTCGCCTGATGGGTGGGCAGTCCGAGCCCCAGGAAGGAGAGCGCGGACTCGTGCCACATGGCGTGCGGCACCATGAGCACCGCGGCGAGGCCGGCCTGCGGGAGCACGGCGGGCAGCAGGTGCCGGGCGACGACCCGGCTGCGCGAGGCGCCGCCGGAGACCGCCGCGTCGATGAACGGGCGGGAGCGCAGCGACAGCACCTCGGCGCGGACGATCCTGGCGGTCGAGAGCCAGTGGGTGAGGGCGACGGACACGATCACCGGGCCGACGCCGGGCCGGAACATCGCGACGATGAAGATGCCGAGCAGCAGATGCGGCACGGACGAGAAGGTGTCCACGAGCCGCATGACGACGCGGTCGGTCCAGCCGCCGGACGCCGCGGCCAGTGCCCCGACCGCGGTCCCGATGACGGTCGCGGTGAGCCCGGCGACGACGCCGACGAGCAGGGAGACACGGAGCCCGTACACGCAGCGCAGCAGCAGGTCGCGCCCGACGTCGTCGGTGCCGAACGGGTGCTCCCAGGACGGTGGCCGGAGCTTGGCGGCGAGGTCGACGGCCTGTTGGTCGAGCTGGACCAGCGGCGGCACGAGCAGGACCGCGAGCAGGACCGCGCCGGTGATCCCGGCGGAAGCGATCACGCGGATCCGGCGGGTGGTGCGACGCGCGGGTCCGAGGTCGGTCTCAGCCATCGAAGCCCACCCTCGGGTCGGCGATCGCGTACAGCAGATCGGAGAGGAGGTTGCCGAGCACCACGGCCGCGGTGGCGAGCACCGTGAGCGCGGCGAGCAGCGGGAAGTCGACGGAGGTGGCGGCCTGCACGGTGGCGGCGGCGATGCCGGGCCAGCTGAAGACCGTCTCGACGAGCAGGGCGCCGGTGATGAGTTCGGGGACGCGGGAGCCGATGAGGGTGAGCATCGGCAGCATTCCGGAGCGCAGTGCGTGGCCGAGCAGTACGGTGCGTTCGCGCAGTCCGCGGGCGCGGGCGCCGCGCACCGGGTCCTCGTCGAGGGCGTCCGCGACGCCCTGGCGCACGTAGAGGAAGAACCACGGCAGCTGGGAGATCCCGAGCACGGCCGCGGGGAGCACCAGATGGGTGGCGACCTGCCCGGGGGTGACGGTGTCGCTGGCCGCGTCGGTGAGGCCGCCGGCCGGGAGCACGTCGAGTTCCAGGGCGAAGAGCCAGATGGCGAGCAGGCCGAGCCAGAAGGCCGGGGCGGCTTCGAGGGTATACGCGGCGGAGCTTGCGCACCGGTCGAGCAGGCGTCCCGGCCTGCGTGCCGCCAGCACGCCGAGGCCCGTGCCGAGTACCACGGCGACGGCGAAGGCGGTCGCGGCGAGCAGTACGGACCAGCCCAGGCGTTCGGCGATGACGTCGGCGACCGGCTGGCGCATGACCGCGGAGTCGCCGAGGTCGCCGCCGAGCGCGGAGGTCAGCCAGTTCCACCAGCGGCTGACGAGCGGCTGGTCGACGCCGAGGTTGGCCCGCAGCTGGTCGAGGTTGTCCTGCGAGGCGGTGAGGCCGGCGGTGCCCGCGTACGCCTTGACGGGGTCGAAGGGGGAGGCGGCGGCGACGGCGAAGACGCCGAACGTCACAGCGGCCAGGACGGGGACGGCGAGCAGTGCCCGCCGTCCCGCCATCCTGCCCATCGGCCCCCAGGGGAGGCGGTGGTTCACTTCTTCGGCGTCCAGTCCTCGACGTTCCACCAGGGGCCGGAGGCCAGTCCGTGGTCGTGCGGTTCGACCTGGGTGGTCAGGGTGCCGAAGCGGTCCTTGACGACGTAGAGGTGGTCGATGTGGGTGAGGAAGGTGTAGCCGGGGTTCTTCACCAGTTCGCGCTGGACTGCGTCGTAGGCAGCCTTGCGTGCGGCGCGGTCACCGCTTCTGCGGCCCGCTTCCAGGGCCCGGTCGACGGCTTTGTTGTCGTACCACGCCATGTTGTTGAAGCCGTCGCCCGCGAGCGAGGACTTCAGCAGGGTGTACTGGTCGAAGTCGGGGTCGGCGGGTGATCCGCCGCCCGCGAGGACCGCGTCCTGCTTCATCCGGGGCTCGATGACCTCCCAGGTCCCGGCCTCGGTGGTGATGTCGATGCCGGCCTTCTTGGCGTCGGAGGCGTAGGCGAGCGCGTGGTCCTGGCGCAGCTTGTCGCCGGTGAGGTACCAGAGGGGGAAGGCGGCGCGCACGCCGTCCCTGGTGCGGATGCCGTCCTTGCCGGGCTTCCATCCGGCGTCGTCGAGGATCTTCTTCGCGGCGGCGAGGTCGTGGGGGCGTTCGGTGCCCTTGGTGAACCACTCGCTGTCGGTGGGGACGGGCCCGTAGGCGGGCCGGCCCTCGCCGTTGAGGAGGGAGTCGACCATGGCCTTGCGGTCGACGGCGACATCGAGGGCGCGCCGGACGGCGATGTCGCCCGTGACCTCGTTGTGGGTGGGCAGGGTCACGGTGCGGTAGTCGTAGGTGGTGGCGGCGTACGTCCGGGTGCCGTCGGTGCGGGCGAAGCCCTTGGCGAGGTTGGGCGGCAGGATCGCGCCGTCGAGTTCGCCGGAGCGCAGCCGGGTGGCGCGTACGTCGTCGTCCTTGATGATCGCCATGGTGAACTTCTTCACCTTCGGCGCGCCGCCCCAGTAGCCGGGGTTGGCCTTGAAGGCGATCTTCTCGCCCTTGGACCACTTGGTGAGCAGGTACGGTCCGGTGCCTATGGGGTGGGTGGTGAAGTCACCGGTGTTGACGTCCTGCTTGCCCGCGACGTGTTCGGGTGCGATGGGCAGGACGGTGCGCCGGGCGAAGGGCGCGTAGGGGTACTTGAGCGTGAAGACGACGGTGTCGTCCCCGGCCGCCTCGACGCTCTTCACCGCGTCGAGTTCGGTGCGGGAGGCGTTGTTGGTCTTCTCGTCGAGGATGGTCCGGTAGGTGAAGACCACGTCCTTCGCACCGAACGGCTCGCCGTCGCTGAACTTCACGCCCTTGCGCAGCCGGTAGGTGTACGTCAGTCCGTCGTCGCTCACCTCGGGCAGGGCGGTGGCGAGCGCGGGCCGCAGCTCCATCTTGTCGTCGAGCGTGAGCAGCCCGTCGAAGATCTTGGAGTTGCCGTCCTTGCCGTAGCCGAGCAGCGGGCTGAGGCTGTCGGGCTCGTAGGCGATGCCGACCACCGCCGAATCCCCCGCGCCCGATCCGGAGCCGCCGCCGTCCGGGCCTCCCGGCTGCGAACAGGCCGTCGCGGCCGCCAACAGCACGGTCGCCAGTGTCGCGGCGGCCGCTCCCCGTATCGATCGGGCCGTCATACCCGCACCCCTTATTCAAGATCAAATGTTATTGCGAACAGATCGCAATTAAACAGCAGGTAAAGGGGTGCGCGGTACCCCGCCTGACGGGAAACAGCGGAAGCGGAGGCGCTTCTTCACGCGCCTCCGCTCCAAGTCCCGCAGTTCCGCGGATGGTTGCCTCTCCTGCCGTTACGGTGCGGGCAGCTCCACGAGCTCGGCGACGGTCGCGCGGTGCTGTCCGGCGGTGCCGTACGCGACCGAGTCGGCCTTGGCCCGCTTCAGGTACAGGTGCGCCGGGTGCTCCCAGGTCATCCCGATGCCGCCGTGCAGCTGGACGCACTCCTCGGCGGCACGCACGGCGACCCGGGAGCAGTACGCCTGCGCGACGGCCACCGCCAACGGCGCGTCGGGGCTGCCGCTCGCCAGGGCGTCCGCGGCGTTGCGGGCGGCGGCGCGGGCCGACACGACCTCCAGCCAGAGCTGCGCCATGCGGTGCTTGAGCGCCTGGAACGAGCCGACCGGCCGGTTGAACTGGTGCCGTTCCCGGGTGTACCGGACCGTCTCGGTCAGGCACCACTCGGCGAGTCCGAGCTGCTCCGAGGCGAGCAGTCCGGCGCCTGCCAGCAGGCCCCGGCGCACGGCGTCGACGGCGGACGCGCCGTCGGCCAGCCGGGTCCCGGCCGCCCCGCGAAGGGTGACGGTGGCCAGCGGGCGGGTCAGGTCGAGCGGTACGAGCGGCTCGACAGCGACCCCCTCGGCGCCCGGCTCGACCGCGTACAGGCCGTCGGTCGTGGGCACCAGCAGCACATCGGCGGCGGCCGCGTCGGCGACGCCGGTCACCGTGCCCTCCAGCGTGTCGGCGACCACCGCGACCGGCTGCGCGCCGCCGGGGCGCCCGGCGGCGAACGGCGCGGCGAGCACAGCGACCCTGCGCCCGGCAGCCAGCTCACCGAGGAGGCTGGTGGCCGGCCCCTCCCGCACGGACAGCGCGAGCAGGATCTCCGTGGCGACGACCGCACTGGTCAGATAGGGCGCGGGAGTGACACCGCGGCCCAGCTCCTCCAGCACCACCGCGGCCTCGCGATGGCCCGCGCCCTGCCCGCCGAGCTCCTCCGGCACCAGCAGCCCGGCGGCGCCGATGTCCGCCGCGAGGGCCTTCCAGAGCTGCGGGTCGTACGGCGTGTCGGACTCGACCCGGGCGAGCACCGTCGGCGCGTCGCTCCGGTCGGCGAGCAGCGAGCGGACCGCTGCCCGCAGGTCCTCCTCGGCCTCCGAGTACAGCAGATCGGGTGTCGGGGTCTCGTCGGTCGGTGCGGTCATCGGGCCAGGTCCTTCCAGGGGACGTCCTTGTCGTTGCGCGGCTCGGCCGGCAGACCGAGTACGCGCTCGGCAACGATGTTGAGCAGCACCTCGCTGGTGCCGCCCTCGATGGAGTTGCCCTTGGAGCGGAGATAGCGGTAGCCGGCGTCCCGGCCGGTGAAGTCGACCAGCTCCGGCCTGCGCATGGTCCAGTCGCTGTACAACATCCCTTCCTCGCCGAGCAGTTCGACCTCCAGGCCACTGATCTCCTGGTTGAGCCGGGCGAAGGCGAGCTTCATTCCGGAGCCTTCGGGGCCGGGCTGTCCGGCGACGAGCTGCTGGCGCAGCCGGGTGCCGGTGAGCCTGGCCACCTCGGCCTCGACCCAGAGGGTCAGCAGCCGCTGGTGGAGGTCGTGGGTGCGCAGTTCGGGGCGTTCGCGCCAGGTGCGGGCGACCGGGCCGATCATGCCTCCCTCGCGCGGGACGCGTGCCCCGCCGATGGAGACCCGCTCGTTCATCAGCGTGGTCTGCGCGACCTTCCAGCCCTCGCCGACCGGGCCGAGGCGCCTGCTGTCGGGGATGCGTACGCCGGTCAGGAAGACCTCGTTGAACTCGGCCTCGCCGGTGATCTGGCGCAGCGGCCGCACCTCGACGCCGGGGTCGGTCATGTCGCAGATGAAGTAGCTGATGCCGCGGTGCTTGGGCAGGTCCGGGTCGGTGCGGGCGATGAGGATCGCCCAGCGGGCCAGGTGGGCGCTGGACGTCCAGACCTTCTGGCCGTCGACCACCCAGTCCTCGCCGTCGCGGACGGCGCGGGTGCCGAGGGCCGCGAGGTCGGAGCCTGCGCCCGGTTCGCTGAAGAGCTGGCACCAGACCTCCTCGCCGACCCAGAGCGGCCGCAGGAAGCGCTGCTTCTGCTCGTCGGTGCCGAAGCCGAGGACGGTGGGGGCGGCCATGCCGAGGCCGATCCCGATCCGGCGCGGATCGTTGTCGGGGGCGCCCGCCGCGGCGAGTTCGGCGTCGACGACGGGTTGCAGGGAGCGTGGCGTGTCGAGGCCGCCGAGGCCGGCCGGGTAGTGCACCCAGGCCAGTCCGGCGTCGAAGCGGGCCTTGAGGAATTCGGTGCGGCCGGTGGTGGCCGGAGGGTGCGCGGCGAGCAGGTCCTGGGTGCGGCGGCGCAGTCCGGCCGCGTCGGGTGCGGTCATCGGGCGGCTCCTGACGGGAGGACGACGATCCGGCCGGTGCTGGTGCCGTCGGCGACCCGCTGGACGGCGGCCGCGGCCCCGGCCAGCCCGACGCGTTCGCTGATCAGCGGCTTGATGACGCCCTGCGCGGCGAGCCGGGTGAGTTCGTCGTGGCAGGCGCGGACTGCGGCCGGGTCCTTGGTGTTGTACAGGCCCCAGTGGAGTCCGGTGATCGAGTAGTTCTTGACGAGCGCGTGGTTCAGCGCCGGGGTGGGGATGACGCCGCTCGCGAAGCCGACGACGATCACCCGGCCCTCGAAGGCGATGCACTTCACGGACTTGGCGTAGGCGTCGCCGCCGACCGGGTCGTACACCACGTCGGCACCGCGTCCCCCGGTTGCTTCCTTGACCGCGGCGACGATGTCCTCGCTGTGGCGGTCGATGACCAGGTCGCAGCCGAGCCCGGTGGCGGTCTTCGCCTTCTCGGGGCCGCCGACCACACCGATGACGGTGGCTCCGGCGGCCTTGCCGAGCTGGACGGCGGCGCTGCCGACGCCGCCGGCCGCCGCGTGGACCAGGAGGGTCTCGCCCGCCCGGAGCCGCGCCCTGCGGTGCAGGCCGAACCACCCGGTCTGGTAGCCGATGTGCAGGGCGGCGGCCTCGGCGTCGTCCAGGGCGTCCGGGGCGGGCAGCAGTGCCGCCTCGTCGGCGACGACGTACTCGGCGAACCCGCCGTTCGGCAGGGCGGGGGTGGCCAGCACCCGCCGCCCGTCCGCCGTCCGGCCGCAGATCTCCACGCCGGGGGTGAACGGCAGCGGCGGCCGCACCTGGTAATGGCCGCGGCAGAGCAGCGCGTCGGGGAAGTTGATGTCCGCCGCGAGCACCTCGATGAGCACCTGCCCGTCGCCGGGCGCCGGCCGGTCCGTCTCCTCCAGCCGCATCACCTCGCTCGGCTCGCCGTTCCGGTGCACTCGCCATGCCTGCATGAGGGGCCTCCACAACACTGTCGGCATTACCACTGCTCCGGCGCATACTAAGCGGTTGCTTGCCCCTCTGGGAACAACCTGCCGGTGCCGGTTTCGGCCGGACCCGGACATGGGTGCGCCCGGTGCGGCCCGAAGAGGTTCGGGCCGCACCGGGCGCGGGACGGTTCCAGGTGCCGGGCGGTTCCAGGTGCGGGACGGCTCCGGGCGGCGGGGCTACCGGGAGCGTGCCTCAGTCCTGGCCGGCCACCACCACATCGGCGATCTGCGGTGCCGCCGACCCGGTGTGCCAGACGAGCCGCACCGCGTCGGCCGTGCGGCCGGCCGTGTCGAGTCGGGTGTACGGGCCGTCGAGCTTGCCGACGGTCTGCCAGGTTCCGTCGGTCCCCCGCAGTTGGATGTCGGCGCGGCCCTCGGACCCGGCCGGCTGGAGGACGGTGACGGAGGGCACGGCACGCGCGGCAAGGAGCCCGAGTTCCAGCGTCTCCCCGGCCTCCGGGGCACGGGCCGCCCGGTAGACGGTGCCCGGGTCCCCGTCGGAGGCCGCGCGCAGCGAGGAACCGGCCGCGGCGGGCGGGCCTCCGGTCACGGCGCCCTCGTCCGTCGGGATGCTGAACTCCCGTACGACGAGCCAGTTGTCCTGGCCCGCGGTCGCCCGTGCCCGCACGTAGCGCGCCTTCGTCCCGGCGGGTGCGGTCGCGGTGACGTCAGGCTTCTGGGAGAAGGCGGTGAGCTGCTGCCAGCTCTGCCCGTCGGCGGAGTACTCCAGCACCCCCTGGTGGAGGTAGTCCTCGGTGCTGCCGGGCTTGCCCATCGCGAGGGCGACGGAGCCGATGTCGCGGACCCGGCCGAGGTCCACGGTGACCGTGTCCCCCGCGGCGGGCGCCCCGTCGCTCCAGAAGTAGGTGGAGTCGTCGCCGTCTAGCATCCGGGCGGCGGAGTTGGTCTGGTACGTGCCCAGGTTCGTCGAGGCCGTGGGCCTGCCGTTCACACCGAGGATCCGGTCGTGCTCGGCGTTCGCCGCGTCGATGAACCGGTCCAGGACGCCGTCGCCGACGAGGACCGGCACCTTGCGCCCGTCGAGCCCGGTGTACGTGAAGGACTTCGCCTCGGTGACCTGCGCGGGCAGCTGCTGCCGCAGCTCCCAGGCCTGCGCGCCCTTTCCGGCGCGTGCCGCCTCGACCATGCGAAGGGCGGTGCGGGCCGCGGTGGCCCAGGACCCGGTGGCATCCAGCCAGGGTCCGGCGTCGGCGACGAAGCCACGGTCCGGAAGGCCGTCGCGCAGCCGCCCGGGGGCCGCACCGAGTCCGCCGAGCACCGAGGCGAGCCGGGTGGCGTCACCGGACTTCCAGTAGCGGGCGAACTCCGCCGCCAGTTCAGGTGCCTGGCCCTTGTTGAGGGCCGAGCTGTAGTTCACGTCGGCGAACGCCCGCAGCGCCTTCTGCGTGCGCGGGTCGCCGCCCGCGTACTCCTTCAGCCCCTTGCCCCACGAGGCGCGGGGGTCGTACGCGGCGTCGTTCCACGCGTAGTCGGCGACGGTGTACAGCGCGATCTTCGAGGCGTACGGCTGGATCATCGGGTTCGCCGTGATCCCGGCCAGCTTGCCGGGCAGCCCCTTCTCCCGCCCGCTGAACGGGCCGAGCAGCAGCCGGTTCGTCGCGTAGTCGTTGACCGGGTAGTTGTCCCAGGTCAGGATCGGGTGGTTGAAGACGGTGCGGGCGGCCTCCGCCTGGGCGACGGTCATGGTCGGCGCGACGACGCCGACGCCCGTCCACTCGACCAGGACATTGGGGTCGAGCTGCTCGGACAGCGCCTTCTTGTACGGCGAGGCGGAGACGTTGTAGTACTCGGTCGGGACCATCTGGAGCGGCTGGGCGCCCGGGTGGGTGGCGATGAACTCCTTGTTGACCCGGTTGAGCAGATACGCCTGCGCCGCACCCGCGGCGCCGCCGCCGGTCCCCCACTTCGCCTTGTCCTCGGCGCAGTTCCAGTCGGTGTAGCTGATGTCGTCGAGCGGCACGGCGAAGGTGCGTACCCCGATGTCCCAGATGGTCTGGAACTTGTCGACCAGCGCCTTCGCGTCGGCTTCCGAGCTGTAGCAGACGGAGAGCCCCGGCGAGAGCGCGTAGGTGAACTCCACATGGCGCCGCGCGGCCCGGTCGGCGAGCTCCTTGATCCGATCCAGCTGGCCGGCCGGGTAGGCGTCGCGCCACTTCGCGCGGAGGTACGCGTCGTCCTTCGGCGAGTACACATAGATGTTCATCTTGTGCTCGCCGTAGTAGTCGAGCTGATCGAGCCGGGCCTCGTGCGACCACGGGGTGCCGTAGAAGCCCTCGATGACACCGCGCAGCGCGGTGCCCGGCCAGTCGCGCACCGCGAGCCCGGCGACCTTCGCCCCCGGATGCCCGGCGTCCGGCAGGACCTGACGAAGCGTCTGCGCGGCGTAGTACGTACCCGTGGTGTCCTTGCCCGCGAGGACGATGCGACCGGCGCCGATGCCGAGCACATAGCCGTCGGCGGGCAGCGCGGCCGGACCGTCGATCCGCTGCGCGGCGAGCGCGGCGGAGTCACCGACATGGACGGTGAGACCGTTCCGGGCGGGTCTGTCGGCGCGTACGACACGCTGGGCACCGGCCCGGCGCAGCGCGCTCTCCACGACCTGCATGGCGGACTCGTCGGAGGTATCGCCCGCCACCAGAGTGACGGTCGGACTGATGGTGATCCGGTCGGGCCGGGGCTTCACGGACTGCGGGGTCGGCGTGATGGCCGGGGCCGGCCGGTCGTCCGCGGCCTTCGCCGGGGTGGCGGCGCGGGCGCCGCCGGCCGCCTGGGCGGGCGGCACGGCAGTCAGCAGACCGCCGACGAGCAGGGTCGCCGCCGTGCCGAGCGCGGCGAGGCGGGGTGGGCGAGGCGTCACAGGTCCTCCATTGATCACTCAAGTCACCGGAGTCGCGCAGCAGAACAAGACCGAATTCAACATCGTGGCGCTTGCATGTCAATGGTCTGGACAACATCGAGTCGTGGACCTGCGACTTTGTCTTCCGAGGCGGTACCCGAATATGCGCGACATCGAACATTCGCAGCCGGAACACCGAGCGGATCCGGACCGGAATCAGTGGGTGAAGAGTTCGAAGGTGACGGCCGGGCGGCCGCCGAAGCGCTCGCCCTCGGCCCGCGCGTGACCGGTCAGGAAGGTACGGCAGTACGCCTCGGGGTCCTCGTCCGTGAGCCCTTCGATGTACGAGCGGTGCGCCAGCAGCGACTGCACCGAGCGCTCCAGCCCGACCGTCGCGTCGACGGCGTGGGTGGGCGCGTTCGACCCGGCGACCGCGACCCACCGCACCCCGTTCCACGGCCGGAGTCCCGACTCCGCGAGTTCCGGAAAGATCCAACGATTGCCCGCGTCGGCGGCGGCATCCAGGGTGGCGCGGCCGACCGCCCGGTGATCAGGGGTGTTCCAGGTGACGCCACCCCAGGTGTCCCGGTGGTTGAGCGTGATGACCAGCTCGGGACGGTACTTGCGGATGGCGGCGGCGATGTCCCGGCGCAGCGGGAGGCCGTACTCGATCACGCCGTCGCGGTGGTCCAGGAACTCCACCTCGCGGACGCCGACGACGGCGGCGCTCGCCCGCTGCTCGCGCTCGCGCAGCGGTGCGCATTCCTCCGGCCGCAGCCGGTCGATGCCGGCCTCACCGCGGGTGGCGAGGAGGTAGGAGACCTCGCGGCCCTCGTCGGTCCAGCCCGCGATCGCCGCCGCGCAGCCGTACTCCAGGTCATCGGGGTGCGCGACCACGGCCAGGGCGCGCAGCCAGTCCGCGGGCATGGGTTCGAGCTGCTCCGTCATGTCGGCAGCTTAGGACCTGTCCGGCCCCGATCCACCGGACAGGCCCCGACCGCCGCCGATCAACGACCCCCCGCGTTCCCCGGATGCCCCCGACGTAGCGCACGTCTCACCCAGGGCGAGAAATACCCCCTGGGGTATTGGTGTTAGCCTGATTCAGAGATACCCCCCGGGGTAAAGCATCACGGAAGGAGCCGTGTCGTGTTCTTCGTCGACACCATCGAGACAGCGGGCCTCGGCAACCGCGGCTATCTGGCGGGCGGCCGGCGGGCCGCCGTCGTCGTGGACCCGCCGCGCGACATCGACCGGGTCATCGCCGCCGCTGCCCGGCGCGGCGTGCGGATCGCCCTGGTGGTGGAGACGCATCTGCACAACGACTACGTGACCGGTGGCCTGGAGCTGGCGCGGGTCACGGGGGCGCGCTACCTGGTGCCCGCCGCCGCGGAGGTCTCCTTCGCCCGGGTGCCGGTCGCGGACGGCGACATCGCCGAGGTCGACGACGGCCTCGCGCTGCGTGCGCTCGCCACCCCCGGGCACACCCCGCACCACACCTCGTACGTGCTGGTGGAGGAGGGCCGCGACGTGGCCGCCTTCACCGGCGGCTCGCTGCTGATCGGCAGTGTGGGCCGGCCCGATCTGGTGGAGCCCCGGCTCACCGCCGAACTGGCCCGCGCCCAGCACGCCTCCGTGCACCGCCTCGCCGACGAGCTCGCGGACGAGGTGCCCGTGCTGCCCACGCACGGCTTCGGCAGCTTCTGTTCGTCCTCGCAGGCCGAGGGGTCGGCCACGACGATCGGCGACGAGCGCCGCCGGAACGACGCCCTGGTCAAGGACGTGGACACCTTCGTCGCGGAGCTGCTCGCCGGCCTCGACGACATCCCCGCGTACTACGCGCACATGGGCCCGGCCAATGCCGCGGGGCCCGCTCCGCTCGACCTGACCCCACCCGGCCCCGCCGACGCCGGAGAGATCTCCCGGCGACTGGCCGCGGGCGAGTGGGTGGTGGACCTGCGCAGCCGGGTGGCCTTCGCCCAGGGACATATCGCCGGATCGTTCAACTTCGAGGGCGACGGCCCGCTCGCCACGTACCTGGCCTGGCTGATCCCGTGGGGCAAGCCGGTCACCCTGCTGGCGGGCACCGCCGCCGAGATCGCCAACGCACAGCGGGAACTGTCCCGCGTCGGGCTGGACCGCCCGGCCGCCGCGGCCACCGGCGGCCCCGAGGACTGGGCGGCCCCGGCGACGGAGCTCCGGTCCTTCGCCAGGTCCGACTTCGCGGGCCTGGCGGCCGCCCGGGAGCGCGGCGAGGACCCGGTGGTCCTCGACGTGCGCCGCAACACCGAGCACCTCGGTGGTGCGATAGCCGGCGCGGTGCACATTCCGCTCCACGAGCTGCCCCGGCGGCTCGCCGAGGTGCCTCCGGGCCTCGTGTGGGTGCACTGCGCGGGCGGGGCGCGGGCAGCGATCGCCGCGTCGATGCTGGACGCGGCGGGGCGCGAGGTGGTGGCCGTCGACGACGGCTTCGGCGCGGCGGCGGAGGCCGGCCTCGGTGTCGCCGCCCCCGTGACCGCGCCCTCCGCGGCGTGAGCGCGCTGATCGTGGCGCTGGTCGCCGGTGCGGTGGTCGGACTGGCGCTCGGCGCACCCGGCTCGCCACGCCCACCGCGCTGGACTGGGCGACCATCGCCCCGTTCACGGCGACGGCGGTGCTCGGCGCCTGGGACGGGCGGCGATCGCCCCGAAGGTGTCCACGGCCGCCCTGCGACGGATCTTCGGCGTGGCCCTGCTGGCGGTGGCCGCGTTCATGATCGTCGACGCGGTGGCATGAACCACGGCGTCGCCCCCGGCCGGCTCAGGCCAGTGAGAGAAAGAGCTTCTCCAGCCGTGACCGCATCCGGTCCCGGTCCTCCGGCTCACTGCCGCCGTCGGCCATGCAGTGCTGAAGGCCCGTCGCGATGATCGCGAAACCGGCCCGGTCGAGCGCCCGGGACACAGCCGCCATCTGCGTGATCACGTCCTCGCAGTCCCGGCCCTCCTCGATCATCCTGATGACCCCGGCGAGCTGGCCCTGCGCGCGGCGAAGGCGGTTGAGGACCGACTTCAGTTCGTCGGCCGCCATGTCGAGTTCCACAACATCCTCCTCCTGATACCCCGAGGGGTATTCTAGCCCGACCGGGGCAGGGCCTGATCCGCCGGACAGGACCTGGGACGGACCGAGTCCCTCCCGATCCCCGGTGAACGAAAGGAAACACTGCTCGTGACCAGCCCCGTCTCCCTCTCCCCCGCCCAGGCCGCGGCCCGTCTCGCGGAGTTCACCGTGATCGATGTGCGGGCCCCCGGCGAGTACGCCTCCGGGCATGTGCCCGGTGCGCTGAACATCCCGCTGGACCGCCTCTCCGAGGCCGTGCCCGCGCTGAAGTCCGCCGCCGCCCGCAGCTCGCTGCTGATGGTGTGCGCCTCCGGCGTCCGCTCCACCCGGGCCTGCGACATCCTCGCCGCCGCCGACATCGACGCCATGACGCTCACCGGTGGCACCTCGGCCTGGGCGGGCGAGGGACGCGATCTCGACCACCCCGCCGGGGCCCGCGCGACCTGGCCCATGGAGCGTCAGGTCCGGCTCGCCGCCGGTTCGCTCGTGGTGGCCGGCCTGCTCGCCGGGGTGCGGTTCCCGGCAGCCCGCTGGATCTCCGCCGGTATCGGCTCCGGCCTGGTGTTCTCCGCCGTGACCAACACCTGCGGCATGGCTGCGGCCCTGTCGAAGCTTCCGTACAACCGGGCCCCGCGCTCGGGCGCCGGCCTGGACGAAACGCTGCACGCCCTTCAGAACTGACACCCGCGGTGCCGTGAGCGGGAGGAGCCGGCCGGCTCCTTCCGCTCACGGACACGGTCAGACTTCGTCCCGGACCAGGGCCAGCAGCCGGTCCAGCACCCGCGGTCCGCCGGCGCGCAGCCCGTCGTGCTCGTACTCGTCGGTCACCCAGGTGCGCAGTCCCCGGATCGACGCCGCCGTGCGCAGCGCGTGTGCCGTGTCGACGTACATGTCGTCGTGATAGACGGCCGCCGCGACCGGCACCTGATTGGCCGCCAGGCGCTCGGGGTCGTACAGCGGCGCCCAGTCGGTGCGGGCGGCCAGCAGTTCGGCGGTCTCGCGCAGCGGGCGCAGCGCCGGGTCCACCTCGAAGTGCCAGGGGTGGATGCTCTCACCGGTGAAGAGCACCGGGCCGTCGCCCTTGAGCGCCTCGGCCGCGTCGAACTGCGGGAATTCACCACGGACCCGCTCGGCGGACCAGCCGGTGGGCCGCTCGTCCTGCCCGTAGATCGCCTCGTGCAGCAGGGCGTACAGCGGGTGCCCGGCGAACGAGGAGGCCGTGCGCACGGCCTCCTGGAAGGTGTCGGAGAGCTCGGTGCCGTGCGGAGTGCGGACGAAGGCGTTCTCCAGCAGGTAGTGCAGCTGGTGGCTGCCGCTGCCGCCGCCGAGCATGATGCCGAGGGACTGGAACCCTTCGGCCGTCAGGCGGTGGGCGCTGTCGGTGGGGTGCTCCAGCAGATGGGCGGTGATCTCCCGGGCGCGCTCGACGTCCTGCGGATAGCGGGCGTAGTGCGCGGCGTTCTTGCGCTCGATCCGCGGGTAGGCGGCCCGGTACACGTCGTCGGCGTGCGCGTCGAGGGAGGGCAGCCCGCCGGTGATCAGGACGGTCCTGAGCCCTTCGGGGGCGGCCGACAGATAGCGGACGGCGCAGAAGCCGCCGAAGGACTGGCCAAGGACCGTCCAGGGTTCGCCGCCGGTCAGCTGCGGGCGGATCAGCTCGCAGTCGCGCACGATGCTGTCGGCCCGGAAGTGGGTGAGGTAGTCGGCCTGCTCGCGCGGGCCGCCGCGCAGCGGCAGGGTCTGCCGGTTGGCGGGGGTGGAGAGGCCGGTGCCGCGCTGGTCGAGCAGCAGCACCCTGAACTCCTGCACGGCCCGCCCCAGCCAGGCCTCCGTGCCGATGAAGCGCCGCGCACCGAAGCCGGGACCGCCCTCCAGGTACACCAGCCAGGGCAGCTCCTCATCGGCCCGGCCGCTCGCCACGGCCTCCCTGCCGAAGACTTCGATCTGCTCGCCACTCGGATCGCTGTGGTCGAGCGGGACCGCGAAATAGCGGTCGGTGAATACGATGCCGGGGTGCCGGTAGCTGTTCACAAGGTGCTCCTGAATCAGATGTGCCACGGACAGTTCAGCACACGGCACCGACACGGACGGTCGCGGCCCGTGTGCGCGCTGCCCGGACGGCTCCTACCGTGCAGGCATGATCCGGTTCGAGCAGGTCGGCAAGGTGTATCCGGACGGCACGAGCGCGGTCGACGGGCTCTCCTTCGAGGTCGCCGAGGGGGAACTGGTCACCCTCGTCGGGCCGTCCGGCTGCGGCAAGACGACCACGATGATGATGGTGAACCGGCTGATCGAACCGTCGTCGGGCCGGATCCTCGTCGGCGGCGAGGACATCTCCGGTGTCGACCCGGTGAAACTGCGTCGCCGGATCGGCTACGTCATCCAGCAGGTCGGTCTCTTCCCGCACCGCACGGTCCTCGACAACACGGCGACCGTGCCGGCCCTGGTCGGCTGGAAACGGGCGCGGGCCCGGGAGCGGGCGGCCGAGCTGCTGGATCTGGTGGGCCTCGATCCGAAGACCTACGGTTCCCGCTACCCCGCGCAGCTCTCCGGCGGTCAGCGCCAACGAGTGGGCGTGGCAAGGGCGTTGGCAGCGGATCCGCCGGTGCTGCTGATGGACGAGCCGTTCGGCGCGGTCGACCCGGTGGTGCGCGAGCGGCTGCAGAACGAGTTCCTGAGCCTGCAGGCGACGGTCCGCAAGACGGTCCTGATGGTCACCCATGACATCGAGGAGGCGGTCCGGATGGGCGACCGGATCGCGGTGTACGGGGCGGGGCGCATCGAGCAGTTCGACACCCCGGCCGCCGTGCTCGGGGCTCCCGCGACCCCGTACGTGGCACGGTTCGTCGGCGCCGACCGGGGCCTGAAGCGGCTCTCGGTCACCGAGATCGAGCCGGAGGACCTTCAGGAGCCGCCGGTCGCCCGGCTGGACGAGCCGGCCGGCGCGGCGGCGGCCCGGCTCGGCGCCACGGGGGCCCGCTGGGCGGTGGTGCTGAACGGCGAGGGCGATCTGCACGGCTGGGTGGCGGCGGACGCGCTGCGCATCGCGGGCGGGCACGGCACGGTCGGCGAACTGGCCCGCAGGATGGATGCCTGGGTGCCGGTCGGCGCCCCGCTGAAGCAAGCGTTCAGCGAGATGCTCCAGCACGACGCGGGGTGGGTCGCGGTACTGGACGGTTCGCGGTTCCTCGGCGTGCTGACACCGGCCAAGCTCCACGAGGCGCTGCGCCGCTCGGTCGACGCGGACGCGCGGGGCGTGGCCCGGGGCGAGGTGCCCTTCGACTCGGTCGCGGACGCGTAGGACGTACGGGCGCGGCCGGTGCTACCGCCCGCGCCGGTAGCTGCTGCCGTCCTTGGGCCTGACCAGCAGGCCGGCGACGACCAGGTAGCGGCGCAGCGCCGAGCAGTCGTCGTGCACCGTGAGCAGGGCCTCGTTGACCTCTCGCTCCGTGTAGCTCCGGTCCCGCTCGAAGAGGGTCTCGGAGAGGTGGACGAGCAACTGCTCCCGGCGGGCCGTCTTGCGGGGGATCGCCGTCAGGCGGCCGTGCGAGAAGAGCGCCTCGACCTGGCGCGAGCCGCTTGTTTCGTTGTCTGGCATGGGGAGGAGGATCGCAGGCACCCGCCCCGCGGGCAACGGTTTTTCTGCCCGCCCGCGGGAGCGGGTGAACGCCCCCGGATCAGAGGTACGTGGCGGCCGTCACGCAGAAGCCGCCGAAGGGCGACGGCCCAGATGTGGGGCAGGGTGCGGACCGATGCAGTTGTCGCCTCCGGTGGAGGGGTGCAGATCAATGCGGTAGCTGCCGACACCGACCGCGTCCCGGTGGCGTGTTCCGCCGTGCGGGCCGACGATGTCGATCGACACGTCCTGCTCGGTGACGATGGTGACGGCCTTGATCCGGCGGGACTCGCGTACGTACGGGGCCTTGGCCAGGCCGTCTTCGGTGCCGGTGATGTCGGGGCGGATCCGTAGTCCGGGGAATCCGGGGTTGAGCGGCTGGGCCTGTTCGGGGGCGTGCGGTTCGTCGAACTCGCCGCGCGCCTCGGTGAGCTGGCCGCCGATCCAGTCGGTCTCCTCGGTGAGGACGACGGTGCGTCCGGCGCGGCGGGCGGCGAGCGCGGCGGCGACGCCGCCCAGTCCGGCGCCCACGACGAGGACGTCCGGTTCGGGCATCAAGGGTCTCCTTGAGCCACACACACGTACGGGTGTTGCGGTCGGTCACCAGTCTTCGGTGACGGGTGGCGGGCCCGAGGTGGCGCCCGGCCGGAAGGCGCAGGCGACCAGGGGTTCGGTGGCCTCCTCCCCCGCGACCAGTGCGGCGAGCATGCGCACGGCGGCCGCGCCGAGCCGGGTGCGGGGGATGTCGAAACCGGTGGGTTCGGGTCCGTCCGCGAGGTCGGCGGGCGGGCTGCCGAGCAGCGCCAGCGAGGCGTCGCGCGGGTAGTCGGTCCCGGTGTCGGTGACTGCCCGCCGCAGGGCGCGCCAGGGGGCTGAGGTGTCGGTCTCCTCGGCGACGAACGCGGTGACGCCGTCGGCGAGCCAGCTCCGCAGCCGCTCGGGGGTGAGGTCTCGCTCCGGGTCCGCGGAACGGAAGACGGTCCCGGGTCCGGCCAGGCCGGCCGCCGCGAGCCCCTCGCGGAAGCCGTGTTCGCGGTCGGTGGAGGCGGGCGCCTCGTCGTCCTCGCGGATCAGCACCATCCGGCGGTGCCCGAGGCCGGCGAGGTGGCCGACGACCTCGCGGGCGGCGCTCACGTAGTCGGCGCCGACCCAGTGCAGGCCCTCCGGCTCGTCCCGGCGGCCGAGGTGGACCACCGGGAAGCCGTCGGCGACCAGCCGCCCCAGCTCCTCGGCCGGTGCGTGGCGGCCGAGGAAGAGGCAGCCGTCGGCGAGGCGGACCCGGTTCAGCGCGTCGGGCCCGGCGGCCCCCGCGCCGCCGGTGCTCGACCCCGTGAACAGCACCAGGTCGTAGCCGCGCTCCGCGGCCTCGCGCTCCACGCCCACCAGGAACGGGTAGTACGAGTGCTGCACATCGGTGGGGAACGTCGCGGTGAAGCTGAACACGCCCAGCAGGTTGTTGCGCGCCGCCGCGAGCCTGCGGGCCGCCGGGTCGGGGACGTATCCGAGGGTGCGGGCCGCCTCCAGGACCTTCTGCCGGGTCTCCTCCGAGATCGCGGGCCCCTGTCTCTTGTCCGCGAGCACCAGCGAGACCGTGGCCTGCGAGACTCCGGCGAGCCGTGCGACCTCCGCCTGGCGCGGACGGGCCGTGCGGCCCGCCGGTGCGGGTGAACGGCCGGGCCTGGCCCGCTTCCTGGGTTCCTCCACCATGGCTCCTCACATCGATTAATGCGTATTACTAATGCGCATTGACGAGTACTGTGAGGGTCGGCCTGACGCCGGTCAAGGGGGCGGGCACAACTTCTTCGCCGCACACCCCCGTACGGTGTGATCAACCATCCCCGCGAAGAAGGCGGTCCCACATGTCCCTGTTCGATCTGCCGCTCGACCGGCTGCGTGAGTACCGCAGCGGTTCGGTCGAGCCGGAGGACTTCGACGCGTTCTGGACGAAGACGCTGGACGAGGCCCGGTCCCACGACCTCGACGCCCGTTTCGAGCCGCGCACCGGCACCGGGCTGTCCACCGTGGACGTGTACGACGTGACGTTCGCGGGCTTCGGCGGTCATCCGGTCAAGGGCTGGTTCGTCCTCCCGGCGGGCACCACGGAGCCGCTGCCGGTTGTGGTCGAGTTCATCGGTTACGGCGGCGGGCGGGGCCTGGCGCACACCCATCTGCTCTGGGCCTCGGCCGGATTCGCCCACTTCGTGATGGACACCCGGGGCCAGGGCAGCGGCTGGCTCGTCGGCGACACCCCGGACCCGGTGGGCAGTGCCCCGGCGTACCCCGGTTTCATGACCCGGGGCATCGAGGACCCTGAGTCCTACTACTACCGGCGGGTGTTCACCGACGCGGTGCGGGCGGTGGAGGCGGCGCGTTCGCATCCGCTGGCCGACGCGGCGCGCACCGCGGCCATCGGCGAGAGCCAGGGCGGCGGCATCACCCTCGCCGTGGGCGGGCTGATACCCGACCTGGTGGCGATCGCGCCGGACGTCCCGTTCCTTTGCGACTTCCCCCGCGCCCTCACCGTCACCGACCGGACCCCGTACCGCGAGGTGGGCAACTACCTCAAGACACACCGCGGCCGGGCCGATGGGGCGAGGGCCACGCTGTCCTACTTCGACGGGGTGCACTTCGCGGCGCGCGGGCGGGCGCCGGCGCTGTTCTCGACCGCCCTGGAGGACATGACCTGCCCGCCCTCGACCGTCTTCGCCGCCTTCAACGCCTACGCCCACCCGGACAAGACCATCGAGGTCTACGACTTCAACGACCACGAGGGCGGCGGGCCGTTCCAGGAGGCCGTGCAGCTGGGCTGGCTGCCGGGGAGGCTGCGGGCCTGACCGCGCGGGGCGGCGGCCGGCCACGACGGTGGTCCGCGGCGGTGTTCCACGCCGGTCAGCCGCGCGGGACGAGGCCCTTGGACTCCAGGTAGTTGCGCGCCACGCCCTCGGGCAGCCGCCGCCAGCTGTCGACCTGCTCGTCGAGCCGGGCCAGGTCGGCGGTGGTCAGTACGGTGTTGAGCCTGCCCAGTGCCGTGCGGACGCCTTCGCTGCCCGCCCGGGACCGGTTGACGACGGGGACGAGGTAGTCGGCGTTCTGGAGGTGCCGGTCGTCGGCGAGCAGGACGAGCCCGAAGTCGTCGAGCGTGGCGTCGGTCGTGGTGGTCAGCACCATCTGGTCCCGGCCCTTCTGGACGGCCTGTTTGGCCTGGGTGGTGCCGACACCCTTGGGGTCCACGGCGGTGATGCGGATGCCGTACGTCTTCTTCAGCCCGGGTGCGCAGTAGGGGCGCTGTACGCATTCGTCGCCGGCGGCCAGCCGTACGGGCAGCCCGGACCGGCCCAGGTCGCTCAGTGTCTTCAGGTGGTGCTCGGCCGCGTACCGGCCGGCGACCGCGAAGGCGTTCTGGTCGACGGCTCGCCCGGGATCGAGAACGGTGAGGCCACGGGGTTCGGCCAGGGCGCGCAGCGCCTTCATGGTGGCAGCGAGGTCGGGCGAACCGGCCGGGGCGGCGTCGGCGCCGTTCTTCTTGGCGTTCAGCCAGTCGGCGAAGGTCGCGGCGTACTCCGGAACGACGTCGATCTGGCCGCTCTCCAGCGCCGGTTCGTAGATCTCCCGGTTGGTGACGGAGATGATCTTCGTGGAGTAGCCGGCCCGGTCCAGCAGCAGCGCGTACATCTGGGCGAGCAGATCGCTCTCGGTGAAGCCCGCGGAGCCGATGGTGAGGTGTCTGCTGTCGCCCGGCGGTGCGGTGATCTCGCCCTGGTTCTCCAGCGAGGGGCCGGTGGTGCAGGCGGCCGCCGGGAGCAGCACCAGCAGTACGAGGAGGGCGGCTGCCGGCCTCATCCGGACCCTCCGCCGCCGAGCCGGCCCGGGACGAGCAGCCTGCCCGCTTCGAAGAGCCCTTCGACGATCAGCGCGAAGACCGCGACGAGCACCGCCCCGGCGACGACCTGTGCCGTGGAGGCGAGGTTGAAGCCCGCCGTGATGATCCGGCCGAGGCCACCGCCGCCGGCCAGTGCCGCGAGGGTGGCGGTCGCGACGAGCTGGACGGCGGCGATCCGTACTCCGGTGAGGATCAGCGGCAGGGCGAGCGGCACCTCGACACCCAGCATCAGCTGTCTGCCCGTCATGCCCATGCCCTTGGCCGCGCGCACGATGTCGCGGTCGACCTCCCGCATGCCGACGTAGGCGTTGGTGAGCAGCGGCGGTACGGCGAAGAGGACGAGGGCGATGATGGTGGGCCATTCGCCGTGCCCGCCGATCGGTGTGAGCAGGAGCAGTACCAGCACGGCGAAGGTGGGCACGGCCCGGCCGATGTTGGAGATGTTGACGGCCAGTGCGCCGCCCTTGCCGAGATGGCCGAGGACCAGGGCGACGGGCAGCGCGATCAGGCAGCTGATGAGCAGGCAGACGACGGTGAGGAAGATGTGCTGTCCCAGCCGGTGCCAGATGCCTCCGTCGCCGGACCAGTTGGCGGAGGTGGTGAGCCAGGACCAGGCGTCGGCGAGGGTTTTCACGACTGCCTCCTGGTCCATGGGGTGAGCACCCGCTGTGCGAGCAGGAGCAGCAGGTCGGCGGCGACGGCGATCACGACGCAGAGGACGGACGCGGTGAGCACCTGGGCCTTGAAGTAGGTGTTCATCCCGGAGTAGATGAGATTGCCGAGCCCGCCGTAGCCGACGAGCGCGCCGACCGTGACCAGGGAGACGGCGGAGACGGTCGCGATCCGCAGTCCGGCCATGGCCGCGGGCAGCGCGAGGGGCAGTTCCACGGCGAGCAGCAGCCGCAGCGGGCCGTATCCCATCCCGCGTGCGGCCTGCAAGGTCTCCTCGGGCACGGCGCGCAGTCCGGCGAGGATGTTCCGTACGAGAAGGGTGAGCGAGTAGAGCACGAGCCCGGCGACGACGAGCGAGGCGGAGAGTCCGTACACCGGCAGCAGCAGCGAGAACATGGCGAGCGACGGCACGGTGTAGAGGACGGTCGTCACACCGAGCACCGGGCCCGCCGCCCAGCGTCGGTGGCGTGCCACCAGGGCGAGCGGAACGGCGAGCGCCAGCCCGATGAGTACGGAGACCGCGGTGAGCTGGAGGTGCTCCACGACGGCGTCCCAGAGGATCTCGCGACGGCTGGAGAGGTAGGCCCCGCAGAGCCACTCGTTGCGCGCCAGGCAGTCGTCCGGGGGCACGGTCACCCGTCCATTGGAGCGCGCGGGGCGGCGCGGGCGCGCGTCCTGATCGGCTGTCCGGGGGCGCTCTGGTCCCGGGGCCGGACTTGCTGCGTACGGGGGGTGTCGGCGCGTCTACCGCCCGGTACGGCCGGAGCTGACGGTAGACCGGGTCCACATCCCGCGTTCCCCGTGCCTGCCAAGGAGCCCCGCATGCCGCCGTCCGGACCTTCCGACGACGCCTACCGCTTCGACGACCTGCGTGCGCTGTACGTCAACTGCACCCTCAAGCGCTCCCCGGAGGTCAGCAACACGGAGGGGCTGATCGACCGCAGCCGTGCGGTGATGGAGGGGCACGGTGTCGGCACCGAGGTGGTCCGGGCCGTCGACCACGACATCGCGACGGGCGTCTGGCCGGACATGCGGGAGCACGGCTGGGAGCGGGACGCCTGGCCCGGACTGTACGAGAAGGTGATGGCGGCCGACATCCTGGTGCTGTGCGGGCCCATCTGGCTGGGCGACAACAGCTCGGTGATGAAACGGGTCGTCGAGCGCCTCTACGCCTGTTCCAGCATCCTCAACGCCAAGGACCAGTACGCGTACTACGGCCGGGCCGGCGGCTGTCTGATCACCGGGAACGAGGACGGGGTCAAGCACTGTGCCATGAACCTGCTCTACAGCCTCCAGCACCTGGGCTACACGATCCCTCCGCAGGCCGACGCGGGCTGGATCGGGGAGGCGGGGCCCGGCCCCTCGTACCTGGACCCGGGGTCGGGTGGTCCGGAGAACGACTTCACCAACCGCAACACCTCGTTCATGGCCTGGAACCTGATGCACCTCGCCGCGATGCTGAAGCGTGCGGGCGGCATCCCGGCCCATGGCAATCAGCGCTCGGCGTGGGAAGCGGGCTGCCGTGCGGACGCTCCCAATCCGGAGCACCGCTGACCGTGCCCCGGCCGCGCGCGGGGGCGCGGGCGGGCCGGCCCGCGCCTCCCCCGACGGTCGTCGGTGCTGCCCGGCCGTCAGCGCTGTCCGGCCGCCGGTTCGAGGACGAAGACCGGAATCCGGCGGTCGGTCTTGAGCTGGTAGTCGGCGTAGTCGGGGAACGCCTCGACCGCGCGCCGCCACCACAGGGCCTTCTCCTCGCCGGTGGCCTCGCGGGCGTTCATGTCCTGGCGGACCGGCCCGTCCTGGAGCTCCACCCGGGGGTCGGCCACGATGTTGTGGTACCAGACGGGGTGCTTGGGGGCGCCGCCCTGCGAGGCGACCACGGCGTACGTGCCGTCGTGCTCGACCCGCATCAGCGGGGTCTTGCGGATCTTCCCGCTCCTGGCCCCGCGGGTGGTGAGGATGATGACGGGCATGCCCCGCATCGTGGTTCCCTCGGTGCCGCCGGACCTCTCGAACAGCTCGACCTGGTCGCGGACCCACTGTTCGGGGCTCGGCTCGTACTCTCCCTGCAGAGGCATGGCATCTGTCCCATCGTCGGCTTCCGGACACCCGGGTGCCGGTGTGTCCCACTGCTCCGGGAAACTCTCGCACCATTCCGTCCGACCGGCGTCACGGTGGCTCCGTGCGGCACTGCGATGGAGTGATCCGGCTCAGGAGTGCGGCGGTCTCAGGCGCAGTTGCAGCATCGCTTCGAACCTCGCCTCCGGATCGTCGAGATCGATGTCGGCGACCACGGCCAGCCGCTTGAGGCGGTAGCGGAAGGTGTTGGGGTGGATGTGTACGGCGGCAGCGGCCGCGGCCACGTCGCCGAAGGTGCTCAGCCAGGCGTCCAGGGTCTCGGTGAGGGCCGTGTTGTGTTCGGCGTCGTAGGCGAGCAGCCGTATGACGGGGCCGTCCGGCAGATCGTCCTCGGCGGCCATCCGGTCCGTCAGTTCCTCCAGCAGCGAGGCTGCGTAGACGTCCGAAAGCCGGGCGGCCCTGCGCCGGGTGCGGCCGGAGCCGAGGACCCGCAGCGCACGGTCCGCGTCGGCGCGCGAGCGGCGCAGCTCCACCGGACGGGCGGCGAGCCGGCCGACGCCGATGACGGCGGGCACCCGGCCGCCGATCCGGCCGAGGAACGACTCGGCGACCCGCAGTCCCTGCTCGTCCGAACTGGTGGGCAGGACCGCGTAGGTGACTTGGCCCAGGGCGGCCGCGGCGGTGCGGGGGTGGATCGCGGCCAGGTGCAGGGCGAGTGCCTCGGCGACGCGGTGGCCCGCGGCCACCCGGTCGGGCTCGTACTGCTCGCCGGTCACCGCGAGCGCCAGTACACAGGCGGGCTGCGCGGAAAGGCCGAGCCGGACGGCGGCCTGCGGTGCGTGCATACCGCCCTCCAGGACGGTGGCGAGCAGATCCGCGCGCAGCCGGCGTTCGGCGTCCTCACCGGTGCGGCGGCGCAGCAGATGCAGGGCGGCCACCTTCGCCGCCTCCTGGAGGGCCTGCGTCCGGTCCGCACTCAGCGGCCGGCCGACCACGACCCAGATCGAGCCGAGGATCTCGCCGCCGGCGCGGACGGCGATCGCGACCCGGGGCTTGTCCGAGATGCCGTCCACATAGACGGGTTCCTCCTTGCGGTAGAGGGCCTGGAAGGCGCCGCGTTCCTCCAGGGCGCGCAGCTTCTCGGCAGGCACCTGGCGGTCCAGGACGGTCGCGATCCGGTCGTGGTCGGCCTCGTCCTGCCGGCTGGAGAAGGCCAGCACCCGGCCGCCGCGGTCCTCCACGGTGACCGGGCCGTCCAGCAGCCCGGCCGTCGCGTTGGCCAGGGCGAACAGGTCCCCGGCGAGCGGCTCGGCGCCGTCGGCCTCGTCGGGGCCGCCCACCGTGCCCAGTTCGTCGACCGCGAGCAGCGACCGCAGCAGCGCGGCCACCTGGGCCCAGGACGCTCCGGGGGTCAGGCCCAGCACGGTCAGGCCGGTGCGGGCCGCCGCCTCGGACACCGGACCGTCCACCGGGACCGGGGAGCGGACCACCACGGCCACCGCGCCGAGTCCGGCGGCCGTGTCGACCAGGGCGGCGACCGGCTCGGCGCCGTACACCCCGACGCCGAGCACCACCGCGCCGGGCAGCCTCGCCGGCTCGTCCAGGGGGTCCTGGATCAGCACCCCGGTGACGGTGCGGGCCGGGTCGGCTTCCCCGGCCACCACTTCGATCAGCGTCGACCCGAGATCGTTGAGGATCCGGCCGAGCACGGCCCGTGGCTGCTCCGTCATCATCACAAGGTAGTTGACCGGGGATCGTCCGCGGCGGGGGCGGACGGTCCGGGGCCGGGGCCGGTCATCTGCCGATCCATTCCGTCGATTCGGTCACCTCGGCCAGCCGCCCGGGGATCGGGGAGATTCCGATGCCGGGTCCGCGGGGCACGTCGAGATGGCCGTCCCGCAGTGTGAACGGCTCGGTGATGTCGGTCCGGTAGTACCGGTCGGAGGCGGACGTGTCGCCGGGCAGGGTGAAGCCGGGCAGTGCGGCGAGGGCCACGTTGGCGGCGCGGCCCAGGCCGGTCTCCAGCATCCCCCCGCACCAGACGGGGACGCCGTTCGCGGCGCACACGTCGTGGATGCGCCGGGCCTCCAGATAGCCGCCGACCCGCCCCGGCTTGATGTTGACGACCGAGCAGGCGCCCATCGCGATGGCGTCGGCCGCCGAACGGGCGGACACGATGGACTCGTCCAGGCAGATCGGGGTGCGGACCCGGCGGGCGAGTTCCGCGTGGCCCCGGACGTCCTCCACGTCCAGGGGCTGTTCGATCAGCAGCAGCCCGTACGGATCGAGCCGGGCCAGCTGTGCGGCGTCGGCAAGGGTGTACGCGGTGTTGGCGTCCACCTGGAGCTGTACGTCGTCGCCGAAGCGTTCCCGGACGGCGCGCACGGGTGCCACGTCCCAGCCGGGTTCGATCTTCAGCTTGATCCGCAGATAGCCCTCGGCCAGATAGCCCTCGACGGTGTCGAGCAGTGCGGGGACCGAGTCCATGATGCCGACCGACACCCCGGCCGGCACTCGTTCGGCCGTCGCTCCCAGCCACTGGCCCATCGACAGGCCGTGGGCGCGCAGCCAGGCGTCGAGGACCGCCGTCTCCAGTGCGGCCTTGGCCATCCGGTGTCCCTTGAACGCGGCCAGTGCCGGGGCGACCGCCCACGGATCGAGCGCCGGCAGGGCGGCGAGGGCGGGCACGAAGTAGCTGCGCAGCACGTCCGCCGCGCCGGTGGTGTACTCCGAGGAGTACAGCGGATCGGCCATGGTGACGCATTCGCCGTAGCCCTCGTGGTCCTCGGTCTCGACCCTGACCAGCAGGATCTCCCGGGTGGTCATCGTGGCGAACGAGGTCCGGAAGGGCGCGACCAGCGGCATCGCGATCCGGCGCAGTTCCACCCCTGCGAGCTTCATGCCTGACTCTCCTGACGTCTGTCGATCACGTACCAGCCGTCCCGGGTGAATCCGGTGACGGTGTGTCCCTCGGCCATCAGGCCGCCGAGCACCTCGCGCAGCGCGTACCGCCATTCGCGGGCCAGGGACGGGTCTGTCCGGCGCAGTTCCTCCGCCTCGGCGGGGATCCGTACCAGGAAGGTGTCGCCGTCCTGCCGCCCGACGGCGGGGTGGCCGTCGGGTCCGGCGTCCAGTGCCACCACGGTGCGGGCTCCCGCGCCGTCGGCGGTGACGATGCGGGGCGTGCCCGCGGCGGATCCGACGGCATGCTCGCCGGTCAGCTCCCAGCGCACCATCAGCCGGTCCGTCTCGGTCCCGGCGTTGACCTCGTCCTGCATGGCCCCGTAGAAGTCGGCCAGGTACTCGCTCGGTTCCGCACCCAGCTTGGCCAGGTTGAAGTAGGCGTTGCGGCTGATCAGCGGGTCGAAGGTCCAGGTGACGGTGGTGATGGAGCGCTCCAGTGCCCAGGCCCGCTGGTGCTGCTTGACCGCGAAGCCGGCGTTGCGGCCCCGGAGGCTGTCGTCCACCCCGGCGATGTGCGAGTGCAGTCCGGCGCTGGCCAGGAAGCCCAGGCAGAATCCGGCCATCCGGCCGCCCCGTTCGACGCCTACGACATAGCTGCCGGAGTGCGCGAAGACCCGTAGCAGCTCCGGGGTGATCAGCGGTTTCCCGGGATCGGGCCGCCAGATCCGGTCCAGTACCAGGCAGGCCTCGTGCATCTCGTCCAGCCCGTGCAGCTCCCGGACGGTGACGCCCGCACGCTGCGCGGCCAGCTCGGCGGCGGCCGTCGCGGCGGCTGCCTGCGTGCCGTTCACGGTGCCACCCGGCCTGGGGCGGCCGGCGACCCGCGCAGCAGCGAGGCCACCAGACAGGCCACGAGTGCCGCGCGTCGGGGCAGTTCGGCGACGGCCACGTGCTCGTCGTCCGCGTGCGCTCCGCCACCCACGGCGCCCAGGCCGTCGAGCGTGGGGGTGCCCACTCCGGCGGTGAGGTTGCCGTCGGAGGCGCCGCCGACCGCCACGCCGCGCAGCGGGCCGAAGCCCAGCTCCTCGTAGTGGCCGCGGGCGAGTTCGAACAGCCCGGCCGATGCGCTGGTCGGCAGCGGCGGCCGGTTCGGGCCGCCGGAGACGGTGAGCGAGGCGCCGTCGAGCACCGGTGGGAGGCCGTGCACGGCGCGGTCCACCCGGGCCTGTTCGGCGGCCGTCGCCACGCGTACGTCGACCATCAGCCGGGCCGTGTCCGGCACCGTGTTGCGGGTGGTGCCTGAGGAGGCCACGGTCGGTGTCACGGTGGTGCCGGCCGCCGGGTCGGCGAGGGCGGACAACGCGAGGACCTGGTGGGCGAGTTCGGTGGTGGTGTTGACGCCCTTGTGGGGTTCCAGACCGGCGTGCGCGGCACGTCCGGCGACGGTCAGCTCGTAGCCGGACATCCCCTTGCGCGCGGTCTTCAGCGCGCCGCCCTCGCTCGCCTCCAGGACGAGTACGGCGCCGGTCCGCCGGGCCTCGTCCTCGATGAGGGTGCGCGAGGTCGGGGCGCCGATCTCCTCGTCGCCGGTGAGCAGCACCGAGACCCCGTCCAGGTCGTCCAGCACCGACAGTGCGTGGAACAGCTGCGCCACACCTGCCTTCATGTCGAAGCAGCCGGGTCCGGTGAGCCGGCCGCCGGCCACCTCGAAGGGGTGCCGGGCCAGGGAACCCACCGGCCACACCGTGTCGAAGTGGCCGAGCAGCAGCACCCGGTCGCCGGAGCCGAAGCGCCAGCGCAGGGCGGGCCGTCCCGAGCCGTCGACCCACTCGGGCGCCGCACCGGTCAGCCGGGTGCCGATCCCGGCGACGACACGGGCACAGTCGGCGACCGCGGCCAGGTCCTCGCTGGGCGACTCGGTGCGGACCAGCTCCTCGATGTCGGCCAGCAGGTCCGGCAGTCCGGCCTCCAGGGCGGTGACGATCGCCGTCATGTCAGCCCACCTTGGGGGTGGCCCGGCCACCGTGGTGGATGTACGGAGTGCCGTCGTCGAGCGTGTAGAACACGACCGGGACCCAGATGTCGAACCCCGGCCGCCGCACGACGAACAGTCCCGGCTCGACTGGATGCAGCTCGTACTCCGACTCCGTCTCGGGGACCAGTTCGGCCAGGGGGCCGGTGATCCGGTCCAGCATCACCAGGCCGCCGTCCCGCTCCACGATCTCCATCCGGCTGGAGAGCCGCTGGTACACACCGACGTGGTCGGCGGGGTCCACCGCCACCGGCTCCGTCGCGGGCTCGATGGCGGCGCGCATCGTCACCCCGGCCAGCTCCTGGACGATCTCTGAGAACACGTCCCGGTAGAGGCCGGAGGTATCACCGCCGTTGGTGAGCAGGCAGATCGCCAGCTCGGCCTCCGGCAGGACCCGCAGGTAGGCGCTCTGCCCGATCGTGCCGCCGTCGTGTCCGTACACCCGTTGCCCGTCCCAGGTGTCGAGGAACCAGCCGAGCCCCCAGGCGTTGCCCAGGATGTACGGGTCGGGCAGCTCGACCTGCGGGGTCTGCATGGCGGCGACGGACTCCTCCGAGAGGAGCTTGGTGCCGTCCGCGGTGACGCCCTTGTCGAGGTGCAGCCGGGCGAACTCCAGTACCTCGCGCGGTGTGGAGCAGATCAGTCCGGCCGGTCCGGCCGAGCGCATCAGCCCCCACATGGGTGCCTGCGCCGGCGGGCTCCCCAGGTGCCCGATGGCGGCGCGGAAGCGCAGCACCTCCTCCGGCAGGGTCGCGGTGTGCGTCAGGCCGAGCGGCCGGTACAGACGTTCGCGCATCAGCTCGTCCCACTGGACGCCGGTGACGACCTCCAGCACCCGGCCGAGCAGGGTGAAGCCCGCGTTGCAGTACGACATGGTGGCGCCGAGCGGGTGGTTGGGGGTGGTGTCGCCCAGCAGAGCGACGTACTTCTCCAGGCAGTCGTCGCCCCGGCCGGTGTCGGTGAAGAGGTCGCCGTCGATGCCACTGGTGTGGGTCAGGAGGTGCCGGAGCGTCAGACCCTGGGTCAACTCCTCATTGGCGACGTGCAGTTCGGGGAGGATGGAGACGATGGGGGCGTCCAGGTCGAGTACGCCCTCGTCGACCAGGGCCATGGCCACCGTGGTCGTCCAGACCTTGGAGATCGAGCCGATCTGGAAGAGGGTGTCGGTGGTCGTCCCGATCCCGGCCTCGGTGTTGGCCAGGCCGACGGCGGTCTCGGCGACGATCTCTCCGCGGTGCAGGATCGCGAGGCCGGCACCGGGTACGGAGCGACGGGCGGCGAGTTCGGTGAGCCGGGTGGTCCAGCGGGCTGACAGCTCGGTGGGGTCGGTCATGTCGTACTCCGATTTCCGTCTCGTTCAGCGGTTGGTGTGCGTGGTGACCCAGTCGACAAGCCTGCGGGAGTAGTCCTCCCGGTGCGAGGGCCGGCCGTCCAGAAGGAAGAGATGCGAGCTGCCCGGGTAAACGACCAACTGGGCCGGTACGTGCCTGGTGCGCAGCGCGTGGAACCACTGTTCGGCCTGGCCGACCGGGCAGGTGTCGTCCGCGCCGCCGTGCAGGATCAGGGTGGGGGCGCGTACGGAGTCGGCATGGCTGAGTGGCGAGAGTTCCGTCATCCGTGCCGGGTCGCCGATCTCGTGGTCGGCGATCAGGTGGCCCTCCTCCGAGGTGCCGGCCATGCTCTTCAGGTCGACCAGGACGCCGCCCGGGACGACGGCGGCGAACCGGTCGGTGCGGGTGGAGAGCCAGCAGCTCAGATAGCCGCCGTAGCTGTAGCCGGTGAGGGCGATCCGTTCCGGGTCGACGAGCCCCTCGTCGACCAGGGCGGCGACCGGTTGCAGGACGTCCTGTTCGTCCGTCTCGCCCCAGGCGCCCACGGCGGCGGTGTAGAACGCCTCGCCGTAGCCGTCGCTGGCGCGGACGTTCAGCGTGAGGACCGTCCAGCCCCGCGAGGCCAGCTCCTGGTGGTAGAGGTGGACCGGGTCGGAGTGCGGGGCCCAGGCGTTGTGCGGGCCGCCGTGCACATCGACCAGGAGCGGACCGCCCGGCGGTGTGCCGGCGGCGCGGGTGATCATGCCGTGCACGACCGTACCGTCCGAGATATCGAACTCACGTTCGGTGACCGGGTGGAGGGCGATCTCCGGCAGCGACCGGGCCATGTGGTCGGTGAGCCGCACAGGCCGTCCAGGCTCCCCGTCGGCCCAGGCTTCCAGGTCCAGCAGCACGATCTCCGCGAAACGCGTCGCGTCGCAGACCACGACCGCCGCCCGCCCGGCCTCGGTGACGACCGAGCAGCCGCTGACCCCGTTACCGGCGGGCAGCGGGGAGGCGCTGATCCCGTCCGCGCCCACCCGGTACAGCCGGGTCGCGCCCCGGTCCCGGGCGCAGAACACGATGTCGTCGCCGTGGAACTGCGGGAGCGCGCCCGGGTATCCGGGGCCACCGCCCATGACGTTGCGGTCCAGGGCGGCACTGAGCGACACCGGCGCGGAGCCGTCCAGCGGCTGGCGCAGCAGCTCCGAGTGGCCGACACCGAACGAGGCACGGCCGACGACGAGCAGCGCGGACCCGTCGGGGAACCAGCCCACCGGACCGGCCAGACCGTCGGCGGGCCCGACCCGGCGGGGCTCGGACGCGTTCTCCCCGACCCCCACGACATGGACGGCCGAGGGGCCGAAGACGGCCGCGTCCGGGGTGGTCTGCGCCGGGTAGGCGAGCCGGGTGCCGTCGGGCGACCAGCTCGGCGAGCCGACGTGCCGGTCGTCGTGCGTGAGCTGTACGACCTCTCCCGACGCCACCTCCACCACGAACAGCTGGGTCCGGACCGACCCGGTCAGGCCCGCCCCGTCCGCCTTCCAGCCGAGGGCGTCGATGACCACCGGTGCGCCGTCCGCGCGATATGCCTCGGGAGCGGCGAAGGCGATGCGTGACCCGTCCGGGCTCCAGACCGGGATGCCCGCCCCGGCCGGGCAGCCGGCGGGTGTGGTGAGCGGCATGGCCTCTTCCCCGTCGGCGGGCAGCAGATGGAGCTGCCCCGCGCGCAGGAAGGCCAGCCGCTTCCCGTCCGGGGACCAGCGCGGCGCGGTGTCCGCCGGGCCGCGGGTGAGGCGCCGGGCCGGGCCGCCCCCGCCGCGTACCTCCCAGATCGAGTGGACCACCCGGTCGTTCCCTGCGTCCTGCGTGGTCAGCGTGTACGCGACACGTTCGCCGTCGGGGGACAGTGCGGGATCACCGGGGATCTCGAACCGGTACAGGTCGTCGATCGTCAGCGGTCGGGTCATGACGCCTCCTCGGCGAGGGCGAGTCCGGGTACGCAGGAGATGAGTTCGCGGGTCGTCGGGTGCTCCGGATGCGCCAGCACCCGTTCGGCGGGGCCGCATTCGACGAGGTGTCCGCCCTCCATCACGGCGACCTGGTCGCAGAGATGGCGGACGACCGCGAGATTGTGGGAGATGAAGAGCATCGCGAAGCCCAGTTCGCGCTGGAGGCGGCGCAGCAGGTTGAGCACCGCGCCCTGTACGGAGACGTCCAGGGCCGAGGTCATCTCGTCCGCGATCAGCACGGCGGGCCGGACGCCCTCTCCGGTGGCCAGCGCCACGCGTTGGCGCCGGCCACCGGAGAGGGCGTCCGGGGTGAGCGCGGCACGCGAGGGGTCGAGGCCGACGAGCTCCAGGTAGCGCCGCACCTCGGCGTCGCGTGCGGCGCGGCGTTCGCGGCGGGGTGCCCGGCGCCCAAGCGCCCCGCCGGACAGTGCCTCGGCCACGGACGCGCCGACGGTCATGCGCGGGTCGAGCGAGGCGTACGGGTTCTGGAACACCAGCTGCACGGGGCTGCGCCCGTGCCGGCGGGAAGCGTCGCTCCCGTCGACCAGCACGCGCCCCGACCGTGCCGGAGCCAGCCCCACGACGGCCTTGCCGAGGGTCGACTTCCCCGACCCGGACCCGCCCACCAGTCCGGTCACCGTGCCTTCCGGCACCAGCAGGTCGACGTTGTCGACGGCGGTGAAGCGGCCGTAGCGGACCGTGATCCCGCGCAGTTCGAGTGAGCTCATGACGTCGCCTCCTCTGTGTATGACGTGGCCGCGGCCGGCCCGACCGGGTACCAGCAGGCGACCTGGCGTCCCGGCCCGAGGTCCGTCAGTCCGGGGGCGTCGTCGTGGCAGCGTTCCCGGGCGCGTTCGCAGCGCGCGGCGAACGGACACCCGGCGCCGGGGGTGGTGACGGTGACCGTCCGGGCCGCCTTGTCGGCCTTGGCCACAGCGGTGACGGGGACGGAGAGGCCGAGCATCGGCGATCCATTTCTCGGCCACTCCGGGCACCGGCGAACCGTCGGCGTCCAGGTGCACGAGGGTGTCGTACGCGAAGGAGTTCATCGCCAGTGCGGTGCCGGCCAGTGCCGTGGTGGGGCTGAGGCTGCCGGGATCACCGGCGACGGCGACCGTCACCGCCGACCCGTCACCACCGCCGGCGGACGTACCGCCGCCGCACGCGGGCGCGGTGCCGACGAGGCCGAGCGCCGTGACCACCGCTGCCGCCGCCCTGGTCCCGCGGGCCCTTCTGTTCCTGTTCTCCGTGCCTGCGGTGCCGGCCATGGTCCACCTCCGAAGAAGCGGCACTCCGCCGCCGAGTGAGGGAACAGTAGGCAGCGCCGCACCGGCTCCGACTGGTCGCGCCGCACAAAAATCGAGGCCCCCGACGGTGCGCCGCACCGAAGACGGATGCAAGGACCCGGTATCGCGGACGGCGGAGTTCCGGCGCGGGAAAACCGATCGCGGCGGAGATCCGCCAGGTGAAAACGTCTGGCGTATGACTGCGCAGCATCAGATACGGGCCGACTACGACGCCCGGACGATCGTCGTCTTTCAGGCGTACTCACCGGCGGTCGCCGGACCGGCCCTGCGGGCGAACAGGTTCGTCCCGCCCTTCTCGTTCAACCGGATGACCTGGATCAAGCCGTCGTTCCGCTGGCTCATGCACCGCAGCAACTGGGCGCAGAAGCCGGGCCAGGAGCGGATTCTCGCGGTACGGATCACCCGGGCCGGCTGGGAGGAGGCGCTCTCGCAGGCGGTGCTGACGACAGCCGATCCGTCAGCTGTCGCCCAGGCTCCCGTGCACGTCCAGTGGGATCCCGAGCGCTCGCTGCGGGGAGCCGCGCTCAATCACTACAGCATCCAGGTCGGGGTGGGACGCGGTCTGATCCGTACGTTCGCCGAGGAGTGGGTCGTCGACCTCAGCGACATCACGCCCAGGGTCCAGAGGATCGCGGCGCTCAGGCAGGGCGGCCGGAGCGCGCAGGCCCAGCGGCTGCTCCCGCCGGAGCGGATCTGCCCGGTGCCCCCGGCCGTGGCGAAGCGCCTCGGCATCGACTCGTAGGGCTACTGCATCACTTGGAGCGGGGTGTGTCCGAAGGACCGCTCGCAGGAGTAGACCTGCATGGTGTAGCCGCGCCCGATGGTGATCTGGGTGGGTTCCTGCGGCTGCGGGTAGACCACTCCGGGGGCTGCGGCCGCGGCTTCGTCCTCGACGGGACACCAATACCTCTCGTTGTCCCATTCGCCGCTGTCGACGGTCAGCAGCGGGCGGACGGGCCCTCCGCAGTCCGGGCACTCCATGGGCCACGGATCGCTGAAGCTCCAGTTGCCCCAGCCGCCGAGCTTCCATCCGGGCGCCACGGACAGGGCGTCCTGGTACAGGTAGTCGCGCGGCTCCTCCCAGTCCCTGACGCGTTCGGCGAGTTCCTCGGCCAGTTCGTGCGGTGCCGGGTACTCGGTGACCTGTTCGGGGTGCAGGACGCAGGGGGCGGGCAGGTAGTTGTCGTCCCCGATCACCGACGGCCCGGGAGGCGTGGACAGCGGCGTACCGACCTCCGCGGCCCGCCGCCACACCAGCCGCACCCGCGGCAGGCAGTCCTCGTCGTGGTCGAAGGGGCACCACAGCACCTGGAGCAGATCGGCCTCCTCCGGACCCGGCCAGAGGCCGCCGCCCTCGGCGCCCTCTGCGGCCGGGAGGTCGCGTGCGTACAGCTGGGCGACAGCCAGCAGGGGGACCGGCCCGTCCTGTGGGAGGCGCCGACCGGTGCAGCCGACCCGGTCCACCACTTCCCGCTCCTGCGGGGCGAGGGTCAGGCTGTTTCCCTCCGCCCGTGCCCAGCCCGCGGTCAGAACACGGCGGCTGTCCCACACCTCGTCGGGTACATAGCCGAGGTGCCACGGACCCGCGTGCTCCGGGCAGCCGGGCCAGGGTTCGTCCCGTGGCCACAGCAACGGTCCGCCGACGGAGCTGTCCGAGACGGCCGGCTGCCCCGGGCGCGGGTGCAGCCGCACCGCCGTGCGTGCCAGCGGGGCGAGTTCGGGGAACTCCTGGGTGATGTCCACCGGGCGCGGAGGCGTCGTACGAGGCATCGGAGCAGCGTAGTTGCCACTGCCCCGGCCCGACCCACCGGGCCCCCGGCCCGCCGAACGCCCCTACAGCGGTGGCTCGGCGAGGAGTTCGAGCAGCCAGCGCGCGCCCTGCGCGTCCACGCCCCCGCTGGACGCGCCGGGGAAGAGCCGTCCCCAGGAGCGGGCCCGGCCGATCGCCCCGAGCCGCCAGGCCAGGCTCAGCGCCCGCCGCAGCTCGGCCGGGGTGCGGCCATGGCCCGTCCACTGTTCCAGGTAGGCGTCGCGCAGCCGCGGCAGCGCCTCGGGCCCGAACCGCTCGCGGGCCGCGAGGGCGGGGACGAGGAAGCTGCAGAAGGGGTGGGCGACGGCCGCGTCGCCCCAGTCGAAGAACGTGAAACGGCCCGGCTCCGGCGCGAAGAGCTGGCCGTCGTGCAGGTCGGCGTGGTCGAGCGTGTCCGCGATGCCCACTCCCGCGAGCTCCTCGCACCACTCGACGAGCCGGGGCCGCAGCTCGCCCAGGGCCCGGCGGTCGGCGGGCTCCAGTGCGGTGTTCCCGGCCACGATCCGGTCGTAGGTCGCCGGGAGGTCGGGTGTGCGTGCGCCAGGGACTCCGAGCCGTTCGATCTCGCCGGCGTACGGAACGAGGGCGCGCTGCATCCCGGCGTACTGCCGCAGCGGTTCCTCCCAGGCCCGCGGATCCGCTGCGGTACGGTCCGCCGCCGAGTCGAGCGCGTCGCGGAAGAGCGTGCCGCCGTCCGGCAGCAGCGACCAGCCCCGGTCCGCGTCGACGGCGAGCGGCCGCAGTACGTAACCGGGCACCCAGCGGGCCAGCGCCTCGGTCAGCCCCGCCTCGAAGGCGCTGGCGGGCGGGTTGGCCTTGAACCACACGGCTTCGCCGCCCGCGACGGACATCCGTACCAAAACGGACCAGGGCCGCAGTCTCACCTTCCGTGGGCCGGTTTCGCGCAGCCCGTGCGCGGCGAGCCCGCGCTCCGCCCATCCGAGGGCGTCCGCCCGCCAGTCCTCCCGCTCCCAGGGCGTCACCGCGTCCGGGTACCGCCCTCGGTCGACCGCCACCGCCGTATCGTTTCGCATCGCGCCATCCCACCACCGGGCCGGCCAGTCCCTCATCCGGTTTTCCGGCGGTGGTGCGCGGCGTACGACCGCCCTACTGCCGCGTCCCTTGTGTGTCGATCATCGCCAGACCGTCGATCGCCGCCGGGGAGAGCAGTGACTCCTCCAGGCCCGACAGGGGCTTCCAGCTGACGGCCGAGGTGGAGTCGTCGGTCCTGGTGACCGCGAGCGGTCCCGGTTTGAGGTCGACCCGGTAGAAGAGCCCCACCAGGTGCCAGTTCACGCCGAGCCGGTACGCGCTGTACGAGCGGGCGTCCACCAGGTGGGCGTCCAGGAGTTCGAGGCCGGTCTCCTCGTACAGTTCGCGTGCCAGCGCCTGACGCGGCTGCTCACCGGGATCGATGCCCCCGCCCGGCAGGTGCCACAGTCCGGGCAAGAAGACCGGTGAGCTGTCCGAGAGTTGGGTCAGCAGCAGCTGATGCTCCACGACAGCGATCGCATACGCCGATATTCGTGAACGTACGTCACTTCCCACGTGTGCCCTCCGGTCATCGGGGTCCACGGCTCCGGCCGAGCCGTGCGGTCAATCTATCGATCACGCGGCGGGGCCCGGAGAGGGCGCCCGCCGGTTCTGCCGCCTACCGGCGCTCCAGCGCTCCCCGGACGAATGCGGCCTGACCCGCGTGCTGCAGATCGTCCGAGATGACGCTGATCAGACGCACCCCGAGAGCGACCGGCGGGGACCACGCCTCGTCGACGATGCGGTCCAGGGCCCTGTCGTCGAGCCCGCTCACGAAACCGAGGGTCTGTTCGTGGACCGCGTCGTGATAGCCGAGCAGCAGCTCCGCCGAGCCCACCCGCACGGCCGCGACGTCCGCGCTGCTGTGTCCGTACCCGGTGGCCTCCTTCGCGAAGGGCAGATCGAAGCGGGAGGCCCAGTCCTCGGAGAACCAGACCTGTTCGGCTGCGGCCGCGTCCGAGACGTGGTCGTCCTGGATCCGGGTGAGATGCCATACGAGCCAGCCGATGGAGTTCGCGCCGTCGTCGAGACGGGCATGGAGGTCGGCGCTCGAAAGGCCCTCGACCGCCGAGTGCACCGTCTCCCGGACGCGGGTGAACGCGTCGGTCAAAAGGTCAGCACTGTTCATGCCCTCACCCTCACCGCTGCGGGCCCGCTCCCCCGTTATCGACACGCGCCGGGCCCCGTCGTCCGCATAGGGTGGCAGCATGCTTTGACGCCTGCCCGCAGACCGGGCACCACCGCCGCCTCCCTCGTACCCGACCGGTTCCGGACCCGACGAAGGAGCGACACATGAGTACTGCCCTGCCCATCGACGTCCCCGACGCGTTCGCCGCGTCCTACAGCAAGAACGGCGGTGCGTCCGCCCGCGCCTGGCTCGCCGCGCTCCCGGGGCTGGCCGAGGATTTCCTGGACCGCTGGAGCCTGCGGCTGGACGGACCCCCCGCACACGGCATGGCCTCTCTGGTGCTGCCGGTGACCCGCGCCGACGGCACGCCCGCGGTGCTGAAGCTCCAGGAGGCCACCGAGGACAACATCGACGCCGCGCCGGGCCTGCGGGCGTGGAACGGCAACGGAGTGGTGCACCTGCTCGACCACGACCCGGACACCGGCACCATGCTGCTCGAACGGCTGGACACCGCGCGGCCCCTGTCGGCGGTGGCCGACGAGGCGGCCGCCGTGCAGATCCTCGCCGAACTGCTGGCACGTCTGGTCGCGGTGGACGCACCGCCGGGCTTCCGCCGGCTGGCCGACATCGTGGCGGCCATGCTCGAAGAGGTCCCGCGCAGCGTGCCGATGCTGCACGACCCGGCCGAACGGCGGCTGGTGCGTACCTGCGCGTCGGCGGTGGCCGAACTCGTCGGCGAACCGGGCGACCGCCTGCTGCACTGGGACCTGCACTACGACAACGTCCTCGCCGGGCAGCGGGAACCCTGGCTGGCCATCGATCCGGAACCACTGGCCGGCGACCCCGGCTTCGACCTGCTGCCGGCGCTGCACAACCGCTGGGACGACGTCGTGGCGACGGGAGACGTGCCCCGCGCGGTGCTCCGCCGCTTCGACCTGCTGACCGAGGTGCTCGGCCTGGACCGGCAGCGGGCGACCGGCTGGACGCTGGGGCGTGTCCTGCAGAACGCGCTGTGGGACATCGAGGACGGCGAGAGGGCCCTGGATCCGGCCCAGATCGCCATTGCCGATGCCCTGTTGGCCCGGTCACGGCCTACGGCGGGGTGAGCGCCCGGCCCGCTTCGATCGCTGCTGGGCACCTGAGGAAGCACACCTGACGGCACTGGGAACGGGGCCGGCCGGCGGGCTCTCGCGAGCGCACGTCGGCCGGCCCCGTTCCGGCCAGGATGGAGGGGTGGGAGTACGCGGATCCCGCCGTCCCTGCCGGGTTCCATGGGGCCTGCGCCCTCATGACGGGTCGGTGAACTCCACCCGGCTGCCTGTCTGCGCGCTGCGTTCGATACCCGCGAGCAGCCGGTGTGTGGCCAGGCCCTCCTCGAATCCGGGAGACACCCTGCCTCCTGTGGTGATCGCCGTTGCGAGCGCGTCGTACATGGCGGCCACGTTCTCCACCGCGCCCTCGGCTCCGTCAGACGACAGGTTCCTGGATCCGTTGTGGTCCGTGAGCCGGATCGCCCACTCGGCGATCTGAACGGGGAGAGTGGGCGTCACCGGCTGAATGTCCAGTGTCGCCTCGGATCCCACGATGTGCAGGGAGAAGTGGGCCGCGCCGGGCTGCGCTCCGCCCAGCACGGCGACTGAGACGACTGCCCCGTCGGTCAACTCGCCTGCCAGCGTCAGCTGATCCGGCACCTCGGCCGCGACTTGCTCTCCGGTCTCCGCCACCATCACGGTCGGGGTACGGGTGCCGGTCGCCGCGGACAGGCTGCGCAACGGCCCCAGCACCGTGGTCAAGGTCGCCAGGGCATGCCCTGCTCCGACCGTGAGCAAGTTCGTACCGCTCTCGGGGGTGAGCGTGTGCAAGCGTGTCCGGGGCAGTGTCGCATTGCCGAAGCCCGAGAGTCGGACGGTCAGTGAGGCGGAGAGGACGCGCCCGATGCGCCCCTGCGCGATCAGCTCCTTGGCCTGCAGCGCTCCTCGTGAGCGAACCCCCTGGAGCCCGACCATGTGCTGCTCGGGAGCGCGCGCGGAGAGCGCGGCCAGCGCCTCGGCCTGCAGCAGGTCCGTGGCCAGGGGCCACTCGCAGTAGACGTGCTTGCCGCGCGCGACGGCGGCCCGGACCAGTTCCTCGTGGTGGGCCACCCTGACGCAGATCGACACCACTTGGATGTCCGGATGCGCGATCAGCTCTTCGGCATCGGAGAACGCCAGAGGCGCGTCGAAGGCTTCAGCCGTCGCCTGCGCGCTCTCCTTTCGGCTGCTCCCCACGGCCAGGATGCGGTAGGCGGGCAGTCGCCTGAGCGCCGGAAGGTGTGTTCCGGCACCCCAGCTCTTCCCCAGGCTGGCACCCACCACCCCTACGGTCAGTGGTTCCTGCGCTGTCATGCGGATCGTCCCTCCGTTGTTTCGGTCCTCGGTGAAGATGCCGGCACGGGCTCCGCCGGGTCTCCCGGTACACGGCCCGGCCGCTGCAGGGCGAGGCGCCGGACGGATGGCACCAGAAGCAGCGACAGGCACCCGATGACCGTGCACACGGCCCCGGTCATCAGAACAGGCGTACTGCCCAGCGACTCCGACACCGGTCCCGCGACGGCGCGGCCGACCGGAATGAGCATCATCGAGCCGGTGATCTCGTAGGCGAGCACTCTGTTGAGTACGTCCGGTGGGACGCGCGTCTGGACAGAGGTCGACCACATCACCGCCCAGTACGAGCGTCCGATCCCCGCCACCAGCATGCCAACGGCCACCAGTGGTACGGGAGCGCCGAGGGCGATGAAGGCGAGCTGCGGCGCAAACGCCAGCATGGCGAGGGCGCCGATGCGCAGCGGGCGCCGCGGCATGCGTCGCAGGCCGACCAGGCCCCCGATCACAGCGCCCAGGCCGTGCGCCGACATCAGCAGTCCGTACGCGGAGGCGCCGTGGTCCTCGGTGAGAACGGTGGCGCTGAGCACTTGGAAGGGCCCGAAGACGACCAGGCCCATCACGGCGAACGCGGAGATGACGGAGTAGAGCCACGGCCGGGAGACGAATTCGCTCCAGCCCTCGCGGATGTCGTCGAAGACCTTCGGAGGCCCTTGGTCCCCACGCTTGCCCGCCAGTCGCAGCGTGGCGACCAGGACCGCGCTGATCAGGCAGGTCGCGGCATCGATCCCGACCACTGCGGTGGCCGGGGCGAAGGCCAGCAGAATGCCGGCCAGGGCAGGTCCGCCGAGGGTCACCATGGATTCCGCGATGCGCAGCAGCCCGTTCGCCTTGTGCACGTCGTCCGGCGCGATCTCCGGCACGAGCCCGGAGATGGTCGGCTGGAACAGTGCCGTCGCCACTCCGAAGACGACCTGCGTGACGAGGATCGCCCACAGGGACGGTTCTCCGACGAGCAGCAGCACGCACAGGACGCCCTGTGCGAGAAACCGGACCACGTCCGCGATGACCATCATTGGTTTGGGGCGGAAGTGATCGGCGAGCGCACCGCCGAAGAGCATCAAGAGGATCGTGGGCGCCAGGGAGGCCGCCAGCGCATAGCCGACGCCGCTGGCTCCGAACCCCTGCTCCAGCACCGCGGCGCTGAGACCGATCGGCAGAACGGTGTCCCCCAGCAGGGACGCCGAGCGCGCGGCGAAGTATCTGCGGAAGTTGCCCGATGCCCACAGGGAGACGGCACCCGGCGGCGCGGGTGCCGACGTGCCCTCGTTCATGCCGGACGCGCTTCGCTGACGCGCAGCTCACACACTGTGTTCCACAGTGCGATGGGCGTGGCGAAAGTGGCGAAGCTGACGGCGTCGTCCGGGAAGCTGATGTCGTAGTCCCCCTCAAGCCTCATCATCAGGCTGATCATGTTGATCGATTCGAGCCCGAGGTCGGACAGTGATGCTTCTTCGTCCAGGTCGACGAGTGCCTCCCCATCGGGGAGGTTCTCCCGCAACGCGTCCACGAAGTTGTCGTCCCAGTGCTCCGACATGCTGTTCCCCCTACAAGTTGTGTCATTTCGAGAGCGACGCGCCATCGCACTGCGGCGCATCGGTATGTAACCGGACTTCTTCCGTGCTCAGTTGGAACAGGTCGTGCAGCGCGAGAGCCACGCCGTCGTCGTCGTTGCCTCCCACCACCGCATCCGCGGCCGCCCGTACCTTCTCGACGGAGTTCCCCACGGCCAGCCCCAGCCCGGCTGCAGCCAGCAGAGGCAGATCGGGCAGCGAGTCACCGAAGGCCACCACCGACCGCTCGTCGATGCCCCTGAGCGAGCACCACGCCTGCAGCACTGCGCCCTTGTCCACCCCTGGCAGAACGAATTCGGCAAGACCGGCGGAAGCCGGCAAGGACCTTGCGCCCGCCGCTGCGGCCGCTTCCACTGCGGCCCCCCAGAACGCGCCGGGTTCAGCCGTGATGTTCTTGGCGAACAGTTTGGCCACGGGGTTCGTCGGCAGGCAGCCCGGCGACTCGGCGATGTGTGCCGTGCCGAACGGGTCGGGGTAGGTGGGTTGAACGTATGCCTTGCCCTGCTCGACCCACCCGAACGACGTTCCGGGCGCGGCGTGTGCAAGACGTTCAGCGACAGCCCTGGCTGTTCCCGCGGGCAGTGACCGGTCGCGCACCGGCTCACCGCCGGGCAGTTCGTGCAGGGCCGCGCCGAGGCTACTGGCGACATCGGCAGGGACGCCCACCTGGTCGGTGACCAGCCGGGCGGCTTCGAGATGGCGGGCCGTGACGTACACGATGCGATGCCGCCGGCTCGCCAAGGCGCGGAGTGTTGCGACAGAGAGGTCGCTGAGTGTTCCGTCCGATCTGAGCAGCGTGCCGTCCAAGTCCAGGGCCACGGCGGCGTATTGGGGCATCTCACGCCCCCTTGACCGCGGACAGCGGCATCCCTGCATCGGTGGCGACGGCCTCCAGGAACCTCTGCAAGTAGTGGGCGAAGCCCTCGGCCCACGGCTTGCTGTACAGATCGGCCCGGTAGCGCACCTCGATGACGATGGCATCGGGCTGCTCCGTACCGAGGATGCGCAGTCCGCCGCGCGGAGGGGGCAGGACGGGCAGCCCGACCTTGCGGATCCTGACGCCGATCCTCTGCTCCTGCCGTTCGTCCCGCGCCTCGTCCGCGGCTGAGTCGATGTGCGGGACGGCACTGCCGAAGTCGAAGTTCACATAGGCCGGAACGCCGGTCTGGTCCTGCCGGTGCCGAGCTCCGTACTGGGCCGGGTTGACCAGCTTGGTGACCAGGGCATGGGGCAGCTGCTGGTGCCTGAGGGCGCCGAGTACCGAACGCGTCTCCCGCCCGATCAGCTCACTGAGTGCGGGATCACCACGGAGGTCCGTGCAGAAGACGATGGGGGTGGCGAAGTAGCCGAAGACCTTGGCGTGTTCCTTGCGAAGCCGGTTCGCGGCCGAGCCGAATACAGCGACCGGCGCGGTGGCCGCTTCCGTGGATCGATGGGTGAAGATGGCCGCCTTGAGCGCAGCCGACACGACACCGAACATCGTCACGCGTTCCTCGCGCATGACCGCCTCGATACTCCGCTTCACATCCGCCGGGATGGTGACGCGCAGACGCTCACCCCTCGGTTCACCGCCAGGTGCCTGCTCGTCCACGAGTCCGGCATCGGGGATGGGGTCCGCGCCTTCGAGCGTCTTGCTCCAGTAGGCCTGCAGACGTTCCAGGGTCTTGCCCTGCAGATAGTCCCGTTCCCAGGACGCGTAGTCGGCGAACTGAACGGAGATGTCCGGCAGATCCGGCGCCTCGCCGACGACCTCCGCCTCATAGAGAGCTTCGAGGTCGCTCAGGAGGATCTCCCTGGAACGACCGTCGGCGATGATGTGATCCATGCCCAGACCGAGGACGTTGTGCTCCTCGGACACCGGCACCAGTACCGCCCGCACGAGCGGGCCCTTTTCGAGATCGTACGGCTCCTGCAAGCGATCGCTCAGAAGGGCCAGTGCGGCGTCCCGCTCCAAGAAACCGCGAACGCCTCCGTCGACGACTTCAAAGAAATCTGTCACTGCGTCAGATATCTCGAGCCAGGCCGCGTCCCCTTCGACGGAGAAAGAGGACCTCAGGTTCTCGTGCCGGCACGCCAGCGCCACCAGGGCCCGCTGCAGTGCGGAGATATCCAACGCTCCTTCGAATTCAAGCGCGGAGGCGATGATGTTGTTGGCTATGTAGCCATCACCGGCGAGAAGGCGCTCTTCCTGGGTATGCGAAGCCCTGACCCGCCTGCCACCCAAACCGCTCTGTAAAACACCGTCAGACACGAAGCCCCCCTCAGCTATCCCCCGGATTCACCGGGGCAAACGTCCAGTACTCCATGATCGACGGGGATCCTAACGGCTGCCACATCACCGGTGTCAACCCGCGAACGCGCGAATCCCGTCAAATACCCCGTCGTCAACAGGTCGTCGGTTTCGAGGTGCTGTGTCTCATTTTTCAGGCATGCAGATAGCGCTTTCGCGCCGCTGGCTCAATCCTTACCCTCTTGACTAAATCAATTTCGCCTTCATAGGTTCGTTGATCGGCAGCACCCGACCCGGGGTCGGCGACACCACTCATCTCATCGCCACTGCGCTTGCGAACACGTATCACCATTCGGGGGGATCTCACGTGCCTTTGCGCATTGTTCATATTCTCGTAAAAGAAGTACCAGGCGAACTCAGCGGCGTCGACATGCACGTGCTGGAGCTGGCGCGAGCTCAGCAAGAAGGCGGCCATCATCCTCTGGTCGTCGAGCGAGGGGCACCCGAGTTCGTCGAGCGTGCGAAGCGCTGCGGCATTGCCGTGGCCTCGACCGGAGGGATGCGTCCGCACAGCGCCGTACGATTACTCCGCCGCGCCGCCACCAGGCCGTTCACCGACCTCGTGCATGCTCACGGGCCGGCCTCGGACGCCTGGGCGTTCGCGGCCCTGGCCGGGCAACGAAGACGCAGCTCACCGAGGCTGGTCTTCACTCAGCACGGCATCGTAGAGAACGCCTGGCGTGGCCGGCTGACGACCCTGGGAGACAGCCTGTTCATGCGTACGGCTCACGGGATCATTGCCTGCGCGGAAGATCTCGTGCCGCGCATGCGCCGGTGGAACCCCCGTGCGGAAGTCCGGTACATACCCAATGGCGTGGGGTTCCCGAAGCCGGTCGACCGGCACGAGGCCAGGAAGAGCCTGGCGGCGGAGTTCGGTATCCCACCGAAGGCGGCTCTGGTCTGCTACGTGGGCCGTCTCGCACCGGAGAAGCGCCCCGACAGGGTCATCGAAGCCGTTGCCGGGCTGGACGGAGATCTCGCCGACGCCCGGCTCCTCATCGCCGGTGCGGGGCCGTGGGAGGACCGGCTGAGGGAACAGGCCGAACGGCTCGGAATCGGCTCGAGGACCACCTTCGCCGGCTTGGTACGCGACCTGTCCACCGTCTACGCGGCGGCGGACGCGGTCGTCCTCCTCTCACACACCGAAGCCACTCCTCGCGTCATCGTCGAGGCCATGGCCGCCGGTGCCCCGGTGATCGCCTCCCACGTGGGAGGGATCCCGCAGCTCCTCGGCGGCGGTGCCTTCGGGCGTCTGGTCGAAGAGCCCGACGGAGCCGATGCGGCAAACGCGCTGAGGGAGACCCTGACCAGGCAATTCTCGCCCACGGCAGCCGCTCGCGAGCACGCCCGCCTCCACTTCGGCGTCGATGCGATGGCGTCACAGGTCGAGAAGTTCTACGGCGACGTCATGGCACTCCACCGTGGCACTGCCCGGGACGCACGGGCCCACTCCGCGTAGCCCCACCACGCACACACCACGAACACACCACGAACAGGCAATGAAAGGTGCATGATGAACGGATCCGTGGGGGCGACTGCCTTCATGTTCACGGGGCAGGGCAGTCAGCGGCTGTTCATGGGCAACCAACTCCACAACGTCTTCCCCGCGTTCGCCAACGCGTTCGCGGAGGTGTGCGCAGCACTCGATCCGCACCTGACGGGCCCCGGGCTGCGTGAAACCCTGTTCCCGGACCGCGCGGAACCTCTGGAGAACAGCAGCGACGAAACTGCTCTCCACCGCACATCGCTGGCTCAGCCGGCCCTCTTCGCCATGGAAGTGGCGCTCAGCCGGCTGCTGCGCGAGTGGGGCGTACACCCTGACTTCCTCATCGGCCACTCCCTGGGCGAGATCACGGCTGCGCACATCGCGGGTGTCTTCTCCCTCGAAGACGCCTGCCGCCTCGTGGCGGCAAGGGGGCAGCTCATGGATGCCCTGCCTCGCGGCGGGGCCATGGTGGCGGTGGAGGCATCGGAATCCGAAGTGCTGCCGGACCTCGCGCGAGAGAAGGGACGCATGGCCCTTGCCGCCGTCAACGGCCCGGCCTCCGTCGTCCTGTCCGGCGACGAGGAGCCGGTGCTGGCGCTGGCGGAGCGATGGAGGTCGGCCGGCCGCAGGACGTCACGGCTGCGGGTGAGCCATGCGTTCCACTCGCCCCGGATGGACGCGATGCTCGATGACTTCCGGGTCGTGGCGGAGCAGCTGACGTACCAAGAGGCCAGGACCCCGATCGTGTCCAACCTGACGGGGCGCCTGGCCGGCAGCACCGCGCTGGGGGCTCCGGACTACTGGATACAGCACATACGCAACACGGTGCGCTTCGCCGACGGAATCACCGAGTTGCACACCGCGGGCGTCGCCACGTTCGTCGAGGTGGGCCCGGATCCCGTGCTCACGGCCATGGCCCGGCGCATCGTGCCGGGTGAACGCACCAGGTTCATCCATCTCCTGCGAGCCGGGGAATCCGAAGCAGCCACCGCCACTCAGGCACTGGCCCAGCTGCACACCGGCGCGAACATCCCTGCGGCGACCGCCGGGCACCGAAGCCCGAGCGAGGATCCGAACGCCTTCGAGGACGTGGTGCGGGCGTCCGTGGCGGCGGTGCGGCCGGATCTCGCCGACAGCCAGGTCCAGGACGACATCCCGTTCCGCGAGCTCGGTCTCGACTCCTTGGCCATGGTGGAACTGCGGGAGGCGATCAGAAGCAGCACCGGGTTGCCGGTGGCCACCACGGCGGCCTTCGACTTCCCGACCGTGGCTGCCCTGGCCGATCACCTCGCCGATATGGCACGGGGTTCTCATCAGGGCGCCACCACCCGACGGTCCGGCATGGGCAACAGCGACGATCCGATCGCGATCGTCGGGATGGCGTGCCGCTACCCCGGAGGAATCTCGTCGCCCGAAGACCTGTGGCGACTGGTCTCCGACGGCGCGGAAGGAATCTCTGAGTTCCCCGTGGACCGGGGATGGGACGACGAGAGGCTCGACCGGCTCAATGCCGGCCGGAAGGACGATCCGTCGTACGGTCGAGCCGGCGGTTTCCTTCACGATGCGGCTGAATTCGATGCTCCGTTCTTCGGCATTCCTCAGGGCGAGGCCACGGCCATGGACCCTCAGCAGAGGCTGCTCCTGGAGACGGCCTGGGAAGCGATCGAGCGTGCGGGGGTCCCCGCGCCGACTCTTCGCGGGAGCGCCACCGGCGTCTTCATCGGAACCAACGGCCAGGACTACGGCGCGCTCCTGCGAGCGGCGCGCGGTCCCGCCGAGGTCTACCAGGGGGTGGGCGCGGCTGCCGCCGTGCTGTCCGGCCGGATCTCCTACACCCTGGGGTTCGAAGGGCCTTCCGTGACAGTGGACACGGCATGCTCGTCCTCCCTGGTCGCCCTCCACCAGGCCTGCCGCGCGCTGCGTTCCGGGGACTGCGAGCTGGCCCTGGCCGGCGGCGTGACGATCATGTCCACCCCCAGCAAGTTCATCGAGTTCTCCCGCAAGCGCGGCCTGGCCGCTGACGGCCGGTGCAAGTCCTTCTCGGCGAACGCGGACGGTACGGGGTGGGGCGAAGGCGTCGGGCTCCTGGCACTGGAGCGCCTGTCCGACGCACGGCGCAACGGTCACACCGTGCTCGCGTTGATCCGCGGGTCCGCCGTGGCACAGGACGGTGCGTCCAACGGGCTGACCGCCCCGAACGGACGGGCCCAGCAGCAGGTCATCCGGCAGGCGCTGGCCGACGGCAACCTCGCCTCCTGCGACATCGACGTACTGGAGGCGCACGGGACCGGCACCATGCTGGGCGACCCCATCGAGGCCAATGCGCTGCTGGCCACGTACGGGCAGGACAGGCCCGTGGACCGTCCCCTGCTGCTCGGCTCCTTCAAGTCCAATATCGGCCACACCCAGGCCGCGGCCGGGGTGGGCGGTGTCATCAAAATGGTCATGGCGATGCGTCACGGCACAGCGCCGCAGTCGCTCCACATCACGGAGCCCTCACCGCACATCGACTGGGCAGGCGGCGCGGTACAGCTCCTCACCGAGGCGCAGCCCTGGCCGGTGACGACGCACAGGCGACGGGCGAGCGTCTCCGCCTTCGGCATCAGCGGCACGAACGCCCACCTCATAGTGGAAGAGGCGCCACCGGCAGAGGGGCAGGTCTCCTTCCAGGAGCCTCGTCCGGGCCCGGTACCCCTGCCTGTTCACGGCCGGACCCCTGAGGCGTTGCGCGCCCAGGCCGCACGCCTGTACCAGGCGCTCACCAGCGATGACAAGGCGTCAGGCCTCGCAACGGCTTCGCTTGCGAGTATCGGGCACTCGTTGGCGACCGGACGAGCCGCACTGAGCCATCGAGCGGTCGTCGTCGCGAGCAGCATGGACGAACTGCTCCAAGGGCTGAAAGCGCTCAAGGACGGTGAGGAGTCCTCCGCACTGATCCAAGGTTCAGTGCCTCGCGCGCGTGACGCGGAGGCACCTCACGCCACGCTGCTGTTCACCCATCTCCATGACATTGATCGCACGGCCGCCGATCTCGCGTCCGCCTTCCCCGCTTTCCCGTCTCCGGCAAAGGCGGGTCAGCAAGGCGGGCGGGACTCCGTGCCGGCAGGCGTGGAGCAGTTGCTGACGCACTGGGGTGTCCGCCCCCATGTCACGCTTGAAGGTGATCCGCCGAGGGAGACAGATGTCCCTCACATCGCCTTCCACCTGTCCGACGCCCCGCGGAGCGCACCCCGCACGCTGCTCGGTCTTCTCGCCGCTCTCTACACGCAAGGAGCGGCGGTGGACTGGCACGCCGTCTTCGAGGGACACGCCACTCAGCGGGTCGATCTGCCGACTTACTCATTCCAGCGGAAGCGCTACTGGCTCGACTGAGTCGAGGCATCTCCAGGGCCGTGTCACAGCCTGGTCGTGACACGGCCCTGGAGACGGCCACTGCGTCGGGCACGCCCCGGTGGATGAGCCGCTGTTCATCGACACCGTCCACGGGAAGATCCGCGAAGGGCAGGTCACCACCCCGATCGGTGCGGGGTCAGCCGCGCCATCCGGGACAGGCGACGCAACGAGTCGACCAGCGCCGCACAGTCGTACGTACTGGTCGTGACGAGCACCTCGTCGGCGCCGGTCTCCTTGATGACCGTTTCGAGCTCCGTGGCGACCTCGTCCTCCGTGCCGTGGAGGTGGCCGCGCAGCCCGCTCTCGTAGAAACGGCGCTCCTTCTCCGTCATGGTTCGCGCCTCGACCTGCTCGGCGGGGACTAGCGGCGGGAAGACGCCGTGGGTCCGGGAATGAGCCATCGACCACGCTTCCGGGATCAGGAGCCGCCGGGCCTCCTCCGTGCTGCCGGCGAGGGCGATGGTCCCCGCCACGACGACATAGGGCTCGGCGGCCCAGGAGGAGGGGCGGAATTCGCGGCGGTAGCGCTCGACGGCGCGCAGCAGCTTCTCCCGGCCTCTGAGGTCGCCGACCACCAGTGGCAGCCCCGCAGCGGCCGCGATGCCCGCGCCCTCGCCGGTGGCCAGCAGGAACGGCGGGATGCGCAGCCCCTCGGCGGGGAGGGCGTGGACCTGTGGGTGGGAGCGCTGGGTGCCGTCCAGCCAGCCGAGCAGTTCGGTGAGTTGCCCGGCGAAGTCCTCGGCAGCCGACTTGTCCCGTCCCAGCGCCCTGCGGATGCCGTCGGTGAAACCCACCGAGCGGCCGAGGCCCATGTCGATCCGGCCGGGGAAAAGGGACTCCAGAACGCCGAACTGCTCGGCCACCAGCAGCGGTTGATGATTGGGCAGCATGACGCCGCCGGTACCGACCCTGATGGTGGAGGTGGCGGCCGCGACGGCTGCGGCCAGCACGGTCGGCGCCGAGCCGGCGACGCCCGGCACACTGTGGTGCTCGGACACCCAGAAGCGGTGGTAGCCGAGCGTCTCGGCCTCCTCGGCGAGGCGCACCGTGTCGCGCAGCGCCTGCGGGCCGTCGTGCCCCGCGCGGATGCGGGAACGGTCGAGCACGGAGAACCGGGTGGATGCGATCACTGAGCTCACATCGTTGTTCAACGTCCGGGGCCCGCCCGCATTCCCCATGACCCGTCCCCGGCTCCCGCATCCGTGCGGGAGCCGGGGACGGGGCACGCGCCGGGCCTTCCCGGCTTCACTTCATGGGGTAGATGTCCCCACTCGCCATTCCGCTGACCTGCTCACTCTCCGATTCGATCCTGCGGGCCTTCTCCTTCAGGCGCCGGCGCTCCTCGGGATCGGTGGCGCGCTCGGCCTCGGCCTTCAGGTCCTTCGCCTTGGCTCGCATCTGCTGTACGCGATTGCGCAGCTCGTCCGACTCACTCATGATCACTCCTTGGATGTGCTGGCCCCCGGCACGGAGCCGCTCGTCGTCCGTACGGTTCCCGGCCGGTGCCTGTCAGCCACGGAACCGATGCCATGGGCATCCGGACGCGGCCGTGCGCGACCGGCGCCCGCCGGCGCCCAGGAAACCGAGGCCGATGCCCAGCATCCAGAAGTCCTTGGCCATCGGGATGCCGTTCTGGGTGGGGCGAAGGCTTCCGGGCTCCCGCAGGCCGGGTACCCGCAGGTACAGACCGACCAGTCCCCCGGAGAACCCTGTCAGCGCCAGCCCGGCCAGCCTGGTCGGCACAAAAGGGGCGAGCAGCGTTCCGCCGACCGCGATCTCCGACCAGGCGAGCAGCCGGGTGAACCTCTCCGGCTCGATCTTCTTCAGGAACGGATAGGCGACACAGGCCATGCCATGCAGGCCCTCGGCCGTCTCCGCGTCGGCCTTCAGCTTGCCCAGGCCGGAGTTCAGGATGAACGCGCCAGTGGCGAGGCGAGGGGGGACATCGCGTGGTTCGAGAGTCGTCATGGGAGCCTCCGTCCCGTTCCGGGCCCCTCGTCGAGCTTAGCCAGTGGGCGCCGGTGGCGCTTCACCAGTAGGGGGCCGGGCCGGGCGTGGTTCCGGATTCAATCGATTCGGCCGGCTGCGGGCTCCGACGCCGCTGCCGCCGCGTTGCCCGTCACCGTGACCTGCTGCCCCCGGCTGGTGGTCTGCGAGGCGGTGCTCAGGCAGCTCCCGGAGGACGGATCGGTGACGGTGGGGAGGCTGCCCGTATGGGCGACGCCCGCTTCGCTGCCGACCGGCCTGCCGTACGTCACCGTGATCCGCTGGCCACAGCCCGCGGAGAGGTACGGCTCGATGAACCCCTGATCGGCGTTCTTGAACCGGCCCGAGGCGGACGGCAGCCCGAAACTGCCGATGTGCGCCACCGGCGCCCCTGTCGCGGTCTCGATGACGTCCCCGGTCATCAGCTGCGTCGTACCGCTCACACCGGCCCGCTCGAGGACCAGGGAGTACATCGTCCCCGGTGTGTAGCGGAACCGGACCGCGCAGCTCACTCCGGCACCGCCGTCGGCGCCGTAGTTGCAGTGGTCGTCCGTCGTCGTGGCATCGGCGTTGAAGGAGCTGAAGATCGCCTGGAGCACACGGTTCCCGTTCGCGTCCACGGGCTTCGGCTGGAAGCCGGCGTAGGGGCGGGTACCGCTCTCCAGAGTGGTGTAGTAGGCGAAGTAGACGCCGGATGCGTCCGGCGCGGAGTCCACGGCCATCGGGAGCGTCAGCGTGGACACGGGTGTGGGTGCGTTCGTGGTCCAGCGGAGGATCGGCGTCGAGGCCCAGGACTGGCCCGCCGTGCCGACGGCGAGCAGTGCGGTGGCGGCGAGGACCGTGCCCGACCTCATGAGGCTGCGCAGATGCCTGCGGGCGGGCGTACCGGAGCGGATCGTCGATGTCGCGTTCATGTCATCTCCTGGCTGGTGTGCTGGGCCTATTGTCGTGTGCCGTGATGCCGTACGCGGTGATGCGGTGCGCGATGTGCGCTGATGCGGTCTTGTGTTGTGTACGGTTCCGAGTTCTTCCGGGTCCGACACCCTGCGGCTCGGGTGGTCCGCAGGGTGTCGGACTCCGATCAGTCGGTGAGCGTGCTGGGATCGACGGGCGGCTTCGGCAGCCCCAGCGCGGCGAGTGCGGCGACGCCCGCGGAATCGACAGGGAGAGCCCACCTGTGGACGAAGAAGTCGGTGAGGTCGTATCCGGCGGTGCGGCCGGCATAGCTCGCCAGGGCCAGGTACTGGCGGGCGTTGATGACGGGGTCGTGCGTGTAGTCGTCGACCGGGGCGTCGTGCTGGTGCTCACTGCGTACGAGCCGGTGCAGCTTCGGCCAGAAGTCCTCGCCGAAGGCCAGCTCCAACTGCCGGAGCGGGATGAGCTTTTCGTACGCGCCGAAGGTCTTCTCGTAGCTGGTTCCTTCGGCGCCGAGCTTCGGCAGCGCGGTCTGGAACGGGTTCAGCCCGGTCTTCGGGTCGACCGTCAGCAGGTTGGAGGGCCGGCCGAGGGTGCGTTGCGCGGCCAGTGAGTAGACGTTGACGGTGACCTCCGTCAACTGGTCGGCCTGGTATGCGCCTTGCTGGTGGAGGTGGCCGAGCTCGTGGTAGAGCCCCCAGCCCCGGGTGGGCCTTGATCAGGAGCGTGTCCCCCGCGCTGCGCCCGGCCTCCCGTCCGGCCGGTCCCCCGCCCTGCTGTCCGGCCCGGCGAGCGGCGGCCGGACCCGCGCCCAGCAGGGTCGCCGCACCGGCACCGGCAAGTGAGCCCAGGACGGTCCGGCGGCTCAAGGCACGCGGGACGGAGCCGTCCGGCATGCCGGGGGGCGGGGTGGTGAACGGTGATCGGGCAGGACGCATCCGGAAACTCCCTTGGGGATCAACGGAATCGGGGGCGTGGGGGCTGCGCGTCAGCATGTAAGCGATTGCCATAGGGTGCAAGGGGCTCTCGAATGTTTCTGTCTTTTACTATGGCCAGGGCATGCGACGGCGACAGTAACCGCTGACACCGAGCGGCATTACGGGCGGAGTCCGGGCGGCATTACGGGTGGAGTCGGCGACGCCCGGCAGTTGCGGCCCGATGGCCACGTACCGGACACGAGGCCGCGGCCTTGCCGTAGCGGCGACGTCGACTTCTGTTGAACGCGGAGCAACCTCGGACGCACGACCGTCGTCTTGATCCACAACAAGGCGGCTCGCCACGGGCAACAGCCACGAGCAGCAGCCACGTCCGACAGCCCAGACCGACCCCTCGCAAGCGCCCGGGTCCACCGGCCAGGCAACTATGCACGAAATGTATACATCGAGTGCATAGCAATCCCCTGCCCTGATCCGCCCGCGCACGAAAGGCCCCCATGCACAGCAAGGCACTGGCGCCCGAGTACCAAGGCGCCCTCACCAAGATGTCGGTGAACTCCTCCCTCACAGACGTACTGGCAGAAGGAGTACGCCACTTGAGGGAGGCCGAACTGTCCGGTTCACAGGAGGAAGTGGCCCGGTGCGGGCTCGCCGTCGCCGAGGCGCACCGCCGGCTCGGCAACGTCGAGGAAGCCGATCGGGCCTGGAAGTCCAGCTACCGGTCCGCCCGCTCGGCCGGCGACCTCGGGGCGATGGCCTGGGCACTCTGGAGCGGCGGGACCCTGGCCCGGCAGCGGGGTGAACTCAGGCTTGCCTTCCGGCTGTTGGGGCTGGCCGCCGACATGGGAAAGCGCGGCGGGGACATAGTCGCCCGCGGCTACTCCCTCGCCGGCCTCGCGGAGACCGGCCGGATCCAGGGGGACTACCGCACCGTTGCCGCGTTGCACGAGCAGTTGCTCGCCGAGGCACGGGCGCGCGGCGAGGCACGTCACACCGTCTGGGCGCTGGAGGGCATCGCGCAGATCCACCGCAACACCGGCTCGCTCGACACCGCCCTGGCCATGTTCGAGGAGGCGGCCGAGCTCGCCGGCAACGCGGACGACCGGCGCGGCCGGGCGTGGGCCCTGCGCGGCATGGCCGACATCATCTCCTTGCGGGACGATCCGGAACGTGCCCTTGCCCTGCTCGCGGAGGCCGAACTCACCTGCCGTGCGATGGATTTGTCCAGCGCGCTCGCCTACAACCACAAGATGCGCGCCAACGTCCTCTTCCGCGCCGAGCGGTACGAGGAGGCGCGCGCGATGTACGAGGAAGCGCTCGGGGAGTTCCGCGCCATGACCGAACCCCGGGGCGAGGCGCTGGCCCGGCTCGGACTCGTCAAATCGCTGGCCCGGCTCGGCCGCGACCGCGACGACACCGCGGCGGATCTGCACGAGCTGCGCCGCACCCTCAGCCGGATCGGCCTGCTCAACGCCCGGGACATGGTGGACAAGGCATACGCCGAGCTCGGCGTGGCACCGGTCGACGGCGGCGCGGACGAGGAGAGCGGACGACGATGACACCACCGCCCGCAACCCGGCAGGCCGCGCCGCCGGAGGTGCTCGCCCGCTGCCGCGAGCAGGTGCGCCCGGCGCTCGCACAGGCCGTGCGTCGCCTGCATCCGTGGCACGCGGAAATGGCCGTGTTCTCCCTCGGGTGGGCCACGGCGGACGGCAGCCCCGCCCCGGGCTCACAGGGCAAGGGGGTCCGGCAGGCCCTCGCGCTGCTCAGCGCCGAGGCCGCCGGCGCACGGGCCGAGGACGCGGTCGTCGGGGCGGTCGCCGTGGAACTGATCCATGTCTTCTCGCTCCTGCACGACGACATCATGGACGGCGACGAGACCCGCCGACAGCGCGCCACCGTGTGGAAGGCGTACGGAACCGGCCCGGCGATCCTCGCGGGCGACGCTCTCTTCGCGCTGGCGGTGCAGACCCTGGCCGACGCACCCGGAAGACACAGTGCGGCAGCGGTCCGGCACCTCGCCGGGACGCTGACCGAGCTGGTGCGCGGCCAGGCCGACGACCTGCTCTTCGAGTCCCGGCCCTGGCAGGGACCCGAGGCGGTGCAGCCGCACGAGTACCGGTGGATGGCCGAGAACAAGACGGGTGCGCTGCTCGGCTGCGCGGCCGGTCTGGGCGCCGTGCTGGCGGGTGCCCCGGACGCGACCGTCGACGCACTCGCCCGGGCGGGCCGGCATCTCGGGGTGGCGTTCCAGGCGGTGGACGATCTCCTGGGGACATGGGGAGATCCCGAGGTCACGGGCAAGCCCGTGCACAGCGATCTGCGCCGGCTGAAGAAGACGTACCCCGTCCTTTCGGCCCTGGCGACGGACCACCCCGCCGCCCGCCGGCTCGCCCTGCTGCTGGGCACCGGAAACCAGCTCGACGACGCCGACGCCCGGCGGGCGGCCGAGCTCGTCGAGGAGGCCGGCGGACGCACCGCCACCCTGGCCGAAGCCCATCAGCAGCTGGACATCGCCCGGCGCGGTCTGGAGCCCGTTCCGCTCGCTCCGGCAGCGCTGGGCGAGATCCTCGCGCTCTTCCCGTACCTGATCGACCGCACGGGGTGACACGGGCCCGGTCACCGGTCCCTGGCGCAGGATTCGTTTCTCCCGGACGGTCGTTCACTCGGCGTCATGGAAGACGAGGCCCAAGGTGCGGCGTCGGCCGGAGCGGACGGTGCTGACTCCGTGCCGCATGGGCGCGGTCGACCAGCCGCGCCTGGAGGCGACCGGCCGGTCACCGGTGGTGAAGACCAGTCCGTGGCCCTGGAGCAGTGTGGTGGCCGATCCGCGGGACTGTGCGCGGGCACTGGGCGGGGGTGAGCAGCCGCCGGGTCGGTGCGCTGCCGTGTGCGGCGATCTCGTCGGTGAGCGCGGCCCAGTCGGTGGCGTCGACCCGGTCGCGCACGGTTCCGGCCGGGTGTGTTGTGTCGATCACGGGTCTGGTCCTGATTCCGGTTTCCTGGTTTCTCGGTGGCTCCTGTGGTCAATGCGGGCCCGCCCCGGGCATCGGATCCGGCGCTATTCGGACATCGCGCTGCGCGACACGCTGTGTCCCGTACCCGGCGGGCCTCTCGCGCCCGGCCCCGCCGCGCGTGGGACGGTGGAAGGACACCGTGTGCTGCGGGAGGTGTCGCATGCCTGCACAGCCGCTCGACGACACGACGCTTCGGGAACTGGTCGCCGATGCCACCGCCGCCCCGTCGATGCACAACGCCCAGCCCTGGCGGTTCCGGTACCGGCAGGCCACCCGGACGCTCACGCTCCGGGCGGAGTTCGACCGGGAGATGCCGGAGGCCGACCCGTCCACACGCGCCCTGCATGTGGGGTGCGGCGCGGCGTTGCTGAATCTCCGGGTCTCGGCGTCGCACCGGGGCCTCGACGCGGTGACCACACTGCTTCCGGTTCCCGCCGATCCGGCCGTCGCGGCGACCGTCCGCCTGGCCGAGTGCTCCGGCGTACCCGGAGAGCCGGCGGATGCGGCCCTCGCCGCCCTGCATCCCGCGATCCGGAACCGTCACACCAGCCGCGCTCCGTTCGGCGACCGGGTCATCCCCGACGACGTCCGCGCACGCCTCGTCGACGCGGCCCGCGTCGAGGGGGCCGACTTCGCCTTCCTGCCGCCGGAACACCTGGAAGCTGTGCTCGCGCTGATCCGGGACGCCGAGGGGTACGGCCTGAGCGACCCTGCGAGGGAGGCGGAGCAGCGCTACTGGACCCGGGACACAGAGGTGGAGGCACCGGTCGACGGCATCCCGGACTACGCCTTCGGCCCCACCGACGCATCGGGCAGAGCGGTCAACCGGGACTTCGCGGGCAGGGATGTCGTTCCGGTGCGGGCGCGCGCCCTGTTCGAGAGCAGGCCGCAGCTCGCCCTGCTCCGTACCGTGCGCGACCGCCCGGCCGACTGGTTGCGTGCCGGTCAGGCCCTGGAGCGCGTACTGCTCACCGCCGTGGTGCACGGGCTCGTCGCTTCGTTCGCCACGCAGCCCCTGGAATGGCCGGAACTCCGGCACCTGCTGCGCGACCCGGCTCTCGGCACGGGGCACCTGCAGATGATCGTGCGCCTGGGGTACGGGCCCGAGGGGCCGCGTACGCCGCGCCGCCCCGTGACCGAGGTGCTGGAGACCGAGCCCTGACGGCCGGAGCGCGGTGCCGCCGGGAGCGGCGGAACGGAATGGAGGAGCCGTCGACGGAGCGGCCACGGCACCCGGACGGCTACTAATTCGTATTACTACCTTGACTTCCTCCATCGGCGGGTTCGAAGCCGAGCGCCACCCACCGTGAGCACGGATGAGTGAGGACGCCATGAGTGAGATCACCCGCAGAGGGTTCGGCCGCATGGCCGGGCCGGCTGTGCCGGCCGCAGGGTTCACCACCGGGACGCAGGGTGTGGGCAGGGCCGCAGCCGCAGACACTTCCGGTGCCACTGCCCCTGCCACCGCCGCCGCCACTGCCACTGCCACTGCCGCCGAGGAACCGTTCGAGTTGCGCCACCCCGCGACCTCAGCGTCGTCGTCGATCTGCATCCGGCGGGCGATCGGGTGCTGTGCAGCCACCACCCGACACCGATCACCGCCGGCCCCACCACGGCGGTGGACGTCGAGCTTGCGGGCGGCCGAGTGAGGGACGTCTGCTCCGGGGACGCGTTCGCCACGCACTTCCATCACAGCGCCCACGATCCGGAGTGGATCGGCTACGCGCTCGGCGGCAGCATCCACTCATGGGCCTGCATCCGGTCCACGCACCGCACGGCAAAATGATCTGGGACCAGGCCGCTGCGGGCGTGCCGGTCGGCACCCACGGCGTGTGGAAGTCCCGCGCCGATACCGGGAGTCTCGTCGTGGGCATCGGCGGCAGCTCGGCGGGGCTGTGGATGGTCCACCCCGTCATGACCTACGACGAACCGGAGTTCGGCCAGGTACCCGTGCGGGCGGGGACCAACACACTCCGCCTGGCCCACGTCGGCCAGCACCCCGACAGCACCAGGTCCCCCGGGACGTGCGCCATCGACCGCATCGGCCTGCGGCGCACCGGTTGGGAGCCGTCCGGCCGGTCACGCATGTGGGAAGTCCGGCATGATGCCGGGATGAGCGTCATCGTCGAGTTCTTCGCTGCTCCGGATGACGCGTCAGCGGCTCTGGCTCTTCGGACCGGGCCGCAACGCGCATTCGAGTCGCTCTCCTTCGGCAACTTCGGTCCCGAAGAGGTTCTGGTCGGGTAGGAGTGCCTGCTTGCCGGCGGCAGCTTCGAGGAACTCGTCGAAGCCGCAGGGCCGTCCGCCGCGTGATCCTCTGCGCAGGCGGGCGACCCGGCTGTCAGTCTTCTCCGGAATGGTGTGCCGGATGCCCCGGCGACGCAGGTACTCGCGGACGATGCCGTTGCTGTATGCCCCCCTCGGCCGCCAGGCTGTCGGGATTCCTGCGCGGGCTGCCCGGACCGATCCGCGGAACGCAGATCTTCTCCAGCACAGCAATGAACTGGGTGCAGTCCGCCCGCTGACCTGGCATGACGATCAGGGACAGCGGGCGGCAGCGGCCGTCCGCGATCAGGCGGAGCTTGCTGGTGAAGCCGCAGCCCAAGGGCTGTCCGGCAGGCGCGCCCAACGTTGAGGCGCGAAGATGTAATCGTCCCGGTTCGCTGGTCGTCGGGAGGAGTGGACATGGAGATCAGGCCTGAGGCAGCCGTCCTCCCAAAGGGGACGGACCATCTCGAACAGGGGAAGTACGGGCCCGTCTTTCCCATGACTCCGGCATGTTACGGGTTCACCATCGTCGCGCGGGTCAAGCCCGGTCACGCCGATGCCATGCGCGAGTACGGCTACTCGCTGGCCAAGGCGCTCGAACAGGATCCGTACCTTCTCGCGCCATTGAAGCTGCACTACCTGCGGTGGGTTCTCTTCGACGATGACACGCGCTTCATGTACCAGGGAATCTTCGACACCGACTTCGACAAGTACACCGAGGACGCCATCGCACTGTTCTCGAAGGCGGGCGTGAGCACCGCGTTCGAGCATCTGGAAGGATTCCCCGAGGACTGGCGGACCAATCCGGAGGCGTTCGTCAGATTCGTCCGTGAGCACCACTGTCCGAGCTTCATCGAGTACGGAGAGTACCCGTACGTGACGGCGGACGAGATCAAGAAGGCCCTGCGGATCAAGAGCGCTCTGTCGGAGATACTCGACCAGATGCAGTGAGGCTGGGAGCTGGGCGATGAGTGAGGCCAGAACAGCGCGGACCTACAACCAGCGGCACATTCCCCGGAAGTACACTCCTGCCGGACGGCGTGTGAGCATTTACGTCTCGTGGAGCTATCCAGCCGAGGCGGGCCGGAACGCGGCCGAACTGGACAACCGGTTCTCCACCATGACCGAGGTCCGGCGGGTGGCGTGGCCGGCCTATGAGGACCCGAAGTGGTCGGACCCTTACCAGTTCCAGCAGGGCATCGCGGGATCGCTGGAGCTGTTCTTCCGGGCCTGGGTGCCGTTCCAGGAATTCGTCGCGGAGGTCACCGGGCATCCCGTCCCGGTCTACCAGCGCATCGACCAGGCCGGCTTCCACACCCCCCTCGATGGGCGGGTACTCGACGACACAGACGTCCTGTTCGTCTTCGGACTCGACCACATGATCACCGGACAGGAAGCCGAGCCCGGCGAGATCGAGGCCCTGCGGTCCTTCCTCTCGCGGGAGGACGCCCGCCTCGTCCTGGGACCCCATCACGACGTCGGCGCGTCGGACGACCTGTCCGTGCGCGAGGTGGAGTACCGCCACCACGGCGATCCCCTGGTGCCTCGCCAACAACGGTTCGCCACCTACGTCAGGGGTGTGATGAACGGCCTGGACGTGCCCGTCATCAACCAATACGGGCTGCGCCCCGCCACCGATCGGGACAACCGGATCGTCCCCCTGTCGACCATCAGGGATCTGGACGAGAAGGGATGGCTGAACGGGGTGACGAATTTCAACTTCCACATGCACCTGCCGCACTACGCGGTGACGACCCACGAGCCGCAGGCCATCCATGTGCTGGCCCGGCAGCCGATCGACACGTCCCGGCCCCATCCGTTCACCAAGGACGGGAACACCGAGTTCAACATGCTCTTGTGGATGCCCCCTGGCGATGACCGCGCAGCAGACGTGCTGCTGGCCGATTCGACAATCTTCAGCACACTCTTCGGCGCCGACGACAGCCTGCGGAACTTCTGGCGCAACCTCGTCTCGTAGCGATGCCGCAGGGAGGCCGATATGAGCGCACCCACGGACGTCACGCTGGAACTCGACGACATCCAGCGCGGGGTCCTCAGCCCGCGCCCCACCCCGTACGCGGCGACGTACCTGGTCTTCCGTATCGACGACCGTTCCCAGGGCCGGGAGTTGATGCGGCGGGCAAGCGCGGTGGCGACCTCCGCCGCCGACACCTCCAGCCCTCTCGGGAACACCTGGGTCAGTGTTGCAGTCACGTACTGGGGCCTGGAGGCGCTGGGGACGCCACGTTCATCGCTGGCCACGTTCGCCTGGGAGCTCCGGCAGGGCATGGCCGCCCGTGCGCGGGCGCTGCGCGACGAGGGACCGAGCAGCCCGCAGCACTGGGAAGCGCCCCTCGGCTCGCACGACGTTCACGTGGTGATCACGGCCGTCGCACCCGACCCTCTGAGCCTGGAGGCGGCCATCGACCGCGCACGGCCCGCCTACGAACGCCTGTCCGGCGTGACAGCGGTCTGGCGACAGGACTGCTACGCCCTGCCCACCGAGAAGGAGCACTTCGGCTATCTCGACAGCGTCAGCCATCCGGCTGTCGAAGGCAGCGGTATCCCAGGGTCCAATAAGTTGGAAGCGCCTCTGAAGAGCGGGGAGTTCGTCCTCGGCTACCCCGATGAGATCGGCGGTGTCCAGACACCTCAGCCGCCCGTGCTGGGGCGCAACGGCAGCTACGCGGTCTTCCGCAAACTCCACCAGAACGTCGCCGCGTTCAGGCGCTATCTGAAGGACAACTCCACCGGCGACCACGACGAGGAACTGATCGCCGCGAAGATCATGGGCCGCTGGCGCAGCGGGGCCCCACTGGCACTCGCTCCGGAGCGCGACGACCAAGCCCTCGGCGCCGACCCCCACCGCCGCAACACCTTTCTGTACGAACAGGACGACCCGATGGGATTCACCACTCCCGGTGGCTGCCACATCCGCCGCGCCAACCCACGCGACGCCTCAGTGGCCGGAGAGGTGCGTCTGCACCGCATGATCCGGCGCGGCGCCGTGTACGGCCCGCCGCTGCCGGAAGGAGCGCTGGAGGACGACGGAGCGGACCGCGGTCTGATGTTCGCGTTCATCGGCGCCCACCTGGGCCGCCAGTTCGAGTTCGTCCAGTCGGAGTGGATGAACGACGGCGTCTTTTTCGGGGCCGGCAGCACGAAGGACCCCGTCGTCGGCGCCGAGGACGGGCAGACCCGCTACACCATTCCTCGAAGGCCGGTGAGGCGCTGCCTGGCCCCGCTGCCCCGGTTCGTCGTCACCCGTGGAGGCGAGTACTGCTTCGTGCCGAGCCTGAGCGCCCTGCGCTGGCTCGGGGACCTCCACGACTGACAGGGCCGGCAAGCGCCATGAACACCCTGCATCTCGTCCTCAACGCCGTCACTGTCATTTTCATCGCGGCCACCATGTTCGCCGCCGGCCTACGAGCCACCGTCCCGGCACTGCGCGGCGTCTTCGCCAACGTCCCCCTGCTGCTGCTGGCGCTGACCGCCAACATGATGGTCATCCCGCTGCTCGGCTGGGGCATCGGCTCCCTGCTCGGTCTCCCCTCAGCCTCCTTCACCGCCCTCATTCTGATCGCCTCGTCCCCGGGCGGCCCCTTCGGGGCGAAGCTGGCGACCGTACAGCAAGGCGACCTCGTCACAGGCGCGGCAATGCAGGTACTGCTCGCCTCCATTGGCAGCCTCACCTTCGCCCCCACCGCAAGCGCCGTCCTCACCGCCGCCGACATCGGCACCAAGGTTTCCCTCGACGTCGGCGCACTCGTGCGGACAGTGGCGCTCCTGCAACTCGTCCCGTTCGTCATCGGCCTGCTCCTGCGCCGCTACGCCGAACCCACCGCACAGTCCTGGCATCCCACGGCAGCAGCCCTTTCCAACATCACGTTCCTCATCGTGCTTGCAGGCATGCTGCTGGGCAGCTGGCACGATGTCGTCGACCTCTTCGGCTCACTCGCCCTACTCGCGGGCTTCCTGCTCGCCGCCTTCGCCTTCGCCCTGGGAACACTGCTGGCCACCGGCCCGATGACTCGCCGCACCACCATGGGAGGCGTCACCTCCGTGCGCAACGCCGGCCCCGCGCTGGCCGCCATCGGCCTCGCCTTCGCCGACCAGCCCGCCGTCCTCGGCGCGCTCGCCGCCATACTCCTCAGCGGCCTGACGGCATCCCTCCTGATCTCCACACTGCTCAGCAGGCACAGGGGTGCTCCGAAGACGCCGCAGGAACACACCGACCAGGCGACTACTCAGTGATTCGCTCACCGAAGATCAACCGCCCAGCCCGGCGAACGGCCTCCTTCAGCACCACAAACCTGGTCCGGGGCATCCGGCACACCATCCCGGAGAAGACTGACAGCCGGGTCGCCCGCCTGCGCAGAGGATCACGCGGCGGACGGCCCTGCGGCTTCGACGAGTTCCTCGAAGCTGCCGCCGGCAAGCAGGCACTCCCACCCGACCACAGCCTCTTCAGGATCGAAGTTGCCGGACTACCCACATGCGCGATCGGCCGGACAGCTCCCAACCGTGCCGTCCGGCTCGCGACGCCCGGCCCCTCAGCCGCTCGCGGGGGCGCGGGCGGCGATCGCGTCCAGCATCAGGTCCAGGGCGAAATGGAAGTTGGCGTCGTCGTCCACCGAGGCCAAGTAGGGGGCCGCCGCCGCGATATGGGGGTGGGTGGCGGCGGGGACCGCCGCGTACTCGCCGGACCAGGCGGACTCGTCGCCGCGGCGGGTGTGCGCGTCGAGCGTGGAGTAGGTGGCGTCCATGCACGACCAGGCCAGCAGGAAGTCCACCAGCGCCCGGTAGTGGCGCACCGCCTGCTCGGGCGGGAATCCCGCGTCGGACAGCGCGGTGAGGGTCATCTCGATCACCCGCATCTCGGCCGGGCGCCGTGTGATGCGTACCGTGGCGAGCACGGCGGCGCGCGGGTGCGAGAGATAGACCTTGTGCATGCGGATGAACAGCCTGCGCAGCGTCTGCCGCCAGTCGTCGGAGGGCTCGAACCCTTCGATGCCCTCCTCCAGCAGATGGTCCGCCACCGCCAGCAGCAGATCGTCCTTGTTGCGGAAGTGCCGGTAGAGCGCCGTGGGGTCGGCGCCCAGCTGGGCGCCGATCCGGCGGAACGTCAGGGCGTCGGCTCCTTCGGTGTCCATCAGTTCGAGGCACGCCTCGACGATCAGCCGGGGACTGAGCGACGGCCGAGGGCGGCCGGAGTCGGCACGCTTCCCTCTGGCCGCCGCGGCCGGCTTCCCCGTACGTGACTCCACTGCGCACTCCCCTCGCTCCGGTCGGCCCCATTGTGCCGTCAGCCGCGCCCTCGCACGTCATACCCTCACCCATTCGGAGTCAACCTCGTTGTCATCACCGTTGACTTTGATGTCGCCTCCCTGCCACGCTGCCGCCACCCGCACCACGCCACGGCACAGCGCGCCACGGCACAGCACATCGCACCGCCCCGTTCAGAGGTCAAGGAGTAGCCCATGCCCGGTCACCCGCCCCCTTCCTCCCCGGCCTCGGGCACCCCGTCGCAAGCCCCCACCGAGCTGCCCAGGGTTCTCGGAGTGCTGGACGGGGTCGTGCTCTCCCTGTCCAACATCAGCCCGACCTTCAGCATCGGCGTCGGCCTGGGCATCATCGGCGCCTCGGTGGGCGTGGGGATCCCGGCGGCATTCCTGCTGGGGCTGCTGCCGATCCTTGGCATCGCCCTGGCCTACACCAAGCTGAACCAGCGCGAGGCCAACTGCGGCACGGCGTACGTATGGGTGGGCAAGGCGGTCGGGCCGATGCCCGGGTACATGATCGGCTGGGTCACCGTCGTCACCCAGGTGCTGTTCCTGTCCTACGCCATCCCGCTGATGGGGCAGTACACACTGCTCGCGGCCGACTCGATGGGACTGGACCAGGTGGCGGGGGTGAGCCTGGCCGATGCCCCCGCGTTGGCATCGATAGCGGTCGGCCTGGTCCTCACCGTCGGACTCACCGCGTTGGCGATCCTCGGTGTCGATGTCGCCGCGCGCTTCCAACTGGTGCTGATCAGCCTGGAGTTCGTGGTGCTCCTCGCCGTCTGCGGGTGGGCCGTCGTCGCCGGTCGCGCGGCCGACTTCGACCTCAGCTGGTTCTCGCCGACGGTCTTCTCCTCGCCCTCGGTGATGGCGATGGGCATCCTGCTCGCGGTGTTCATGTACTGGGGCTGGGAGACCGCGTTCTCGGTGACGGAGGAGAACGCCGACGCACGCACCTCGGCGCGGGCCGGCATGTGGTCGCTCGCGGCGGTGGCGGGGCTCTTCCTGCTCGCGGCCGTGGCCTTCCAGCGCGCCCTGACCCCCGAGGAACTCGTCGCCAACGGGGAGCGCGGTCTGCCCCACATCGGCGAGATGGCGGCCGGGGGCTTCGGCCGGGCGGTGACCACCGTCGTCCTGCTGTGCTCCATCATCGCCTGCGTGCAGTCCGTACTGATCGGCTCCGCACGCCAGACACTCGCGATGAGCCGGGACGGGGTGCTCGGTGCGGGTTGGGCCGCGGTGCACACCCGCCGCCGCACCCCGCATCTGTCGACCCTGCGGATCGCCGCGCTGTCGGCGGTGCTGGCCCTGCTGTCGGCCGGTCTGGGCAGCCTGCAGGACATCATCGTCGGATCCGTCACCTCCGTCGGCATCCTGATCTCCCTCTACTACGCCTTCGCCGCCCTGGCCTGCGCGATCACCTTCGCCCCGGACGCCCGGCGGGACCCGCGCATGCTGGTGGTCACGGTGCTGGTGCCGATCGTGTGCGGGCTCGCGCTGCTCGGGCTGGGCTGCTACATGGTCTACAGCCTGTGGACGTCCTCCGAGCACTTCGCGTTCGCCGCCGACAACGGCCGCTTCCTGACCCTGGTGCCGGTGGTCATCCTCGTCACCGGAGTCCCGGCCGCGCTGTGGGCCAAGTACGGGCGGCGCGCACCGTACTTCCACCGCGACCGTCCGTCCGCACCCCGCCCTTCGAAGGCGCCCGTGCCCGCCGAGCGCGACACCGCTCCGACCGCGTGACAGGCCGGCCCTTTGACTAGCCGCCGCCCCCCTGAACCGTCCCACTGCACGGGACGGCCCCATGAACCAGCACCACGAGGAGTACCCCCGATGAGCCACGCAGATCTCGTCTTCACCTCAGGCTCCGTGATCACCATGGACCCCGCGCACACCGGCGCCACCGCCCTGGCGGTGACCGGTGAGCGGATCACCGCGGTCGGCGGCGATGAGGTACGCGAACTGATCGGTCCGGACACCCGGGTCGTCGACCTGGCGGGGCGGGCGTTGCTGCCGGGCTTCCAGGACGCCCACGTCCACGCCGTGTTCGGCGGCCTGGAGCTGGGAACCTGCGACCTGACGGGCACGACGGACCCGGCCGAGTACCGCCGCCGGATCGCGGACTACGCAGCCGCCCACCCCGAACGGCCCTGGATCACCGGCGGCGGCTGGTCGATGGAGAGCTTCCCCGGCGGCCTGCCGACCAGGCAGATGCTCGACGAGACCGTGCCCGACCGGCCCGTACTGCTGGTCAACCGGGACCATCACGGCGCCTGGGCCAACACCCGGGCCCTGGAGCTGGCCGGGGTGACCGCCTCGACCGCCGATCCCGCCGACGGACGCGTCGAACGCGAGGCCGACGGCACACCGTCGGGCATGCTGCAGGAAGGCGCCGTCGAACTCGTCGGCCGCGCCGCGCCCCGGCCCACCGTGGAGGACCTGGTCGACGGGCTGCTGCGGGCCCAACGGCTGCTGCACTCGTACGGCATCACCGCCTGGCAGGACGCCCTGCTCGGCGAGTACGGCGGACACCCCGACGTCTCGGCCGCCTATGTCACGGCGGCCGGACGCGGCCTGCTCACTGCCCGGGTCAACGGCTCCCTGTGGTGGGACCGGGACGCCGGCGCCGAGCAGATCCCCCAGCTCGTCGAACGCCGCAGGACCTTGCTCACGGGCCGCTTCCGCGCCGACACCGTCAAGATCATGCAGGACGGCATCGCCGAGAACCACACTGCGGCGATGACCGCCCCGTACAAGGACGCCTGCGGCTGCGCCACCGCCAATTCCGGCCTCAGCTTCGTCGACCCGGAGGCGCTGCGGGGGTACGTGACCGAGCTCGACGCCCTGGACTTCCAGGTCCACTTCCACGCGCTGGGCGACCGGGCCGTCCGCGAGGCGCTCGACGCGGTCGAGGCGGCGCGGAAGGCCAACGGGCCGCGCGGCAACCGCCACCACCTGGCCCACCTCCAGGTCGTCCACCCGGACGACGTACCGCGCTTCGCACGGCTGGAGGCGGTCGCCAACCTCCAGCCGCTGTGGGCGGCGCACGAGCCGCAGCTGGACGAGCTCACCACCCCGTTCCTCGGCGACGAGCTCGCGGCATGGCAGTACCCCTTCGGCGACCTGCACGGCGCCGGCGCCCCGCTGGCCGCCGGGAGCGACTGGCCCGTCAGCTCCGCCGATCCCCTGGAGGGCATCCACGTGGCGGTCAACCGGATCGTTCCCGGCGGCGACATGCCGCCGTTCCTCCCCCACCAGCGGCTCGACCTGACGACCGCCCTGCGCGCGTACACATCGGGCTCCGCGTACGTCAACCAGCTCGACGACACCGGCGTTCTGCGGGCGGGCCATCTCGCGGACCTGATCGTGCTCGACCGCGACCCCCACTCCGTGGATCCGGCCGAACTGGCCTCGCTGCATGTCGAGGCCACCTATGTCGGCGGGCAGCAGGTCTTCGGCGCCGCGGCCGGGGAGTGACCGGCGCGGCGGGACAGGTGTGAGGGTCGAGGGGCGAGGCTGTCCGAGGCAGCCTCGCCCCTCGCGCCGTCACAGGCCGGCGTCGCGGTGGGTGGTGCGGCCGTCCACCACGGTGAGCAGGACGGGAAGGCCGGCCAGGTCGGTGGCGGGCGTGGCGAGCGGGTTCTCCGAGAACACGGTGAGGTCCGCGCGGTGGCCGATGGCCAGGCGCCCCGACTCGTGTTCCGCGCCCGCCGCGCGCGCCGGGTTGAGGGTCATGCCCTGGAGCGCTTCGAGGGCGGTGAGCGCCTGTCCGGGGTTGTGCGGGGGCTGGGTGAGATCGCGGGTGGGCCGACGGTGGCGGGCGCCGGCCATGACCGTGAGCGGAGGGTAGGGCGCGATGGGCCAGTCGGAGCCGAGCACGACGGTGGCTCCGGAGTCCCACAGGTCGCGGCAGCGCCAGGCGTGCCCGGCACGCTCCTCGCCGAGCCGCCGGGACCAGTTGTCGGTGTGGTCGGCGCGGGTGAAGTCGCAGCAGTGGGTGGGCTGCATGGACGCGATGACTCCGAGCTCCGCGAACCGGCGCAGGGTGTCGTCGGGGACGGTCTCGATGTGCTCGATCCGGTGCCGTACGCCTCGGTACTCCGCACTTGTCGCCGCCTCCACGGCGTCGAGGACGTGGCGCACGGCGGCGTCGCCGATGGCGTGGGTGGCGGTGGGCACACCGGCCCGGTGGAGCTCGTCGATGATCTTGGTGAAGGACGAGGGGTCGGGCCAGAAGGCGTGCGTGGACTCGCCGTGGCAGTCGGGCCGCTCCAGCCAGGCGGTGCCGTTGTCGATCGTGCCGTCCATGAACAGCTTGACGCCCGCCACCTCCCACAGCCGGCCGCCCCTGCCCTGCTGGGCGATGAGGTCGGCCACGGCCCGGCTGTCGGCTCCGGGCTGGAGCCAGGGCGCGACCCTCAGGCGCAGCGGCAGTTCGCCCGCCTCGTCGAGTTCGGCGTACAGCGACAGGCTCTCTCCGTTGGCGTCCATGGCGTGCCCGCCGGTGAGCCCGGAGGCGGCCACCTCGCGCAGCGCCGAGGCGAGGCGGGCGCGGCGCTCGGCGGGGGCGATCGGCGGTGCGGCCCGCTCGACCAGTTCGCAGGCGGCGTCCTCCAGCAGCAGACCGGTGGGACGGCCCGCCTCGTCGCACACGATCTCGGCGTACTGCTCGAACCGGCGGGGCCCGTCGATTCCGGCGAGTTCCAGCGCACGGGGGCTGGCGATCATGGAGTGGGCGTCGAAGAGCAGCAGGACGGCCGGGACGCCGTCCAGGACCGGTCCGATGGCGGCGGATGCGACGGGCCGGTCGCCGAAGACGTTCGGGTCCAGGCCCCAGCCGTGCAGCCAGGCTCCGGGCGCCAGCGATCCGGCCTCCCTCGCCAGGGCTTGACGCACCTCGTCGAGTGTGGTGCAGCCGGACAGGTCCAGGCCGTGGGTGAGTTCGGCGCCCATGAGGGGGTGGATGTGCCCGTCGACGAGGCCGGGCGTCACGACGGCGCCCCTGAGGTCGATCACCGTGGTCGCCGGTCCGGCGAGGGCGCGGATCCGCTGGTCGTCGTCGAGTGCGGAGATCCGGCCGCCGGAGACGGCCAGGGCGGTCTGCGGGAGCAGTTCGCCGGTGACGACGTCGACCAGGCGGGCGGAAAGCAGTACGAGGCCGGGGTGCACGGGCGGTCTCCTTGGGGGCTGGTCAGTGGGTGGCGAAGAGTGCGACGGTCCGGTGTGCCGGGCGCTTCCAGCAGAGTGCACAGTGCCGGCGGCCGGACCGGGTTCGCGTTCGGCCGTGGCCGCCGCCGGCACCGTACCGGCTCAGTCTCCGGGCGTTGATCCACGGCCGGCCGAGAGCGTCATACCGGGATCCGGTCGCGAGTGCGAAGGAGTGTGTGAGGTGCTCGACAGCGGCATCCTCCGCCCGGACGGACAGAATGAGAGTGCCCGGTTCGGCACCGGCGACCCTGCCGAACGCCCCCGCCACCGGTTCGTCCGCCACGGAGAAACAGCGGCCGATCGGCCCCTGGCGTACATCGATGCGCTCACCGGTCCGCCGCAGGGCGTCACCCTCCAGCCCTTCAGCCAGGGCCTCCGGGGCGACCGCTTCGGCCATCTCCGCACGTCGATCAGTGAGTGACTGCCGACTTCGTGGCCGGTGAACTCTTGACGCCATGAACCCGATGTTATTGAGTGTCCGACCAATAGACAAATGTGTGGGCACGCACACCAGGCAGAGGCGCGCATGACTTCCACAGCCCCCCGGCCTTGAGTCGGACGCCCCGCATCCCTGCCCGAATCTCGCCCCGGCGTCCGATCAGGCCGGACACATCGAGTCCCGCGCATCGACCACATTCCCGAACGGGAACGCCATGGCCGACCCTGTGAGCTCTTCTCCGTCCGGGCCGCCGCGAACGTCAACCACCTGTGCCTGGTCATAGGCGGCGCCCTGATCCTCATGGGCCTGACCCTCTGGCAGGCCTTCGCCGCAACCGGTACGACGGCCCCGCTCTCACCGACGAGACCCCGGGCGGTACGTACCGGTACACCGCCGGCGTCAACTGGACCGGCGTCATCGCGCCGGCCACCGGCACGGCCGCATCCGCTCTCTGTGTCAGCACGGAGCCCTACGTGGGCCCACTGGCCGACGCGGCGGGCGGACTCGACCTCGCCCTCCCGGTCGGCATGGCCGTCGCCGCCACCGTCTACGCCTTCGGTATGCGCCGCCGCCTCGCCGCACCCGCTCGCCGGCCGTGCTGACCACCCCTATCCGGCCCGGCCGTCGACCCGACGGACGCGATAGGCTCGATCTGTAGGCAGGCGTCCCGACTACGGAGGCTGCCATGAAGGAGAACATCGAGTACCCGACTCCGTCGCAGGCCGAGGGCGAGAGGCTGGACGAGGACAGGGATCCGGCCGAGGAGCGCCACCCCGCCACCATGCGCACCCAGCCGTCCCAGGCAGAGGGTGAGCGCCGCGGGGAGGACGAGGAGACCTGACACGGGCCGCGCGCCGGACCGTGGCCGTCTCCGGGCCGGGGCGCGGGGTGTTCCGCACACCCGGCGGAACACCTCCCGCCGCTGCGGCACAATCAACGGCTGTGGTCACACACCTTGATCCAGCCGTTCTGTATCCCGATGTCGCGGCGCGAGGCAGCCTCGCCGCGGCACTGCGAGCCGTGGCGGAAGACGGCGGCTTCTCCGTCGTTGCGACGCCCTCGTCCGCCGACCCGTTGTCCCATGCCCGCGCCGCGAGCCGGCTGCCGTACCGCAAGGCTCTGGTCGTCAGCGCGTGGGCGGTCGAGCGACGGTGGTCGATTCGCGGTGAGGAGCCCTTCGAGGACAGCCCGCTCGTCCAAGGAGACACCGACGACTTGGCGCAGGTCGCGCGGGCCGTGCAGGGGTGGCAGGACGGGGCGGCACTGAACGACATCCGGCGGGCCGCGCCGTTCGTGCGTCTGACCGGGCGCTTCGAAGTACCCGACCCCGATCCCGTACGCCTCACCGAATCCGAGTGGCAGCGCATGCGCACGGAGGCCGTCGAACGGAACTGGCCCGCCTACCACGCGCTCATCGAAGCGGCTTACGCCGAGCCGGCGCTGCGGCGCCTCTACCCGTTGACCAGCCACTGGGCGCTGCGCTTCTCCACGACCACCGGCCCGAGCCTGACCGTCATCGGGCCGTGCCTGCTCGCGGGCGATGCCGGCCAGGCCTACACGGTCAGCAAGGGGTTCATGGGCGGGGACCCGCTGGCCGAGGCCGCGACGGCACAGGAGGCCGTGGCGGCCGCGGTGCGCCATCTGCCCGCCGACCCCGGCCCCGTCACGTACGGAGCGCCCCCGGACAAGAAGCGGAGCGGATCCGCTTCGTGAGCTCCGCGGCCGTCGTCCCCGAGGCCGTCGAGGCTTGAGGTGCTGTCATTCACGGTCTCGGGAGACACCGTCCATAGCCTCCTCCCCGCCCCGAGCCATGGGCCCGAGGTCGCCTTCGAGGACGGTCTGGATGATCTGGGGCCGGTCCCAAAGGGCCAGGAGTTCGTTGGCCAAGCCCACAATGGGCAGGGGGTCCCGGGTGCCGTGCACTGTGATGGCCGCGGCCGACAGGCTGCGCGGGACGGCTCCCGCGTCGAGCAGGACACGCCATTCCTCCGGGCCGAGCTCCAGGAACTCCAGTGCGGTGAGGCCGGCGATCTCCAGAGGATCGGCGAGCGTGCCGGGGTAGGCGGCCAGGGTCCGCAGACGGGGCAGCTCCATGACCGGGGAGAGGCTGAGCGGCTCGGCCTCCCACACACCGATGGACAGGACCTCCAGACCGGGGTGCGCGGCGGCCTCGATGCTCGGCAGGCTCCGGATATTGACGTGGGCCACGGCGGGCTGCCGGTCTCCGTCCGAACCACCACGTCGCTTGCTGCGCCGCCCCATCACGAGGTCGGTGAGCGAGTCCGCGACCAGGCCGGCGCCGATGTTCTTCTCATGGCTGAGGATGATCACCTGCCCTGTGTGCCCACGCGGGCCGGGTGTCAGATCGACCGCCAGCCGGTCGCCGCCGCCGTTGTCCCCGAACACGATCCAGCCGGGCGAGCCGACCACGCCCTGCACCGCCGCGTCGGGCGGGGTGACGACCGCCTCCATCGCCGCGAACTTCCAGAGACAGTGGCGGGACGCCGGCTCCGCGATGTACAGGTCGTCCAGGGCGAAGAGCTCGCAGCCGACCGCCATGCATTCCCGTTCCGCCGCTGTGTGGTCGTCGACCTGGTCCTCCCACCGCGCCCGTGTCACCCGGTAGAGCGCCTTGAGCTCCTCGGGCAGGGTGATGCCGAGTCGGGCTTCCGCAGCGGCGATATCCGTCTCCGTAGCGCCGACGGCTTCGGGCAGCCGCTCGCGGAGCGTCCGCTCCAGCAGCGCCGGATCCGCCGAGGGGGCCGGCACCGCCCCGGGCGCCGGGTCGGGAAGACGGAGCCAGGGCCGGGGAACGGCGTCCTCGACCAGGATGAGCGTCCCCGGGTGCGGGTTGCCGAGGCCGGGCTCCACCGCGGGGCTCGTCCCGAACAGCCGGAGCTCGGTCTTCCCGGCCGGTGATATCTCCGCCGTGAACGCGACGTCATCGACACCGGCGTCCGCGAGTACGCGCCGCACCCGCTCCACCGCCTTCATCTCGTCCCGCATGCCATCGGCCAGGGAGGCCCGACCGAACCCGGGCGACTTTCGTTGCCGGGGCAGACTCCAGCTCCCCCGGCCGACACGTCCCGCGACTCGGATGGAGTGCGCAGCCTGCTCCTGCTCTCCGCCGTCCCGCAGGAATCGCAGCACGGGCTTCCACGTCGCGAAGTCGTGCAGCAACGACGAGCGAGATCTCTGATCAACCATGCGCAGACCCTACGCGCGGCCACTGACAACGGAGTTCGCCCTACCCCGAACAACTACGGCAGGGCGTGCCGACGCCTACAGAACCCCGGGTGATGTGGTCAGCACCTCCTGCGCAGCGGATACGAAGGCGAGCTTGGCGCGCTGGATGCTGTCCGGCGCCTCGTGGCGGCGCAGGCGGTCGACGACATCCCGTGCGGCGTCGGCGACCTCGGCCGGTCCCTCCAGGACGACTTCACCCAGTGCGGTCTCCAGCAGGGCGTCGTCGTCCCCCCGCCCCCGCCCCGTCCGCTCGGTCCGGATACTCGACTCCGCCGCTCCGAGGAATGCCACATAGGTCTGACGCCGGATGTCGAGCAAGCGCACGGCCGCCTGCTCCCGGAGAGTCATCCGTACCGTTTCGAGCAGCGCGTCGGCCTGACGGTCTCCGGCCTGACGCGCCGCCTCGGCCTGCCGCAGTCCGGCGCTGCGGGTGTACCAACCGGTAGCGACGCTCCCCGCGATGGCTGCTCCCGCAGCGATCAGCGCGATCCCCAAGTCACTCATGTCGTCATCCTCCCGAACAGCCGCCGACCCGCGCCGCACGCTTGCCGAATGTGCGTTGTGGATCACGCTCGGAGAGCGTACCGAGCACACGGTACGATCGGAACATGTCGTTCGACGGCGCGAAGAAGGACCCCCGATCTGCGGAAACGCCGGATAGCGCCCGCCCCGCCTCCCTAGAATGGACACTTGCGGGCGACGGGCGACGGGCGACGGGCGGTTCTTTTCGCGGCTCGGTCCGCGGTAGCTCTTTACCGCCTTCTCGACGCTCTCCCGGTCTTCGCCGGTGATCACCGCATCACCCGTCTCTTCACCCTGGTGCCGGGATCCGACTTCGGAGTTGACGCGCTCTCGGTCATCGACGACGTCGGCGGCCGAACGCTTCCGTGGGACGAGGCGTGCCGGCGCACATTCGACCTGGTCCTCACGGCCAGCCCGAAGGGCGAACTGAGCCTGCTCTCCGGGCAGCACGTGCTGCTCCCGCACGGAGCAGGGTTCAACAAGTCGATTCCGGGAGAGGGTTCCCCCGATTCGGCCTCCGGACTGGATCCGGAATACCTGCTGCCGTCCGACGACGACGCGCCCGCCGCCCTGTACGCGCTCGCCCATCCCGATCAGGTCGCCCGGCTGGCTGCCGCGAGCCCGAGGGCCGCCGAGAGGGCGGAGGTCATCGGTGACCCCACCTTGGAGCGCATCCTCGCCTCGCTGTCCCTCCGCGACCGATACCGCACGGCTTTGGGCACCGGTTCCCGCACACTGATCGTTCTCGCTTCGACGTGGGGACCGGAATGCCTGCTGCGCCGGCGGCCCGGACTGCCTGCCGAGCTGGCCGCCCATCTGCCTTACGACGAGTACCAGTTGGCGCTGATCGTGCACCCCAACGAGCGGAGCCTGCTCGGCAAGTACGAGTTGACCGAGCGCCTGTCCCCGGCACTGGACGCGGGACTGGTCCTCGCCGGACCGTACGAGGAATGGGCATCCGTACTGATCGCCGCCGACGCGCTCATCACCGACCACGGGTCGACGGCCCTGTACTACTCCGCAGTACGCGACCGACCGGTCGTCAACGTCCACCGGACCGGCGCCGAGCTGATCCCCGGCAGCCCGATGGACGTACTCCTGCGACAGGTACCGGAGTTGGGCCCGGCCGAAACGGTGCAGGAAGCCCTCAGTGCGTACCGGCCCGGAACAGGACATGCCGCCGCCCAGGCCGGGTTCGCCGCCCGGGGCGAGTCGTCGAGCCGGCTGCGCACCGAGGTCTACGCACTCCTCGGCCTCGCCCCGCCGGCCCACCACGTCCCGCCGCGGCTGCTGCCCTCCCCCTCGGCTGCCACCCGTACGCCTGCAGCCTTCGATGTACACGCCACGGTCTCCGAGGACGGGGTCCTGATCGACCGGCGCCCCGCCGGAATGGGCCCGCCCGGACACCACCTGGCTGCGGAGTACGGCGCCGCGAGCGAACAACTCGTCCGGTCCGCAGGCCTGTTGTACTGCCGCCCGTCGCAGCCCTCCCCCACTGCTGGGGAAGTCGAGTGGACGGCGGCGGGGTGGGCTCGGCACGCCCTGTCCGAGTACTCGGGCTGCCGCTCCGCCGCGGCCATCATGACCACCGGGCCTTGCGTGCTCAAGGTCCGGGGCGACGACGGTACGTACGCCGTGCACGTCGAATCCCGTTACGAGGACGGCCGGATCGTGCGCGTCGACCCGGCCGCCGCACTGTCCGCCGTTCACGCCTGGCTGTCCGCCCACCGGGGCGTACCCGACGGACAGTCCGGCCTGAACTGCGTCATCGGCGACCGGACCTTCCACGTTCTGCTCCGCCCGGCCACGGACGAGGAAGCCGGGCAGGCCGTCTAGAGCAGGCCGTTGCGGCGTCGGATGGCGTCCGCGGCGGCACGGTGTTCCTCGGCCGACGTGTTCGCCCCCTCCGCACCGGCCAGCTCGGCCAGTGCGTCGAGGACACGGACCTGGTCGAAGCCGGAGCCCCGTTGGCGTGCTCCCTCAAGTGACCGCTCGTACAGCCCCCGGGCCTCATCGGTACGGCCGAGCCGTTGCAGGACGCCGCCGAGTGCGAATCCGGTGCGCCCGCTCAGCCTCGCACGGTCCTGTGCCACGGCCGCGTCGCGTGCCTCGGCCAGCAGGCGGGCCGCCTCCTCCAGGTCCCCGAGCTCCGCGCTCGCCTGGCCCGAGCGGTAGGTCTGGAGCATGGCTCCGTAGTCGTTGCCGATGGCCAGGTGCACCTCACGGGACCGGGCGAAGTCGGCCACCGCGGCGTTCCAGTCCCCGCGTGCGGAGCTGAGCATGCCGCGGAACTCGATCGTCGAGGCCCGGAGTTTGTGGTCCGCCTCGGAGTCCCCCAACAGATCGAGGGCCGCGAACGCGCCGTCGAGTTCGCGTCCGGCGTCGGCGAGCCTGCCCGACTCCCAGAGGGGACGTGCGAGTTGACATCGCATGCGCACCATCCAGGAGGCGTTTCCGGACCGGAGCGCGGAGGTCACCGCGAGCCGGAACAGCTCGGTCACATCGGAGGCGTGAGGATGGTCCATCGCGTACGTCCACACGGGCTCGCACAGGGCCACGACCTCGGCGTCCATTCCTCGCCCGTGGGCCAGCCGTACGCACGCGAACAACGCGTGCCGTTCCGCGTACAGCCAGCGCGCCGCCCTCTCGGCCCGTGCGGTGCGGACCGAGCGGTCCTCCGACCGGGCCGGATCGTCGAGGGGCACGTCCGGGGCATCGGGGACGGGGCCGAAGCCGTCGGCGACGACCAGCCGCCGGCCGGCGGCGAAGCGGTCGGCCAGTTGGGCCTGCCGGACGAACCAGCGCAGCACCCGCTTCTGCGCCTCGGCCGTCTCGCCGTGCGCCTCGTGGTCGCGGGCCCGGCGCCGGGCGTGGGCGTGCAGCGGACCCGGCAGCCTCATCCGGCCGTCATCGGTGAGCTGCATCATGCGCAGGTCCAGCAACCCCGCCGTGACCAGCTCCTCCAGCGCGTCCTGGCAGACTTCCGGCCCCAGCCCCAGCAACGCGGTGGCGGACTCGTGGGTGAACGTCGAGCCGGGGTGGTTGGGCAGCAACCGGTAGAGCAGGGCGGCCGAGGAGGACAGACTGCGGTAGATCGCGTCCCAGATGTCCTCCACCCCGGAGGACACCCCTTTCTCGTCCAGCTCGGCCCGCAGCTCCGCGATCAGACGCGACAGCGGCCGCAAGGGGTGGGAGCGGACCCAGCGGCCCGCGACGTGCAGGGCTGCGGGCAAGCCGTCGCACATCTGCACCACTGTCTGCACAGCTTCCGGATCGGTGGTCAGCCGACGGTCCCGGACGATCAGTTCCAGCAGCTCCGTCGCAACCGGATCCTCCAGCGGCGGCAGCACCAGGTCGACGGCGGCACCGTCCTCCAGGTCGTACAGCGGCCCGTGGCTCGCCACGATCACCACGCTGTCGCCCGACGCCGGAAGCAGCGGGACGATCTCGGAGGCGTACCGGGCGTTGTCCACGACGACGACCAGCCGGCGGTCGGAGGTCACGTTCCAGTACTGCCGGCAACGCGCCTTGAACTGGCGCTCCACCGAGTCCGGTTCCACATCGAGGGAGAGCAGCAACTGTGCGAGCACCTCGCCGGGGTCCACCGCGCCGCCCACCCGGAAGTCGTCCAGGTCGACCGACAGCACATCGGAGAAGCTTTCACGCAGCTTCCGCGCGATCAGGAAGGCCAGCTCGGTCTTGCCGAGACCTCCCGGTCCGCTCAGCGACAGGACCAGCGGCCGGGAGCGGCCCTGCCACTCCTCCACCGCGCGAAAGGCCCGTGCCTTCTCCTCCTCGCGGTTGACGAAGTGCATCGGCTCCGGTGGCAGTTCAACCCTCATTCAGGATCCGCTCCCATCCCCTGCCCGACACGGCCGAGCCAGGTACTCCGCGCAAACCCGGCTTCCGTCCGAAGACTTGCCGCTGTCCAGGACTCGCACTCTAAAGGTTCCCACACGACGGAATGCGGTAGAAACCTCCGCCGGCCCGAGGCAGGCATCCTCTTCCAGCCTCACCGAAATCGGCCAGACCGAACAGTTCAGGCCACAGTCATCCGCGATACCCCGGCGGGCCATCCCAGGCAGCGACACTCCCCCTGTCCCATCCGCACGGGGGCGTACAGACGAAGGAAGTTCCAATGGATCGCAGATCGTTCATGGCCACCACAGGCACCGCTTCCCTGGTGGGCGGTGCCCTTGCCGCCGGGGCCGGACTCGCGGCACCGGCGGCCGAGGCCGCTCCGTACCGGCCCGGCAAGGGCCGGACGGTCCGGTTCAACATCATCAGTGACATCCAGGGCGATCTGACGGACTTCGGCAAGGCCCTCGATGATCTGCACCACATCAACCCCGACAGTGCGGGCCTCGGCATAGCCGGCGACATCACCCCGCGCGGCTACGACTTCGAGTACGCGGCGGTCCGCCAGACCCTTGAGCGGCACCCGCATCCCAAGAACGTCGCCTGGGCCATCGGCAACCACGAGTTCTACGTGCCGAAGTACAGCGACCCCAACACCCTGGCCCAGGCGACCTGGCCCAACGGCACTACGGAGGACTCCCTCTTCCGCAGCTTCTACAACTTCGCCGGCCGCAACAAGGTCTACTCCGAGACGTCGTTCGGTGGCGTGCCCGTGCTCAGTCTCGGGACCGAGCGCTACTCGCACTACCACGACGCGAAGCTGTGGGACGAGGTGTGGATCAGCGACGAGCAGTTCGCCTGGCTGGAGGACCGTCTCGCGTACTGGGCCCGCCGCCGCAGGCCCGTCATGGTGATGACCCACCACCCGCTGCCCAACACCGTGTCGGGCACTCACAACAAGCTCTACCTCAACGACTACCTCCAGCCCGACCGGCTCCTGTCGATCCTCGGCCGGCACAAGGACGTGTTCCTCTTCTCCGGGCACACCCACTGGGACCTCAACCTGTCCGACTGGGTGGTGCGCCGGGTCGTCCCCGGTACCGGCAACCTCGAAGGCTTCACCGTCGTCAACACCGCGGCCGTCCAGGTGGGCTGGATGGACGACGGCAAGGGCGGCGAGGTCTCCCTCGGCGGTGCCTTCAACCAGGGGCTCCAGGTCGAGGTCGGTCCCCACTCCGTCGTCATCAAGGCCCGTGACTTCACCACGGGTACCTGGCTCAAGCAGCTGACGGTCCCGCTGCACACCAGCGCCTGACCTGCCACCGCACACATGTCCTGCCGTGCCGTACCGAAGTCCGGTACGGCACGGCATACCGTCGCGGTTCACTTCGGCAGCCACGCCCGCCAGGTGGACTCGTTCTTCTTCACCCAGCGCTCCGCGGCCTGTTCGGGCGCGAGCTTCTGGTCCGCGATCATCAGCGCCACCTCGTTCTGGGCCCGGGTCGTCCAGCGGAAGTTCTTCAGGAACTCGGCGGCCCGGCCGCCCGCGTCGGCGAACCGGGCGTTGAGGAACTTCCGCAGCGGGGTGTGCGGATACGCGCACGCCACCTTCTCCGGTTCGGCGTCGCAGCCCTCCTCGTACGCGGGCAGCTTCACCTCCGTCATGGGAACCTGCTCGAACAGCCACTGCGGCTTGTACCAGTAGGTCAGGAAGGGCTTCTTCTCCTTGGCGAACTGCTTGATCTGGGTGATCTGCGCCGCCTCGGAGCCGGAGAAGACCACCTGGTAGTCCAGGTCCAGGTTCTTCACCAGCGCCCTGTCATTGGTGACGTACGACGGCGAGCCGTCCAGGAGCTGGCCCTTCCCGCCGCTCTCCGCCGTGCGGAGCCGGTCGGCGTACTTGTTGAGGTTCTTCCAGTCCGTCACGTCGGGGTTCGTGTCGGCGAAGTACTTCGGCACGAACCAGCCGATGTGGCCGGTCACGCCGAGTTCCCCGCCCGGCGCGATGGTCTTCTTGTCCGCGACGTACCGCTGCTCCTGCTCCGGGTGGCCCCAGTCCTCCAGGATCGCGTCGACGCGGCCCTGGCTGAGCGCGTCCCAAGCGGGTACTTCGTCGATCTGGACGGTGTCGACGCGGTACCCGAGCTCGTGTTCAAGCAGGTACCGGGCGACGGCGGCGTTGGCCTGCGCGCCCACCCACGACTGGACGGACAGTGTCACGGTCTTCGCGCCGTGGGCATCGGCGTACGGGGACGCCTGCTTGGTCATGTCCGCCGCCCCGCAGCCCGTGAGGGCCAGCAGACCGAACGCCGCTGCAGCGGCGGCGATGGTACGGCTACGCATTCCGGGTCTCCTTTCCGGCAGGCTGGGTGACCCGGTCCAGCATCAGTCCGAGGCACACGATGGCCACGCCCGCGACCAGTCCGGTCGCCAGGTCGCCCTGGGCCAGCCCGAACACCACGAGGTAGCCGAGCGCACCGCCCCCGACCAGGCCGCCGATGATGACGACGGCGAGGACGAGGACCACTCCCTGATTGACGGCCAGCAGCAACGCGGGGCGGGCGAGCGGTAGTTGGACCTGGCGCAGCTGCTGCCAGCCGGTCGCCCCGAGCGAGCGGGACGACTCCAGCACGACCGGGTCCACGGCCCGCATGCCCTGGGTGGTGATGCGGACGACGGCGGGCAGCGCGTACACCACTGCGGCGGCGACGGCGGGTGCCCGGCCGACGCCGAACAGCGCGACCACCGGGATCAGGTACACGAACTGCGGCATCGTCTGAAAGACATCGAGCACCGGCCGCAGCAGCCGCTCCAGGCGTGGTCCGCGCGCCGCGGCGACGCCGATGGCGACACCGGCAAGGAGCGTGACGGCAACCGCGGCCAGCACCTGCGAGAGGGTGTCCAGCGCCGGTTCCCATGCCCCGAGCACCCCGATCACAGCCATGGCGAGCACGGCGGTCAGCGCGGTGCGCCAGGTGCCGACGAGCTGGGCGAGTACTGCCACCAGCAGCAGTACGGTCCACCAGGGCAGCCACTGCAGGCCGTCGCGGACCGGGTCGAGGACCCAGCCGGTGAAGCGGGCGGCCCAGTCGGCGGTGCCGCCGACGACGGGCACCCCGGAGTACAGGTGTGCGGTCATCCAGTCGACGGCGCGGTTGACGGACGCGGCGATGTCCACGGTCCAGGCATCGGGCCACGACAGCCGGCCGGTGTGGCGGCCGACGAGTGCGACGGCGGCCGCCACGACTGCGGCGACGGCCCAGCCGAGGGCCGTCCCCCGGGAGGGTGCGGCGCCGATCCGCTCCCCCGCCGCGGCGGTGACACGGTCGAGGACAACGGCGAGGAGCACGACCGGCACACCGGCGGCGAGCGCGGCGCCGACATCGACGGAGGCCAGGGCCTGGTACACGCGATCACCGAGGCCGCCCGCGCCGATCACGGAGGCGATCACGGCCATCGAGAGCGCCATCATGATCGACTGGTTGACGCCGAGCAGCAGTTCCTTGCGGGCCAGCGGGAGCCGGGCGGTCAGCAGCCGTTGTCGGCCGGTCGCGCCGAGCGAGGCCGCGGCCTCCATGACCCCTGCATCCGCGCCGCGCAGCCCGAGCGCGGTGAGCCGGGCCATGGGCGGTGCCGCGTAGACGACGGTGGCGAGGACGGCCGCCGGGACGCCGATGCCGAAGACCAGTACGACCGGGAGCAGATACGCGAACGCGGGCAGCACCTGCATGGTGTCGAGCACCGGGCGCAACGCCCGGTGCACCCGGTCGGACAGTCCGGCGGCGAGCCCGAGCACCGCGCCGAGCAGCACGGACACGGTGACCGCGACGGTCATCAGTGCGAGGGTCTGCATGGTGGGGACCCACATGCCGAGCAGCCCGCACACGGCGAACGCGGCGACGGCGGTGAGCGCCGAGCGAATGCCCGCGAGGCGCCAGGCGACGAGGCCGGCGGCTGCCGTGACCCCGGCCCAGCCGGCGGCGAGGAGCACGAGGTAGACGGCGCGTACGGACAGGACGACGGTGTTGCTGATGTGGCCGAAGAAGTACAGGAAGAGCGGGTGGCTGTCCCGGTTGTCGATGATCCAGTCGCTGGCGTCGCCGAGCGGCCCGGACAGGTCGACGGCGAGGCGCGCCGGCCAGGTGCCGCCGCCCAGGAACAGGGTGCCGAGCAGGAGCGCGACGAGTGCGGCGCCCGCCACGAGTGCGGTGCGGTACCGGGCGAGGGTGTCGCTCAGTGGCACGCGCGCCTCGGCGGCGGTGGTGGTGACGGTGGTGCTCATCGTGGCAGCCTTCCCGTCGCGGCCGAGGCACGGGTGGGGGTGGGTGCGGTGCCGGGGCCCGGCGGGCCCCAGGTGGTGTGCGCGGGCATCAGGCCGCCTCCTTCTGCGGGGCGAGCCCCGCCACCACACCGAGCAGGTCCGCGTGGCCGACCACGCCCACGCAGCGGCCGTTCTCGACGACCCGGGCCGTCCCGCCGCTGCGGACCACGGCCTCGATGGCCTCGTGGACCGTGGCGCCGGGGGGCAGCGCCGGCCCGCTGTCCGCCTCGGCGGCCTCGGCCGGCCGCATCGCCGTGCGCACGGTCATGACGTGTTCGCGCGGCACGTCGCGGACGAAGTCGCGTACGTAGTCGTCCGCGGGGGCGCCGACGATCTCCTCGGGCGTGCCGAGCTGCACGATCCGGCCGTCCCGCATCAGCGCGATCCGGTCGCCGAGCTTCAGCGCCTCGCCGAGGTCGTGCGTGATGAAGACCATCGTGCGGCCCTCCTCGCCGTGCAGCCGTACGACCTCCTCCTGCATGTCGCGCCTGATCAGTGGGTCCAGCGCGCTGAACGGCTCGTCGAACAGCAGGACTTCGGGGTCGACGGCCAGTGCGCGGGCCAGTCCCACCCGCTGCTGCTGGCCGCCGGACAGCTGGCCGGGGAGGCGGCCCTCCATGCCTTCGAGGCCGACCTTGGTGACGAACTCGGCCGCCCGCTCCCGCCGTTCGGCGCGCGGGACGCCCTGGATCTCAAGACCGTACGCGACGTTGTCGATCACCGACCGGTGCGGCAGCAGCCCGAAGTGCTGGAAGACCATGGCGGCGCGGTGGCGGCGCAGTTCGCGCAGCCGGGACGCGTCCATCGACAGCACGTCCTCACCGTCGATGGCGATCGAGCCGGAGGTGGGCTCGATCAGCCTGGTCAGGCAGCGTACGAGCGTCGACTTGCCGGAGCCCGACAGCCCCATGACGACGAAGACCTCGCCCTTGCGGACGTCGAAGGACACGTCGCGCACGGCGGCGGTGCAGCCGGTGTGTTCGCGCAGCTCGACGGGGGCGAGAGCGGCGAGAGCCGGATCCTTCGGCACCCGTTCGGCCTTCGGGCCGAAGACCTTCCACAACTCGCGTACGGAGAAGACAGGCGACTCGGCGGTCATCAGGCATTGCCTTCCAGGAGGTCAGCGCATTTCTCCCCGATCATCAGCACGCCGATCATCGGGTTGACGGTCGTCATCGTCGGGAAGACGGACGCGTCGGCGATCCGGATGCCCTCCAGGCCACGAATCCTCAGATCGGGTGACACCACGGCGAGTTCGTCGTCCGAGGAGCCCATGCGGCAGGTCCCCGCCGGGTGGTAGACGGTGTGCGCGACCTTGCGCGCGTACTCCCCGAGCTCCTCGTCGGAGGTGACCCCGGGCCCCGGGCAGACCTCGCGCTTCAGCCAGCCGGCGAGCGGCTCCTGTTCCGCGATGCGGCGTGCGATGCGGATGCCGTCGACGAGGGTGCGGCCGTCGTAGTCGTCCTCGTCGGTGAAGTACCGGAAGTCGAGGGCAGGTTTGACCTCGGGGTCGGCGCTGGTCAGGTAGAGGCGGCCGCGGCTGCGGGGCTTGGGGATGTTGGGGGTCATCGACACACCGTGCGGGGGCCGCTCGTACCCCAGCCGCTCGGGGTTGTCGGTGAACGGGATCTGGTAGAAGTGGAACATCAGGTCCGGCCCGCCGGCGTCCGGGTCCCTGCGTACGAACAGGCCCGCGTCGCTGTCCATCGCGGAGTTCTCCGGGATCGGCCCGTCGGTCTCCCAGACGATGACGGATTCGGGGTGGTCGAGGAGGTTCTCGCCGACGCCCGGCAGGTCGTGCGCGACGGGGATGCCGAGCTTCTCCAGGTCGGCGCGGGGCCCGATGCCCGAATGCAGCAGCAGCCGGGGGGTGTCCACGGCGCCCGCGCAGACGAGCACCTCGCGCCGGGCCCGTACGACGTGCTCCTCGCCCTCCTTGGTGCGCACCCGCACACCGATGGCCCGGGTGCCTTCGAGCTCCAGTCCGAACGCCCATGTCTCCAGGGCGATATGGAGGTTGGGCCGGTCCAGGAACGGGTGCAGATACGCCACGGAGGCGGAGGAGCGCTTGTTGTTCTCCGGGTGGTACGCGAGGTCGAAGAAGCCGACGCCCTCGTGGAACGGCTGCTTGTTGAAGCCCTCGACGCGCGGCACGTCGAGTGCGGTCCGCGCGGCCTCGACGAAGTCCCGGGCGATGGCGTTGCGGTCGGCCTCGTCCACCGGGACGATGTTGTTGCGCAGCCGGGCGAAGTACGGATCCATCGACTCCGCGTCCCAGCCCTCGGCGCCCGCGTCGACCCACTCGTCCCAGTCGGACGGCAGGGGCTTGAAGGCGATGAGGGTGTTGTGGGACGAGCAGCCGCCGAGGACGCGGGCCCGGCTGTGCCGGATGTGGGAGTTGCCGCGGGGCTGTTCGGTCGTCGGGTAGTCGTAGTCCAGTTCACCGCCGAGGAGGCCCATCCAGCGGCGCAGGGTGAGGACGTCGTCCCGTCCGACGTCGCTGGGGCCGCCCTCGATGACGGCGACAGTGGTGTCGGGGTTCTCGGTGAGCCGGGAGGCGATCACCGATCCGGCGGTGCCGCCGCCGATGACGACATAGTCGTAGACGTGGTTGTCGGTCATGTGCTGCTTCCCTCTGCTCCGTTGTGTGCGTTGCGCCGGTTGCGTACGGGTGCGGGTGCGCCCACCGCCCTGCTCCATGTGTCAGGTGTGGCGGGCGCGTCGCGTCGCGCGTGCTTCAGCCCGCGAACCAGCGCACGGGGCGCGGGGCGAGGTTCTGGTAGATGTGCTTGGCCTCGCGGTACTCGGCGAGCCCGGTCGGGCCCAGCTCGCGGCCGATGCCGGACTTCCCGAAGCCACCCCATTCGGCCTGCGGGAGGTAGGGGTGGAAGTCGTTGATCCAGACGGTGCCGTGGCGCAGCCGCCCGGCGACGCGCCGGGCTCGGCCCGCGTCGGCGGTCCACACGGCGCCGGCGAGCCCGTAATCGGTGTCATTGGCGAGAGCGACGGCCTCCTCCTCCGTGCGGAAGGTCTCGACGGTCAGGACAGGGCCGAAGACCTCCTCGCGGACGACGCGCATCCGGCGGTGGCACCGGTCGAGGACGGTGGGGCGGTAGAAGTAGCCTGGGCCGTGGGGCCGTTCGCCGCCGGCCCGGAGCACTGCACCCTCCTCGATGGCGGACGCGACGAAGTCCTCGGTCCTCGCGAGTTGCCGCGCGGAGACGAGCGGCCCGCATTCGACGCCGGGGTCGGTGCCCCGGCCGAGGCGGATCCGCTCGGCGCGGCGGGCGAGTTCGGTGACGAACCGGTCGCGCAGCGACTCCTCGACGATGAGGCGCGATCCGGCGGAGCAGACCTGACCGCTGTGGATGAAGGCGGCGTTGAGCGCCTGGTCGACGGCGGTGTCGAAGCCCTCGTCGGTGGCGCAGGCGTCGGCGAAGACGACGTTGGGGTTCTTGCCGCCGAGTTCGAGGGCGACCTTCTTGACGGTGTCGGCGGCGGCCCGCGCCACCTTCGTACCGCTGGCCAGGCCGCCGGTGAACGAGACGAGGTCGACGTCCGGGTGCTCGGCGAGGCGGGCGCCGACGGTGGTACCGGCGCCGGTGACGATGTTGGCGACGCCCTGCGGCAGCCCGGCCTCCGCAAGGAGCCCGATCAGTGCGACGGTGGTGAGCGGGGTGATCTCGCTGGGCTTGATCACGAAGGTGTTGCCGGCCGCGAGGGCTGGGGCGATCTTCCAACTCGCCTGGAGCAGCGGGTAGTTCCAGGGGGTGATCAATGCGCACACGCCGACGGGTTCGTGGACGACGACGCTGTGGACCTCGTCGTTCCCGGCGTCGACGACACGTCCGCCGCTCTCGTTCATGACGAGGTCGGCGAAGTAGCGGAAGGCGTCACGCACGCAGTCGACATCGACGCGCCCCTCTTCGAGGGTCTTTCCGGCGTCCTGGCTCTCCAGGGCGCCGATCTTCTCCCGGTCCCGTTCCAGCAGGTCCGCGACGCGTCGCAGCAGGCCGGCCCGTTCGGTCACGGGAGTACGCGGCCAGGAACCGTCATCGAAGGCGGCACGCGCGGCGGCGACGGCGGCATCGGTGTCGGCGACGTCGCCCTCCGACACAACGGCGAAGACGCTCGCGTCGACGGGGTCGATGATGTCGCGCGTGGCGCCGGAGACGGCCGAACGCCACTGTCCGCCCACATGGATGGTCTGTTGTGCTGCCGACACGTCGTATCTGGCCCTTCGGTTCCGGATTGCCTGGTGCGCCGGTCACACCCCGGCGATCTGGCCGCATGCCCCGGGTTCGGAGAACCATGCCCCGGGCTGCACGGAAAGTGACCCGCCTCACGCGCCGATGCGGGCAAGTCGTGTCGTACAGCCGGGAATACGCGGCATGCTCCCGGCCGAGGCGCGACGGAAAGGGCCTGCTGCGACTCGGCTAACCGGCCCTCTGCCCGGATCGCGCCCTGCGCTTCGGCGATTCGGCACAGATCGACGGCCGCACGGAGTCCATGGATGTGCAAATGGGCCTCCCCCCGCTCCGCGAATTCCGCGAGCAGGGAGAGGCCCAGGGGTGCCGCGCCGGCGACGGCTCTACCGTCGCGGGTCCGGAACGGCGGCGGCGAAGCCGACCGCGTCGAGCCAGGCATCGGCGATGATCCGGTGGCCGGCAGGGCTCGGATGGACGCCGTCCCGGGCCAGCTCCGCGGCCTCGTGCTGCTCGGCCGCTCGGCGGAGCGCGAGGTCCGCGCGGACGAGTTGGGCGTCGTTGGCCGTCGCGGCACGCAGGACGGCTTCGGTACGGGGCGTGAGGTCCTCGAACCAGTCCTCCTGTTCCGCGGTGACCGGCAGCAGGAACGGGGTGATGACGACCAGTCGGGCGGACAGCTTCCGCGCGGTGTCCGCGAGGAGGCGGTCCAGGCAGGCCTCGAACTCGTCGACCGGGCTCATGATTCCGCGGTCGTAGCGCCGCCAGGTGTCGTTGATGCCGATCTTCACGGTGACCACGGTGGGCCGGAGATCGATGACGTCGGTGGTCCAGCGGGCTTCGAGGTCGTACACGCGATTGCCGTTGAGGCCCTTGTTGACTACGGCGGGCCCGGGTCCGCCGCTCGCCCGGTCGTGCAGGGTCCGGGCGATCTCGTGGACGTATCCGCTGCCGAGCGATGCGGAGTCCGTACGGTCGCGGCCCGCGTCGGTGATGGAGTCACCGATGAACAGGAGTGTGTCCGTCTCCTTGATGTGCGTCCCCGCGATGTGCATCTCCACGTCGTGCTTGTCCTTGATGTGCTCGTCCTCGATGTGCATGGTGCCGTCCTGACGGTGGTGTGGTGGGTCGGTGGCCGCCGGTCGAGTGTGCCTCGTACGCCGGTGCCCTACTGAAGCACGTCCTGGGGCAGCGGCCGCCGGCGGTGACCTGCCACGCGCCGCAACGTCGCGGCCTCGTGCGCCAGCACCTCGGGGTCGTCGCCGGGCACGAACTCCAGCAGCGCGTCCATCGGGACGCGCCGTTCGTTCAGCAGGTCGAAGACCCCGGTCCACAGCTCCGCGCGCTCGGCCAGCCGCAGCCGACGGTTGCCCGGCCACCACGAGAAGACATGTACCGCGCTGACCCGGTCGACGAGCTGGGAGAGCCCCGCCAGCGCCTCGTCGTCGGGGGCGTCCAGCGGCGGTTGCCAGTAAGTACGGAGATTGTCCTCGCCGACCTCGTCCAGCAGCCGGAGCGTCGAGTCGACGGTGTCGGTGAGGGTCCTGGAGTGGAACTCCAGCGCGAGTTCCAGCCCGTGGTCCGCGCCGATCCGGGCCGCCTCCCGCAGACAGTCCACGGTTGCGCCCCGCTCCTGCGGTGTGACGGCCGCCGATCCGGCCCCGCCCGCCCAGACCCGTACCCGTGGCGCGCCCAGGAGTACCGCGGCACGGGCGGTCCAGGGGAACGCGGCCAGCTCGTCCTGCGTGGCTCGGAAGTAGGAGCCGTACGAGCAGCAGGTGAGCCCGTGACTGTCGCCGGCCTCGCGGGCGGCGCGGAGCATGTCGGGTTCCGTCGCGGGTGCGTGCACGTCCGCCCCCCACTCGACCGCTTCGAGGCCCGCGTCCGCGGCCCGGCGTGCGACCTCGGCCGCCGGCAGCTGCCGGAAGGTGACCGAGCACAATCCGGGTCTGGTCACGGTGGTGCCCGGGGCGCGGTCCCGGGTCTCGCTGCCTGTCACGGCGTTCCCTTCTTCGGCCGCCTGGCGGCGGTCCTCCTCTGCGGGACGGTGCCCCGCCCTGCCATGGAGCCCGGCAACGGCCTGCGGCCGGGCTCCAACGAAGCGACCGTCTCACCGGTGGTGCCGTCACCACCCGTGTCACCTCACGCTGCGTTCGGACCGACGTCCGCGGCCGTGAGGGGGTGGCGGAGCGCGGGCGCGGTCGAGTACTCGTCGGCGCCGATGTCCCGCGCGCTGCCCCGGGTGTCACCGTCGATGTCGTCTGCCACGGCGGGGCTGCCCAGGGTGGCCGCGCCGATCGCCGGGCTTCCCGCCGACAGCCGGGCGACGCCGTCCGTGCCGGTCACCAGCTTCGGGTCGGCGCGGGTGCAACCGCCGGAAGGAATGTTGCCGTTGGCGGCCGCACCCCACAGCATGTTGGTCTGCCAGGTGAAGCCGGTGGCCGTCCCCATCGCGACGAGGCTGCCGGAGTCGCCGACCAGCAGGTTGTCGGCGATCACGACGTCCCGGGGCTCGTACGTCCGGGTCTCGCCCGACAGCGTGCTGGAATTGCCGATCAGGGTGTTGTGCACGATCACCGCGCGGTCGCAGGCGTCGTTGCCCCGCCGTTCGTCCTGCGTCTCGCCGGAGTTGTGGTCGCGGGTGGTGCCACTGCCGACGACCAGGGCCCGCGCGGACAGTCCGCTGAGGTAGTTGTTGACGATCACGTGGTCGTTGCCGTACAGCCGTACGCCCTCGCTGCCGCCGATCAGATAGTTGCCCTCCACCCTGGAGCGGTTGCCGTGCCGCAGCACGATCCCGCCGCGGCTGTCGCGGATGGTGTTGTAGCGGATGGTGTTGTCGGAGGACTTCACCGAAATGGCTTCGGGGTCCCCGTCCGCGTGCTCGAACAGGTTGTACTCCACGACCGCGTGGGCGCCGGACAGCGCCCGTCCGCTGACGCCGAGCCGGATCGACTCCCCACCGTTGTCCCCGGCAAAACTGTGGTTGGAGAAGTGGTTCCTGAGGATCTGGATGTTCTGGGCCATGTCGGTCGAGCCGGGGCCGTCGACGACGAGGAAGATGCCGGCGGTGGTCTTGTCGTGGAAGTGGTTCCGGTCGATCTTCGTGTTGTTCGCCCGTACGACGACCCAGTACGGGTCGCCGGTGTCCACGTGCTGGAAGTCGTTGCGGGTCAGCCGGATCGACGAGCAGCTCGCCGGGATCTCCAGCGTGGTGCTCTGCCGGAAGGCGAAACCACTGACAGTGATGTTGCTCGAATCGGCGAAGACGAAGCTGCGCTCGCCGCGCAGCACCGCGCCGCCACGGGACTTGGAGACGATGGTGATAGGAGCGGCGCCGGTGCCGTTCTTGCCGGACACATTGATCGCACCCCCCGACGGCACGGTGTACGTGCCGTCGGCCACGATGATCCGGTCGCCGGGTACGGCGGCGTTGATCGCGCTCTGGAGTTCGGCCAGGGAGCCGACCGGCTTGTCGGCCGCCGAGGCGTCGACCGACATCGAGGTGCCGAGTGGCACGGCGGCGAGTGCTGCCACCGCGGTACCCCTGAGGAACGTGCGTCGTTGCATGGTGCCTCCTGCGTTGTGGGGGGGATCTGGTCAGCGGGCGTCGGGGCCGACGTCGGCCGTGGTCAGTGGTCCGCGCCGGGGCGGCCGGTGCGAGTACTCGTCCGCGCCCACGTCCCGGTGCCGGCCGCGCGGCTCTCCGTCGATGTCGTGGGTGACCGGTGGCCGCCTGAGCGTGCCCGCGTCGATCACCGGGCTGTCCGAGCCCGGCCGGGCGATGCCGTCCGGGCCGGTCAGCAGCTTCGGGTCGACGCGTGTGCCACCGCCGGAAGGAATGTTGCCGTCGGTGGCGGCACCCCACAGGACGTTGCCGGACCAGTTGAACCGCACGGTGTTCGCCATCGCGACCAGCTCGCCCGAGTCCCCGACGAACAGGTTGTCCGCGACGGTCACATCGCGCGGCTCGTGGGGGCGGTGGCTCTCGCCGGAGAGCGTGCCCTTGTTGTTCGCCAGGGTGTTGTACGCGATGAGGACCCGGTCGGGTGCGTCGTTGCCGCGGCGGGCGTCCGGCGACTCGCCGGGCAGGTGGTCGCGCTCCGAACCGCTGCCGATCACCATGGCCCGGCCGGAGAGACCGGCGAGGTGGTTGTTGACGATCACATGGTCGTTGCCGTAGATCCGTACGCCTTCCGTGCCGGCGACGAGGTAGTTGCCGTCCACCCGGTTGCGGTTGCCGTGCCGCAGCACGATTCCGCCGAGGCTGTCGCGGATGGTGTTGTGCCGGATGACGTTGTCCGAGCTCTTGACGGAGATGGCCTCCGGGTCGCCGTTGGCGCGCTCGAACAGGTTGTACTCCACGACGGCGTGGGCGCTGGACAGTGCCCGGGGGCTGACGCCGAGCCGGATCGGCTCTCCGCCGTTGGAGCCGGCGAAGCTGTGGTCGGAGAAGTAGTTCCTGAACACATGGACGCGCTGGGCCATCTCCTCCGTGCCCGCGCCCTCGATCCCGAGGTAGATACCGAGTGTGGATTTGCCGTGGAAGTGGTTGTGGTCGACCTTGCTGTCGTCGGCACGCACCATCACCCAGTGCAGGCCCTCGATGTCGGCGAGCTGGAAGTCGTTGCGGGTCAGCCTGATGTGCGAGCAGTTCGGGGGGATGTCCAGGGTGCTGCTCTGGCGGAAGGCGAAGCCGCTGAGTGTGATGTGGCTGGACGCGTCGAGGACGAAGCTGTGTTCGCCGTCGAGGACGACGCCGCCGCGGGAGCCGGCGACGATGGTGATGGGCGCGCGCTCGGTGCCCTGCTTGTTCCGGATGGTCAGGGGACGGTCCGGCGGAACGGTGTAGGTGCCGTCGGCCACGACGATCCGGGTGCCCGGCCGTGCCCCGTCGATGGCGGCCTGGAGTTCGTCCAGCGAACCGACGGCGGCCGGGGCCGCCGCCGCGCTCGCGGTCGGGAGAGGGCCGGTGGGGGCGACGGCGAGCGCCGCCCCTGCCGCGGAAGCCATGAGGAACGTGCGGCGTTGCATGGTGCCTCCGTGAGTGTGGTGGTGGATCGAGGGGACCGGGGCCGGTGTCAGCCGTCGGCCCGGTCTGCCGGGGTGTCCAGGAACAGCTCGATGACCGGCACCGGGGTGTCGGGGCGCTGGACGGGGATTTCGAGAGTGAGCGTTCCGGCGGGCTGCCCGCCCATCTCCGTGTTCATGGCGGGCCGGTCCGGGTCGATGTGGACCTGGATGATCTCCGAGGCGTCGTTCAGCAGTTGGGCGTAACGCACCCGGCCGGCGAGTCCCGGCAGGTGCAGATGGCGCAGCGGCCAGGCGAGCAGGTGGACGTAGAGCCGGTCGCCGCGCTGGGTGTAGCGGCACTCCGGCGGGGCGGTGTACGGGGACGGGCCGCAGCCCCGGACCGACCGCTCGTGCAGGTCCATCCACCGGCCGATCTCGCCGAGGACGGCGACGGCACGCGGTTCGAGGTCGCCGCGGCCGGTCGGGCCGACGTTGAGGAGCAGGTTGCCGCCCTTGGACACGCCGTCGACGAGCATGCGGATCAGCAGGTCGGCGCTCTTGTGGTCGAGGTTGTCGCGGTCGTAGCCCCAGCTCCCGTTGAGCGTCTGGCACGCCTCCCACAGCACGGGCCGGCCGTCCTTGGTCATGGGGCCGGAGGGCTGGTACTGCTCGGGCGTGATGAAGTCACCGGGCAGGCCGGTCCGGTCGTTGACGAGGATGTGCGGCTGGAGTTCACGGACCGTCTCCAGCAGCTTCGGGGAGTCCCAGTCGTCCGGGCCCTTGCCGCCCCACCAGGTGCGCCCCGCGTACGAGAAGTCGAAGAACAGGTAGTCGACGCGTCCGAAGGAGGTCAGCAGTTCGCGGACCTGGCCGTGCAGATAGCGCTGGTAGTCGCGGATGTCGCGGTCGGCGGCCGCGGCCTTGAACTCCTCGTCGTCGCGCTGCGGATGGGTGCCGTCGACCGGGAAGGACGGATGGTGCCAGTCGATGAGGGAGTAGTAGAGGCCGACCTTGAGCCCCTCGGCCCGGCACGCCTCGACGAACGGTCCGACGAGGTCCCGGCCGTACGGGGTGTTGGTGACCTTGTACTCGGTGAGGGCGCTGTCCCACAGGCAGAAGCCGTCGTGGTGCTTGGTGGTCAGGACGACGTAGCGCATGCCCGCCGCTCTGGCGGCCCTGGCCCACTGGACCGGGTCGTAGCGGTCGGGGTCGAAGTGGTCGAAGTAGACCTGGTACTGCTCGTCGGTCAGCTTCTCCCGGTTCTTCACCCATTCGTGTCGCGCGGCGAGCGAGTACAGGCCCCAGTGGACGAACATGCCGAACCGGTCGGTGGTGAACCAGGTCGTGTCCGGGGCGGCGGGCGCGGCAACCGGGGTCTCGGCGCTCGGGGTCATGGGGCATCGTTCCTTGTCGTCGGCGTCCGGTGGCGTGTTCGGTGCGCCGCCGGAGGGCTGGTCGTACGGGTCGTGCGAGGAGGTTCGCGCGCGGACGGTCTGCCGGGTCAGCCCTTGAGGGCGCCGGAGGACAGACCGTGCACGAAGGAACGCTGGAAGAACAGGAAGACGATCACGGAGGGGAGCAGGGCCAGCAGGGAGGCGGCCATCACCACTCCGGGGGTGACGGCGGGGTCGATCCGCAGGGTCCGCAGCGCCAGCGGGAGCGTGTACGAGGAGGAGTCCGTGGAGACCAGGAGGGGCAGCAGGTACTGGTCCCAGATCATGGTGAAGCCGAAGACCCCGATGACCCCGAGGGCGGGCTTGCACATCGGCAGGATGATCTGGGCGAAGATGCGCAGGTCACCGGCGCCGTCGATGCGGGCGGCCTCTTCGAGTTCGCGCGGCACGTCCTTCATGAACTCGGTCATCACGAGGATGGAGAATCCCCAGGCGCCCAGCGGGACGATCATTCCGGCCAGGGTGCCTATGAGGTTGAAGTGGACGACCGGCAGGTCGGAGAGGATCAAGGAGAGCGGGAGGGCCAGGATTTCCTCGGGCAGCATCAGCGTGGCGAGGATGGCGACGAGCACCAGCGTCATCCCGGGGAAGCGTTTCCTGGCCAGTGCGTACCCGGCGAGGACGGAGACGGCCACCTGGAGCAGCAGCCCGAAGCCGACCACGAAGAACGAGTTCAGCAGGTACCCGAGCACACCCTGGTCGAAGGCGATCCGGAAGTTGTCCAGAGTGGCGCCCGAGGGGATGACGCTGAGCTGGGTCGGGTCCTTGACGTGGCTGAAGGCGCTGACCAGCAGGGCCAGCAGGGGGCCGGCGAAGACGATCAGGACCAGCAGGTAGGTGACGGCCTTCAGGATCCGCCCGCCCGGACTGCGGCTCTCCGTCAGGCCCAGCGCGGTCTCGGTCGGCGCGTTCATTTGCTCTCTCTCCGTCGCAGCAGGTGGACGACGACTGTCAGGATCAGCGTCGCGATGAACAGCAGGACGGCTCCCGCCGCGCCGACGCCGAGTCTGTTCTGCTCGAGGCCGAGCTTGTAGATCAGGGTCATCACGACCTCGGTCGAGCCGTCGGGCCCGCCGTTGGTGAGCAGGAACACCTCGGTGAACACGCGCAGTCCGCGGATCGCGGCGAGGATGAACAGGATCGAGAACACCGACCGCAGTCCGGGCACCGTCACGTGCCAGACCCTTTGCAGCCTGGAGGCGCCGTCGACCTTCGCGGCCTCGTACAGGCCGCGGTCCACGCTGGTGAGGCCGGCGAGGAAGATCATCATGTCGTAGGGGGCGCCCCGCCAGATGCCGGTGAGCATGATGGAGGCCATCGAGGTGTCGGGGTCGTTGATGAATCCCGAGGGGCCGAACCCCACCAGACCGAGGATGGAGTTGAGCATGCCGTCTTCGGTCGGGTGATACATGATCCGCCAGAGTTCGGCGACGACCGCGATCGGCACCACCACCGGCAGGAACGCCGCGGAGCGGACGAATCCGAGCCTGCGGCCCTGCCCCTCCATCAGCAGCGCGAGTGCGAGGCCGAGGGCCATCGAGCCGGCCGTCTGTCCGGCGGCGAGGACGACGGTGTGCCAGGCGGCCTCGCGGAAGCCTTCGGACTGGAGCACCGTGGAGTAGTTCTCGGTGCCGACCCACCTGTTGCCGAGGTAGGGCTGGACGTCCTGGAAGGACATGGTCAGCGCGCTGACCATGGGGATGAACTTGAAGTACAGGAAGAGGAGCAGTGCCGGTGCCAGGAACAGCCATGGCGTCCACCACCGGCCGGCCCGGCGGTCGTGCCCGCGGCGGCCGGTGGCCGCGCGGCCCGTTTTCCGGGTGGCGGGCCCGGCCGCCGGGAGGGCGGCCGGGTCCGCCTGGTCAAGACTCATGACGCGGCGATTCCCTGTTCCTTGAGGATGTCGGCGAGCTGCTTGTCGAGCTCCTTGAGCTTGGTCCCGGTGTCCAGGTCGCAGTCGGCCATCAGGGCGTTGACGGTCTCCGCGGTCGTCTGCCGGACGGGGGTCCAGTTCGGGATGGACGGCGCGTACCGGCCGGCGCTCCGGTAGACCTCGGCGTAGGTCTTCCAGCGGGGGTCGGGGCGCACCTCGGAGATGTCCACCGTCTTGTTGACGGGCAGCTGCACGGTGAATCCGGTGTCGCCCGCCATCCCGGTCTTCTGCCCCTCGGCGGAGACGGCGTAGTCGGCGAAGGCGTCCTGCCCCGCCATGTTCTCGGAGCCCGCCATCAGGTAGATGGACCCGCCCTCGGCGAGCACGGTGGCGTCCTTCGGGCCCTTGGGCATCGGGACGACCTCGTACTTGTCCTTGCCGAGGGTCTCGTCGAAGCGGGGCAGCAGGTACGGGCCGACGACGAACATGCCGGTCCGGCCCGCCTCGAACGTCTCGTTCGTGGGCGGGGTCTCCATGGTCACGGCGCCCGGCTGGATGACCTTGTTCCTGCAGCCGAGGTCGCGGAACCACTGCACGGCCTGAACCGATTCCTTCGTGGTCATCGCGGGCTTGTACTTGCCGCCTCCGGCGTCGGTGATGAAGTCTCCGCCCGCGGCCCAGAGGAAGTTGGAGAAGTACCAGGAGGCGTATCCGCGCTTGGTGGACAGCGGTGCGGCGAGACCGTAGGTGTTCTTCTTGCCGTCGCCGTCGGGGTCCTTGGTGGTGAAGGACTCGGCCATCGCGGCGAAGTCGTCCCAGCTCTGCGGGACTTCGAGCTTCAGCTTCTCCCGCCAGTCCTTGCGGATGAGCAGCGCGGACGCCTGCGCCGAGTACGGCAGGCCGAACTGCTTGCCGTCCACGCTCTTGCCGGAGTCCAGCCCCTGGCCGACGATCTGCTCGGCGTTCTTGAGCTTGTCCAGGTCGATCTCCCTCAGCAGGCCCTGGCTGTGCATGGCGCCGAGCTGCGTCACATCGTTCATGACGATGTCGGGCAGCTTCTTCTGCGCGGCCCGCTGCTGGAGCTTGGTCTCGAAGTCGTCGAAGATCGCTGTGACCTTGACCTTGTAGCCCGTGGCCTTCTCGAAGGCGGCGGCGAGCTTGAGCGCTCCCTGCTCTCCCGGGCCGCCCGGTGTCGTCCGGGTCCACAGTTCGAGCGGTGCCTTCGAGTTCTGCTTGGCGTCCACTCCCGCAGGCCCTGATGTACAGCTGGTGAGGACAAGTGCGGAAGCGAGAACACCCGCACCGATCCACCGCGATCTCTGCATGACAACTCCTGTTTCGCCGCATCACAGCCGGCCTGGAAGCGCTTGGTCACAGCTGGCCTGGAAAGCGCTTGCTGGGGACGCTAACGGCGTCCGAATCCTTGGTCAATAGTCCGATGAATACAAAACTTTCGCGATGACCCACAACAGCCTTGCCGAACCCGCCCCCGCACCCCTCACCCACCGTCCGCCACCTCGGGATGCGGCCGAATCAGTTGGCGAAAGTCCCTGGTGAGCCACTGGTTTCGCCGCTTGGTGCACCGATGGACCGGCCGCACACCATTGGCAGACAAACGCGAAAGCCTGTGGTTCGGCGAGTTCCGGGTGGCCGATCTTCATCCAGGGACTCCCCAATCATCCGATGTATCGTGCCTGCAACCACACCGACCAAGGCAACAAACAAGCCACGTCAATCTTCAACACCGGGTCAGACATTTCCCCACGCGCCCGACCAGGGACCACGAGTGGAATCACTGACCGCCTGTCAGCGAAGAGCCGAGGAGCGTAACGCCATGAACGAGCCGGCCCGCACACCGACAGCCCTGTTGGTCATGGAGGAAGAACGCAGGGCGGACGTCTATCCCCGCGAGGTCCTAGCCGAAGTGGAACGTCTCGTACACCTGCAGGGTCCACCCCTCACCCGGCAGCAGCTCGACGAGGATCCCGACGTGCTGCGACAGGTCGATGTCCTGCTCACGGGCTGGGGCGCGCCCGTGCTCGATGCCGCCTTCCTCTCGCGTGCCCCCCGGTTGCGGGCGGTCTTCGTCGCCGCGGGCTCCGTGCGGCACCTGACCACGCCGGCCTTCTGGGCACGCGGCGTCCCGATCGTCTCCGCGGCCGCGGCCAACGCCGTCCCGGTCGCGGAGTTCACTCTCGCCCAGGTCCTCCTGGGCCTCAAGCAGGTGCATCGCATCGCCCGGGAGGTCGCGAGCAGCCGCCGTTTCCCGCACAACCCCCAGGTGCCGGGGGCCTACCGGTCACGCGTGGGCCTGCTCGGGCTCGGGCACATCGGCCGTCTCGTCGCGGCCCACCTCGGCCGCTTCGACGTCGAGGTCCTCGCCACGGATCCCCTCGCCTCCCCCGACACCGCCCGGCAGGCGGGCGTCCGGCTGGTCGGCATCGAGGAGCTGTTCGCCACCTGCCATGTCGTCAGCCTCCACGCGCCCCTCCTGCCCGAGACCCGCGGCACGATCGGGGCACGGCTGCTGAATTCCCTGGGGCCTGGCGCGACGCTGATCAACACCGCACGCGGCGCGCTCATCGACGAGACCGCCGCGGCGCAGGTCCTGCACGCCAGACCCGACCTCACCGCCGTACTCGATGTCACGCACCCGGAGCCTCCCGCCCATGACTCGCCACTCTTCACCCTTCCCAACGTCGTCCTGACACCCCACCTGGGCGGTGCCCTCGGGGCCGAACGCCATCGCCTCGGAGAGCTTGTGCTCGACGAACTCCGACGCTTTATACATGACCAACCTCTCCAGCACGCGATCGACCCCGCCCGCTCCGCCTCGCTCGCCTGAAGCGGCGGCCGCAGGCCAGGGACGTCAGCGAAACGTCAGCGAAACGTGCGTGGAACGTCAGCGTGGGACGGGAGAGTTCGGGGCCCGGCCGATCCGTCGGCCCCGGTTTGTGACGCGCTCGTGGGTTGTCGTGTTGTGCTCGCGAGCCGTGGTCCGGGTGTTGGGTTTCGGTTCTGGGTGTTGGGTCCGGGTGTTGGTTCTCGGGTTGTTGGGTTTCCGTGTGCCGGTTCCCGTTGCCGGATTTCGCGCGTTGGGTTTTCGGACGGTGGTCGCAAACCGTCGTCGGCACCCCGCCGGGATGCCGCCGGAGGTCGGGCGGCGGGGTCGAACCCGCCGCCCGACCCGCGGGGCCGCCGCGCGACCACTCTCAGTGCGGCCGCCAATGGAATTTGCCACCCCCCACCCACCGCACCACAGTCGGGTCGTCGAGGTCATGGACCTTGATTCCTGCGGCCGAGGCGGCGGCGAGCACATCCACCATCGAGGTTGCCGCGCTCACCACCTCCCCGTCGATCTCCACGAGGCGGAAGGGCGGGTCACCGGGCTGCACCGCGAGCACGGTGATCCGGGCCGACGAGATGTAAGGACTGGAACTTTCGGTCATGCGTAGATCGCTTCCACGCCACAGGTGACACTATGCCCGGTGACAGGACGGGTAACGCCCCTTCGATGAACAGTGCGTCTACCTGGGGCAATGGGGTGACGCCCCGGGGCCCGGACACCCGTGACCGACCGCTGGTCCGGAGCCGGGCCCCCGGGAGTCAGTCCTCGCCCTCCAGGTCGCCCTCCGTCTCCAGGTACGCCTGGCGCAGGGCCTCCAGAATCGCCGGGTCGGGCTTGGCCCACATGCCGCGGGACTCCGCTTCCAGGAGGCGTTCCGCGATGCCGTGCAGAGCCCATGGGTTGGCCTGCTGGAGGAACTCGCGGTTGGTCGGGTCCAGGACGTACGTCTCGGTGAGCTTGTCGTACATCCAGTCGGCGACCACACCCGTCGTCGCGTCGTAACCGAAGAGGTAGTCGACGGTGGCGGCCAGCTCGAAGGCGCCCTTGTAGCCGTGCCGCCGCATCGCCTCGATCCACTTGGGGTTCACCACCCTGGCGCGGAAGACCCGTGAGGTCTCCTCGACCAGGGTGCGGGTGCGGACCGTCTCGGGGCGGGTGGAGTCGCCGATGTACGCCTCCGGGGCGGTGCCGCGCAGGGCGCGGACGGTGGCCACCATGCCGCCGTGGTATTGGAAGTAGTCGTCCGAGTCGGCGATGTCGTGTTCGCGGGTGTCGGTGTTCTTGGCCGCGACCGCGATCCGCTTGTACGCCGTCTCCATCTCCTCGCGGGCCGGGCGGCCGTCGAGCTCCCGTCCGTAGGCGTAGCCGCCCCACACCGTGTAGACCTCGGCGAGGTCCGCGTCGGTGCGCCAGTCGCGGGAGTCGATGAGCTGGAGCAGACCGGCGCCGTACGTGCCGGGGCGGGAACCGAAGATACGGGTGGTGGCACGGCGTTCGTCGCCGTGGGCGGCCAGGTCGGCCTGGGTGTGGGCGCGTACGTGGTTCTGCTCGGCCGGCTCGTCCAGGGAGGCGACGAGGCGGACCGCGTCGTCGAGCAGGCCGATGGTGTGCGGGAAGGCGTCGCGGAAGAAGCCGCTGATGCGCAGGGTGACGTCGATGCGCGGGCGGCCGAGCTCGGCGGGCGGGATCGCCTCCAGCCCGGTCACCCGGCGTGAGGCGTCGTCCCAGACGGGGCGGACGCCGAGCAGGGCGAAGGCTTCGGCGACGTCGTCACCGGCGGTGCGCATCGCGCTGGTGCCCCACAGGGACAGGCCGACCGAGGTGGGCCAGTCGCCGTTGTCGGTGCGGTAGCGCTCCAGGAGCGAGTCGGCCAGGGCCTGGCCGGTCTCCCAGGCGAGGCGCGAGGGCACGGCCTTGGGGTCGACGGAGTAGAAGTTGCGACCGGTCGGCAGGACGTTGACCAGGCCGCGGAGCGGGGAGCCGGAGGGTCCTGCGGGCACGAATCCGCCGTCCAGGGCGTGCAGGGCGTGGTCGAGTTCGTCGGTCGTGGCGGCCAGCCGCGGGACGACCTCGCGGGCGGCGAAGGCGAGGATGTCGGCGACCGCCCGCGGGTGCCCGGCCGCCACCTCGGCGACGGCTTCCGGGGACCAGTCGGCGTCCTCCATCGCCTGGACCAGTGCGCGGGCCCGCTCCTCCGCCTCGTCGGCGGTGACGCGGGTCGCGGCGGACTCGTCGAGCCCGAGGGCCTCGCGCAGGCCGGGCAGGGAGGCGGTGCCGCCCCAGATCTGGCGGGCCCGCAGGATCGCGAGGACGAGGTTGACCCGGTCGGCGCCGGCCGGGGCGCCGCCCAGCACATGCAGGCCGTCGCGGATCTGGGCGTCCTTGATCTCGCAGAGCCAGCCGTCGAGATGCATGATGAACTCGTCGAAACCCTCGTCCTCGGGGCGGTCCTCCAGCCCCAGGTCGTGGTCGAGCTTGGCGGCCTGGATGAGGGTCCAGATCTGCGCGCGGATCGCCGGGAGCTTCGCCGGGTCCATCGCCGCGATCTGGGCGTGCTCGTCCAGGAGTTGTTCGAGGCGGGCGATGTCCCCGTAGCTGTCGGCCCGTGCCATCGGCGGTACGAGGTGGTCCACCAGGGTGGCGTGGACGCGCCGCTTGGCCTGCGTCCCCTCACCCGGGTCGTTGACCAGGAACGGGTAGATCAGCGGCAGGTCGCCCAGGGCGGCGTCGGGACCGCAGGCGGCGGAGAGGCCGGCGTTCTTGCCGGGCAGCCACTCCAGGTTGCCGTGCTTGCCGAGGTGGATCATGGCGTCGGCGCCGAAGCCGTTGTCGTCGGCGGAGGCGGCGATCCAGCGGTAGGCGGCCAGGTAGTGGTGCGAGGGCGGCAGATCGGGGTCGTGGTAGATCGCGATCGGGTTCTCGCCGAAGCCGCGCGGCGGCTGGATGAGGATGAGCAGATTGCCGCGGCGCAGGGCGGCGAGCACGATGTCGCCGTCCGGGTTGCTCGACCGGTCCACGAACATCTCGCCCGGGGCGGGGCCCCAGTGCTGCTCGACGGCTTCGCGGAGCTCGGCCGGGAGGGTCGCGTACCAGCGCCGGTAGTCGGCGGCCGGGATCCGGACCGGGTTGCGGGCCAACTGCTCCTCGGTGAGCCACTCCTGGTCGTGGCCGCCGGCCTCGATCAGGGCCCGGATCAGCTCGTCGCCGTCGCCCGACACGAGGCCGGGGACCTCCTGCGAACCGAAGTCGTATCCCTGGTCGCGGAGTCGGCGCAGCAGGGCGACGGCGCTGGCCGGGGTGTCGAGACCGACGGCGTTGCCGATCCGGGAGTGCTTGGTCGGGTACGCGGACAGCACGAGCGCGATCCGCTTCTCGGCGGCCGGGATGTGGCGCAGCCGGGCGTGGCGCACGGCGATCCCGGCGACGCGGGCGGCGCGCTCGGTGTCGGCGACGTACGCGGGCAGGCCGTCCTCGTCGATCTCCTTGAAGGAGAACGGCACGGTGATCAGGCGGCCGTCGAACTCGGGGACCGCGATCTGGCTGGCGGCGTCGAGCGGGGAGACGCCCTCGTCGTTGTCCTCCCAGTCGGTGCGTGAACCGGTGAGGCAGAGGGCCTGGAGGATGGGGACGTCGAGGCCGCTGAGGACGCCCGCGTCCCAGGACTCGTCGTCGCCGCCCGCCGATGCCTCGGCCGGCCGGGTGCCGCCCGCGGCGAGGACGGTGGTCACGATCGCGTCGGCGGCGCGCAGCGCTTCGATGAGCTCGGGCTCGGGGGTGCGCAGCGAGGCGACGTACAGCGGCAGCGCGCGTGCGCCCGCGTCCTCGACGGCACCGCACAGGGCGTCCACGAACGCGGTGTTGCCGCTCATGTGGTGGGCGCGGTAGTAGAGCACGGCGACGACCGGGCCGTCGGTGCGGCGGGCGGTGCGCTCCAGCGGGCCCCAGGAGGGCGCCGGGGCGGGCGGTGCGAAGCCGTGGCCGGTGAGCAGGACGGTGTCGGAGAGGAAGCGGGCGAGCTGGTCCAGGTTGGCCGGCCCGCCGTGGGCCAGGTAGGCGTGGGCCTCGGCGGCGATGCCGATGGGGACGGTGGAGGCGGCCATCAGCTGGGCGTCGGGGGCCTGTTCGCCGGTGAGGACGACGACGGGGCGTCCGGTGGCGAGGACTTGGTCGAGTCCGTCCTGCCAGGCGCGTACGCCGCCGAGGAGGCGGACGACGACCAGGTCGGCGCCGTCGAGGAGCTCGGGCAGGTCCTGGAGCGGGAGCCGGGAGGGGTTGGCGTAGCGGTAGGGGACCGGGCCGTCCGAGGCGCGGGCACTGAGCAGGTCGGTGTCGGACGTCGACAGGAGCAGGATCATGCGGCGTCGGGCCTTCCTCGGGGTGTCCACGCCCCGGGCGGTGTCGGAATGGAGTCTCCCCTGCTCGACGGAGTCGAGGGCCGGGGAAGGGAGTTCCTGACTCGCCCGGCCGGGGCCGGGCTCACAGTGGCGGGACCGTGCCGGAATCGCACCGGACTTCCTCCCCTGTCGCCGTCTGTGGCGACGACGTGCCGGATGGCCCGTCACTAGGCATAGTAAGGGCCGGTCAACTGATGGAGGCATACGGATCCGGTCGGATGGTCGGTATGCTCGCCGCCATGCCCCCACCTGCCACTTCGCCTTCGCTGCCCGCAGACGCGTCTGCCCGGGGCCGCGGTGACGCCTGTCCCGGCACGCTGCGGCTGCACCGGGCGGACGACGGCGCTCTGGCCCGGGTCCGGTTGCCCGGTGGTCTGCTGACCGCGATGCAGGCCGATGCGCTGGGAGCGGTCGCGGAGAGCCTGGGCGATGGTGAGTTGCATCTCACTTCGCGCGGCAATGTCCAGTTGCGCGGTTTGGGCGCGGACTGCGGTGGCGAACTGGCCGGCCGGCTGGGCGAAGCGGGGCTGCTGCCCTCCGCCCGCCACGAGCGGATACGCAACATCGTGGCGTCGCCGCTGTCAGGGCTCGACGGCCGGAGGGCGCGGGACGTCGGACCGTGGCTGCGGGCGCTGGACGGGCTGTTGTGCGCGGGCGACCGGACAGCCGGGCTGTCGGGCAGGTTCCTGTTCGTGCTCGACGACGGTCGTGGCGATGTGGACGCGCTGGGCGGCGATGTGACGCTGCTGGCGCAGGACGACGGCGCGGCGCTGCTGCGGATCGGCACGGACCGGACCGTGGTGCGGATACCCGGCGCGCAGGCGCCGCGGGCCGCCCTCATGGCGGCCGAGGTCTTTCTGGAACGGGCGGCCGGCACCGGTGCCTGGCGCGTGAGGGATCTGCCCGGCGGCGCCGGCCCGCTTCTCGACGAGGTCGTACGGCGGTTGCGGGAGGAGGGCTCCGGCGCCGCCTCCACCGAGGACCGTGACTGCCCGCCGGGCTCGGACGGCCCCGGCCCGGGCGTGGTGACCGGCCCGCACGACGGGGCCGCGCTGTCCGTCGGCATCCCGCTGGGGCGCTTCACCCCGGCGCAGTGGCGGGCCCTGACGGAGACGGCCCGGCACGGTGGGCGTGGCGAATTGCGGCTGACACCGTGGCGCGGGGTCGTCGTACCGGGGGTGGAGCGGCGGCGGGCGTCAGGGCTGCTGGACGATCTGGGGGCCACCGGCCTCGTCGTCGGGCCCGACTCCCCCTGGACCGGTGTCGGTGCCTGTATCGGCCGGCCCGGCTGCGCGAAGTCGCTGGCCGATGTGCGGGGCCGGGCGGCGGCCGTGGTGGGGCCCGTGGGCCTGCTGCCGGTGTACTGGTCCGGGTGCGAACGCCGGTGCGGCCATCCCCGCGGCGAGTGGGTCGACGTCGTCGCCACCCCCGACGGGCACCGGATCTCCCTCGTACGGGGCGAGGAGCGGGGTGCCCCCGTGAACGTCCCCGACAGCCCCGACAGCCCCGGCGGTCTCGCCGCGGCGGTGGCCGCGGCCCGCGGTACGCGCGGCTGATCCCGTACGTCCCACTCCTCCTGTATCCGACTGCACCCGACCATTGCACGCCCGAGGAAGAAAGCGAAAGCACTGTGCACCAGTACGAGAAGGACGGACCGGCGATCTACCGCCAGTCCTTCGCCACGATCCGTGCCGAGGCGGACCTCGCGGGGCTGCCCGCCGATGTGAGCCAGGTCGCGGTCCGCATGATCCACGCCTGCGGGATGGTCGACCTCGTCCGCGATCTCGCTTTCACCCCGGACGCGGTCGCCCGCGCCCGTGCCGCGCTGCGGGCCGGCGCACCCATCCTGTGCGATGTGGCGATGGTCGCCAGCGGTGTGACCCGCAAGCGGCTGCCCGCGGACAACGAAGTGGTGTGCACCCTGTCCGACCCGTCGGTGCCCGGCCTGGCGAAGGAGCTGGGCACCACCCGCAGCGCCGCCGCCCTGGAGCTGTGGCGGGACCGGCTGGAGGGTGCGGTCGTGGCTGTCGGGAACGCGCCGACCGCCCTGTTCCGGCTGCTGGAGATGATCGAGGAGGGCGCGCCCCGCCCCGCCGCCGTCATCGGTGTGCCGGTCGGCTTCATCGGTGCCGCCGAGTCCAAGGACGCCCTGGCGGCGCACCCGTCCGGGCTGGACCATCTGATCGTACGGGGCCGTCGCGGCGGCAGCGCCATCGCGGCCGCCGCCCTCAACGCGATCGCCAGCGAGGAAGAGTAGACGTGAGCGAGCAGAAGACGGGCCGGCTGTACGGGGTCGGGCTCGGCCCCGGTGATCCGGCTCTGATGACCGTACGCGCGGTGGAGATCATCGCCGAGGCCGATGTGATCGCCTATCACAGCGCCCGGCACGGGCGGTCCATCGCCCGGTCCATCGCGGCGAAGCACATCCGTGCCGACCATGTCGAGGAGCCACTGGTCTACCCCGTCACGACGGAGACCACGGACCACCCGGGCGGCTACCGGGGTGCGATGGAGGAGTTCTACGCCGAGGCGGCGGCCCGTCTGGCGGCGCACCTCGACGCCGGGCGGACGGTCGCCGTGCTGGCCGAGGGCGACCCGCTCTTCTACGGCTCGTACATGCACATGCACAAGCGGCTCGCCGACCGCTACCCGACCGAGGTGATCCCGGGCGTCACCTCCGTCAGCGCGGCCGCCGCGCGGCTCGGCACCCCGCTCGTGGAGGGCGAGGAGGTGCTGACGATCCTGCCCGGCACGCTGCCGGAGGAGGAGCTGACCGCCCGTCTCGCCGCCACCGACGCGGCCGTGGTGATGAAGCTGGGCCGTACGTTTCCCGCGGTGCGCGGCGCCTTCGAGGCGTCCGGGCGGCTGCCCGAGGCGCGTTACGTGGAGCGCGCCACGATGGCCGGGGAGCGGGTGGGCGAGCTGGCCGAGGTCGACGCCGGCTCGGTGCCGTACTTCGCGGTCGCGGTCCTGCCCAGCCGGATCGGGGCGCCGCGTCCCGAAGGCACCCCGGAGGGTGGCGAGGTGGCCGTGGTGGGTACCGGCCCGGCCGGTCCGCTGTGGCTGACCCCCGAGACGCGCGGGGTGCTGGCCGCCGCCGACGACCTGGTCGGCTACACCACCTATCTGGACCGGGTGCCGGTGCGGCCGGGGCAGGTGCGTCACGGCTCGGACAACAAGGTCGAGTCGGAGCGTGCCGAGTTCGCCCTCGATCTGGCCCGGCGCGGGCGGCGGGTGGCCGTGGTGTCGGGCGGCGACCCCGGGGTCTTCGCCATGGCGACGGCCGTCCTCGAAGTGGCGTCGCAGGACGAGTACGCGCAGGTCCCGGTGCGGGTGCTGCCGGGGGTGACGGCGGCCAACGCCGCCGCCGCGCGGGCGGGTGCGCCGCTGGGCCACGACTACGCGACGATATCGCTCTCCGACCGGCTCAAGCCGTGGGAGGTGATCGCGGAGCGGCTGCGCGCCGCGGCGACGGCGGATCTGGTGCTCGCGCTGTACAACCCCGGTTCGCGCAGCCGGACCTGGCAGGTCGGCAAGGCCCGTGACCTGCTGCTCGAACACCGCTCGCCGGACACGCCCGTGGTCCTCGGCCGGGATGTCGGCGGGCCCGCCGAGAGTGTGCGGACCGTGCGCCTGGGCGATCTCGACCCCGCCGAGGTCGACATGCGCACGATCCTGCTCGTCGGGTCCTCGCAGACCCGCTGGGTCGAGCGCGGTGACGGGCGGCAGATCGTCTGGACGCCCCGCCGCTATCCGGAGGGCTGAGAGCCTGTCGGGGCGCGGCCGTCGGCTACCTGCCGTGCAGGATGTGTGCGCGGAGCCAGGCGACGGCCGCTTCCGGGTCTTCGACGACCGGGATGCCCTGGGGCACGGGAGGCCGTCGCACCACCACCACCGGGATCCGCGCCTCGCGGGCCGCGGCGAGTTTGGGGGCCGTGGCGGCGCCGCCGCTGTCCTTCGTGACGACGACGTCGATGCGGTGACGGCAAATCAGTTCGCGTTCCCCGTCCGGGGTGAACGGGCCCCGGTCGAGCAGCACCTCCATGCGGGCGGGGTACGGGGCTTCGGGGGCGTCCACCGAACGCATCAGGAACCACAGCTCGTCGAGCCCCGCGAAGGCGGCCAGTCCCATCCGTCCGGTCGTGAGGAACACCCGCCGGCCCAGCACGGGCAGCATCGCGGCGGCCTCGGCGAGGGAACCGGCCGGATGCCAGTCGTCGCCGTCACCGGGCACCCACCCGGGCCGCCGCACGGCGAGCAGGGGAACATGGGCGGCAGCGGCGGCAGCGGCCGCGTTGAAACTGATCGTCCCGGCGAAAGGATGGGTGGCGTCGATGAGCGCGTCCACCTGGTGGGTACGCAGCCATGCCGCGAGCCCGTCGGCTCCTCCGAAGCCGCCGATGCGGACCTCGCCGGGCGGCAGCCTCGGGCCGGCCACGCGTCCGGCGAGCGAACTCGTCAGCGCACCGGCCGGGACCACCTCCACCAGCAACTCGGCGAGGCGGCGGGCCTCCGTCGTTCCGCCGAGTACGAGTACATGCATCGGATCCATCCATGGGTGAGATTGAGGGCGGACGCAGCGCCCAGCTGAAACACACCGGTCTGCGGCCCGGCTGGACCACCGGCGCCTGTGCGACCGCGGCGGCCACCGCCGCGTACACGGCCCTGCTGACGGGCGACTTCCCCGACCCGGTGACGATCACCCTACCCAAGGGGCAGACGCCCGCCTTCGCGCTCGCGGTGGAGGAGCTGGCCGAGGGGCGGGCAACGGCCGGGGTGGTCAAGGACGCGGGCGACGACCCCGATGTGACGCACGGCGCTCTCGTCCGGGCCACCGTGCGGCGGCTGCCGCCGGGCTCGGGTGTGGTGTTCCGGGCCGGGCCCGGAGTGGGCACGGTCACCCTTCCCGGGCTGCCGCTCGACGTCGGTGAGCCGGCGATCAATCCCGTGCCGCGTCAGTTGATCCGCGACCACATCGCACGGGTCGCCGCGGAGCACCGGGGGGCGGGGGACGTGGAGGTCACCGTCGCGGTGGACCACGGCGAGGAGATCGCCCGCTCCACCTGGAACCCGCGCCTCGGCATCCTGGGCGGTCTGTCGATCCTCGGCACGACCGGTGTGGTGGTGCCGTACTCCTGCTCGGCGTGGATCGACTCGATCCGCCGCGGTGTGGACGTGGCCCTGGCCGCCGGGCACACCCATGTGGCCGGGTGCACGGGTTCCACCTCGGAGCGGACGGTGGTGTCCGAGTACGGGCTGCCGGAGATCGCGCTGCTCGACATGGGCGACTTCGCGGGCGCGGTCCTCAAGTACATCCGCCGTCATCCGGTGGCCCGGCTCACGGTCTGCGGCGGGTTCGCGAAGCTGTCGAAGCTCGCCGCCGGCCACCTCGACCTGCACTCGGGCCGGTCGCAGGTGGACAAGCCGTTCCTGGCCGGGCTGGCCCGGCGCGGTGGTGCGGACGAGGCCCTGGCGGCCGAGGTGGCGGTCGCGAACACGGGACTCGCGGCGCTCCAGTTGTGCCTCGCGCGGGGTGTTCCGCTCGGGGACCTGGTGGCCGTGGCGGCGCGGGACGAGGCGCTGTCGGTGCTGCGGGGCGCGCCGGTCGCCGTCGACGTCATCTGCATCGACCGGGCGGGCACGGTCGTCGGGCGCAGCGAGGTGCGCTGACCGGCCGCCCGGCCGGTGCGGGGCCCGTCAGCAGACGTGGCGTTCGCGTGCGGGCGAGTAGAGGTGGCTGTCGCGGAACTGCTCGGCGCCCAGGGTGCGGCCGACCATGATGACGGCGGTGCGGATCACGCCCGCCGCCTTCACCTGCCCGGCGATGTCGTCGAGGGTGCCGCGCAGCACGATCTCGTCCGGGCGTGAGGCCATCGCCACCACGGCGGCCGGGCAGTCGGCCCCGTAGTGCGGCAGCAGTTCCTCGACGACGCGGTCCACGTACCTGGCGGCGAGGTGCAGCACGATCAGGGCGCCGCTGCGGCCCAGGGTGGCCAGGTCCTCGCCCTTCGGCATCGCGGTCGCGCGGTGGGCGATCCGGGTGAGGATGACGGTCTGGCCGACGGTCGGCACGGTCAGTTCCCGCTTGAGCGCCGCCGCCGCGGCCGCGAACGCGGGTACGCCGGGCACCACTTCGTAGGGCACCCGGGCCTCGTCGAGCCGGCGCATCTGCTCGTTGACCGCGCTGAACACCGAGGGGTCGCCCGAGTGCAGCCGGGCCACGTCGTGACCGGCCTCGTGCGCGGCGAGCAGTTCGGCGGTGATCTGGTCGATGTCGAGCTGCGCGGTGTCCACCAGGCGGGCGTCCGGCGGGCATTCGGCGAGCAGTTCCCGGGGCACCAGGCTGCCCGCGTACAGACACACCTGGCAGGAGGCGAGGGTGCGGGCGCCGCGCACGGTGATCAGGTCGGCGGCCCCCGGGCCCGCGCCGATGAAGTACACGGTCATGTGTTGTCTCCTGGGTGTTGCGCGGGCTCGGTTGCCGAGTGTGCCGCTTCGGGACTGGTCAGGGGTTTGCGTACGGACCACTGGGTGACGGGCATGGCCTGCCGCCAGCCGGTGAACCCGCCGACCGGCACGGCGTGCGCGACCGCAAGCCGGACCAGTTCGCCGCCGTGTGTGCGGTGCGCCTCGGCGAGCAGCGCCTCGGACTCCAGCGTGACCGTGTTGGCGACCAGCCGTCCGCCGGGCGGCAGCGCGTCCCAGCAGGTGTCGAGCAGGCCGGGCACGGTCAGCCCGCCGCCGATGAACACGGCGTCGGGCGCGGGCAGTTGGGCCAGGTTGCCGGGGGCCGGTCCGGTGAGCACGCGCAGGGCCGGTACGCCGAGCCGGTCGGCGTTGCGTGCGATGCGCCCGGCGCGTCGCGGGTCGCGTTCCACGGTGATCGCGCGGCAGGAGGGGTGGGTCCGCATCCATTCGATGGCGATCGATCCCGAGCCTCCGCCGATGTCCCACAGGAGTTCGCCGGGGGCGGGGGCGAGCACACCGAGCGTCGCGGCCCGGACGTGCCGCTTGGTGAGCTGCCCGTCGTGTTCGTACGCCGTGTCGGGCAGGCCGGGTACTGCGCCGAGGCGCAGGGCCTCGGGGGTGCGCCGGCAGTCGATCGCGATGACGTTAAGCGGGTCGCCCGGTGGGTGCGGCCAGTGGTCGGCGGTGCCCTCCAGGCAGGCTTCGTCCGCTCCGCCGAGCTGTTCGAGCACGCGCAGCCGGCTCGGTCCGAAGCCCTGTTCGCGCAGCAGCCCGGCCACCGCGGCCGGGGTGGCGGCGTCTGCGCTCAGGACCAGGACCCGCCGGCCGTGGTGCAGGGCGGCGGCCAGCCGGGCGGCGGGGCGGCCGACCAGGGTGACGACCTCGGTGTCCTCCACCGGCCAGCCGATCCGGGCACAGGCGTAGGACACCGAGGACGGGTGGGGCAGGATTCTCAGCGCATCGGTGCCGAGCACTTCGGTGAGGGCCCGGCCGATGCCGTAGAACATGGGGTCGCCGCTGGCGAGCACGGCGATCCTGCTCCCGGCGTGCTCGGCGAGCAGGCCGGGGACGGCGGGCCGCAACGGCGAGGGCCACGGCACCCGTTGTCCCCGGCAGGACGGCGGGAGCAGGCCGAGCTGGCGTTCGCCGCCGATGAGGACCTGTGCGTCGACGAGCTCCGCGCGCGCCGCGTCGGGCAGTCCCGCCCATCCGTCGGCGCCGATTCCCACGACGGTCACCGCAGGTGGGACGGGTTGTTCGGGTGGTGCGAGAGTCACGGACGGTACCTCGGTGTTCAGTGGATGACGCAGCCGAACTCTACTGTCCGGCCGTGATCGGGCAGCGGCCAGGTGGCCGCCACGGTGCCTCGCTCAGGAGGTCACTTTCTTCAGATATGCGGCGAGTGAGCCGATGGCCGCCGGATTGCGTGGGCTTTCCACCAGGTCCGCGTAGTCGAGAACGGAGATCCGGTCGTTCTTGACGGCCGACGCGTTGGCCAGCGGCGGACAGACCAGGAGCACGGCGCACAGGGTGACCAGCAGCAGTGGCAGCGACACGTGCCGGGGCGGCGCGGGCCCGGCCGCGGCGCGGGAGGTCCGCGGGGGCACGGCGGGTCTGCGGTCGAGGGGTGTGGCCACGGGCGGTCGCTTTCGCCTCGGGCCGTGCACCTACGTGATCAAAGGAGCAGCCCGGACGCGAAGCGCCCTGCGCAGCACCACTCGCAGTCCACGGCGAATCGACAGGAGCCTTCACCACCGCGGGTAATCGGGCTTACGGGGCCCGATGCCGGGCTCCGCCTACCGTTGCGGGTCAGCGCCGGATTTCGACCGGACTTCCCCCGCGGGGCATGTGCAGCTTATAGCTCGCGCGGACAGGTGGTGCGGGACACCCCCACAACGAAGCGGGCGCATGCCTCCGTGCGACCGGCCGACCCGCTCCGGGACCGATTCACCTCGCTCCTGCCCGAGCACCGGGCAGTCGCATGGGCGGTGCTCAGTTCCGTGATGCGGCCGGGTGGTCGATCCGGGTCGGGAACGGGTCTCCGGTGTCCGAGTCGGCCACGAAGAGCGGTGTCGACCCGGCCATGCTCAGGTACCCGTTGACACTCTGCGTGAGGCTGAATCCGTACCCGTCGGGGGTGCCCGCGTTCCCCGCGAGCGGGCGCGAGGTGCTGATGGTCCGCCTCGGCCGGCCCTGATCACTCCAGACACGCATCACCGCGTCGAAATACTGGTCGCAGGTGTCGGGTGTGGTTCCGAGCACCCAGTACCTGATGCCGAACGACGCGAACAGGACGATGTCGTCGTCGATCTGGTTCGCTGGCAGGGTGACGCCATCGTGAAACCTCGCCTTGGGGAGGTCCGGATGCCATAGCGCCAGGGCCAGTTCGGCGGGCAGCGCCCGGAGCGTCCCGGTGAAGTGCCGCAGCAACTGTGCACGGGCCTCGGCCTGCGCGGCTACCGGCAACATACCGTCCTCGTTCCGTCGGTTCGGGGCGGCACCGCCCCTCGGAGTCCGCCGACCACCCGCCGACTCGACGCCCCGTCCGCTCCGATCCCGCTCAAGGCAACTGTGCCACAGCGCGGCAGGCCGGATTCATACGACCGCCGAATAGGATCCCGGTGGCCGAGCGGTTTGCCTGGCGATGGCAGGGCCGGGCGAGAAGGGGGCGTCATGGGTCCCATACCGGGTGCGCGGGAAGAGCTGGACCGGCTGGGCCGAGCCCTGTGGGCGCAACTGGTCGAGCTGATCGACGACTTGACTCCCGGCAGTGATCTGCGCCTGCTGTTTCTCGACGAGCCGCGCATCGTCGACTGGCAACAGGCCGCAAACCTCACGTGACCGTTCGATCTCTGCCTCCGTCACACGACAGTAAGCGTTTCCAATCACCCGTCCGGAGCCGGGAGTTCACCCCTTCCTGGAGCGGCCGATCACCGAGGTCGGGAGCCTTGACCGCCGATAGTAAGCGCTCTAGATTCCCTGCATCTTGTACCGGCAGCAAAGGGGCGGCGGTCACACACACGGTGGCCGGGCGCGCAGTTCGCGCATCACTGGATCTCGGGAGCAGCCATGGAGTTCGGCCGCAGGGCTGTGCTGCGCGCAGCCATCGCCACAACACTCGCCGTCAGCGCGGGCGGGTTGTTCGCGTCGATTCCGGCCGCCGCCGCACCGGTGCCTTCCGAGGACGAGTTCTTCGGCGTCTGGAACCCCGCCACCAGCACCTGGACGAAGGAGCCCGCACTCGACTACGCGGCGTTCGGTGCGCTCGCCGAGGTCGAGGCGGCCGCGAAGTCCGGGGCCTACGACCGGGCTTCGGCCGCCCTGCTGGCCTACTACCGCACCCGCGAGGGACGCACTCCGCCGCCCTGGGTGCAGAACAACGTCTTCGTCGCCGGTCAGGAAGAGCTGTTCCTCGACCACTTCTGGACCCTGGGCACCGGCGAGGCGTACATCTCCACGCTCACCGTGGCCGGAACCGAGGCGGAGTCGACCGCCGACGTCACCCGCAACGCCCGCACCGCCCACGGCTCGGGCTGGGTCGGCTTCATGCTGATGGCTCGTCACAAGGAGCCGACCCCGGCTGAGTTCCGCGTCAGGATGCGGATGCGCCCTGGACCACCAGGCCCGCCCGCACCACATGCTGCGGCCGCTTGAGCACGGACACATCGGCCAGCGGGTCGCCGTCCACCACGATCACATCGCCCGCGAAGCCGCGGTCGAGCCGGCCCACCGTCTCTTCCAGGCCGAGGAGCCGGGCGGCCCGGGTGGTGGCCGTGCGGATCGAGTCGAGCGTCGTGAGACCCGCCGCGTGCATCAGCTCCACCTCGCGTCCGATCGGCTTGACCTTGCCACCGGAGGAGTCGGTGCCCGCCACCACCAGGACCCCCATCTGGTGGGCCGTTCGCACCGCTTCCTTCAGGACCGGCAGATACGCACGCCCGCGCTCGGCCAGCACCGGGTTCGACGAGTCGACGAGTCCGGCGATCGCACTCAGCGTCGGCGTGAAGGCGGTGCCCCTGCGCCGCATGTCGTGCAGGGTGCGCTCGCCCACGAAAACCCCATGCTCCAGGGAGCGGACGCCGGCCCGGACCGCGTCGTCGCAGCCGCGCTCGCTGTAGCTGTGGCAGAGCACGCCCTTGCCGCCGCGCCGTGCCGCCGCCACGACCTCGGAGAGCTGCTCGTACGAGTAGACCTGGGCCAGCGGGTCCTGTTCCGGCAGACCCGCGCGCTCGTTGACGCGCGTCTTGATCACGTCGGCGCCGCGGGCGACGTTCACCTCGACGACCCGGCACAGCGCCTCGGCGGAACGGACGCCGTCCTGCGACCGCGCGAGGGGTGTGAGGTCCGGGTCGGCCAGGATGGTGTCACCCAGGTCGGGGGTGACGAATATGCCCGCTGTCCGCAGTCGCGGGGCCAGGGCGGGGGCCTGGCGGGCCAGCTCCCGTACGGCGATGTCCTGGTAGAAGTTGGTGGAGCCGCTGCGTGCGCTGGTGGCGCCCTGGCGGACGGCGTCGAGCGCCTCGGCGGCGGTGTTCAGGTGGATGTGCGCGTCGACGAGACCCGGGAGCACCCAGCTGCCGTGCGCGTCCAGGACCGGAACGCCGTCCGGGATCTCGACCCGGTCGCGCGGGCCGGCCGCCCGCACCGTGCCGGAGCGGATGACGACGACCGCGTCCTCGGTGACATGGCCGGTCTCCGGGTCGAGCAGCGTGCCGCCCTCGACGACCAGGTCGCCCGAGTGCGCGGCCGTGCTGCCCGGTGTTCTCGGCTGCGCCGCCACCGCGGACGGTGCCACCGACAGGGCGGCTGCTGTACCCGCCAGCGCTGCGGCCCCTGCCAGCACACCACGGCGCGTGAGCCGGCTGGAGGGGGGCGGGACGGACTCGACACACATGACGGGCTCCTCGTATCCGATGTATCCGATACACAACCGGGAGCCATTTTGTATACCAAAATGCAGGGCGAGACAAGGGTTCACTCGAAATCTTGCACGGAATAGGCTGTTTCCTCGCCAATGACTTACCAGTTCGACCCTCTTGGTATACGACATGGGTAAGCTGCCCGCACCCCGCATCATCCGATCGGTCGACCCCGCCGTCGTCCCAACGTCCGCGCATCGCCATCCGGTTCAGCGACGACGCGGGGCTCCGGGCGCCCCCAGCATGGATGATGCGGGACCCGCACCATCCGGGGTCCGCCGCCCCATGGATTGAGAGGAACCATGTCTCCGACACGACGCGCCGCCCTCCTGATCGCCCCGCTCCTCGGTCTGGCCACGCTGGCGACCGCGTGCGGCGCCCCGTCCGACGGTGATGCCGCCCGGCAGAAGCCCTCGGTCACCGGATCCGGCCCCCTGTCCCCCACCGGGGCGCCCGGGAAGCAGTCGGCCGCCGACCGGGAGCTGCTGGAAGCCGCACGTTCCGGTGACGTCGGCGCGGTGCGCGGTGCGATCGAGCGGGGCGCCGATCTGGAGACCCGCGACAATGACCGCCGCACCCCGCTTCTCCTCGCGGCCACCGGCGATCACGTCAAGGCCGCCGAGATCCTCGTCGACGCCGGTGCCGACCCGGACGCCCTCGACCAGCAGCACGACACTCCGTGGCTGGTGACGGGCGTGACCGGCAGCGCCGCCATGGCCCGGACCCTGGCGGCGGCCGACCCCGACTACACCATCGTCAACCGGTACGGAGGCACCTCCCTCATCCCGGCCGGCGAACACGGCCACGTCGACTACGTCCGGGAGGTGACCACCAACCCGGACATCGACGTCGACGTCAACCACGTCAACAACCTCGGCTGGACCGCTCTGTTGGAGGCCGTCATCCTCGGCGACGGAGGGAAGGACCACCGGAGGACCGTGGAGCTACTGCTGGCGGGAGGCGCCGATCCGTCCATCGCCGACAAGACCGGCACGACCGCACTCCAGCACGCCCGGCAGCGCGGGTTCGACGAGATCGCCCGGCTGCTGAGCAAGTGACGACCGGGCAGCCGGACAGCGGGACGCGAACGGCCCAACCCTTGTGCCTGGCACAAGAGTTGGGCCGTTCGTTCGGATGACCTACGTGGTCTGCACGACGGCGGGACGGGCAAGGGCGGCCCGCTCGATCACGACGTAGACGAGCAGCGCCACGACGAGTCCGCTCACCGCGTCGGAGAGTTGTGGTGCGAACCAGTGGACGAGTCCGCCTGCGGCGGCACCCGCGACCCAGGCGATGAAGGCGGTGGGGCGCACCGCCGCGTCCGGGCGGTCCTTCAGCCGGTGACGCAGGAGGACCTGGTCGGCGATGAGCACTCCGCCGAGGGGCGGGACGAACACACTGAGGACGACCAGCCAGTCGAGGAAGTGGTTCCAGACCCCGGCGAGTGCGGCGGCGGTTCCGATGATGCCCAGGACCAGGGTCATCAGGCGCATTCGGGTGTTGGTCAGGTGCGACCAGCTCAGGGCGCCGTTGTATAGGCAGTGACTGCAGACCGAGCCGAGGTTGACGAAGACGAACACCGCGGCGAGGGTGCTCAGGAGGGCTCCGTGGCCGCTGGTGAGGATGGGCAGGAAGTTTCCGCCGACGGTCCGGGCCGAGGCGATCGCTCCGGCCGCCACGACCAGGCCGCCGGTGATCTGGGCGACGAGGCTGGCTATGGGGAACGCGGTCGCGGTGGCAAGGACGGCTTCCCTGCCGTTCCTGGACCAGCGGGTGAAGTCGGCGGTCATGGTGCCGGAGTCGGCGAAGGTGGCCATGATGAGCGAGACGGCGGCACCGAAGGTCAGTGTGCTGTTCCCCGGGGCGCCCTGGTAGTCGAAGACCGCACCGAGGTCGTGGTCCCTGGCGACGATGACGAGGGCGATCACACCGACGACGATGAACAGGGGGGCGGCCACGGCGCCCAGCCATGACAGGGCGCGGATGCCCAGATACGTGATCGCGATGAACGCGGCCCCGGCCAGTACGGCGACGAGTTGCTCGTGCCAGCCGAACGCCTGGTGGAGGGTGGCTCCGGTGGCGCCGGTGTTGAAGGCGAACCAGCCGACGACGATCGTGGCGAGGAAGCCGGACGCGATGACGTAGCCGATCCTGCCGAACGTCCGGGTTGCCTGGAGGGCGAAGCTCTCGCCGGTGCTGCCGGCCCGGTGGCTCAGCAGTCCGACGTAGACGAGCATGACGAGGTTGGCGGCGAGGATGGCGGCCAGCCCACGCCAGAAGCCCAGGACGGCGACGACCACCCCGCCGGGGACGGCGTTGGTCAGGATCATCGGGAATCCGAACCAGACGGCCGACACGGTCAGCAGGGATTTGCGGCGCTCCACGGGAACGGGAGTGTGCTCGTACTCGGAGTCGAGTGCGGCGTCCGTTTCCGCAGTGTCCTGCGCTGCGGGTTGACGACTGCTCATGGCTGGTCTCCTGGGTGGGCTGGCACGCGGTCAGGACAGCTTGGCTGCGAAGGCCACGAGGGCCTGGTCGAAGACTTCGACGGGCGGGTGGGTGATTCCGGCGCCGATCATGCCGATGCCCGCTTCCTTGTGGGCGATGGCGGTGTTGATGACCGGGAGGATTCCGGTGGAGAGCACCTTGCGGATGTCGATGCCGGTGGGGATGCCCTGGAAGTCGAGCATCGGGATGGTGACGTTGGGGTTCTGGGCCGTCGTGATCTCGCCCATGTCCCGGGTGAAGCCGATGGCTTCCTGCACGGTGCCGCCGACGAGCGGCACGATGGCCGGTGCGGTGGCCATGGCGAAACCGCCGAAGCCGTAGGTTTCGCTGATCGCGCTGTCACCGATGTCCAGGCCCGCGTCCTCGGGCTTGTAGCCGGCGAACATCGGCCCGATGACCGGCTGGGCGGGGCCGGTGAACCACTGGTTGCCGGGGAGTCCGCTGACCCGGATGCCGAACTCGACGCCGTTGCGGGCCATCGTGGTGACGATTGTCGAACCCTCGATGCCGTGGGCGGCGTCCATGGCCGCCTTGGCCATGGCCAGCCAGGTGGGTCCGGAGAAGTAGTCCGAGCTGGCGATGAAGTCGAAGACCTCCTTCTTCTGCTCGGTCGTGAAACCGGTCTGCAGGAGCGACGGCGCGAGCGCCTGCATGAGCAGGAGGGTGCCGGCGCCATTGCGGTTGTGGCACTCGTCGCCCATGTGCAGGGCCTGGGAGAGCAGCAGGCGCAGGTCGACGGGTCCGCCGATCTCCATGGCCTCCTTGAGCATGGGGCCGAGGACCTCACGCATCCAGATGAGGCGGTCGATCACCGACTGGTCGTTGGCGCCCATCCGCAGGATCTTCGCCATCTGCTCGGACAGGTTGGTGTACGCGGTGTTGCCGTACGTCTCGTTGTGGACGATGTGCATGTACATCGAGGCGGAGGTGACACCGGCCATCGAACCGACGCAGTTGTGTTCGTGGCAGGGCGAGAAGGTGATCTCGCCGGATGCCGCGAGGGCGGCCGCCTCGTCGAGGTCGGCGGCCAGGCCCTCGAAGACGAGGGCTCCGGTGACGGCGCCCTTCATCGCGCCGGCCATGCGCTCCCAGGTGATGGGCGGGCCCGCGTGCAGGATCGTCGTCGGGGTCATGCCGGGCACGACGTCGAGGGCGCGGCCGAAACCGACCAGCATGGGGCGGGAGTTGGTGATGCGCTCGACGGCCTCGGCGTTGGCCGCCTCGATGCGCGCCGCGACGGCGGTCTCCTCCAGGCCGTCCAGTACGGCGAGGATCTCCGGGTTGCCGCCGGCGGGCGGGGCCCAGTCGAGCGTCGTGACGTTCGCGCCCTGGGCGGCGATGTCCCCTTCGAACATGGCCAGCCCGACGTTGATGACATCGAGGTCGGCTGCGAAGAGATTGGTGATGGGGCTGGTCATGCGGTCTGTACCTTCCTGGCGATCTCACGGGCGAAGGCGCCCGTCTCGGTGCTGCTTCGGGTCACGGTCACTCCGGCGGCCGCCAGCGCCGCGACCTGCTCGTCGAGGGCCGGGGTGTCGAGGTCGGTGCCGAGGACGTAGCCGACGATCTCCAGGTGGCGGCCGTCCTGGGCCGCGATCTGCTGGGCCTGCGCGATCGCCGGCAGGGTGACGCCGACCGGGTCCTCGTGGGCGCCGAAGCCGAGTACGAAGTCCATGACGATGACGGCGACCTGGGGGTCCTTGGCCTCTTCGACCAGGCGGGCCAGGCGCAGGGAGGGGTCGATCATCGGGTGCGGGCGGCCGTTGGTGAAGTCGTCGTCGCCGAAGTCGAGGAAGGTGTGTCCGGTGCTGGGGCTGTCGGCGGTGAGGCGGCGCTCGGGGCTCTTCTGGATGTTGCTCCACACGTTGTCGCTGATCTCCAGCAGGGAGTACATCGACTCGTCGCACAGGGTGCCGCCGCAGAACAGTCCGCGGACGAACTGCTGGTGCGGTGCGAGGCGGGAGACCACCTCGTCCACCCGCTCGCTGTCGAGGGGCTCGACATCCGCGTGGGGGTCCACACCGAGGCGGACGGCCCGGAGGGCCGCGTCCTGGCTGCCGGCGGCGAAGTGTCCGCCCGCCTCGACCACTGCGTCGCGGGAGCCGCCGACGAAGTAGACGACGACGGGCTTGCCGGCGGTGGCGATCTCGGCGAGGACCTTCTTCTCCACGGCCGGAGCCGGCGGCTTGGAGACGAGCACGATCACGTCGGTGGCCGGGTCGGCGGCCAGTGCGCGGATGCCGTCGATCATCATGATGCCGCCGACCTGCTCGCTCAGGTCACGGCCGCCGGTGCCGATGAGCTGGGAGATCCCGGCGCCCAGCGCGTGGATGCGGACGCTGACCTCCTGCGCGCCGGTGCCCGATGCGGCGACGACTCCGACGCTGCCGGGGCGCACCGCGTTGCCGAAGCACAGGGCGACGTTGTTGATGATGGCGGTGCCGCAGTCCGGTCCCATCATTAGCAGCCCGTGGTCGTGGGCGTACTGCTTGAGGGCGATCTCCTCCTCGACGGGGACGTTGTCGCTGAAGAGCATCACGTGCAGGTTGTTCTCCAGGGCCTTGCGGGCCTCGCGTCCGGCGTAGGCGCCGTTGACCGCGATCACCGCGAGGTTGGCGTCCGGGTTGTCCGCCGCGGCCGCCGCGACCGTCCGGTGGGCGACCGTGTGGGCCCCGCCGGCCGGCTTCTTGTGCACGAGGAGGGCTTCGACCTCGGTCAGCACCTGCTCGGTGTCGGTGTCCTCACGTGTTACGAGGACGATCATGAGGTCGCCGTTGGTGGCGGCCTCGAGCTCGGTCGTGAGGAGACCGAGGTTGTTCAGCACGCCTTTGTTCATCTCGGTGCCCATGGCCACGAATGCCTGGTCCACCCCGTCCAGGGTGTTGGCCTTGGTGGAGATGGACATCAGCGACACCGAGTCGAAATAGGTGTTCTTCTTGATGACTGCTGTGATGCTCACAGCGAACCTCGCAGTTCTCTTTCCAGGTGGAGTCCGGTCAGCAGGCCGGACAGGGTGTCGGTGCCGGAGGTGTGGCCGATGGCCAGCGCGCGGCGGACCGGGTTGCGGAGGGTTTCGGTGACCTGCGCCTCGCTGCGGCCGGCGGTCGCGGCGAGGGCGTGCAGTACCGCCGGCCAGGGGTCGCGTACGCGCCCGGCCAGGGCTTCGCGCAGGGTCGTCATGCTCAGCAGCGTCGTCCGCCCGGGGTGGTCGCCGAGCACTGCGGCGAGTGTGCGGGCGAAGGGGCGCAGGCGGGTGCCGGTCAGCGCGGACAGCAGGGCCGGTCCGGTGAGGAAGTCGTCGCCGGCCGGGGTCAGGCCCGGCCCCAGTCCCAGGAGGCCGAGTACGGCGCGGCGTGTGCCCTCGTCGTCCTGGAGCCGCACCGCGTGCACGAACGCGTCCCGTCCGGCGGCGAGTGCCCGGCCGACGGCCGCGTCCATCGGCGGGGCGTCCGGTGGGCCGGCGAGCATGCCGCCGGGCACTCCGTTGGAACGCAGCAGGTGACCGAGGGCGCGGGTGGCCACGGCGAGGTGGTCATCGCCGAGGTGTCCGAGCGAGGCAGGGATGGGATTCCACCGGCGCGCCGCCCGGATGTCGATCCGGAGATCCCCCGCGGGGGCCGGGAGCAGGATCGACCCCGCCCCGAACCGCACCACCTGCCCGGCCTCGACGGCGCTGCCGCTCCAGTCCTCGACGTCGACGACAAGGGTCCGGGGGGCGTCACCGCTCGACCGGGAGGCGAGTGCGATGAGCTGCCCATCGGAGGTCAGCACATTGATGACGTGCCGGAACACGGTGTCGACACGACCGTCGGCACCGAGTGTCCGCAGCCGGTCCAGGAGCACCGCGTCCGCGGACCGTGCGCGCAGTACGGCGGCGTCGCACCGGGTGGACGTCATATGCGCCCCCTCCTTGTCGGGACTCCGCCGGTCCACGGTGTTCCCCGGCGATGTACTGCTTCTGGTATACCATTTGGCGATGCAGAGGCCTACACGTCTGAGGAGGAATTCCATGCGCATCGTGGTGGCTCTCGGTGGCAATGCGCTGGCCCGGCGGGGGGAGCCGATGACGGCCGACCGGTTGCGGGCGAACGTCAGAACATCCTGCGAGGCCCTGGCGGGCCTGGCCCGCGAGCACGAGGTCGTCATCACCCACGGCAACGGGCCGCAGGTGGGACTTCTCGCGTTGCAGAATCTCGCGTACCAGGACGTCGCGGCCTACCCTCTCGACATACTCGGCGCGGAGACTCAGGGGATGATCGGCTACGTCATCCAGCAGGAGCTGTCGAACGCGCTCGCCGGTGAACGCGAGGTCGCGGCGGTACTCACCACCACCGAGGTCGACGAGAACGATCCCGCGTTCGAGCACCCCACCAAGCTGATCGGCCCCCAGTACTCGGCGCAGGACGCGGCCGAGGCCGCGGCCGAGTACCGCTGGACCATCGCGCGCGACGGCGCCGCCTTCCGCCGGGTAGTGCCCTCCCCCTCACCCGTACGCATCGTCCAGGCGCCGCTCGTGCGCACACTGCTGGAGAGCCAGCACCTCGTCGTCTGCGTCGGCGGTGGCGGTGTGCCCGTACGGACCGACAGCAAGGGGCGGCAGACCGGCCTGCAGGCGGTCGTCGACAAGGACCTCGCCTCGGCGGCCCTGGCCGCGGAACTCAAGGCGGACATGCTGGTGATGCTGACGGACGGTGACTTCGTCAGCGAGAACTGGGGGACGGCCGAGCAGCGGGACATTCTCACGGCCTCACCGGAGGCGATCTCCCGGCTGGCCTTCGCCGAGGGGTCGATGAAGCCGAAGGTCGACGCCGCCGTACGGGTCGCCCAGGCCGGCGGGCGGGCTCTCATCGGTCCCCTCGAACGGCTCGACGACCTCATCGACCGGAACATCGGCACGGAGATCCGCCCGGATGTCCCGGACGGCATCGTCTACGTCTGAGGGCGCCAGGGTCTTTCGTCCGGATCAGGCCGGGTCAGGGACCGGGACACGCGAGCCCGGCATGATCCGGACGAAAGGCCCTGGGGACGGCCCGCCGACGGGCCCGCCGACGGGCGCGCCGCCCCGGCGAGGCCGCTCCGGTCAGTCCTTGGACTTGCGTCGCGCGGCGGCCGCGTTGCGGCCTGTCACCAGGTGTGTGCTGGCCAGCTGTTCGACGGTCGCGACATCCCGCTCCGCGATCGCCTGGTACAGCCCCTCGTGCTCCTGCGCGACGCCCGCCAGGTCGTCGTGCTGCCCCAGCAGCCAGCGCATCCTGCTTCTCAGGGTGCTCTGGAGCTCGTTCAGGAGTTCGTTGTCGGCGAGTTCGGTCACCGTCTCGTGGAAGTCGGCGGCGGCGCGGTGGGCCCGTACGGCGTCGCCCTTCTCCGCCGCCTTCAGCTCGGCGTCGAGGTCCGAACGGAGCTTCTCCAGTCCCGCGCGGGTACGCCGCTGGGCGGCGAGCCGGAAGGTCAGCGTCTCAAGCGCCGCGCGTACCTCGTCCAGGTCCTCGACGTCCGCCGGCGTGAACTCCCGCACGACGGCCCAGGTCCGCGGCCTCGGCGTGACCAGCCCCTCGGTGACCAGTGCCTTCAGGGCCTCTCGGATGGGCAGCCTGCTCACACCGAGCTCCGCGGCGAGCTCGCGCTCGACGAGTTTGCTGCCCGGCTCACGCACACCGTCGATGATCTCGTCACGCAGCAGGCGCGTGACCCGCTCCGACTCGGGCTCGAACTCCCCAGACCCTGTCATGTCCTCAATTCTCTCATCACTCGAAGTCGTTGTTCGGTTCGCCGTCCACGGGACGGGTTTCTCAGGCCGGTGCGTAGCCGCGCGCGCGGACCAGGTCGTGGGCGATCCGGGTGAAGGCGCGCGCGGCGGCGCTCTCGTAGGCGCTCTCCCGGTGCAGCAGGGTGGCGACGCGGGCGGGCAGCGGAGGGTCGATGGGAATCGGCCTGAGATGCGGGTGGTCGTCCGTCACCGCGTCGGGCAGCACGGTGGCCAGCAGGCCGGTGCGCCGGACGATCTCCGTCAGGGCCTGGATGGTGTTGGCCTCCACGGCGATCGGCGGGCTGACACGATGCTGCGCGAAGTAGCCGTCGATGTGGATCCGGGTGGCGAAGTCGCTGCTGAGCAGCGCGAGTTGCTGGTCCACCAGGTCACGTACCGGCAGCGGCCGGTCGCCTCGGCCCTGGACGCGGTCCGCGGTGACGACAAGGCTGAGGGTCTCGGTGAACAGCGCGGTCGCGGTGATGCCGGGCAGATGGGTTCCGGCGAAGGCGATCCCGAGGTCGAGATCGTCGGCCAGCAGGCTCGCCTCGATTCGGTCCTGGGTCATTTCCCGCAGATCCAGCGTGATGCCGGGATGGTGCGTGTGCAACGCCTCCACCAGTGGGCCGATCAGGTACGCGGTGAACGTCGGCGTCACCGCGAGGCGCAGATGCCCCCGGGAGAGGTCGGCGACATCGAGTACGGCACGGTCGGCGGCGGCCAGCTCGCGCAGCGCCCGCTGCGCGTAGTGCACATAGGCCTCGCCCGCGTCCGTGGGGCGGACGCTGCGGCCGCTGCGGTCGAGCAGCTGGACACCGACGACGCGCTCCAGCTGCTTGATCTGCTGCGACAGCGTCGGCTGGGAGATGCGCAGCTCTTCGGCGGCGCGCGTGAAGTTGCCGTGCTCGGCCACCGCGATCAGATAGCGGAGGTGTCGTAGTTCCGGACCCATGATCCGAGTATAGAGAAGCCCAATCGATATCCCCGCGAGGGCATCTCGCCACCTATGGCCCCCTGGTTGGCAGGGTCGCCGCCTCACACCCTTAAGTCATTGATGAAATCTATGGAAATTATGGATAGCAAGACTTGGACACTATAGGTCGAGCTCATGCATGGTGGATCCCGTCAGCCCGTCGGGCCGACATTCACCGAAGGGAGTGACCGATGCACGACCTCACGGACGGCCTCGCGCGTTTCCGCCGCGATGTCTTTCCGGCAAAGGCGGAGCTCTTCGCCGACCTGGCCACCACTCACCGGCCGAAGACACTGTTCATCGGCTGCTCCGACGCCCGAGTGGTCCCCGAACTGATCACACAGAGCGACCCGGGCGAGCTGTTCGTCATCCGCACGGCCGGCAATCTGGTCCCGGCCCACGCCGCCGGCCCGGACGGCATCGCGGCCAGCATCGAGTACGCCGTCACCGTGCTGCACGTGACCGACATCGTCATCTGCGGCCACTCCTCCTGCGGCGCGATGACCGCCCTGGCGGAGGGGCACGACCTGAGCGCGGCGCCGGTCGTCGCCGGCTGGCTGCGGCACGCGGACGCCGCGCGGGCCCGTGCCGCCGCCACACCGGCCGAGTCCGGACCGGCCAAGGTGGCCGCCCTGGTGCGGGCCAACGTGGCCGCACAACTGCAGAACCTCACCACACACCCCTCCGTGGCCCGCGCCCTGGCCCACCGCGCACTCACACTGCATGGCTGGGTCTTCGACATCGCCACCGGGACCGTCGATCCGGTCGACGCCGCCCTGGTAGCGGCCTGACCACCCCCACAACCACCCGCCGCTCCCCTCACGCACGAACCCGCCCGGCCGCACCCCGAGGCCGGCGCACCGAACCGACAAGGAACCCCCCTCATGGCGCACGCCCAGTTCGACCCCACCGCCCGCCAGCTGCTTGCCGCCGCCGCCGTCGAGGCCAAGGTCCGCAAGGACCTGTCGTGGCAGCAGATCGCGGACGCCGCCGGACTGTCCGTCGCGTTCGTCACCGCCGCCGTCCTCGGCCAGCACGCCCTCCCGGCCGCCTCCGCCGAGGCCGTCGCCGAGCTCCTTGGCCTGGACGAGGACGCGGCCATGCTGCTCCAGACCATCCCGACCCGCGGCTCGATCCCCGGCGGCATCCCCACCGACCCGACCATCTACCGCTTCTACGAGATGCTCCAGGTCTACGGCACCACCCTCAAGGCCCTGGTCCACGAGCAGTTCGGCGACGGAATCATCTCCGCGATCAACTTCAAGCTCGACGTCAAGAAGGTCGCCGACCCCGAGGGCGGCGAGCGCGCCGTCATCACCCTGGACGGCAAGTACCTCCCGACCAAGCCCTTCTGACAACACATCAGCTCATGACCGGGCGGGGCCGGCCCATGCCGCACGGCCGCACCGGCCCCGCCCGCCGACCTCTTCACCAACACCGGTACCGACACCGGCACCAGCCGTCTCTCACCGGAGGCTCCACCATGGACTTCGCCCAGCGCACCATCGACATCGCCCGCAAGAACGTGGAGGAGGGCGGACGCCCCTTCGCCACCGTCATCGTCAAGGACGGCGAGATCCTCGCCGAGAGCCCCAACATGGTGGCCCAGACCAACGACCCCACCGCCCACGCCGAGATCCTCGCCATCCGGGACGCCTGCCAGAAGCTCGGCACCGAGCACCTGGTCGGCACGACCATCTACGTACTCGCCCACCCCTGCCCGATGTGCCTGGGGTCGCTGTACTACTGCTCCCCCGACGAGGTCGTCTTCCTCACCACCCGCGACGCCTACGAGCCGCACTACGTGGACGACCGCAAGTACTTCGAGCTCGACACCTTCTACGGTGAATTCGCCAAGGACCACACCGAGCGGCGCCTCCCGATGCGCCACGAGCCGTACGACGCCGCTGTCGATGTGTACCGGCTGTGGCAGGAGCACAACGGCGGCAGCCGCCGCGTCCCCGGCGCACCGACAGCCGCGTAACCCCTGCTCACCCGGCTCGGCCAGCCGCCCTCCGGGCGCCGATCACACTGTTTCTCCGCCGCGTGTGGGAGTGTTTTCACCACTCCCACACACGGCGATTCACAACACAACACTCCCCAATAACTGAAGACTTGCCCGGTTTTGCCCGGCCCGGCATGTCACGCATACGTCACCACCGGAGCACATTCGCCTCGATCGCGGACGGTATGTCCGCTTGCCGAAGTCATTACCTCCAAACCCTTGACGGTGGAGTTGGCTAAAACTACGTTTTTGGCCAACGGAAGTTCACTTCCATTATGTGGAAACTTTGAAACATTCCCCCATCGCCACTCCCCGGAGCTCCATATGACTGCCGTGGATGACCGATCGTCCGTGGAAACCGACGGCACCGCCAGTTCTGGTCTGTACACGTACGATCTCGCCCCGACGAAGAAGGAAGGGCGCCGTTGGGGCGCCTACAACGTCTTCACCCTCTGGGCCAACGATGTACACAGCCTCGGCAACTACGCATTCGCCATCGGGCTCTTCGCGCTCGGGCTGAACGTGTGGGGCATCCTGGCCGCCTTCGCGCTCGCTTCGGTGCTGCTCTTCCTCCTGCTGACCCTCTCGGGCTTCATGGGCCACAAGACGGGCGTGCCCTTCCCCGTGATGAGCCGCATCGCCTTCGGCATCAGGGGGGCGAAGATACCGGCCGCAGTGCGTGGCCTCGTCGCCATCGCTTGGTTCGGTATCCAGACCTACCTCGCGTCGTCCGTGCTGAGCACGCTCCTCGTGACGATGTTCCCGGGCATCAAGTCCCTGGACACCAACTCCATTCTCGGCCAGTCGACGCTCGGCTGGATCACCTTCCTGGCACTGTGGGCCCTCCAGGTCCTCATCGTGAGTTATGGGATGCAGATGATCCGGCGGTACATGGCCTTCGCCGCGCCCACGACCCTGATCACCATGTGCGCTCTCGCGGCCTGGATGTTCTGGCGGGCGGACGGCTCGATCTCGATGTCCATCGACTCCCCGCTCAGCGGCGGCGAGATGTGGCTCCAGATCCTGCAGGGCGCCGCGCTGTGGGTGGTGATCTACGGAACGTTCGTGCTGAACTTCTGCGACTTCACCCGGTCCGCCCGGAGCCGCGGCTCCATCGTCCGCGGAAACGTGATCGGTATCCCGGTGAACATGCTGTTCTTCGCCGTGATCGTCGCGGTGCTCAGCGGAGCGCAGTTCAAGCTGGACGGGCACGTCATCACCAGCCCCACGGACATCGTGCGGACGATTCCGAACATGTTCCTGCTGGCCATCGCCTCGCTCGCGCTCATCGCCCTGACCGTCGCGGTGAACCTGATGGCCAACTTCGTGGCCCCCATCTACGCCCTGGTCAACCTCTTCCCGCAGCGGCTGAACTTCCGCCGGGCCGGCATGGTGAGCGCCGTCGTGGGCCTGGTGATCCTGCCGTGGAACCTCTACAACAGCCCGGTCGTGGTGAACTACTTCCTCGGCGGGCTCGGGGCCCTGCTCGGGCCGCTCTTCGGCGTGATCATGGCCGACTACTGGCTGCTGCGGAAGGCCCGGGTGAACGTGCCCGACCTCTACACCGACGCCGCGCAGGGCGACTACCACTACCGCCACGGTTTCAACCCCCGGGCCGTCTGGGCCTTCGTCCCCAGCGCCGCGATCGCCGTCGTCGTCGCGCTGGTGCCGTTCTTCAGCGCCGTGGCCGGATTCTCGTGGTTCGTCGGCGCCATCCTTGCCGCCGTGCTGTACGCGGCCATCGCCGACCGCAGCATGCAGACCCGCGACGTGGACGGCGAGTCGATCGCCGTCGCCGCCGAATGAACCATCCAGCAGAGAGCCGAACCATGCGCATCCTCGTTGTGAACGTCAACACCACGCAGTCCATCACCGACTCGATCGGTGAGCAGGCTGCCGGTGTGGCGTCACCCGGTACCGAGATCGTTCCGCTGACCCCTGCCTTCGGGGCGGAGTCGGTCGAGGGCAACTACGAGAGCTACCTCGCCGCCATCGCCGTGATGGAGGCCGTCCGCGCCTATCCGGAGCCGTTCGACGCCGTGATCCAGGCCGGGTACGGCGAACACGGCCGGGAAGGGCTGCAGGAGCTGCTCGACGTACCGGTCGTCGACATCACCGAGGCGGCTGCCAGCACCGCCCAGTTCCTGGGCCGCACCTACTCCGTGGTCACGAGCCTGGACCGTACGGTCCCGCTGATCGAGGAGCGCCTCCACGCCGCCGGCCTGAGCGCCCGGTGCGCCTCCGTGCGCGCCAGCGGAATGGCCGTACTCGACCTGGAGCGGGACGAGAAGGCCGCCGTGGACGCCATCGTCGAGCAGGCCGCCCGTGCGGTGGAGGAGGACCGCGCCGAGGTGATCTGTCTGGGGTGCGGCGGCATGTCCGGTCTCACCGAGCGCGTCATCGAGCGCACCGGGGTTCCCGTCGTCGACGGGGTGACCGCCGCCGTGACGATCGCCGAGTCCCTCGTCCGCCTCGGCCTGAGCACCTCCAAGGTGCGCACGTACGCGGCGCCTCGTCCCAAGAAGATCCTCAACTGGCCGCCGCGGGCGTGACGCCGCAGGCCATGCCGGAACCGACCGGCGCGTAGTGGCCGCCGCTCCCCGGGCATCCGGCCGGGGAGCGGCGGTGGACGGAGAAACAACACAGGAGGAGGGGCATCCGTTGCCCGACGTACAGCTCGTACTGCGCTCCACGCGCGTCATCACTCCCGAGGGTGCCCGCCCCGCGTCCGTGACCGTCGCCGACGGCCGGATCGTGGACGTGCTGCCGCACACCGCCGAGGTGCCGGCCGGGGCGCGTCTTGAGGACGTCGGCGACGACGCCGTGCTGCCCGGCCTCGTCGATTCCCACGTCCATGTGAACGACCCCGGCCGCAGCGAGTGGGAGGGCTTCTGGACCGCCACCCGGGCGGCCGCCGCCGGTGGCATCACCACCCTCATCGACATGCCGCTCAACTCGCTGCCGCCGACCACCACGGTCGACAACCTGCGGGTCAAGCAGGAGGTCGCCCGCGCGAAGGCGCACATCGACACCGGCTTCTGGGGCGGCGCGATCCCGTCCAACCTCAAGGACCTGCGACCGCTGCACGAGGCGGGGGTGTTCGGCTTCAAGTGTTTCCTCTCGCCCTCGGGGGTCGAGGAGTTCCCGGAGCTCGCCCCGGCCCGGCTGGCCGCCGCGATCGCGGAGATCGCCTCCTTCGACGGGCTGCTCATCGTGCACGCCGAGGACCCGGGCCATCTCGCCGCCGCCCCGCAGAACAGCGGCCCCGCCTACGCGGGCTTCCTCGCCTCCCGCCCCCGCGCGGCGGAGAACGACGCCATCGCCCTGCTGATCCGGCTCGCCCGGGAGCACGACGCCCGGGTCCACGTGCTGCACCTCTCCTCCAGCGACGCGCTGCCGCTCATCGCCGCGGCCAGGCGCGAGGGGGTCCGCATCACCGCCGAGACCTGCCCGCACTTCCTCACCCTCACCGCGGAGGAGGTCCCGGACGGCGCGACCGAGTTCAAGTGCTGTCCGCCCATCCGCGAGCGGGAGAACCAGGACGCCCTCTGGCAGGGCCTGGCCGACGGCACCCTCGACTGCGTCGTCTCCGACCACTCGCCCTGCACCACCGACCTCAAGACCCCCGACTTCGGTACGGCCTGGGGCGGCATCTCCTCGCTCCAGCTCGGTCTGCCCGCCGTCTGGACCGCTGCCCGCGAGCGCGGCCACAGCCTGGAGGACGTCGTGCACTGGATGTCGGCCGGCCCCGCCCGGCTGGCGGGACTGACGGGCAAGGGAGCCATCGCCCCCGGCTACGACGCCGACTTCGCGGTCCTCGCCCCCGAGGAGACCTTCACCGTCGACCCCGCACGGCTGCACCACCGCAACCCGATCACCGCGTACGCCGGAAAGACGCTGCACGGTGTCGTCCGCGGGACGTGGCTGCGCGGTGAGCGGATCGCCGAGGACGGAAACATCACCGGGCGGTCGGGGCTGCTGATCGAGCGAAACGACAGGACCTGAGTCCGACGGGGGCCCTCCGGGGCGCCCGCACCTTCTGGAACCCGGTGGGCCGGCCCCGCCGGGTTTCAGGCCGTCTGCGGCAGCAGCCGCAGATCGGTGGACACGGTGGTGCCCGTGGCGGTCGTGCGGACGGCGGGAACGCCGCTGTACGCGGCGACGATGTCCAGCCCGCGACCGCATTCCGCGTCGGCGGGGGCCGGACCGGGGCGGTCGTGTCCCTCCGGTCGCCAGTGCCCCTGGTCCCGGACCTCGATCCTCAGCACGCCGTCACGGATGTGCAGGCGCAGAGTGACGTCGTCGCTGGTGGTGTGGACGACGGCATTGGTGACGAGTTCGGCGACCACGATGGCCACGGCTTCGCGAACATCGCCGGAGAGTTCCCACCGTTCGACGGCCGCCCCGGCGAAACGGCGCAGGAACGGCACGGACGACGCGATCGCCTCCTTTGTGCAGACGGCCCGGAACGGCGCCTCCTCGGTGGACGGGCCGCGGCAAGGTGACGTGATGGTCATGGGGTACTCCGTCGGTGCTCGTGTGCCCGGCGGTGCGGGCGGGCGGCCGGTCGCCGCTTGCGCGAACGGACCGGCGTATCTCACGATGCCCTGCCCGCACCGATAGAGTCCAAGACTCACTTCCCATAGATCTCATTGTCGGCGTCTATGGCTCGCGGGGCGGCCGGGCCCGGGCAGGGGGGCCGTGCGGGCGTGCGGGCGAGCACGGCCGTCACGACGGCGGCGAGCAGCAGAGCGGTCAGCGGGAACCGGACGGCGGCGGTGAAGCCGTGCAGTGTGGCCGCCCGCGCGCTGCCGTGAAACGCGGTGGCGGCGCTCGCCGCGACGGTGTTGAAGACGGCGGAGCCGATGGAACCGCCCACCTGTTGGGCCGAGTTGACGGAGGCCGAGGCGATTCCTGCGTCCTGCGCGGGTACGTTGGAGGTCGCCCCGGTCATGATGGCGAGGAAGCTGGCACCGTTCCCGACGCTGAAGGTGACCAGCGCGGGGAGGACGTTGGCGGCGTAGCCGGAGTCCGGTGTCAGGAGGGCGAGCTGGAGCAGTCCGCAGGCCGAGACGGACAGACCCGCCGTCATCATCACGCGGGGACCGAGCCGAGGCAGCAGCCGCGTGCCGATCTGGGTGGCCGTGGCGGTGGTGACGAGGCTGATCGGCAGGAAGCCGAGACCGCTGGCCAGTGCGGACCAGTCCAGGACGGTCTGCAGGTAGTAGGTGAGGAACAGGGAGACGGAGAGTTGTCCCATCATGAGCGCTCCCCCGGCCACCAGCGAGGCCACACGGCGGCCGTCGCGCATCAGCCGCGGCGGCAGCAGCGGCGCCGCGGCGCGGGTCTGCCAGTACGCGAAGGCGATGAGCAGTGCGGCGCCGCCGACGAGGGTGCCCAGCACCGAGGGGGCCGACCAGCCGTGCGCCTCGGCCTGGCTGCAGCCGTACACCATGGCCGTCAGCCCGCCGCAGCCCAGCAGGGCACCGGCGATGTCGATGCGGCCGTGCAGGCGCTGCGAGTGGTCCGGGGGCATCCAGGCGGTGCCGAGGAGCGCAGTGAGGGCGATCGGCACATTGACCAGCAGGCACCAGCGCCACCCGAACCACTGGGTGAGCGCCCCGCCCAGCACGACGCCCAGGGATGCTCCGGCCCCGCCGAGGGCGCCGAAGACGGCGATAGCACGGCGTCGCTCGCCGGGGTCGGTGAAGGTGGTCGCGACGAGTGCGAGGGCGGAGGCGGCGAGCAGTGCGGCGAAGGCGCCCTGCACGGCACGGGCGGCGAAGAGGGCCTGCGCGGTGGGTGCCGCGCCCGCCGCGGCGGAGGCGACCGCGAACCCGAGCAGGCCGGCGGTGAACACCCGCTTGCGTCCGAGGTGGTCGGCGAGCCTCCCGGCGAGCAGCAGCAGCCCTCCGAACGCGACGGTGTAGGCGGTGACCACCCAGGGGCGGTCGCCGTCGCTCATGTCCAGTTCGCTCTGCAGCGACGGCAGGGCCACGTTCACGATCGTGCTGTCCAGCAGAATCATCAGCTGGGCCAGCCCCAGAACGCCCAGGGCCCACCAGCGCCTGGGGTGCGGGTGCGGCGACGGCGGGGAGCTGTGGGGTGACGCGGAACCAGACATGGCTTTTTTGTATACCAAATATCGGTTCTCAGGCAAAGAAGTCCCATGACACAGGCTCGACACGGACGGTGGAGGTCACACACCGATGGACAATGGGATACTAAATCTTCCGCCGGAAGCTCCGCCGGGACGGGTGGCCGGCCGGGGGCGCGGCTGGTATCGCGGTGACTGCCATGTGCATTCGGTGCACTCGGACGGCGAACTGACACCGCAGGAGCTCACGGCCGCTGCCCGGTCGGCGGGGCTCGATTTCCTGGCGACCACCGAACACAACACCGCCGAGGCGCACGGCGTCTGGCGCCGGCCCGCCGGTGACGATCTGCTGGTGATCCTCGGCGAAGAGGTCACCACCCGGACGGGGCACTGGCTCGCGCTGGGGATCCGCCCCGGACAGGTCGTCGACTGGCGGTACGGGGTGCGGGACGGGCGCATCGACGGGCATCTGGACGAGGTGCACCGGGCCGGTGGGCTGTGCGTGGCCGCCCATCCGCACGCACCGTACGCCTCGGGCACCTTCATGTATCCGTACCAGGGGTTCGATGTGGTCGAGGTCTGGAACGGGGCGTGGAGCTCGGACGTGCCGTGGAACGCCGACAACGAGGCGGCCCTGGCCGAGTGGGGGCGCGGCCTGGCCGCGGACATCCACCGGGGGCGCTGGCGGCCGGCCATGGGCAACAGCGATACGCATCTGGCGGGCCAGATGGGGGTCCCGCACACCGTCGTGCTGGCCGAGGAGCTGAGCGCCGAAGCGGTCCTGGCCGGGATCCGGGCCGGCCGGAGCTGGATCGCCGGATCGGCCGCCGTCGAGCTGTCGTGCACGGCCTCGGCCGGCGGCCGCAGCGCCGGAATCGGTGAGCGGCTGATGGCGGGCGACGCACCGGCCGAGGTGCGGGTGGACGTACGGGGTGTGCCCTCGGGCACCGTCGCCTTCCACACCGAGCGGGGCGTGGCGCATCGCGCATCGTTGCCCGGATCGGGAGCGGGCACCGTGGAGTGGCGCACCCGTACGGCGGACTCCGCGTTCGTCCGTATCGAGGTGCGCCATCCCGACGGGCAGATGGCGGCGCTCTGCAACCCGGTCGTCCTGGCCTGAACGAACCGGGACGCCGGCTATGCCGGTGGCGCCAGGTGCTGCCACAGGAAGGTGTGCGTCAGGGCCTCGTTGTGGGCGGACTGTTCGTTGTCGCTGGCGCCGGCGTGCCCGCCGCCGGTGTTCTCGTGGAACAGGACCGGGTGGCCGAGTTCGCGCAGTCGTGCCGCCGTCTTTCGGGCATGGCCGGGGTGGACCCGGTCGTCACGGGTGGAGGTGGTCAGGAGTACCGGCGGGTAGACCCGGTCCGCGGTGAGCCGGTGGTATGGGGAGAGCTCGCGAAGGTGCGGGAGGTCGGCCTCGTTGTCCGGGTTGCCGTACTCGGCGGTCCAGGACGCGCCGGCCAGGAGCTTGTGGAAGCGGAGCATGTCCAGCAGCGGTACCTGGGCGACGATCGCGCCGAACAGGTGCGGGTAGCGGGTGAGCATCGCGCCCATGAGCAGGCCGCCGTTGCTTCCTCCCGCGGCGCCCAGCATGGCCGGGGTGGTGATGCCGCGTGCGACGAGGTCCGTCGCGACGGCCGCGAAGTCCTCGAAGGCCCGCGGCCGGTCCGCGCCCAGCGCGGCCTGGTGCCAGTCCGGCCCGTACTCGCCGCCGCCCCGGATGTTGGCGATCACATGGGTGCCGCCGCGCTCCAGCCACGCCCGGCCCGTGACCGCGTCGTAGGAGGGGACGAGCGGTACCTCGAAGCCGCCGTAGCCGTAGAGCAGTGTGGGTCCGGGGGTGGCGGGAGAGTGTCCGGGGCCGATCACGAAGTAGGGCACCCGGGTGCCGTCCTGGGAGGGCGCGAAGAACTGCTCCACCGTCAGGCCGGCCGTGTCGAAGCGGGCCGGGGCCTGCTTGAGGATCTCGGATTCGGCGCCGATCCGCCCGTGGTGGAGGGCGGACGGCTGGAGGAACCCGGACACGTCCAGGAAGTACTCGTCGGAGACGTCGGGGTCGGTGTCCACAACCGTGACGCGGGAGAGTGCCGGGACGTCCGCGAGCGGCTTGCGCTCCCATCCGCCTCCGGGTGTGGGGGTCAGGACCTCGATGTGGGTGCTGACGTCGCGCATCGTCTCCAGGATCAGATGGTGGCGGGTCCAGGAGTGCCCGGCCAGAGCCGTCCGCGCGTCCGGGGTGAACAGCACCTGTGCGGTGCGGTCACCGGCCAGGAAGGCGTCGAAGTCGAACGCCAGCAGGGAGCCCGCCGGCTGTCCGAGCCAGTCGGACTTCAGGGTGACGATCAGATGGCGGCGGTGGGCGTAGGCGTTGGCGTCGTCGGGGACGTCGATCCTGACGAGCGAGGCGTCGGGGGTCAGGAGGTAGGTCTCGCTGCGGAAGAAGTCCAGCCACCGGGAGACGAAGTCCCGCTCGAAGCCGGGTGTGCTGTCGTGCCGTCCCCATGCCGCCACGTCTCCCGTCCCGGCCTCGAAGACCAGCGCGGCCTCTTCCAGGGGTGTGCCGCGGCGCCATCTGCGTACCGTGCGCGGATAGCCGGCCTCGGTCAGCGAGTCGGGACCGAGGTCCGCGCCGATGAAGACGGTGTCGGCGTCGATCCATCCGATCCGCGTCTTCGCCTCCCCCACGCGGAACCCGTCCTCGACGAAGGTCCGGGTGGCGAGGTCGAACTCGCGGACCACGACGGCGTCACCGCCGTCGCGCGACAGACACACCAGTGCCCGGTCGTGGTCGGGGCGGCGCACCTGCGCGCCCGCCCACACCCACTTCTCGCCCTCCGCCGCGGCGAGCGCGTCGACATCGAGGAGGACCTCCCAGTCGGGCGATTCCTTGCGGTACTGCTCCGGCGTCGTGCGCCTCCACACACCACGCACCTGCCCGGCGTCCTGCCAGAAGTTGTAGAGGAACGCGCCGCGCCGGACGGTGTAGGGAATCCGGTCCGAGGCGTCCAGCACCTCTCTCAGGCGCTTCTTCAGGGCGGCGAACCCGGCGTCGGCGGACAGTGCCGCCGCCGTCTCGGCGTTCCGCTCGGCCACCCATGCGAGCGCGGCCTCGCCGTCGATGTCTTCCAGCCACAGGTACGGATCGTCATCAGTCACGAGTCGAATTGTGCAGGCACGGCCCGCGTACCGAGAACACATCCACTCGTCCCGCGCCCGGTCGGCGCCGCTGGGCACCGCCGACCGGGCAGGGGCTTCAGCGGCGGGTCCCCGGCCGCCACCGCCGCCGCGCTGGCCATCCTGGACGACTACGCCGCCGAAGAGACCGAAGAGGGTGAGTGACGGCGGCACTGGCTCCTACCCGCGCGGAAACACCGGCGGAAACAGTTCGTCCACGGGGCGGCGGCGGTGGTCGCGCTCCGGATAGGCCGCACGCATCGTGTCGAACAGTTCCTGGCCGGCCCGCCTCAGCGCGGCGAGGTCGACCCCTGGGACGGCTCCGTCGCGCATGACCACCCTGCCCGCGACCATGGTCAGCACCGCGTCGCGGGCGGTTCCGTTGAGGACCAGGGTGCGCAGCGGGTCCTCGGTGACGCCCATGCGGAAGTCGTCCAGGGCGAACGCCGCCAGGTCGGCGGTGGCCCCCGGGGCCAGCCGCCCGAGGTCCGGGCGGTGCAACGCGGTCGCCCCACCGGTCCACAGCGCGTCGAAGTAGCCGGTGAGCTGCCCCTGCCCCAGGTCACCGGCCTGGAGCTTGGCGATCTGGGTGCCCACGTCGATGCCCCTGATCAGGTCCGGCGGGAAGGAGTCGGTGCCCAGGCACAGGTTGACCCCCTGCTCGCGGTAGCCGGCGAAGGTGTGCAGGTTGTGGGCGTACCGGGCGTTGGTCAGCGGGCAGTGCACGATCGAGACCCCGGAGTCGGCCAGTACGGCCACATCACCGGTGTCGGTACCGAGTACGTCGGGGTGCACGTCCAGCACCACGCCGTGCGGCACGATCAGCCGGTCGGACAACAGCCCGGAGTCCGCGATGAGTTGCGACGGAGTGCGGCCGTGGGTGCGCTGGACGAACTCCCGCTCCCACTGGCCCTGGAGCGCGTGCAGGCGCACCAGCGAGCCTCGTCGGTGCGCGGCCTCGGCGATCTCGCGGAGCATGTCCGGGGTCAGGGTTTCGATCCGGCACGGGAGCAGCACCCCGGTCACCAGGGGATCAGCGAGGTGCTCGGTGTGGTCCAGGAACCGGAGCGCGTCGGCCAGGCCGCGCCGGCCCGCCTCCTCGTCGAACATCACGGTGCGCTTGCCGTCGGCGCCCACCACGTTGACCCCGGAGCGGAACGACGGCCCGAGGAAGGCGCGCAGCCCGAGCCGGGTGGAGACCTCGGTCATCGCCACGAAGTCCTCGTACGTCTCCGCCCAGTCGCTGTGCACCTCGGAGGCGATCGGCATGTAGCTGGTGATGCCGTGCAGGGCGAGCTGCACCAGCGCGTACTCGCGCACCGTGCGCCGCTGGGCGGCGTCGAACACCGCGCGGGGCGCGGCGAAGTACCCGGCCGACCAGGTGAAGCCGTCGGCCAGTTCCGGGGACGCCCATGAGTCGAGGATCAGGTGGTCGATGTCGGTGAGGGCGTCCAGGTCGATGAGGCCGGGGGTGACAACGGCGTCGCCCAGCTCGATGTGTTCGTCGGGCCGGTGCCGGCCGAGTTCGGCGCGATCGCCCACGTCGACGACGGTGTCGCCGTCGATCAGCACGGCGCCGTCCGGGATCTCCACGTGCGAGCGTCCGTCATGGGCTATCACCCAGGAGGCGGTGACCAGGGTCTTCATCGATTCCCTTTCACGTTTGGTACACCAAATCGCAGAACAGACCGCCCGTGATCCGCGCGCGATCGGCGCTTCACGAACCGGGCAGACCTTCGGAACAACGCTCGTACACCTCGCACTGCATCCAAGAACACACAGATCAGCGGAGATTCGACGTGCTCCATGGTGCGTGGCACGGGTTGCCCCGAATGTCGCCGAACCCTAGTAGAAATCGCGATCCTTGGTATACCGTCTCGGCAACTCGCACCCCCGAGCACCGAAGGACCGACGTGCCGGATCCACAAGAGCCACCCATCCCACTGCCTCGCGCCGGCGCGCCGGAGCCCGCTGACGGACAGGTGGCCACCCTGAACCCACCGGCTGCCGAAGCCATACCGGCCGGACGCGTTCCGGCGGCGGAGATCGCCACCGCACGGTCGCTGCTGGGCACCGCATGGCTCCGGATCCGGCGCAGCCGGATCGCCGTCGCCGCGTTGGCCGTGGTGGTCCTGATGGTGCTGTTCGCGGCCCTGGCCCCGGTGCTGGTCGCCATCGAGGGCTCGGATCCGTTCACCCCCCGGATCGGCCCGGACTTCCTGGACGACCTCTACACACCGGGGCTGCCACTGCCGTACTACCGCTTCCCGTCCGGCGAGCACTGGCTCGGCCTCGAACCGGGCCTGGGCCGTGACATCTTCGCCCGGATGGCCTTCGGCGCCAGGATCTCGCTGACCATCGCGCTGCTGTCCACCCTGGTCTCGGTGGTCCTGGGCACCGTGCTCGGTGCCGCCGCCGGCTACTTCGGCGGCAAGGTCGACATGGTGATCAGCCGGGTGATGGATCTGTTCCTGGCCTTCCCGCACCTGTTGCTGGTGCTGTCGCTGACCCCGATCCTGCAGTCCCGGCTGCGGGGCACCGCCCTCGACTCGGGCAGCCTGGTGCCGATCGCCTCGCTGGTGATCATCCTGGGCTTCTTCGGGTGGGCCTATCTCGCCCGAGTGGTGCGCGGCCAGGTCCTCTCCATCCGCGAGCAGGAGTACGTCGAGGCCGCCCAGGCTTACGGAGCCTCCCACCGCAGCATCATCTTCCGGCAGATCATCCCCAACGTCATGGGCGTCGTGCTGGTCTACGCGACGATGATGATCCCCACCAACATCACCGCCGAGGCGGCCCTCTCGTTCCTCGGTGTCGGGGTCAAGGACCCCACTCCGTCCTGGGGCCAGATGCTCAACGCGGCCCAGGCAGGCAACTGGTACCTGTCCGACCCGTGGTTCCTGGCGGTGCCGGCCGGCGCGCTGGTGATCACCGTGCTGGCCTTCAATCTGCTCGGCGACGCGGTCCGCGACGCGCTGGACCCCAAGTCGTCCCGCGGCTGATCCGCCCGTCCGCACCACCCCTTACGTACTCGCAAGGAGACTTCAGTGAAGAGAACCACCGTGGCGGGACTGGCCCTGACGGTCACCGCCGGGCTGGCCCTCACCGCATGCGGCGGTGCCAAGCCCGCCCCCGGCTCCGGCTCCGACCGCCCGGCCGACGCCTTCGCACCGGTCACGATCGGGAAGGGGAACACCGCCAAGGGCGGGAACGTCAACGTCCTTATGTCCTCGGACTTCCAGACGCTGGACCCCGGCAACAGCAACTACGTGCAGACCGCCGATGTGGGGCAGCTGTACTACCGCACCCTGACGATGGCGAAGGAGACCGCGGGCCGGCCGCCGACCGTCGTGCCGGATCTCGCCACCGACCTGGGCAAGCCCTCCGCCGACGGCCTCACCTGGACCTACACCCTGAAGAAGGGGCTGAAGTTCGAGGACGGCACGCCGATCACCAGCAAGGACATCAAGTACGGCGTCGAGCGCACCTACGCCCGCGACGTCTTCACCCAGGCACCGCAGGAGCTGAACTCCGCGCTCGCGGACGACAAGTACAAGGGCCCCTACACCGGTGGTGACTTCAAGGGCATCGACACCCCGGACGACCACACCGTCGTCTTCCACCTCAAGCAGCCGTTCGCCGAGTTCCCCGCCCTGGTCTCGCGCTCGAACACGGCGCCGGTGCCGCGGGCCAAGGACACCAAGCTCGACTACACCAACCACCCGGTCTCGTCCGGCCCGTACAAGATCGCGTCGTACGACCGCGGCCGGTCGATGAAGCTGGTCCGCAACAGCCAGTGGGACCCGGCCACCGATCCGAACCGGCCCGCCCGCCCGGACACCTTCAGCTTCACCCTGTCCACCGCCCAGGCCACCATCAGCCAGCAGCTGATCGCCGACTCGGACCCGACCGCGATCACCCTGGACAGCAACGGCGGCCTGCAGGCCTCCGACGCCGCCAAGCTCAACGACCCCCGGGTCAAGGCGCGCACCGCGGCCGGTCTGCTGGGCTGCACGGACGTCCTGAACCTCAACACCGAGACCATCAAGGACCCCCTGGTACGCAAGGCGATCGCACTGTCCATCGACCGGAGCGCCATCCAACTGCAGTACGGAGGAGGCCGGTTCGGCAAGCTGGCCCAGTCCTACATCAACCCGGCACAGCGCGGCTACGTCGATCAGCACACCGACCTGGACCCCACGGGCAAGCCGAAGCTCGCCGAGGCCAAGAAGGCACTCAAGGGCAAGAAGGTCCCCAAGACCCTCGTGTACGGGTACGCCGACACCAACGCCCGGTACAAGAACGTCGGCACCGTGCTCCAGCAGAACCTCAAGGCGCTCGGCATCGACCTGCAGCTGCGCCCGATCCCGGCCGCCAACTACTACACGGTGCTGGCCGGTGACCAGATGCCGGACATCGCCCGCAGCGGCTGGTGCGGCGGCGCGGACAGCGGCTCCGTACGCACCACCATCGACCCCAACCTGGGCCCGAGCCTGGACGGCAAGACGTTCGGCTTCTCCAACATCCCGCGCTACCACGACCCGGAGATCTCCGGCGCCATGTACCGGCTCCGCGGCACCAACGGGACCAGTGAGGAACTGGGCAAGAAGTGGGCCACCCTCTTCGACCGGGCCATGCAGGACTACCCGCTCGTGCCGTTGGTACGCAGCTACACGAGCAGTGTGGTCGGCTCCAAGGTCCGTAACGCGCAGGTGGGTTACTTCTTCGGCGCCATCGACCTGTCGGTCGTCGGCGTAGAGCACTGACGACGACGCGACAGCAGGCGAGAGAGGCACAACGGTGAGTCCATCCCGAGTCGGCGGGCCGCGCCCATGACCGGTTTCCTGTTGCGGCGGATCGCCGCGATGATCGTGCTGCTGATCGTGATCAGTTTCGCGACGTTCACCCTGTTCCAGCTCGGTCCGGCGGACCCGGCCGGGGCGGCCTGCGGTCAGGAGTGCACTCCGCAGCGCATCGCCGAGGCCCGCGTCGCCCTCGGGATGGACAAGCCGTTCCTCACCCAGTACGTCACCTACATGTCCGGGCTCGTGAGCAGCCACCCGGTCGGTGCACCCGGCGCCGAGACGCTGTGCTCGTGGCCCTGTCTGGGCAAGTCGTTCCAGACCAACGAGGACGTCACCGCGATCATCGGACGGGCCCTGCCCTACACACTGTCGGTGGCCAGCGGTGCGATCGTGCTGTGGACCGTCGCCGGCGTCGGGCTCGGTCTGCTGGCGGCTCTGCGCAAGGGCCGGCTCACCGACAAGCTGATCGTCGGCGCCGCCTCGGTCGGGGTGTCGCTGCCCATTCCGGTGACCGGGCTGCTGTTGCTGCTGCTGTTCGTCAGCACCCTGGACGTGCTGCCCTTCACCACCAACGAGATCGCCTCGCCGTTCGGCGCCGCGGGGCCGGGCGGCTGGCTCCTCAACTACCTGCTGCCCTGGGTGGCACTGGCCGTGCTGTTCAGCGCGCAGTACATCCGGGTCACCCGCAGCAACATGCTGGAGACCTTCGGCGAGGACTTCATGCGGACCGCTCGCTCGAAGGGCCTGTCCCGGCGGAGCATCGTGTTCAAGCACGGGACGCGGGCCGGGATCACCCCGGTGGTCACCATGCTGGGCCTCGACATCGGCGGACTGCTGGGCGGCGCCGTGCTCACCGAGCAGATCTTCTCGGTGCCGGGTGTCGGATTCACCGCGGTGCACGCGGCACAGGCCGGCGACCTGCCGGTCACCATGGCCATCACCATGATGGCCGCGTTCTTCATCATCGTCGCGAACGTCCTGGTCGACATCGCCTACGCGGTGATCGACCCGCGAGTGAGGATGGCCTGATGACCACGCCCGAGCCGGCTCCCCTGCTGGCCGTCCGCGACCTGCGGGTGAGCTTCCCGACCGACGACGGCGTGGTGCACGCGGTCAACGGGATGGACCTGACCCTGGCGCGCGGCGAGACCGTCGGTATCGTCGGCGAATCCGGGTCCGGGAAGACCGTCACGAGTCAGGCCCTGATGGGGCTGCTCAAGGGCACCTCGGCCACCGTCACCGGGCAGATCCTGCTGGACGGGCAGGATCTCAATGTGCTCGGCGAGGCGGGGATGCGGGCCTACCGCGGCAAGCGGATCGCGATGATCTTCCAGGACCCGCTTTCGGCGATGCACCCCTTCTACCCGGTCGGAGCGCAGATCGCCGAGGCCTACCGGGTGCACAACAACGTGTCCAGGAAGGCCGCGGCGGCGGTCGCCGTCGACATGCTCGGCCGGGTCGGGATCCCCGATCCGGCGCGCCGGTACTCCGCGTACCCGCACGAGTTCTCCGGCGGCATGCGGCAACGCGCGATGATCGCCATGGCGCTGGTCTGCGAACCCGAGCTCCTGATCGCCGACGAGCCCACCACCGCGCTGGACGTCACCGTCCAGGCCCAGATCCTCGATCTGCTGGGCGAGTTGCAGGCCGAGACCGGGGCCTCGGTGATCCTGGTGACCCATGACCTCGGTGTGGTCGCCGAGGTGTGTCACCAGGTCGTGGTGATGTACGGCGGTCAGTGCGTGGAACGGGCGACCGTCACCGACCTGTTCCGCGAACCACAACACCCCTACGCCCAGGGGCTGCTGACCTCCATGCCGTCGCTGGCACGGCGCTCCGAGCGGCTCAGCCCGATCCCGGGCTTCCCGCCGTCGCTGCTGGCGCTGCCCGAGGGTTGTCTGTTCGCGGACCGCTGCCCGAAGACGCACCTGGTGCCGGACGGAGCCTGCGGAACCCGGCGGCCGGCCCTGACCGGCCCCGACGGGCACCTTTCACGGTGCCACCTGAAGAGCCCGCAACCGGCCGGAGAGGCGACCCGATGACACCGCTGCTGCAGGTCACCGATCTGACCAAGCACTTCCCGATCCGCTCCGGCGCGTTCCGCCCCGGTGCCTTCCGGTCCGGCGGCGGCGTGATCAAGGCCGTCGACGGTGTCAGCTTCTCGGTCGGGGCCGGGCAGACCCTCGGCCTGGTGGGCGAGTCCGGCTGCGGCAAGTCGACCACCGGCCGGCTGCTCATGCGGCTGCTGGAGCCCACGTCCGGGAGCATCCGGCTGGAGGGCCGGGAGATCGCCGAACTGCGCCGCTCCGAACTGCAGGAATACCGGCGCCGGGTGCAGATGGTGTTCCAGAACCCCTCCTCATCACTCAACCCGCGCCAGTCCGTGGGCAGTGCGATCGCCGCACCGCTGGTGGCCCAGCGGATCACACCGGCCGGCGGCGTCAAGGCCAAGGTGCGGGACCTCATGGACCGGGTCGGACTGCGCCCCGACCACTACAACCGCTTCCCGCACGAGTTCTCCGGCGGCCAGAAGCAGCGCGTGGGCATCGCCCGTGCCCTTGCCCTGGACCCACAGCTGATCATCTGCGACGAGCCGGTGTCCGCGCTGGACGTCTCGGTGCAGGCACAGGTGATCAATCTGCTGGAGGACATCCAGCGGGACACCGGGGTGGCGTACCTCTTCATAGCCCATGACCTGTCCGTGGTCGACCACTTCGCCGACCGCATCGCGGTGATGTACCTGGGCCGGATCATGGAGTACGGAGACACCGCCGGGGTCTTCGACACCCCTCGGCATCCCTATACCCGGGCGCTGCTGTCGGCCGTCCCGCAACCGGACCCGACGGCGGACCGCAGCGGACGGATCCGGCTGTCCGGCGATCTGCCCAGCCCGGCCGACCCGCCGAGCGGCTGCGTGTTCCGGTCCCGGTGCCCGGCGCATCCGCTTCTCGGCCCGGAACAGCGGCAGTTGTGCACGGACAGTGAGCCAGGCGGCGACATCGCCTGCCACCACAGCGATGCCGTCGCCGGGGCCCTGGCCCGTTAGGCCGGACCGGGCCGGTGGATCCACCACGGCTGCGGCCGGCGACCGGGCCCTTCCACGGCATGCCCGGGAAAGGGCCACGGCTCACAGACCGATGTCGCGGCCGTTCATGTCGGCGAGGGATTCACGGCGGACCAGCAGCCGTGCGCGGCCGTCCGTGACGGCGACCACCGGCGGACGTCCGACCGCGTTGTAACTGGATGCCATGGAGAGGTGGTACGCGCCCGCGACCGGAACGGCCACCAGGTCCCCGGGGCGGATGTCGCCGGGCATGGTCGCATCGGCGGCGAGCACATCGCCCGCCTCGCAGTGCCGGCCGACGACGGTCGCGGTGCAGGGCCCCGCCGTCGAGCGTCGTCCGACGAGCCGGGGTGCGTAACGTACGCCGTACAGCGCGGGCCGTGGGTTGTCGCTCATTCCGCCGTCCACGGCCACGAAGGTGCGGTCGCCGGTCCTCTTCACCGCGAGCACCCGGTACAGCGCGACGCCTGCCGGCCCGACCAGCGCACGGCCGGGCTCGACGGTGAGCCGGGGCACGGGGATGCCGGCCGCGGCGCAGCTCTCGGCCAGTTCGCGACGGATGCGGGCGCCGAGGGTCGGGATGTCGAGCGCGGCCTCCCCCGGCCGGTAGGCGACGGCGTGTCCGCCACCGAGGTCCAGTTCCGGCAGCACCGTTCCGTGCTGGTGGCGGATCTGGGCCAGCAGCCCGACGACGCGTCGCAGCGCGGTCAGGTAGGGCTTGACGGTAGTGATCTGCGAGCCGATGTGGCAGTGCAGGCCCACGAGTTCGAGCCGTGGCTGGTCGAGGATCCGGGCGACGGCGTGCCCGGCGCTCCCGTCGTTGATCGACAGTCCGAACTTCTGGTCGTCCGTGCCGGTGCGGATCGCGGCGTGGCCCCCCGCGCTCACGCCCGGAACCACGCGCACCAGCACCTTCTGGCGGGCGCCGTCCGGGATGAGCGCGGACAGCCGGGCGATCTCCCACGCGCTGTCGATGACGATCCGCCCGACGCCCAGGCGCAGCGCGGCCTCCAGGTCGTCCGGGCTCTTGGCGTTGCCGTGCAGCACGATGCGGTCGGGCGGGAAGCCGGCGGTCACGGCGAACTCCAGCTCGCCCGCGGAGCAGACGTCCAGACCGAGGCCCTCCTCCCGCACCCAGTGCAGAAGGGCGCGGCAGAGGAACGCCTTGGCCGCGTAGACGACGTCGGTGTCCGGGAAGGACCGCAGATAGGTGCGGCAGCGTTCCCGTACTTCGCCCTCGTCGAGGAGGTACACCGGTGTGCCGAACCGCTCTGCCGCCTCGACGAGCGAGACGCCTCCCACCGCGACATCGCCATGGGAGGTGAGCCGTGCCGAAGCGGGCCAGACGGACAGTCCCGCGGCGGCCGGTGCCACGGACGGAACCGAAGCCGGAGAAGGAGCCGGAGAAGGAGTCGGCAGCCCGTGCAGTGTTGTGGTCATGGTGTTCCCTCAGCCGATCAGGAGGTTGCCGCAGGAGGTGGCTGCCGTCCGCCGGTCGTGTTGTGGCACGGGGGCCGTACGGCGGGGGCGCCTCGCAGGGGCGGCAGCACCGGGCGCCGGGACGGCGAACAGTGGATCGACGACGAGATCGACGACCCCCAAGGGTGCGACGAGGGCGCGCAGCGCGGGCTCGGAGAGGCGGATCCAGGGCTGGCGCTGTCCGAGGGTGCGGGTCAGCTGCCGGTCATCGGTGAAGGCGACGGCGGTGCGTACACCGAGGGGCGTACGGAAGAGGCGGGCGCAGTGGCCCTCGGGCCCCGGCCGGACCGGAACGAACAGTGCTCCGGTCCGGCTCGGTCGAAGGGGGTCGGGGTCCTCGGCAGGCCGGCTGTCGTTCATGACACTCCTCGTGGAGGCGGGTACGTCGCCCCCGGACCACTGGCGATCCGGGGCATGCAAAGACGCTATGCCCGCTCCTGCAGGTCCGGACCTCTCCGTTAGCGGTCCCTTGATCCCGCAGGTCCGGCCCTTGACGCGCGGTTGACGACAGCCACCGCCCGTACGGTCCGATCCGGTCCTACTTGCTGTGCACGATCTGGATCAGGTTGCCGCAGGTGTCGTCCAGCACGGCGGTGGTGACCGGGCCCATCTCCAGCGGGTCCTGGGTGAAGCGCACCCCGAGCCCGCGCAGCCGGTCGAACTCCGCGTTCACGTCGTCCACGGCGAAGGACGCGGCCGGGATGCCGTCCTGGACCAGCGCCGTCTTGTACGGCTTCACCGCGGGATGGCCGTCGGGCTCCAGCAGCAGTTCGGTGCCGTCGGGGTCCTCCGGCGAGACCACGGTCAGCCACCGGTCCTTGCCCAACGGGACCTCGGCCTTCTTCAGGAAGCCCAGCACGTCCGTATAGAAACGCAGGGCCTTGTCCTGGTCGTCGACGAAGACACTGGTCAGGTGGATCCTCATGGGGTGCGCTCCGGTTTGCCGGGCCTGAGCCACCGGGTCACGATGCGCTCAAGGGGTTGGGTGTTCAGGTCGTGGAACTTGTAGCGGCCCTGGCGCCGCGTACGGACCAGGCCCGCGGACTCCAGTACGGCCAGATGCTGGCTGATCGCCTGGCGGGACAGCCCCAGGCCGTGCTTGGTCACCAGCCGTGTGCATATCTCGAACAGGGTCTGGCCGTTCCGTTCCACCAGCTCGTCGAGGATGTGCCGACGCGTCGGGTCGGCCAGCGCCTTGAAGACATCTTCCGCCACGCCCCACACCATAGGCAAGCATCGACTTGCCTATCAAACGGGGGCCTCTGACACCTACCGTCCTGCGACCGGCAGCAGGACGATCAGCCGGGTACCCGGCCGGTTGTCCTCGATGTGGGTGGTGCCGTGGTGGGCCTCGACGATGTCGCGGACGATGGCGAGGGCACGCCGGTGGCCAGGCCCGCATTGAGCTGCGCCAGTCCGTGGTCGACGCTTTCGGTGGGCAGGGCCATGTACACCGTGACGGGGTTGCCCGGCGTGCCCGCGGGGACGCCGACGGCGCGCCAGGCTCCATGCTCGTGCTGGGGAATGTCGTGGACGGTGTGGGCCCGCGGGGTGCCGGAGCGGCTGGCCGGGAAGGGAACACCCGTGGCAGGCCGGGCAGGTTGGCCGAGCTGGCGACCACTTTCCCCTTGGCGTCGGCGACCTGTACGGCGGTCTCCGCGTGGGAGGTGGCCGGTACCTCCGCGCCGATCTGGTTGGTGTCCACGTCCGCCGCCACGACCTGCGCTCGCTGGAAGGCGGTCTGGTCGAGACCGGCGATCAGGCTGCCGTGCAGCCAGACGGCGAGCAGGACGGCGGCTCCGGCCAGCCCGGCCGCCATGACCAGGGCCGCGGCGGCCGTCAGCCGCAGCCGCAGCGCGCTCCTGGAGGAAATCGGCGAGCTCCGTACCGAGCCGTCCGGGGCCGGCCGGTCCGGCGACGAGCGTCGCGCCGGCCGCCGCCCCCATCCCGAGCCGACGCAGGTGGTGGGCCATCCGATTGGCCCGAACGTCGAGGTCCGCGTAGCTCAGCCGGTGTGCACCGCATTCGAGCGCGACGGCCGACGGTGTGCGGTCGCAGGCGGCCTCGGAACTCGTCCTACTCGTCGGGGAACGAGAAGTAGAGCGCCTCGCTGTAGAAGGAAGCGAAGTGGTTCTGCCAGTCGGCCCGGAGGGACGCGAGCCACACGTCGTCCTCCCCGGCGATCGCTGCCTCGGCACGGGCCACGGCGTCGGGGATGTCGCGGGAAACCAGGTACCGCACCGCCTCCTCGGGATCCTCGTCGCCGAGCGCGACCATCTCGCCCGTCTCCAGCACGAAGTACGTGTCCCGCTGCTTGTCCAGGTGGGCCGTGGTCCTGGCGACGCACTCGGCGAAGTCGCCGTCGTCCGCGAGCCCTTGCCCGACCACGCGCAGGAGATCGCCCAGCAGGGCGGCGCCGCCTGCGAAGTCCGCCGCGATGCCGATACGCATGTTCCAGAGCATGGACGGGACTATGTCCGTCCCACGCCCGACGAGCAGCTTGTGCGCCAGCGGAATGCTCCAGTTGTGCTCGGAGATGCACCGGATCTTCTCCGGATTCGCCGCCGCGGTCGGCAACGTGCCCGCTGAATAGAGGTAAGAACGGTTGGCCATGGTCGTGACCCTAACCTCACCCACTGACAACCCGATCCGGGCGGGCGAAGTCCGACTGCGCCTTGCCCGTACGACGCCATGCCCAGGACGGCAACAGGAGGAACGAGTCCGGAGCGGGGCCTCAGCCGCGGTCACCTGGGCCGGCGACCACAGCGTCCAGTCGGTCCATGGCGTGAGCCACGCCGAGCCCGTCCATGTAGTCGCGGACATGCACGATCCGACCGCTTCGGACCCGGATCACCAGGAGGCCGGGAATTCTGAAGGACTTGCCGGTCGTGGCCACGGTCCCGGTGACGACCTGCTCGACGGTGATCACCTCGGGGTCGGTGCTCTCGTGCACACCGACTTCGCGGATCTCCTGCGGCTGCACCGGACTTGCGCCCCAGGCCGCTCGATAGCCCGCACGGATCTCTTCGCGCCCCTCGTAACGCGCCGGCATACCGGGAGAGAGGAAGGGGAACTCATGGACGGCATCGACCGCGTACAGGTCGGCCAGGTCGTCCGCGGACTTGTCGAGCATCGCCTGCTGGAAGCGGGCCAGGACCTCACGGCGGCCGAGGTGGGCGGAGGTTGTGTCCGGCATGACGGTGGGACTCCGTTCAGTCGACGCATGGAAGAGCTCATTCGAGCGATGGGCCCGGACATCGGGTGCGCGGACCCGATGAAGGCCCCCAAGTTCCCTTTGTAGCAGCCGACTTGGTGACCTTCCCTGACCGCACTCCATGCGGAGATCGACGACAGGACCGGAGGAACGCGATAGACGCGACGACCGCCCTGACATCTGGCTCAGCAACAAGATCGGCGCACCGGTGAACCGTTCACCCATCGCTTTCGATCACTGATCACATCGGGCTCATCCGTCTAGGAGCCGTCGTGGTTCTCGGTGACGGGTACCTCATGGCGGGTGGCGAAGGAGCGGACCGTTTCGGCAAGGGGCGCCGTGCCGGGGCTCGGAGTCAGCCAGGCGGTCCGGATGTGGATGCTTCCGTCCTTGCGCCTGCGTACCCACCGGGGTTTCAGGAATGCCTCGGGCAGCCGGTGGCCCCGGGGCATCCGCACCGTGAGCACGGTTTCGCCCGCCTGCCGGCCGAGCTCGACCGCATCGGCGTCGGCCCAGCGCAGCACCGCCAGGTTCATGGCCGAGCCGACTCCGATGCCGAGGTCGTTCACCACGAGTCCGTCGTTCTGGCCCAGCAGGCCGAAGAGCCGCAGCAGCATCAGGAACGCGACGAACCCGGCCGATGCCCTCGCCCCGTCACCGATGTGGAGCAGATCGCCGATCGCCGCGATTCCGGCGAAGGCGAGCATGATCAGCGCGTTCCGCAGGATCAGTACCCTCCGGCTCCGCCTGCTGCGGAGGTAGGAGGCGATGGGCTCGGACCCGGAGCGGGCGGCGGAGCGGCGCCGGAGCGCGGCCTGCCCCGGTGGCCGGAGCGGAGTCGCCGCGCGGGGCCGGGCCGGTGCCGGGGGCGTGGGCGGTGGTGGCGTCGGTGCGGGTTCACCGGGCGCCACGACGGTCAGGTCGATCCGGTCGGCGCACGCGACCAGCAACTGCTCGGGGGTGGGCCGCAGTTCGGGCTCCTTCCGCAAACAGGCGGCGACGAGGGGCCGCAGGTCCGCGGGGATCGCGGAGACATCCGCCTCCTCGTGGACCGCGCGGTACAGCAGCCCGAAGACCTGCCCCTCCCCGAACGCGCTGCCGCCCGCCGCCGCGACCAGCACCGCCCCCAGCGCGAACACGTCGCAGGCGCCGGTGACTTCGAGCCCCTGGGCCTGCTCGGGAGCGATGAACCCGGGCGTTCCGATGGCCGCCCGGTCGGCGGTCAGCCGGGTGCCCTCCACGGCACGGGCGATGCCGAAGTCCAGTACCCGGGGGCCGTCCTCGGCGAGGACGATGTTGCCCGGCTTGAGGTCACGGTGGACCAGACCGCAGGCGTGGATGGCCTGAAGCGCCTCCGCGAGCGCGGCGGCCAGCGCCCAGAGTCTCCGCTCGTCCAGCGGGCCGCGCCGGGCGACCTCGTCGGCCAGTGTCGGGCCTTCGATGTAGGCGCTGGCCATCCACGGCTGCGGGGCGTCCGCGTCGGCGTCGACGACCGCCGCCGTATGGAAACCGCCCACCTTGGCGGCGGCCTCGACCTCTTTGCGGAAGCGTCTCCTGAACTCCGGGTCCGCCGCGTACTCCGCCCTGATCACCTTGATGGCGACGGCCCGCCCGGCACGCGAGCGGCCCAGGTAGACCGAGCCCATGCCCCCGCTGCCCAGCTCGCGCACGATCACGTACGTACCGATGCGTCCCCCGACCACAGTCCCCCTGCCCCCTCGGTTTCGACGAAAGCCGCGGACTCCCCACGCGTTGTGTTCGCCGGACGCGCACTCGACGGCCGATCCGCGCAACCGCAGTATGTCGTGGGCGCGTCACGCTTGTCATGGAGGGAGCCGAGATGGAACCTGACGACCCGAACGGGCCCGGGAACGAGCGGCACGGAGAGCGCAGCCGGGCGAGCGGCAATCCCGGTCCGGACGGCGGCGGTGGCCCGGGGCAGGGGCGGCCCTGGGGGCCCGGTGGTCCCCCCTCTCCCTCCGGAGTCCCCATGCCCGACCCGGTACGGAAGTTGCGGGTCCTGATGATGGTCCTCGGCGGCATGCAGGCCGTGCTCGGGCTCGCCCTGGTGAGCAACAGCGTGGCGATCGCCACGTCGATCTGGGGCGAGGGCGAGCCGAATCCGTGGGGCGCGACGCAGGGCGAGGCTCATTCGGGGCAGGTCGTCTTCGCGGGGATCCTCGTGCTGGCCGTCGCGGCCTGGGGCATCATCACCGCCCTCAAGTTCCCCACCCGCAACCCCGGCCTGCGGACCTCGGCCTTCGCGTACGGCTGGACCGCCCTGCCTTTCACCGTGGTGTTCTTCCAGGTGATGCCCGTTCTCGGGGTCGCCTGGCTGGTGCCCGCGATCCTCGCCCTCGTCCGGCCCAACCAGCCGGAAACCCGGGCATGGTTCGGCGGACACAACGGCGGACACAACGGCTCGCCGCTCTGAACCTCCGCACGTGTGTCGCCCGTTGGAACGGCTGCCCATCCCGGTGCGGGGCCGAGTGACCTGCACCGGATACTTCTTTGTGACCGCAGACCGTTTCGCGAATGGAGCCGATTCCGACCATGCCGATCCACCGGCTGAACCACGCCGTGCTGTTCGTGTCCGATGTGGCGCGCAGTACGGCCTTCTACTGTGACGTCCTCGGCTTCAGGGCGCTGCCCCAGGCGTTCCCCGGGGCCGCCTTCCTTCAGGCGGCGGACTCCGCCAACGACCACGACCTGGGACTGTTCCAGGCCCGGGACACGGCGCCCGGCGGCCACCGTGCCGGGGCGGTGGGGCTGTATCACCTGGCCTGGGAGGTCGACACCCTGGCCGAGCTGCGCCGTGTGCAGGCGCGTCTCACCGAGGCGGGTGCGCTGACCGGGGCGAGCAATCACGCCTCCACGAAGGCGCTCTACGCGCGTGACCCGGACGGTCTGGACTTCGAGGTGTGCTGGCTGGTCCCGGACGGGGCGGTTGTCGCCGAACTGTCGGCCATGACCTCTCCCACCCGCCCCCTGGACCTCGACGCCGAGATCGCCAAGTACGGCGCGGACACCCGCGGCGGGCCCCGCACGGACCCGACGGTGTGGCAGCACCTGACAGGACCTGCCTGAGCCGGGGAACCGGTACGGCCTGCGCGCGGGCAGGAGGAGAGGTTCTCTGCCCGCGTGGAGGCCATGAGAGCCCATGGCGCGATCATGATCTGGCGTTCTTGAGTCGCCGCCGCCGAGGCCGGCCGGGCCGCCCGGTGACGGGCGGGATGTACTTCCACGTGGTTCACGCAGGGTTGTGGGTGTACGAGTGCGGTGTGGGCAGGCGGCCCTCCCGCGAATCTTGATCGCTGCCGAGCCTGCTGATTAGCTGACCGGCATGACCGAGCTCGGACCCGTACCCTGGCCACCTGCCCCGATCAAGACCGAGAGACTCGTGCTCCGTGAGCCCGAGGCCCGGGACCGTGCCGCGGTCATCGAGCTGCTGGCCTCGCCGGAGGTGGGCACCTACCTCGGTGGCCCTCGACCGCGTGACGAGCTCGAACACGCGATGCCCGGGACACCCAGCCGGCGCCCCGGCCTTTTCATAGTCGATCTCGACGGAGCGATGATCGGCCAGATCACGCTCGTCAAGAACACAGGGCACCTTCGTCAGGCTGCCGGGAGAACCGAGCTCGGCTACCTGTTCCTGCCGCAGGCGTGGGGACACGGGTACGCCGCTGAGGCGTGCGCAGCGGCACTCGACTGGTTCGCCGGCACGCTTCCCGGCGAACCGGTGGTACTCGCCACCCAGACCGCCAACCTCCGCTCGATGCGCCTCGCGGCGAAGTTGGGGTTCATCGAGGTGGAGCGGTATGAGGCCTACGGCGCCGAGCAGTGGTTCGGCATGTGGCCCCCCGTCACATCGTCCGACTGAGCTCGTGCTCGACAGCGCGGATCTGTCGAAGCGCTGCCGCGCTCCTGCCCGCGCGGCCGGACGGACGGGGTGGCAGCCGGGGCTCCGGTTCAGCGCACCCGACCCCGCGGCTTCAGCGCGACCGGCGGGAGTTCGGGCGCGGGCAGCCGGTCGCCGTCGTAGCCCTTCACGTCGCCGAAGCGGGAGCTCTCCATCCATGCCTGCCTGGCCTCCTCGATCTCCTCGTGGGACCGGCCGATGAAGTTCCACCACATGACGATCTCCTCCTCGAAGGGCTCGCCGCCGAGGAGCATGAGGCCCGCGTCACTGTCCGCGCGCAACGGGAGTTCGGTGCGGCCGCAGCCGAGGTAGAGCATGGAGCCGGGGAGCACGGGCACGCCGTCGACCTCTGCCTGGCCGGACATCGAGAGCACCGCGTACTCGAAGTCGGGGTCGAGCGGCAGTCGGGCCTCGGCGCCTGCGGCCAGGGCGACGTCGGCGCCGACGATCGGGGTGTACGTGGTGCCGGGCGAGGTGGTGCCGTCGAGTTCGCCCAGGATCAGGGTGGCGACGAGGCCCGGGGCGGAGACGGTCGGCAGGTCGGGGTGGTGCTGGAAATGGGGCTCGACCTGGCGGTGGGCGGCCGGCAGCGCCACCCAGAGCTGGGCGCCGTGCAGAAACCTCGCGTGGGCCTTCGGGCTCTCCTCGGAGTGGCTGATGGCCCGGCCGGAGGTCATCAGCCCCAGTTCGCGTGGCCGGATCGTGCGCAGGCTGCCGAGACTGTCCCGGTGCAGGACCTCGCCGGCGTGCAGCCAGCTGACCGTCTGCAGGCCCATGTGGGGGTGGGGCGGCACCTGCATCCCGGGTTCGTCCGCGATGTCGTCGGGGCCGTAGTGATCGACGAAGGCCCAGGCACCGACCATCCGGCGGCCCAGGTTGGGCAGCAGCCTGCGGACCTCGGTGGACTCGCCCAGCCGGACGTGGCGGGGGGTGAGGAGTTCCCGTACGGGCTCGGCGACGACGAAGCCCCGTCCTCCGCAGACGGAGAGTGCGGCCTGGCGATCGAGATTGCTCATGGCGCTCAACCTATTCCCGAGCAGGCCCGGGAGCGCCGGTACCCACGCCGATGATTTAGTGGAATATTCAATCACCAGGTGGGGTTCAGGCAGTCACAGGGTGGCCGGGCAGCGGCTCGGCCGGCGGTTGGACGAAACGGGGCACCGCCCCGGCACGGTCCGTGACCAAGGAGGTCAAGTGAGCGACACCTACTACGAGTTCGGCACGGCTGCCGACCGCTGGAACCGTGCGCAGATGTTCTTCGAGGCGAAGGAGTACATGACCGCGGCCCGGATCCTGGAGGGGCTGGTCGAGGAGGTCCCGGAGCAGGTGTCGCCGCGACTGCTGCTGGCCCGGACCTACTACCACTCGGCGCGGCTCGGAAAGGCCGAGGCGGAGCTGCGGGCAGTGCTGGAGCTCGACCCGGTGGAGCACTACGCGCGGCTGATGCTGGGCCGCACCCTTGAGCGGCAGGGGCGGGGCGCGGAGGCGGCCGGTCATCTGCGGATGGCCGCGGCGCTCTCCGGTGACTTCGACTTCGACTCCGGCCCGGGGCGGACGAGCACCCGGGGGCCCGCCGGCATGTGAGCGGGCATCGGCGCCACGGCGGCATTCCGGAAAATCCGGGATGCCGCCTGACCGCCCCGCGTGATACTTCACTCCCTCATGACCCACATCGAGACTCCGCGCCTTCTGCTCCGCCTGATGAACGGCTCCGACGCCCTGCGGGTGATCTCGGGCACGCCGGGCGAAGGGGACAGCTGGGCACCCGGCTACCCGTCCCCCGGCGAGATGGCCGCGGCCGAGCGTTTCCTCGACACCTGTGCGACGACCGGCGATCCCAGCCCCTTCGGTTCGTACGAGATACGGCGCCGCACCGACGGGCTGGTGATCGGCGGAATGGGATTCCACGGTGCGCCGGACGAGAACGGGGAGGTAACGATCGGCTACGGCCTCGTCCCCTCGGCACGAGGGATGGGTTACGCCTCCGAGGCGCTGCGCGCCCTGCTGCTGTTCGCCCGTGAGCAGGGGGTGAGTCGTGTGCACGGTGACAGCGACCTGGACAACACCGCGTCCCAGCGCGTCATGGAAGCCGTCGGCATGCGCCTGGTGAAGCAGGACGAGCGGCTGAAGTACTACCGGATCGACTGGTGCCCGCGGCCCGAGCGGTGAGCCGGTGCGGGGCGGGACGCGGGAACCCCGCCGGGAGGTCCCGGCGGGGTTCCGGTCGTCGGCCCGCGTGGGCGGTGCCGGTCAGCCGGCCGCGGTGGCCGCCCGTCCGGCGCCGCCGTTCGCGGTGGTGACGGCGCCGGTGCCCGGTGCGAGCAGCCGGTCCGTCAGATAGCCGAAGAAGAGCCCGAAGGCCACCCAGAGGGTGGTCTGCACGGCGAGGGTGCTCAGGCGGAACTCCCACAGCAGGGCGGCCGGGAAGTCCTTGCCGACCTCGTTGTACGAGGGCAGGAACGCGTAGGCGAGCCCGATCACCAGGACGTACGCGGCGGATGCCGTGATCGTCGCGTTCCAGTTGCCCAGGCGGGGAGCCAGCCGTTTGCCGAGGATGACCGCGGCGACGGCCAGCAGCACGCTCAGGGCGACCAACAGGAAGAACAGGGCGGTACGCCGGCCGATGGTGTCGGGGTTGCCGACGGCCGGCGGGTTGGCCGGGTACTTCAGGAACGGGACGACGTACACCGTCAGCAGGGCCGCACCCGCGATCAGTGCGGCCGTGGCCCGAGGGCCGAATCTGCCGATCCGGCCGAGGGCGTAACAGAAGACGAGGGCGGCGATGCCGCCGATCGCGACGCCGAAGACCAGTACACCGGTGGCGAGGCCGGCGGTGGACTGCATGGTGCGGCTGACCAGTTCCTCGCCGCCGTCATGGTGGTGGCTGTGCGATTCCTCCAGGGCGATGGCCGCGTCCACACGCGACTCACCGAGGAAGTAGGCGACCAGCAGGGCGAGCGCGCCCGCGGCGAGGCCGGCCAGCATGCCGCGGACGAGCAGGGCTCTGACAGATATGGAGTTCATGAGGTTTCCCCGGGATCGGACGGTACGTCAGTGGCAGGGGAAACCGAGGAGGTGGCGGCCGTCGTGGACCCACTCGTGGACACCTTCGCCGGAGATGACCGCGGTGGCGCCCTGTTCGGCGCCAACGAAGTACAGCAGTACGAGCATGAGAATGCCGAAGAAGACCGCCCAAGGGGCGATGGCCTTCAGGGAGATGGGGGTGATCGCCGGTACGGCGGTGGCGGGGGCAGCAGTCTGTGCCATGGCAGAACCTCCTGAGGGAACACGCGTCCCGATCGTGGTGCCTGAGACGTAGGTGCTGGGTCTGACTTCCCGCGCGGAGGCGGGTTCACAGTGGCGCGACCGTGCCGGATTCTCACCGGACTTCCGTCGCACCTACGTCATGCTCGTCGTGACGATACTCCTTGGGGGCAACCCCCTGCCATGGTGCCGACGGCGGCCGGACCGCCCTGATGCCATGGTGGGCACACCCATGGGGCCAGAGTTCAGGGAGTTGACCGGGCCATGACCGTACAGGTGATGCTGATCTCACCGGCGCTCAACGCCGCGCTGCGGGAGGCCCGTTTCGACGGTGACGCGCCGCTCGACGCGGCCGGGGCCCGCCGGGCGCGGGCCGTCGCCGCGGCGGTGCCCGCCGCCGAGCGGTATCTGCGTGGGCCGTCCGAACGGTGCGCCGGGACCGCCGACGCGTTGGGGCTCCGTGCCGGGCCCGAACCGGCGGTCCGTGGCTGGGACATGGGCCGGTGGAGCGGTCGGCGGCTGACAGCGGTGAGCACGGCCGAGCCGGAGGCGGTGTCGGCCTGGCTGACCGATCCGTCGGCGGTTCCCCACGGCGGCGAGTCCCTGCTGGATCTCTGCTGCCGGGCCGAACACTGGCTGGAGACGGTGGGGACGACGGAGTCCGCCGAGGGCGCCGGGGCCCACCGCGTGCTGGGCGTCGTCGAACCCGCGGTGGTGCGGGCGATGATGGTGGCGGCACTCGCTCTGCCGGTGGAGGCGTTCTGGCGGCTGGACGTCGCCCCGCTGACGCTCACCGCGCTCAGCGGGCGTTCCGGCCGGTGGAACCTGCGGTGCGGACAGCCGTTGTCCCCCACGCCCGACCCCGCCCGGTAGTAATCCGCTTGCGACACAGTCGGATGGAAGTGCAGGCTTGCGCGGTGATTGTCGAGCTGGCACCCCCCTTTCTGACCTGGGACGATGTGGACCCCGCCCGTCACCCCTTCGACAGCACGTCGGCGCCGCAGGTGGTGCGGTCCCTCGGGCCGGCCGATCGGATACCCGGCCGCCCCGGCATTCCCGACGGGGCCCCGGCGACGAGTGACCGGAGCTGGAGAAAGGGCAGGCTCTGGGCGGATGCCATGGCGTCCGCCCTCGCGGAGCACTACGGCCGCTGGACCGTGGGCTGGCGCTGGGCGCACGACGAAGGAGACTTCGACGGGGGACCCGTCGGGAACTGGTGCTGTCCGAGCCACTCGATCACCACCCCGGAGGAAACGCTCGCCCGTGTCGCGGCGGCGCTGTGCGAGTGGCGCGCCTGGCTGGAGACCCTCTCCGGCTGGTTCGAGGCGTACCCGCTGGCCCTTGCCGACGTGGACGATCAGCGGGTCCTGTGGGAGCGCGCCGCCCGGAACCTGATCCTCCAGGTGGTCGACCGCACTGGCTGCGGCAGCGGCTGGTACGGCCACTGCCGGCAGGTGCTCACCTGGTTCCTCAGCCACTGGGGTGTCGCGCCCGACCTCGCCGAGGATCTGGTCGACCAGGCGATCGGAGGGCGGTTCGAGAGCTGGACCGGCCCCGACGCGGTGCTGGTCGACGATGTCGCGGAACAGCTCGCGCTGTCGCTCCGGCCGGCCGACGGCGCACGGTCCGTCGGGCGGCCCCTGCCGGATCACCTCGAACGCTGGCTCACGGTGCGCGAGACCGTGCCGTGGCAGGAAGCGCCGGACGGCGGTGGGGACGGACCGGTGAACCCGTCGCGCGATGGCGCTACGGAGGACATCCGCGCCTTTGACGGCGCCCTGGACCCCGACCGGGCCGAGGGCCTGCTCGCCGCCCTCGAACTGCTGCGCACCGAAGCGGCTCGCGGAGCCTCCCTCGGCTTCGAACTGCTCCAGCAATGGCAGCAACACGTCCTGGGCACACCTCAGCCACCGCCGTTCCGCGATCTGCCCGCTTTCGCCAAGGCGGGCCGGGAACGCTATGGCATCAGCCCGGACACCCGGGCCCGCCTCGACGCCTGCCTGGCCGAGAGCGCGAAGGACGCAGAGCCGCCCGTCCCCCTCACCGCCCGCGCCGCCCGCGCCTATCTCGACGTCTGCTTCTTCCATCCCTTCGACGACGGCAACGCCAGGTCTGCCTTCCTCACCCTCGTCTTCGTCCTCGCCCGCGAAGGCGTCGCGCTCGACGAGGTCGGCCTGCTGCGCCGTTTCACGTTCCAGGCCGACGAGCCTGCGGACGCGCTGATCCTCGCCCGGTACATCGACCTCCATCTCACGGAGACCCGGCGCAAAGCAGCTCTTGCCGGCCCCGAGCCAGTGAGCTGACAGGCACCGATCGAGCCCGTGCCGGTAGCTGGACCTGGACCACCGCTCTGTACGCCGCGTGCCTGGCTTCACGCTCTGTCGGGTCGGGTGGCACTGTGGCGAGACGATCGTTGCGGCCAAGCCTGTCGAGCCTGGTTTCCATCGAACTCCCCTGCAGACACGGCGATTTGAATCTCCACCACATCGACGGGCCTGATATCTTCGGCCCGCGCGGGGCCGGACCGCTGCTGGGGCCCGAGGGCCTGGACCGGCTGCATCCGTGGCCCGCCGGGCATCCCGTCCTCGCCGGACGGTTCCTGGCGGCGCCTACGTGACCATGCGCGCGGACTTCCCCGAGCCGGCCGAGTGGTGGGAGTGGCAGGGCGTCGGCGATCTGACGGCCCGCCGGATCTCGGTTCTGCTCCCCCGCCACGGCGGGCTCGGCCTGCTGCTCTCGGCCTTCCGCCAGGTCGACGCCCCGGAGGCGCTGATCGTGGTGCAGGCGCCGGTCGGTCCCGCCGAGGCTTCGGCTTCGGCGAAGAAGGAACGCAGTTCCGCGTAGCGCTGATCGGCGCGCGCGTCGTCGAGCTGCTGCACCGGGGCGAGGGAGGACGGGACGGGGCGGCTGCTGATCAGTCACGTCCTCGGCGCCGTCGCGCGGATCGCGTACGGCACCGCGGTGCTGCGGAACGGTTCGGCCGTGACGACGGGACCGACGTCCGAACTGCTCGCCGCACCCCGACACCCGTACAACCAGCCCCCGCCGTGCACCGAGTCACCGCTCACCGCCGCCCTCACCGCCGGCCCGCCCCGGGCGGTTACGCGTCCCGGTACGCCTCCAGCAGCCGCAGCCAGACCTCGCTGATCGTCGGGTACGCGGGAACGGCGTGCCAGAGCCGGTCGATGGGGACCTCGCCCGCGACCGCGATCGTCGCCGAGTGCAGCAGCTCGCCGATGCCCGGCCCGACGAAGGTGACGCCGAGCAGGATCTCCCGGTCGAGGTCCACGACCATGCGGGCACGGCCCCGGTATCCGTCCGCGTAAAGGCCGGAACCGGCCACCGCGGCGAGGTCGTGATCGACCGCCCGGACCCGGTGGCCGGCCCGCTCGGCCGCGGCGAGGGTGAGGCCGACCGAGGCCGCCTCCGGGTCGGTGAAGACGACCTGGGGGACGGCCGCGTGGTCGGCGGTGGCCGCGTGGGCGCCCCAGTCGGTCTCCAGCTGCGGTGCGCCGGCGGCTCGGGCGGCGATCGCGGCACCCGCGATGCGTGCCTGGTACTTGCCCTGGTGGGTGAGGAGCGCCCGGTGGTTGACGTCGCCGACCGCGTAGAGCCAGGTGCTGCCGTCGACGCGGCAGCTGTCGTCGACGGTGAGCCAGCTACCGGGCTCCAGGCCCACCGTTTCGAGTCCGAGGTCCTCGGTGCGCGGGGCCCGGCCGGTGGCGAAGAGGATCTCGTCGGCCTCGATGTGATCACCACCGTCGAGTTCCACGGTGACCGGGCCGTCCGGGACCGCGCGCCGTACGGCGGCGACCGAGACCCCGGTACGGATGTCGGCGCCCGCCTCGGTGAGCGCCTGCCCGACCAGCTCGCCGGCGAAGGGCTCCATCTTCGGCAGGAGTCCGCTGCCGCGGATCAGCATCGTCACCCGGGCCCCGAGGGCCTGCCAGACGGTGGCCATCTCCACGCCGACCACGCCGCCGCCGACGATCACGAGGCGGCCGGGCACCTTCTTGGCGCTCGTCGCCTCCCGGCTGGTCCACGGGCGGGCCGCGTCGATGCCGGGCAGGTCGGGGACGACGGCGCGGCTGCCGGTGCAGACGGCGACGGCGTGGCGGGCGGTGAGCCGGTGTTCGGTGCCGTCGGGCGCGGTGACGGAGACCGTCTTCTCGCCGGTGAGCCTGCCTTGGCCCCGGTAGATGTCCGCGCCGATGCCATCCAGCCAGGCGACCTGCCCGTCGTCCTTCCAGTGCGATGTGTACGCGTCACGGTGGGCGAGGACCGCCGCGGTGTCCAGCGGGCCCTGCACGGCGTCGCTGAGGCCCGGGACGCGGCGGGCGTCGGCGCGGGCGACCACCGGGCGCAGCAGGGCCTTGCTGGGCATGCACGCCCAGTAGGAGCATTCGCCGCCGATGAGCTCCGCCTCGACGACCGCGGTGCTCAGCCCGGCGGCACGGGCCCGGTCGGCGACGTTCTCGCCCACCGGACCTGCCCCGATCACCACGACGTCGTACTCGGTGTTCAGTGAAGGATCTGTCATGGGGACAGTCTGGTCGGGGGTGTGCGCGGCGGCCACATGGGCAGGCGGAATAGCGCAGGTGAAGACACCGTTGTTGAGACAGGTCCGAGCGGGCACAGGAAGAGGTATCAGACAATGAGCACCGTTGAGCTCACCAAGGAAAACTTCGATGAGGTCGTCAGTGAGAACGAATTCGTCCTGATCGACTTCTGGGCTTCCTGGTGCGGCCCGTGCCGGCAGTTCGCGCCGGTCTATGACGCGGCGTCGGAGCGCCACGACGACGTGGTCTTCGCCAAGGTCGACACGGAGGCCCAGCATGAGCTGGCGGAGGCCTTCGAGATCCGCTCCATTCCCACGCTGATGATCGTCCGGGAGAACGTGGCGGTGTTCGCGCAGCCCGGAGCGCTGCCGGAGGCGGCGTTGGAGGATGTGATCGGGCAGGCGCGGAAGCTGGACATGGATGAGGTCCGCAAGTCGATCGAGCAGCAGAAGGGCCAGCAGTAGGCTCCACGCTCCTGGCGCTTCGCGCGCGCCCCGCGTTCTGCGCGCGGGGGACGGGCCCGGCCGATCCGGCCGGGCCCTTCGCCGTGTCCGGCCGGGTCCGGGGGCGCGGCCTCAGCGGTCGGAGCCGGTTCCGGCGTCCGTCTCCTTGACCCGGGCCGAGAGGCCGTAGGACAGCTCGGCGCCGTCGACGAGCAGCGCCTCGACCGCGTGTGTCTCGGGGTCGATGTCGGCGACGACGCCCTCGCCGGAATACCGGGGGTAACCCGACGCGCCCGTCTCACCGGTCGCCGACACGACCGCCGAGCGGACGACCCCGCCGGGCTCGGTGGCCTCGGCATCGGCCTCGGACCCGGCGGCCTCGGGCGCGGTGGCTTCGGACCCGGCGGCCTCGGATTCCGGGGCCTCCGATTCGGCGGCGCCGGATTCCGCGGCGTCGGATTCCGCCGCGCCGGTGGTGGTCTCCTCGGCGAATCGCGGGACCAGCAGGATCTCGTAACTCTGCGGATGGCTCATGGTCATGACGCTAGGCATGCGGCGGGTGGTGCGCACGTTGCCGCGCTGGGGCGCGGTGCGGTCCGGCCGCCGCGCCCGGCCCCGGCGGCTCAGGCCGACTCACGCCCGACCGCCCTGACCCGCAGCAGGTCGTGGTGCTCGGGTGCGCCGCCGGGGTTCCGTACCAGCCTGTCGACGAGGTCCGCCAGTGGCTGGGCCGTGGCCAGCTCCATCCGTACGGTGCTGAGCCGGGGCCGCAGCAGCCTGCCCAGCATCAGGTCGTCGGCACCGACCACGGCGGCCTCGCGGGGCACGTCGATGCCCGCGTCCTGAAGGGCCCGCATCAGGAGCATCGCGTATTCGTCGTTGTAGGCGAACACGGCGTCGAGGTCCAGGGTGCGCCAGCGGGCGGCGAGCCGGGCGGCCGACTCCTCGTCGTACCGCAGCGGCAGTGGTTCGGCCCGCGCCCCGTGGAGCTGCGCGGCCTGCCGGGCCCCGGTCAGCCGGGGCTCGGCGAACAGGGCGAGGCCGCTCTCCTCGGGCATGACCACACCGATGCGGCGCCGGCCGTGTTCCAGCAGATGGCCGACCGCGCAGCTGCCCACCTCCCGCTGGTCCATCACCAGTGCGTGGGCGCCGGGCACCGGCCGGGGGCCGAGGGTGATCACGGCCTTGGCCCCGGATCGCCTGAGCACGGATATCCCCTGCGGGCCGAGGGGGATCGTGCCGGGGGCGATCACGGCGACGGGGCGGAGTTCGGCCCAGGCACGGGGGGCGTCGTCGGGGTCCAGGCCGGTGTTGCCGTACTGGACGACGGTGTAGTCGAGGCGGCGCAGCCCCGATTCCAGGTCGTGGAAGAACCGTTGGTGCAGCGGACCGGTCGGGAAGGCTGCGGTGGGCAGGAGGACCATGCGGGTGTGTCCGGCGCGCAGGCTCCGTGCCGCCGCGTGCGGTACGTAACCCAGTTCGGTGGCCGCTTCCCTGACCCTGCGGCGGGTGGATTCGCTGATCCGTACGGTGGAGCTGTTGTTCAGCACGTACGAGACGGTGGCCCGGGAGACCCCGGCGAGCCGTGCGACGTCGGCGCTGGTGGGGACGGGGCGCTGGGTGGGCTGGTTCGGTAACTGGCTCATGGCGTCCGGCAGTCTTCCAGACCCGTTGGGCGTGGGTACGCTCCGGGGCATGGATGATTCCTCGATGGTGGGGCTGCTCGGCCGGGTGACCGGGACGGTGGGGCCGGGACTGGTCGGCGAGGTGATGGTACAGATCCGGGGCGGCGCCGAGCACTTTCTCGCGCATCCGGCCTCCGGGCAGGAGCGCATCGAGGTGGGCACGGTGGTGACGGTGGTCGAGCACCTGCCGCCGCGTACGGTCTATGTGGCTCCCGCGTACGGGAGTTGAGGCCCGAGCGGGGGGTTCTTGACGGATTTCTTCGTCAAGGATTCGGCAAGGATCCACACGCGTCTTCTGCACCGCCGCGAGCAGGAGAAGACTCCCACGTGTTCAGCGGTACCGACGGGGTACCGTGATAAGGGGGCGCATGCCGATGGTCATCGGCGTCACGGCGGGTCTCGTACTCGCCGCCATCATGGTGTTGTTCGGCCTGTTCAAGCTGATGTGGCGGGTGGCCGAACCGAACGAAGCACTGGTCATCTCGGGTTCCAAGCACAAGACCGAGGGCCTGGGGCAGGGCATGGGGTTCCGGATCGTCACCGGTCACGGCACCCTCGTCCTGCCCGGGGTCCAGGCCGTGCGGAAGATGTCCCTGGATCTCAACGAGACCGAACTCTCCGTCGATTGCGTCACGCATCAGGGGATACCGCTGCGGGTGCGGGGCGTCGTCATCTTCAAGGTGGGCGACGACTTCGTGTCGATCGCCAACGCGGCCCGGCGCTTCCTCGATCAGCAGAAGCTGATGTCGGAGCGGGTCCACAACGTCTTCGCCGGTCATCTGCGCTCCATCGTGGGCGGGTTGACGGTCGAGGACATGATCCGGGACCGGGAGAAGCTCACCGGGCAGACCCGGGCCGCGTGCGGGACCGAGATGGAGAAGCTCGGGCTCATCGTCGATTCGCTCCAGATCCATGAGATCGAGGACCCGACGGGCTACATCAAGAACCTGGCGATGCCGCACGCGGCGGCCGTTCAGCGGGACGCCCGCATCGCGCAGGCCGAGGCCAACCGGCTGGCCACCGAGGCGGAGCAGCAGGCCGCCGCCCGGATGTCGGAGGCGACCCGGGACAGCGAGATCCTGCAGGCCGGCTACCAGGCCGAGCGCGACAAGGCGGCGGCCAGCTCCCGCCAGGCGGGCCCGCTCGCCGACGCGGCGGCCCGGCAGGAAGTGGTGGTCCAGGAGACCCGGGTCGCCGAACTGGAGGCCCAGCGGCGCGAGCAGCAGCTCCAGGCCGATGTCCGAAAGCCCGCGGACGCCGCGGCGTACGAGAAGCGCACCCTGGCCGAGGGCGAGCGCGACGCCCGGATCTCGGCCGCCGAGGCGAAGGCGCGGGAGACGGAGCTCGCCGCGGTCGCGGAGGCCAATCGCGTCAAGACGGCGGCGCTCGCGGAGGCCGAGGCCACGAAGGCGCGCGGCGCGGCGTCCGCGACGGCGACCAGGGCCACGGGTGAGGCTGAGGCAGCCGCGGCTCAGGCCAAGGGGCTGGCGGAGGCGGAGGCGGCCCGAGCCAAGGGCCTTGCCGAGGCCGAGGCGATCAAGGCCAGGGCCGCGGCCCTGGCGGAAAACCAGGAGGCGGTCGTCGCCCAGCAGTTGGCCGAGAAGTGGCCCGAGATCGTCCAGGCGGGCGCGGGTGCCTTCGGCAGTGTCGACCACATGGTGCTGCTGAACGGGGCCGATGGCATGTCGGACATGTTCGCGAAGGCGCTGACGATGGGCGGCACGGGACTGGGGCTCGCCCGGCAGTTGCTGGCCACGATGGGCCAGAACGACCCGGCGCGGCCGGCCCCGCAGACGAACGGGGTGGCTCCGGCCGCCCCGCCCTCGCCGCGGAAGCAGCGGATCGCGGTGACGGATGATCAGGAGGGCGGCTCGCCCTCCTGACCGGTCCGGGCGGCGCCGGTTGCCGGTGCGTTCCCGGTCCGGGCGCGCACCGGCCTCGCTCCACGGAATCGGCCGTACAGGTCCTACGGTGTGGGGATGACCATCCAGCACCGTGACGACAGCATCGACACCTCGGCGGACTTCCCCGGCCGCACCGGCACGACCGCCACCTCGGAGGCCGACCCGCGCGACGTGGGGCCGGTCCGCACCTCGTACGCCCCCGACCGGGACGGCGACCCCGACCCCGGCGAGATCGTCTGGACGTGGGTGCCGTTCGAGGAGATGGACGGGCGCGGCAAGGACCGCCCGGTCCTGGTGGTGGCCCGCGAGGCGGCGGGCACACTGCTCGCCGTGCAGCTCTCCAGCAAGCAGCACGACCGGGACCGCGAGTGGGTGGCGCTCGGGGCCGGTCCCTGGGACAGCTCCGGCCGCCCGTCGTGGGTCGATCTGGACCGGGTCCTGCGGGTGCACGAGGACGGGATGCGGCGTGAGGCGTGTGCGCTGGACCGGGACAGGTTCGACCTGGTCGCGGGCCGGCTGCGGGAGCTCTACGGCTGGCAGTAGGGCCCCGGAAGGTCCTGGTCGAACGTCCGGCTGAAGGCGGTCCGGGTGGCTGATTCGGGGCTGCGGTCGAGGATGCCGAAGACGACCTGCTCGAAGTGCCCGGCGAATCTGCCGCCGTCCAGGAGCAGCGCCCGGAACGCCCCCGCCACCTGCGCCGGATCGTTGCGGAACACCCCGCAGCCCCAGGCGCCCAGCACCAGCCTGCGATACCCGCGCACCGCCGCGACCTCCAGCACCCGCTCCGCCCGGGACGCGAGCGCGGCGGGAATGCGGTGGGCCTCCTCGGGGGTGCGGCTGCGGATGACCCCGGCGTTGGGCGCCGGGGAGGTGAGGAAGCCCGCGGTGTACGGGGTGTCGAGCAGCCGTCCGCGGTCGTCGCGGAACACCGGCACGCCCGGTGAGTGAATCACCCGGTCGGTGTAGAAGGCGCTGCTTTCGGCGCGGTGGTGGGCGTAGTACTCCGGGGCGCGCAGCAGGGTGGCGTACAGGGCGGAGCCCCGGCACAGCGCCTCCTCCTGGGCCTGTGCGCCGTTGAGGTATCCACCGCCGGGATTGCGGGCGGAGGCGTAGTTCAGGACGGCGACCTTGCCGGGGCCCTCGCCGGTCATCCGGCGCGCCGCCCGGAGGCTGCTCTCGTCGGTGACCTCGACGGCCGTGGTGCGGTCGGAGTCGAGTGCCGCGACCGGAACCGGCTCGGGGCCGTACAGCCTGGTTCCCGAGATTGCGGTGGTCAGGGCCCGTTCGATACTCACCTCGCGCCCGTCCGGCGTGCGGTAGCGGCCCGCCTCGACGATGGCCTCGGTCTCACGCGCGATGCCGCGCAGTCGTGCGCTCATCGGTACTCCCCCGTGTGGTGCATACGGGGCATGCTCGACGCTCCGGCGGCATGGACGCAACCGGATTTCCGTTCCGAAGGGGCGCCCTTGTGCGATCCATCCAGAGGGGTTTGGGTGGTGGGGAGGCACCGACAGAAGGAGGCCCGGCATGTCGTCCGACACCCCCGGGGACCACGGTCCGCCCAGCCATTCCCCGCCCCTCGGCGAGGGTGAGGCGGAGGATTTACTGCGCTGCATCTGCTTCAAGACGGGACCGCCCCGAAGGGTCGGCGTGGAACTCGAATGGCTCATCCACGACCGGGATCAACCCCGCGTCCCGGTCCCGCACCACCGCCTCGAAGCGGCCGCCGACATCCTCCGGGCACTGCCCCTGAGCGCGGCCCTCACCTTCGAGCCCGGCGGCCAGCTGGAGCTCAGCTCGCGCCCCGCCGACTCCCTGATGGCGTGTATCGATGCCACCGCCGCCGACCTCACCGCCGTACGTGACGCCCTGGACCGGGTGGACCTCGTGCCGGTGGGTCTCGGCGTCGACCCGTGGCACCCGCCGCGCCGTCTGCTGCACGAGCCCCGCTACGACGCCATGGAGGTCGCCTTCGACCGGTCGGGACCGGCCGGTCGCGCCATGATGTGCACCACCGCGTCCGTCCAGGTGTGCCTGGACGCCGGGGAGGAGGAGCCCGGTCCGCTCGGCTACGGACGGCGCTGGCAGCTGTCCCATCTGCTGGGCGCCGTCCTGGTGGCGGCGTTCGCGAACTCGTCCTTCCGGCTCGGCAGCCCGACGGCCTGGCGGTCCGCCCGGCAGTCGCTCTGGGCCGACCTCGATCCCTGGCGGTCCCTGGCGCCTCCCGGCCTGCTGCCGCCGCGCGACGCCTGGACGGCGCATGTGCTGGACACCCCGGTGATGTGCATCCGCAGCGACGGGGGCCCCTGGCCCGTGCCCGAGGGGCTTTCGTTCCGCGAATGGATCCGGACCGGCGCGCCGAGACCACCGGTGCGCGCCGATCTCGACTACCACATCAGCACGCTCTTCCCGCCCGTCCGCCCGCGCGGTCACCTGGAGCTGCGCATGATCGACGCACAGCACGGTGCGGACGGGTGGCTGGTGCCGCTCGCCGTCACCACTGCCCTGTTCGACGACCCGGAGGCCGCCGAGACCGTGTACCGCACCGTGAAACCGCTGGCCGAGACGGCCGGGGCGGAGCCGGCGCCGCGCAATCCCCTCTGGGTCTGCGCGGCCCGCGACGGCCTGGCCGATCCCGAACTGCGGGCCGCGGCGGTCACCTGCTTCGGGGCCGCGCTGGAGGCGCTGCCCCGGATGGGTGCCACGAAGGCCGTGCAGGACGCCGTGGCCGGCTTCAACGACCGTTTCGTCGCCCGGGGCCGATGTCCCGCCGACGATCTTCCCGAACTGCTCGCGCCGGGCTCGCCCGGCGGTCCGGGCCGCCCCTGGGAGGGGTCCCGCTCATGAACGATTCCGCCACGCCCACCGGATCCGCACCCCGGTGGGCCGAACCCGAGGTGCTCCGGCAGCGCGCTCTTGCCGCGCTGCTCAGCGCCCGCGAACGCACCGCACTGCTCACCGACAGTGTGGACGACCGCGAACTGACCGCCCAGCACTCGCCGTTGATGTCGCCGCTGGTCTGGGACCTCGCGCACATCGGCAATCAGGAGGAGCTGTGGCTGCTGCGCGCGGTGGCCGGGCGGGAGGCGATGCGTCCGGAGATCGACGGGCTGTACGACGCCTTCGAGCATCCCCGGGCGACCCGCCCCTCGCTGCCGCTGCTGGCCCCGGCCGAGGCGCGCTCGTACGCCGCGGAGGTACGCGGCCGGGCTCTGGACGTCCTGGACGGCACCGCACTGGACGGCGCCCGCCCACTGGTGCGGTCCGGGTTCGCCTTCGGGATGATCGCCCAGCACGAACAGCAGCACGACGAGACGATGCTGATCACCCACCAGCTCCGGTCGGGTCCGGCCGTGCTGACCGCGCCCGTGCCACCCGCCCCCACGGACGCGGCGGGCCTTCCGGCCGAAATCCTGGTCCCCGGAGGCCCGTTCACCATGGGGACGTCCGCCGAGCCCTGGGCCCTGGACAACGAACGCCCGGCGCACGTGCGCGACGTACCGGGCTTCTTCATCGACACGACCCCGGTCACCTGCGGTGCGTACCAGGCGTTCATCGAGGACGGCGGCTACACGGAGCGGCGCTGGTGGGCGCCCGAGGGGTGGGCGATGGTCCGTGAGCACGAACTGGCCGCTCCCCTCTTCTGGCACCGGGACGCCGGTCAGTGGCTGCGCCGTCGTTTCGGGGTCACCGAGGCGGTGCCCGGCAATGAACCGGTGCTTCATGTCAGCTGGTACGAGGCCGACGCGTACGCCCGCTGGGCGGGGCGCCGGCTGCCCACGGAGGCCGAGTGGGAGAAGGCGGCGCGCCACGACCCGGAGTCCGGGCGTTCGCGGCGCTATCCCTGGGGCGACGAGGACCCGTCCCCCGAGCTGGCGAACCTGGGTCAGCGCCACCTGCGGCCCGCACCGGCCGGGGCATACCCGCATGGCCGGTCGCCTTGTGGTGCACGGCAGTTGATCGGCGATGTGTGGGAGTGGACGTCGAGCGACTTCCTCCCCTACCCCGGTTTCTCGCCGTTCCCGTACCGCGAGTACTCCGAGGTGTTCTTCGGGCCGGCCCACAAGGTGCTGCGCGGCGGTTCGTTCGCCGTGGACCCGGTGGCGTGCCGGGGGACGTTCCGCAACTGGGACCTGCCGGTGCGCCGGCAGATCTTCTCCGGCTTCCGTACCGCGAGGGATGCCTGATGTGCCGTCACATCGCATACCTGGGACCGCTCGTGCCCCTCGGCGAACTGCTGACGCGGCCGCCGCACTCGCTCGTGCGCCAGTCCTGGGAACCGAGAAACCAGTGGTACGGGACCGTCAACGCGGACGGCTTCGGCGTGGGCTGGTACGCGGACGGCGATCCGGTGCCCGGACGCTACCGGCGCCGGGGCCCGGTCTGGGGCGACGAGACCTTCGCCGACCTGGCCAGGGTGGTGCGCAGCACGGCACTGCTCGCCGCCGTCCGTGACGCCACCGAGGCGGGCGCCGACGGCGAGGCGGCGGCCGCGCCGTTCGCCGCCGGGCCGCTGCTGTTCAGCCACAACGGTGCGGTGAAGGGCTGGCCCCACTCCGTGGCCCCGCTCGCCGCGACGCTGCCACCGGCCGAACTGCTCACCCTCACCGCGCGCTGCGACTCGGCCCTCGTCTGGGCCCTGGTACGGCACCGTCTGGCCGACGGCGACGAACTGCCGCAGGCCGTCTCCGACACCGTGCTCGACGTGGCCGCCGCGGCACCGGAGTCCCGGCTGAACCTGCTGCTCACCGACGGCACGACCATCGTGGCGACGGCCTGGGGCGACACCCTGTCGTATCTCACCGGGCCGGGCCAGCGCACCGTCGTGGCCTCGGAGCCGTACGACGACGATCCGCGCTGGCGCACGGTCCCCGACCGCACATTGCTGACGGCCACCCGCGCCGAAGTTCTGCTGACCCCGCTCAAGGAGCCCACCGCGTGAGTCCCTTTCTGCTGACCCGCACCCTGCCGGTGGACGCGACGGACGCGGCGCTGCGCGCCGACGTGCTGCACGGTCTGACCCGGCACCCGAAGACACTGCCGCCCAAGTGGTTCTACGACGCGCACGGCAGTGAACTGTTCGAGGAGATCACCCGGCTGCCCGAGTACTATCCGACCCGCGCCGAGCGGGAGATCCTGATCGACCGCGCCGACGAGATCGCGCGGGCCTCCGGGGCACGGACCCTGATCGAGCTGGGGTCCGGCTCGTCCGAGAAGACCCGGCATCTGCTGGACGCGCTGCCCGCGCTGCACAGTTACGTGCCGGTCGATGTGAGCGAGAGCGCGCTGCGCGGGGCCTCCGAGGCGCTGCTCGCGCAGCGGCCCGAGCTGTCCGTGCACGCCCTGATCGCCGATTTCACCGTCGGTCTGGCGCTGCCGGGCACCCCGGGGCCCAGACTGATCGCGTTCCTGGGCGGCACGGTCGGCAACCTGCTGCCCGCCGAGCGCGCCGTGTTCCTGAAGTCCGTACGGTCGCTGCTCTCCCCCGGCGACGCGCTGCTGCTCGGCACGGACCTGGTGAAGGAGGAGAAGGTGCTGGTCGCCGCGTACGACGATGCGGCGGGGGTGACCGCGGAGTTCAACAGGAACGTGTTGCGGGTCGTGAACCGGGAGCTGGGGGCGGACTTCGACCCCGACGGTTTCGATCACGTGGCGTTCTGGGACCCGGGGCACGAGTGGATCGAAATGCGGCTGCGGGCCCGTCGGGCACACACCGTGAAGATCCCGGAGCTGGATCTGGTGGTGCCCTTCGAGGCCGGCGAGGAGTTGCGTACGGAGGTGTCGGCCAAGTTCCGCGAGGAGGGTGTCCGGGCGGAACTGGACGCGGCCGGGCTGCGGCTGGATCAGTGGTGGACGGATTCCGGCGGCCGGTTCGCGCTCTCGTTGGCGACGGCGGTCTGAGCGCGGCGGGCCAGTTCACGGCGGTCCGGCCGGCCGGCCGCCGGGATCTGCGGCAGCACGCGGATCTCGGCGGTCAGGCCGGCCGCCGTCACCACCCGCCACAGCGAGGCGACGAGCGGATCGTCACCGACGAACGCGGCCGCACCGGCCGGTTCGTTGTGTTCCGCCTGTGCGTTGCGTTCCGTCGAGGCGTTGTGTTCCGCCGGTTCGTTGTGCCCCGTCCGGCCGGTCCCGGTGCGCCGGGGCGGCGTGGTGCGGTAGGCGATGCATACCGGCCGGACCTCGGCGTCCGCGTCGATCGCGGCCTGGAAGGCGGCGGGTGCGAACCGGCCTCCGGGGCCGCGCCCGCACCAGGTTGTGCCTTCCGGGAAGACGACCACACGTGAACCGCCGCGCAGCGCCGCCCCGATGGTGCGCACGGTCGTGGGCAGTGCGCGCAGACGGTCGCGCTCGACGAAGAGCGTGCCGCCGCGTGCGGCGAGCGGGCCGAGCAGCGGCCAGCCGCGTATCTCGCTCTTGGCGAGCATCCGTCCGGGGAAAACGGCGGCGACGAGCGGGATGTCCAGCCATGAGATGTGGTTCGCGACGACGAGCGTGCCCGTCGTGCCGAGTGCCCCGGCGGGTTCCACAGGGGCACCGACGATTCTTACCCGCACCCCGAAGGCACGCACGACGCCGTACGCCCAGCGCCGGATCAGCCGTTCCCGTCGTGCCGCGCCGAGCAGCGCCACGAACGGGGCGCCCAGCGCCCCGGCCATGATGCACAGGCACCCGGCGAGCAGCAGGACCGCGGCGGCCGGGCGGCACCGCACGCGGCCCTCGTGACCGGCGCAGGCGCCCGGGGTGCAGGGGGCGGTGGGCAGCCAGGGGTTCATCGCAGCGGGGCGAGGGCGAGGAAGTGGCGCAGGTAGCGGGGGTCGGTGCGGCGCAGCGACAGCAGTACGTACAGGTCGGCGACGTTGAAGTCGGGATCGTGGGCGGGCGCCCCGCACACCCAGGCACCGAGGCGCAGATAGCCCCGGAGCAGCGGGGGCAGCGTCGCGAGCCCGGTGGGCGGGGCCGCCTGGGCGGCCGTGGTGGGCTGCCAGAGGCGGTGCGGGGTGACCCAGTAATCCTCGGGTGCCAGGTGCTTCGTCCGTACGGTCTCCCACGCGCCGGCCGCCGCGGTGCCTCCGTCGGCGAGGGGGATGGAGCAGCAGCCGGCCAGCCAGTTGTGGCCGGTGCGTTCCATGTAGCGGGCGAGTCCGGCCCAGATCAGCGCTATGACGGCGCCGTCGCGGTGGGCCGGGTGGACGCAGGAGCGTCCGACCTCGACCAGGTCGTCGCGGATCGGGCCGAGCCGGCCGAGGTCGAACTCGCTCTCCGCGTAGAGGCGTCCGGCGATGCGGGCCCGGTCGGGCGGGAGCACGCGGTAGGTGGCGACGACGTCGCCGGTGGTCTCCTCCCGGACCAGCAGATGGTCGCAGTACGCGTCGAACGCGTCGCTGTCCAGGCCGGGTTCGGGTCCGTCGAGCCTGGCGCCCAGCTCACCGGCGAAGACCAGGTGGCGCAGCCGTTGGGCGGCGCGGACCTCGTCCTGGTCGGCGGCGAGGGACACCCGGTAGCGCGGCGGGGCGGGGGCGACGGGCTGCGCGGGAACGACGGGCGCGGTGGGGAGGGAGGTGACGGGCAGCGCGTTCATGACGGTCTCCGGGGACGGATCGGCAAGGGCGGCCGCCGGGCCGCCGCACTGGGTGCGAAGGCCCGGCCCCTTACTTCTTCCGTGACCGGCTGGATTCGACATGACCGCTCGGGAGAGCCGAAATGTGCGAAGGCTGAATCCCGGGGGCGGCCGGGTGCGTCGTGCGGGTCAGCTCGCGGTGAGCTTGGAGGTGATCTTCGCCGAGGCGGTCCTCGCCGCACGCTGTGGGTCGCCGCCCTCCAGCACTGCCGTCATGTACGGCTTGATCGGGTTGTCGGCCTCCACATCCGCCCACTGCGGCGAGTTGGGGGTCGCGCGGCCCTTCGTGGCGCCGCGGGCCATCGCCGCGGTGCCTTCCTGACCCAGGATGACGCGGGCGAGGTCGGGCTTGTTGGGCACGTAGCTCATCGTTCTGGCGAGTTCTTCCTGCCACTTCCGGCCCGCCAGCGCCTTGACCACTTCGATGCCCTCGGCACGATGGTCCGCCTTGTCCGGGACGATCAGGTCGGACCCGCCGGTGAAGACGGAGCCGGGCTCCTTCGCGGTCTTGCCCGGGATCGGGAAGTAGCCGAGTTTTCCCTTGAGTTCGGGATTCTTCTTCTCGATCTGCGCGACGGTGCCGGGCACCGAGATGATCTGTGCGACATTCCCCTCGGCGAACACATCGGCCTGCGGGGGCTTTTCCTCGTCGGCGTCCTTCGGGCCGTCACCGAACGCCTGGAGTTCCTTGTAGAAGCTCATGCCCCGCAGCGCGGCGGGACTGTCCAGGGCGCCTTCCCACTGGCCGCCCTTCTCCTCGGCGAGTTCGCCGCCCTCGTCCCAGATGAATCCGGCGAGGACATACCAGTTCTGGCCCGCGAGGTAGATCCCCTGATTTCCGTTCCGGTTCAGCTGCCGGCTGTCCGCGATCCACTCGTCCCGGGTCTTCGGCGGGTTCTCTATGCCTACCTGCTCGAAGAGTTCCTTGTTGTAGATCACCACTCGGTTGGCCGCGTACCACGGAATGCCGTACTGCATGCCGCCGATGCTGCCGGGGTCGGCGAGGCCGGGCAGCCAGTCCTCGCTGCCGAGGTCACGTACGGACTCCAGGGTGAGATCGCGCAGGCCGCCGCTCTCCGCGTACTGGGCGACCTGGGTGTTCCCGACCTCGATGACGTCCGGGGTGTCCTCGCCCCTGAGTGCGCCGGTGACCTTCGGGCCGATTCCGCTCCAGCTCTGGAACTTGAACTCCAGCTCGACGGACGGGTGCTCTTCCTTGTACGCCTTGGTGAACCGCTTCAGGAAATCGGCGGAGACGCTGTCCTTCATCAGCCAGATCGTGACCTTCTTGCTGCCGGACGCCTCCGATCCGGAGAACAGGCCACATCCCCCCAGGGCAAACGTGGAGACGAGCGCGACGGCGCCGACGAGTATGCGGTTCTTCACCAGGTTCACCTTCTGCGAAACGGCACGGCTTAATTCAGGACCCGGTGTGGGGGACTGCGGGCGGCGCTCGCACGGGCGTGGCTGGATTTTGGTATGGACCATTGATTTGGTCAAGCGCCGTTCACAGCGCATTCGCCACTTCGACCCCTCGCGGACTCGGGCCGGTTGGGGCACCGTAGTAGGGACGAGAGGAGACATAAGATGTCAAATCACACCTACCGGGTCACCGAAATCGTCGGAACCTCGCACGAGGGGGTGGACGACGCCATCCGCAGAGGCGTCGCAAGAGCTTCTGAAACGTTGCACAATCTCGACTGGTTCGAGATCACTCAGGTGCGGGGCGAGATCAAGGACGGCCGGGTGGAGCACTACCAGGTTGGCTTGAAAGTGGGCTTCCGGCTCGACGAGACGAGCTGATGGCCGCCACCTGATACCCACCGCCCCGCACCGCCGCCGCGGCGCGACCGGACCGCGGCCGTGTCCGGCCGGTCGCACGCCGCCGGGTATCAGGTACGGCCCTCCCGCTCCTGCGCGTCCCGGAGAGCCGCCGACGCCTTCGCCCAGCGGGCCCGTACCACGGTGAAACCGGCCTGCTCGGCCGCGTCACAGACGAGTTCGTCGTCATCGACCAGCATCCGGATCTCACGCTCCCGGCCCAGCCGCTTCAGGATTTCCAGCTTGGTGTGCCGGGCCGGCCTGCGGTCGCCGTCGCGGCGCATGTACACGCGCCCCTCGGGCAGCCCCTGTTCCGCCAGCCAGGCAACGGTGCCCCGGCGGCACCTCTCGGGCCGGCCCGTGAGGTACCTGACCTCGCAGCTCCCGGCGCTGTCGAGCGCCAGCCGTACGCCTTCGGCGAGCGGCGGGTCGTCGACGGCCGCGGCGAAGAAGCCGTCCCAGTCGCGCCGGCGCCCCTGCAGGTAGTGCTGCCGGTGGCCGATGTCCGCGAGGGTGCCGTCCAAGTCGAATACGGCCAGGGGCCGGTGGTCGCTTCTCACACCCCCAGCAAATCAGACCAGCGCGGCCACCAGCAGCAGTACGACGACGACCCCGGCCAGCACCGCGGCCACCCGCAGGGACCTGCGTCTCGACCAGACCGGAAGCACCTGGGGACCGTCGGGTCCGGGAAAGACATGGAAGACGTGGTCGGGATCGTCCGGGATCGTGACCGCCACCAGTTGCAGCCACCCGATCTCGGCCCGTCTGGCCACCTCGTCCGGCCGGGGCGCGAGTGCCGATTCGACGGCCTCGACATGGGCGGGGTCCAGCGTCTCGGGTATCGGCTCGTCGGCCGAGGTCAGCGTGGCCCGCTGCCACGCACCGGTGCGTCCGGTCTGCTGGCGGACCCGCAGCGGCGGTGCCGGGTCCGGCAGTTTCACCGTGCTCCGCTGCGGCGCGTGCCCGACCGAGCCGCCCGTCCACAGGGTGACCAGGCCCGTGCCGTCGCACGGGGTGTGCTCCGTGGACCTCTCGCCCTCGCAGACCGGGCAGTCCCGGAATCCGGTGTCGTCGCACTTCGGGCACTTCTTGGTGCCCCACCCCTGACATTGCGGGCAGGCGGTGCGGGGCTTGCGGCACTTCAGGCAGGTGGTCCGTCCGGCCGCGCCCCGTTCCCGCGACGATCCGGCCGGTGCCCGGTCCTTGCGGCGTTCGCCCGTGCCGTCGCACCAGGTGCACGGCTCCACACCCTTGCAGGCCGGGCACAACGGTCCGGTCTCGCAGCGCAGTTTCCCCTTGGCCCGGCAGCGCGAACAGGGCTGCCGTCCTTCGTCGCAGCCGCAGGCCACCGTCCGCACGGAACCGTGGAGCACCAGCTCCACCTTCCGCGACCGGGCCGGATCCTTCGGCGGTTCGACCGGATGGTCTCGGAGCTCCCCTTCGTACGTCTCCCGTCCGGATATGTCGTACTTGCCGGGTCTGGACTCCGGCTGTGTGCTGCGGGTCTCCACGGAGCGGACGATGCTCAGGTCGAGCATCGGAAGCCGGGTGATACCGGCGCCGGTCCGCCGCAACTGCGGCCCCTGCCCCGGGCGGCCGATGTGCCGGGCGACCGCTTCCAGAATGTCGTCCTCGGACAGTGAGTCGGCCATGACGGCGCTTCCACCTCCTCCCCGGCAGGCGTGCCTGCGCGCTCGACGCAGCGTACGGTCGGCGCCGCCGGGGGCTCAAGAGGGCCGCACGAGCAAGCCCATGGGCGCCACGCCCGGCACCCGTTGCTCACCGTGCACACCCGCTCGCGCGCACGGATGGGTGATCATGCCCTCACGTTCCGCACGGATCGCAAAAGGTTGTACAGGATCCGCATGGATGCACCAGCGTTTGTAAAGCTATATTCAGTTTTGTGGCATCCAACGTTAACGATGTGAAGCGAATACTCCTGCGATCAGGGAAGAGCCCCTACGACGTAGTACCTGTCGAGCGCGCTCTCCACGAGGACGTGTTCGCCACCAACTCGGGCAACCTGATCTTCAGCGATGCCGCACACAAGATCCTTGAGACACCGCGTTCGCAGGTGGCGTCGAACGGGATCACCACCCGGGTCGCCGACGCCGACCGGATCAACAGCGAGTACGACGTCTTCGTCATCCCGCTCGCCAACGCCTTCCGGCCCTCCTTCGAACCGCAGCTGGAGCGGCTCACCCAGCTCATCTCGAAGCTGAAGATCCCCGTCGTGGTCCCGGGCGTCGGCGCCCAGACCGGCGTCAACTACTCCGCGGACCGGCTGAAGCCGATGCAGTCCACGGTCTACGCGTTCGTCTCCGCCGTACTCGACCACAGCGCCTCCATCGGTGTGCGCGGCGAGTTCACCGAGCGGTATCTGCGGGACATGGGATTCCGCGACGTCGATGTCATCGGCTGCCCCTCGATGTTCCTCAACGGCAGCAGGCTCACCATCCGGGAGGACGGCCGGGCGCTCGGGCCCGAGTCCCGCGTCGCCGTCAACGGATCGCACGACGCGGTGCGCAAGCACAAGCTCGGGCAGATCATCGACCGCACCCACGCGCGCTACCCGCACCTGCGGTTCATCGGCCAGAACCTCTCCGACGCCCGTCAGCTGCACTGGCGCGACCTGTCCCACCCGAACGCCGCGGTGACCGGCATCCCCACCCACCCCGACCACCCCATGTTCGAGGAGGGCAAGGTCCGGGTCTACATCGACCCGGTCACCTGGATGGACGACCTGAGGGGCTTCGATTTCTCCTTCGGGTCCCGGATCCACGGCAACATCGCGGCGCTGCTGGCCGGAACGCCGGCCACGGTCCTCTGCGGCGACTCCCGGACGCTGGAGCTGTGCCGCTACTTCGACATCCCGCACCGGATGCTCTCCAAGGTCCCGGCCGACCTCGACCCCGCCGACCTCCACGCCTCGGCGGACTTCGGGCCACTGATGCGCGGCCATCAGGAGCGGTTCGACCGGTTCATGAACTTCCTCGACAAGAACGGCCTGGAGAACACCTTCACCCACGGCGACGGCGGCGCGGCCTTCGAGAAGCGGATGAGCGGGCTGTCCTTCCCGCCGGGCGTCCGCCCCTGGGTCGGCTCCGACCCCGCCATGATGGCGGCCCGGCTGAACTGGCTCCAGACCCAGCTGACCGAACTCACCGCCGAGAACACCCGGCTCAAGCGCAAGGTCCAGAAGAACGCCTCGCTGCCCGCCCAGCGGTCCACGTACCAGCGCGCCCGCAGCGTCGTGGGCAGGCCCATCAAGCGCGCACTGCGTCCCTCCCGGTAGGGCCAGGGGCTTCCCGCACCGATCCGCAGGGCCGGCCCGGCAGGGGGCACCGGAGTCACGGGCCGCCCCTCGATGTCTAGAATCAGACTGTTTGCCCCTACGGCCTGTCCGACCGTGATCCGCCGGACAGGCCCCAGGCCGTCGGCCCTGCCCCGATCCGTACGGAGTGCCCGCGCACATGTCCACCCCCCACGATCCGTACGTCCGGGTGCGCGGCGCCCGTGAGCACAACCTCCAGGACGTCTCGGTCGACATCCCGCGCGACACCCTCACCGTCTTCACCGGTGTCTCCGGCTCCGGGAAGTCCTCCCTCGCGTTCGGGACGATCTACGCCGAGGCCCAGCGCCGCTACTTCGAGTCGGTCGCCCCGTACGCGCGCCGGCTGATCCATCAGGTCGGCGCGCCCGCGGTCGGAGAGGTCACCGGACTGCCGCCCGCGGTCTCCTTGGAGCAGCGCCGTTCGGCGCCCGGCGCCCGTTCGTCCGTCGGCACGGTCACCACGCTCTCCAACTTCCTGCGCATGCTGTTCTCGCGGGCCGGGGACTACCCGGCCGGTGCCGAGCCGCTCGACTCCGACGCCTTCTCGCCGAACACCGCCGCCGGGGCGTGCCCGCAGTGCCACGGACTCGGCCTGATCCACCGCACCACCGAGGAGCTGCTGGTCCCCGATCCCTCGCTGTCGATCCGGGACGGTGCGATCGCCGCCTGGCCGGGGGCGTGGCAGGGCAAGAACCTGCGCGATGTGCTGGACGCGCTGGGGTACGACATCGACCGGCCGTGGGGCGAGCTGGGCGCCGAGGAGCGGGAGTGGATCCTGTTCACCGACGAGCAGCCGGTGGTGACGGTCCATCCGGTCCGGGAGGCGGGGCGCATCCAACGCCCCTACCAGGGCACGTACATGAGCGCCCGGCGCTATGTGATGCACACCTTCGCGGACTCCAAGAGCCGCACTTTGCGGGCGAAGGCGGAACGGTTCCTGGCCAGTGCCCCGTGTCCGGCCTGCGGCGGCAGCCGGCTGCGCCCCCAGGCGATGGCCGTCACCTTCGCGGGCCGTACGATCGCGGAGCTGGCCGCGCTGCCGCTGACCTCGCTCGCCGAGCTGCTGCGCGCGGCGGGCGGCAGCGAGACGGCCAGGGTGCTGACGGCGGATCTGCTCGCCCGGATCGAGACGGTCACCGAGCTCGGCCTCGGCTATCTCAGCCTGGACCGCACCGCCCCGACCCTGTCCTCCGGCGAGCTGCAACGGCTGCGCCTCGCCACCCAGTTGCGCTCGGGGCTCTTCGGGGTCGTCTACGTGCTGGACGAGCCGTCGGCCGGCCTCCATCCGGCGGACACCGAGTCGCTGCTCGGGGTGCTGGGCCGGCTGAAGGAGGCCGGGAACTCGGTCTTCGTCGTGGAGCACCAGATGGATGTGGTGCGCCGGGCCGACTGGCTGGTCGACGTGGGGCCGCTGGCCGGTGAGCACGGGGGCCGGGTGCTGCACAGCGGTCCACCGGCCGGGCTCGCGGAGGTGGCGGAGTCCGCCACCCGGCGCTTCCTCTTCGACGACGGGCCCGCGCCGCAGCGGAAGGTGCGTACGCCGTCGGGCCTGCTGAGGCTGAACGGGGTCGACCGGCACAATGTCCGGGGCGTGGACGCCGAGTTCCCGCTCGGCGTCTTCACGGCCGTCACCGGGGTCTCGGGGTCGGGGAAGTCGACGCTGGTCGGCCAGGTCCTGGCCGGTGCGCTCGCCGACCGGCAGACCGGCGCCGCCGCGGAACCGGCCGCGGAGCGCCCCGCGCCCTGGTGCGCCTCGGCGCAGGGGCTGGAGGCGGTGGACCGTCTCGTACAGGTCGACCAACGGCCGATCGGCCGTACCCCGCGGTCCAATCTGGCCACGTACACCGGGCTCTTCCACGTCGTACGGAAGCTGTTCGCCGCGACGGAGACGGCGCGGGAGCGCGGCTACCGGGCCGGGCGGTTCTCCTTCAACGTGGCGGGCGGGCGGTGCGAGACCTGCCAGGGCGAGGGCTTCGTCTCCGTGGAGCTGCTCTTCCTGCCCAGCACGTACGCGCCCTGCCCGGACTGCCACGGTGCGCGGTACAACCCGCAGACCCTGGAGGTCACCCTGCGCGGTCTGGACATCGCTCAGGTGCTGGACCTGACGGTGGAGTCGGCGGCCGGGTTCTTCGCGGGTACGCCGGCCGCCGAGCGCAGTCTGCGGACCCTGCTCGACGTCGGGCTCGGCTATCTGCGGCTCGGTCAGCCCGCGACGGAGCTGTCCGGCGGCGAGGCCCAGCGCATCAAGCTCGCCACCGAGCTCCAGCGGATCCGCCGGGGCCACACCCTGTACCTGCTGGACGAGCCGACGACGGGGCTGCACCCCGCCGATGTCGAGGTGCTGATGCGGCAGTTGCACGGTCTCGTCGACGCGGGCGACACGGTGGTGGTCGTGGAGCACGACATGTCGGTGGTCGCGGCTGCCGACCGGGTGATCGATCTGGGCCCCGGCGGCGGCGACCGGGGCGGCCGGATCGTGGCGGCGGGGACGCCGATGGACGTGGCCCGGTCCCCGGAGAGCCGTACGGCCCCGTACCTCCGGACCGCGCTCCGTCTCGACTGACCGTCCAGTCGTCACCAACTCGCCTATTTGCCACGTCAGTTGCCGACCCTGGCAAGCGATGGGGAATGAAACAGTAAAGAACATTGACAGTCAGTTGGTCCAGACCAATTATGGGCATGCCTCACGGCCGCTCCACGCCGTGCGGCACGTGACCCCGGCCGGGAATCACAGGAACGGGCCGCGCCCCTCCCCGGGCGCGGCCGAGCCGCGCGATCCGCCCGCTGCCTCACCCCGCTGGGAGCTGTCCCATGAGACGTCCAAGAACAGTCGGCGCCCTCCTGAGCGCCTTGGCCACCGCCGTCGCGTCCGCAGGTCTGATCCTCGGATCCGGCGCCGGCGCACAGGCCGCAGAGACCGCCGCCACCCCCCTGCCCGCGCACGTCTTCGCCCCGTACTTCGAGGCGTGGAACGGCGACAGCCCGGCCGCGCTCTCGCAGGCGTCCGGTGCCAAGTACCTGACCATGGCCTTCATCCAGACGGAGGCCCGCGGTTCCTGCACCCCCTACTGGAACGGTGATTCGAGCACACCCATCGCCCAGTCCGAGTTCGGCGCCGACTTCACCACCATGCGCTCGCGCGGCGGCGACGTGATCCCGTCGTTCGGCGGATACACGGCCGACAACGGCGGCACCGAGATCGCCGACAGCTGTACCAGCGTCGACTCCATCGCGGCGGCCTACGAGAAGGTCATCACGACGTACGACGTGTCCCGCCTCGACATGGACATCGAGGACAACTCCCTGGAGAACAGCGCCGGGATCGACCGCCGCAACAAGGCGATCAAGAAGGTCCAGGACTGGGCCGCCGCCAACGGGCGCTCGGTGCAGATCTCGTACACCCTGCCCACCACCACGAGCGGTCTGGCCGACAGTGGTCTCGCGGTGCTGGAGAACGCCGTGTCCAACGGCACCAAGGTCGATGTCGTGAACCTCATGACCTTCGACTACTACGACGGTGCCACGCACAACATGGCCGAGGACACCAAGACGGCGATCACGGGTCTCAAGGGCCAGCTGGCCGATCTGTACCCGTCGAAGACCGACGCCCAGCTGTGGGGCATGACCGGGATCATCGAGATGCCGGGCATCGACGACTACGGCCCGGCCGAGACGTTCACGACGGCGGACGCGCCCGTGGTCTACGACTGGGCCGTGTCCAAGGGCCTGAGCACCCTGTCGTTCTGGGCGCTCCAGCGCGACAACGGCGGCTGCCCCGGGACCGGCGGGAACGACACCTGCTCCGGCATCGCACAGGACACGTGGTACTTCAGCCACACCTTCGCTCCGTTCACGGGCGGCGGGGGTCCGGTGACGGACGACTACTCCGTGACGGTGGCTCCCGGTTCGGCGACGGTCGCACCCGGTGGCTCCACGACGGCGACCGTGAACACCGCGGTCACCTCCGGCAGCGCGAAGACCGTCGCGCTGACGACGAGCGGTGCGCCCGCCGGTGTGACGGCGACGCTCAGCCCCACCTCGGTCACCGCGGGCGGGACGGCCAAGCTGACGCTCGCCGCATCGGCGTCCGCGGCGCCGGGCGCGTACCGGATCGATGTGACCGGTGCCTCGGGCACGCTCAGCCACACGGCCGGCTTCACCCTGACGGTGTCGGGCCCGGGTGGCGGCACCGGTGCCCTGGTGAACGGTGACTTCGAGTCGGGTGCACTGAGCCCCTGGACATGCGAGTCCGGTGGCGCGGTCGTCTCCACGCCGGTGCACGGCGGTTCGCACGCGCTCGCCGCGGCGGCCACCGCGTCGCAGACCGGTGAGTGCGCGCAGACCCTCACCCTGTCCGCCAACACCAAGTACACGCTGAGCGGCTGGGTGCAGGGCAGCTACGGATACCTCGGGGTGCGCGGCAACGCGACGGCGAGCGCCTGGGGTTCGTCGAGCGGCTACGCGAAGCAGTCGGTGACGTTCACCACCGGTTCCTCCGGCACGGTGACCGTCTATCTGCACGGCTGGTACGGACAGGGCACGGTCTACGGCGACGACATCTCCGTAACGTCCTGATCCGCCGGAACGGATGAGACTTCCCGGTCCCGGAGGCGGGCGGCCTCCGGGGCCGGGAACTCGCGCTCCGCTCAGCGGCGGACCTTGCGGGTCGCCCGCAGCCACTCCTTGTTCATGGCCGAGATCGACGGCAGCGGGATGCCCTTGGGGCAGGCGGTAGCGCACTCGCCGGTGAGCGTGCAGCCGCCGAAGCCCTCACTGTCCATCTGGCCGACCATGTCGAGCACCCGGGTCTCGCGCTCCGGGGCGCCCTGCGGCAGCACGTTGAGGTGGTTGATCTTCGCCGAGGTGAAGAGCATCGCCGAGCCGTTGGGGCAGGCGGCGACGCAGGCGCCGCAGCCGATGCACTCGGCGTGCTCGAAGGCGAAGTCCGCGTCCGGCTTGGGCACCGGGGTGGCGTGCGCCTCGGGGGCGGTGCCGGTCGGGGCGGAGATGTAGCCGCCCGCCTGGATGATCCGGTCGAAGGCCGAGCGGTCCACGACCAGGTCCTTGACGACCGGGAAGGCGGAGGCGCGCCACGGTTCGATGTCGATAGTGTCGCCGTCCTCGAAGGACCGCATGTGGAGCTGGCAGGTGGTGGTGCGCTCGGGGCCGTGCGCATCGCCGTTGATGACGAGACTGCACGCGCCGCAGATTCCCTCGCGGCAGTCGTGGTCGAAGGCGACGGGGTCGTCGCCGGCGAGGATCAGTTCCTCGTTGAGGGTGTCGAGCATCTCCAGGAACGACATGTCCTGCGAGATGCCGTCCACCTCGTAGGTGGACATGGCGCCGGGTGCGCCGGCGTTCTTCTGGCGCCAGACGCGCAGGGTGAGCTTCATGCGTAGCTCCGCTGAGTGGGGTGGACGTACTCGAAGACGAGGTCTTCCTTGTGCAGGACGGGGGCCTCACCGGTGCCGGAGAACTCCCAGGCGGCGGCGTAGGAGAACTCCTCGTCCCGGCGGGCGGCTTCGCCGTCCGGGGTCTGCGACTCCTCGCGGAAGTGGCCTCCGCAGGATTCGGCGCGGTGCAGTGCGTCGAGGCACATGAGCTCGGCGAGCTCCAGGTAGTCGACGATGCGGTTGGCCTTCTCCAGCGACTGGTTGAACTCCTCGCCGGTGCCGGGGACCTTGATGCGGCGCCAGAACTCCTCGCGGATCTGCGGGATGCGTTCGAGAGCGGTGCGCAGCCCGTCCTCGGTGCGGGCCATTCCGCAGTACTCCCACATGAGTTCACCGATCTCGCGGTGGAAGGAGTCGGGGGTGCGGTCGCCGTCGACGGAGAGCAGCAGGTTGAGCCGGTCCTCGGTGTCGGCGACGGCCTCCTCGACCGCGGGGTGCGAGGCGTCGACCGCCTCGTGGTGCGGATGGCGGGCCAGGTAGTCGTTGATCGTCGACGGGAGGACGAAGTAGCCGTCGGCGAGGCCCTGCATCAGCGCGGACGCGCCGAGCCGGTTGGCGCCGTGGTCGGAGAAGTTGGCCTCGCCGATGGCGAAGAGGCCGGGGATGGTGGTCTGGAGGTCGTAGTCGACCCAGAGGCCGCCCATCGTGTAGTGCACGGCGGGGTAGATCCGCATCGGGGTCTCGTACGGGTTCTCCGCCGTGATCCGTGCGTACATGTCGAAGAGGTTGCCGTACTTCTCCTCGACCTTGTCCCGGCCCATCCGCTCGATGGCCTCGGCGAAGTCCAGATAGACGCCCTGGCCGCCGGGGCCGACGCCGCGCCCCTCGTCGCAGACGTTCTTCGCGGCGCGGGAGGCGATGTCCCTGGGGACGAGGTTACCGAAGGCGGGGTAGATGCGCTCCAGGTAGTAGTCGCGCTCGTCCTCGGGGATCTCGCCCGCGGGACGGTCGTCACCCTTGGCCTTCGGGACCCAGATCCGGCCGTCGTTGCGCAGCGACTCGCTCATCAGCGTCAGCTTGGACTGGTGGTCGCCGGTGCGCGGGATGCAGGTGGGGTGGATCTGGGTGAAGCAGGGGTTTGCGAAGTAGGCGCCGCGGCGGTGGGCGCGCCAGACGGCGGTGGCGTTGGAGTTCATGGCGTTCGTCGAGAGGTAGAAGACGTTGCCGTAGCCGCCGCTGGCCAGGACGACCGCGTCGGCGAAGTAGGTGTCGATCTTCCCGGTGACGAGGTCGCGGGCGACGATCCCCCGGGCCTTGCCGTCGACGACGACCAGGTCGAGCATCTCGGTACGGGCGTGCAGTTCGACGTTGCCCGCGGCGATCTGCCGGGACAGCGCCTGGTAGGCGCCGAGCAGGAGCTGCTGTCCGGTCTGGCCCCGGGCGTAGAAGGTGCGGGAGACCTGGACGCCGCCGAAGGAGCGGTTGTCGAGGAGGCCGCCGTACTCGCGGGCGAAGGGCACGCCCTGGGCGACGCACTGGTCGATGATCTCGACGGAGATCTGGGCGAGCCGGTGGACATTGGACTCGCGGGCCCGGAAGTCGCCGCCCTTGACGGTGTCGTAGAAGAGCCGGTGGATCGAGTCGCCGTCGTTGCGGTAGTTCTTCGCGGCGTTGATGCCGCCCTGGGCGGCGACGGAGTGGGCGCGGCGGGGCGAGTCCTGGAAGCAGAACTGGACGACGTGGTAGCCCTGTTCGGCCAGCGTCGCGCCGGCCGAGCCGCCGGCCAGGCCGGTGCCGACGACGATGACGGTGTGCTTGCGGCGGTTGGCCGGGTTGACCAGCTTGGCCTGGAAGCGGCGGGTGTCCCAGCGTTCGGCGACGGGGCCCTCGGGGGCCTTGGTGTCGACGACGGGTGCGCCGGTCTCGTAGTGCGAGTAGTCGGTCATGTCAGCTCACGACTCCGGTCATGACGGCGACGGGTACGGAGATGAAGCCCAGCGTCAGCACCGCGGCGAGGGCGTTGGCGATGGTCTTGAGGACGCGGTCACGGGTCGCTTTCCCCGCGCCGAGGGTCTGGGCGGCGCTCCAGAAGCCGTGCTGGACGTGGAGTCCGAGGGCGAGCATGGCGACGATGTAGATCGTGTTGCCGTACCAGGTGGAGAAGGTGTCGATGACGTTCTGGTACGGGTGGCCGGACTGGAATCCGCCGGAGTGCACGGTGCCCGTCGTCAGGTCGAGGATGTGCCAGACGATGAACAGGGCGAGGATGATCCCGCCCCAGCGCATGGTGCGGGTGGCATAGGTGGCACGCGGCTTCCGGTGCACGTACTTGGCGGGGCGCGCCTTGATGTCGCGGCGGCTGAGCTGGTACGCGGAGACGGCGTGCAGCACCACCGCCGCGACGAGCACGACGCGGACGATCCACAGGGCCCACTCGTAGTGCAGGAAGGGCTCGCCCATGGTCCGCAGCCAGTGCGCGTAGTGGTTGAACTCGCCGGACCCGAAGAAGATCTTCAGGTTGCCGATCATGTGGACGACCAAGTAGAGGAGCATGATCAGGCCGCTCACGGCCATGACCGTCTTCTTGCCGAGGGACGAGTCCCAGAGCGTACGCGTCATGGACGGCCGTCGGTCCGTCCGGGTTGCCAATGCCATGGACACGACGCTAGAACCGATCCACCTCATCAGTCCAAGACATGGAACAGCTCATGTTCATAGGCTGAGACTATCGACCTCGGTAGGGTGGGTGTATGCAGTTCCAGCAGCTGATGTATTTCGTGGCCGTGGCCGAGACCCGGCACTTCACCCGGGCCGCCGAGGAGGTCCATGTCTCGCAGCCCTCGCTCTCCCAGCAGATCCGGGCGCTGGAGAGCGAGCTGGGGGCGGAGCTGTTCAGCCGGGCGCGCGGAAACATCACGCTGACCGACGCCGGCGAGGCCCTGCTGCCGCTGGCCCGCCGGATCCTCGCGGACGCGGACACCGCACGCCACGAGGTGCAGGAGCTGGCGCAGCTGCGCCGGGGCCGGGTCCGGCTGGGCGCGACGCCCAGCCTCTGCACCGGCCTGCTTCCCGACGTGCTGCGCGCCTTCCACGACCGGCATCCGGGGATCCAGCTGCTGCTGGAGGAGGGCGGCTCGCTCGACCTGGTGCGGGAGCTGGCGCGGGGCGCGCTCGATCTCGCGCTGGTGGTGCTGCCCCTGCCCGCCGCGTCGCCCGCGCTGACCACGGTGGAGCTGCTCCGGGAGGACCTGGTCGTGGTGTCCTCGGCGCGGGAGCCGAGGCCCGGCCGGGGCGGGAGCGTACGGATCGCCGACCTCCAGGGCGAGCCCCTGGTGATGTTCCGGCACGGCTACGACCTGCGGGAGCTGACGGTCGCCGCCTGCCGGGCGGAGGGTTTCGAGCCGTCGTTCACGGTGGAGGGCGGCGAGATGGACGCCGTGCTCGGCTTCGTACGGGCGGGGCTCGGGATCGCCGTGGTGCCGAGCATGGTGGCCGTCCGCTCCGGCCACGGCCTGCGGACCACACCGCTGGCCCGCCCCGGGCTGCGGCGCACGATCGCGCTCGCGCACCGCAGCGACGTGGCTCCGCCGCGCGCGGCACGCGAGCTCCAGAAGGTGCTCCTCGCCGCCGGACGGGCCTGAGCGCCGAGGCGGCGGGTACGGGGTCGGCCGGAGGCCCCGTACCCGTCACCTCACACGGCGTCGGCCAGCCGCAGCGAGTGGATCCGGTCGGGCGCACCCGGCCGGGCGTAGTACCAGCCCTGTGCCGTGTCGCAGCCCAGCTTGCGCAGCTGCTCCGCCTGGGCGCCGGTCTCCACGCCCTCCACCGTGACCGCGAGGTCCAGGCTGTGCGCCAGCGAGACGATCCCCTCGACGATCTTCAGATCGACCGGGTCCGCCGGATGCTGCTGCATGCCCATGGTGAAGGAACGGTCCAGCTTGAGCACGCTCACCGGCAGCCGGCGCAGATTCGCCAGGTTCGAGTACCCGGTGCCGAAGTCGTCGAGCGCTATGTCCACGCCCATTTCGGCCAGCTGTCGCAGCGGCTTGAGCAGGTCGTCGTCCGCGCCGATGAGCGCGGACTCGGTGACCTCCAGGCAGAGCGCCCCGGGTTCGAGCCCCGAGCGCTCCAGCACGTCGACCGTCTCGGCGACCAGCCGCGGATGGTGCAGCTGGGTCGGTGAGAGATTGACGTTGATCCGCAGCGGACCGCCGTCGGTGTGCCGCTCCTGCCAGAAGTTGGCCTGGCGTACGGACTCCTCCAGCACCCAGCGGCCCAGCGGCACGATCAGCCCGGTGTGTTCGGCGAGCGGGATGAAGCGGTCCGGGCCGAGCACCCCGTGCTGCGGGTGGCACCAGCGCACCAGCGCCTCCGCGCCGTGCACCGTGCCGTCGTCGAGGTGCACGAGCGGCTGGTACTCGATGAAGAACTCGCCGCGCTCCAGGGCGGCGGGCAGCGCGGTGGTCAGCCCGTGCCGGGTGATGGCCCGTGCGTCGGCCTCGTCGTCGGCGAGTTCGAAGCGATTGCCGCCCGCCGACTTGGCCCGGTACATCGTGATGTCGGCGCTGCGCAGCACCTCGGCGGCGTTGCGCTCACGGGCCGGTCCTTCGACGACCCCGATGGATCCGCGTACGGTCAGCTCGCGGCCGTCCAGACGGATCGGGGTGCCGAGCACGCCGAGGATGCGGCAGGCGAGTTCGGCGACCTCCGTCTCGGTGTCGGGTCCGGTGGTCAGGGCCACGAACTCGTCGCCGCCGAGCCGGGCGACCATCTCTCCGGGCGCCGTCGCACAGCTCTGCAGCCGGTCGGCCACCTCGACCAGCAGCCGGTCCCCCGACGCGTGACCGAGGCTGTCGTTGATCGCCTTGAAGCCGTCCAGGTCGAGGTAGCACAGGCCGAACCTGCTGCTGTCGGCGGCGGACAGCGCCTTCTCCAGCCGTTCGAAGAACAGCGTCCGGTTGGGCAGGCCGGTGAGCGCGTCATGGGTGGCCTCGTACCGCAGCCGGAGATTGAGCAGCCGGCGCTCGGTGGTGTCCTCCATCAGCGCGAGCTGGTACTGCGGCTTGCCGTCTGCGTCACGCAGCAGCGACACCGTCAGATTGGTCCACAGCACCGTGCCGTCGTTGCGGTAGTACGGCTTCTCGACCCGGTAGTGCTCGCGTTCTCCGCGCACCAGCTCGTCGTAGTACTTCCACACGTGCGGCGAGTCCTCGGGGTGGACCCACTCGTTGAGCCTGTGGCTGCGCACATGGTGGTCGAGCCCGCCGAACATCCGGGTGAGGGTGTCGTTGACCTCCAGCACCTTGCCGTCGAGGTCGGCGATGCCGATGCCGATGGCCGCGTCCTTGAAGACGGCACGGAAGCGCGCCTCGGTCGCGTGCAGCGCGTGTTCGGCGTCGGTGCGGGCGGTCAGCGCCGATCGGGCGATGGCCTCCTGCTCGGCCAGGGTGCGCTCGCGCAGCGCCTGGGTGAAGCCGCCCGCGAGGGTGTGCTGGATCCGCGCGCAGCGGGCCCTGCTGTCCTCGGTCGACAACGCCGTGGCGCCGTTGTTTCCGCAGTAGAGCACCAGGTACGAGTCGATGACGCCGAGCGTGCTGCTCAGCGCGTCCGGATCGGTGCAGTGCGCGGTGACCAGGGCTGCCCCCACCTCGACCGCGGGTGCCGCGTCGAAGGGCCGGGCGTGCAGGATGTCGCTGAGCTCGCGGGCCAGCGGCAGCAGATGCTGTTCGAACTCGGTGCGCGTCAAGGAGGTGGCCGTCGAGGGGAAGATGGCCCGGCTCCAGATCGTGGCGAATCGCCGGAGCCGATCCTCGGGGCCGTCGGGATCCGTGTCCGGCGCACCGGACGACTGGGCGGGGATGCTCACGCCTTGCGTCCCACTCCCGCGAAGCCCGAGAACGCGTATGGGTCCTCCTGCTCCGTCACCACCGGGGCGTCCGGGCGCCAGTTCGGCATCGACACGAGGCCGGGCTCCACCATCTCGTACCCCTCGAAGAAGCGGGCAATCTCGTCGCGGGACCGCATGACCAGGGGATTGCGGATGTTCTCGTAGACGTCGACCGCGCCGCCCGCCTCTTCCCGGGTGAGCGGAAGGCCCTCGTACGAGGCGTGGGTCACGACGACGATGCTGCCGGGGGCGAGCGCTTCGCGCAGTTCGGCGACCGCGGTCTGCGGGTCGTCGGAGTCCTCGATGAAGTGGAGCACCGCGACCAGCAGCAGGGCCACCGGGCGGTCCAGGTCGAGCAGTCCGGAGATCTCCGGGCTTTTCACGATGTCCTGCGGGCGGCGCAGATCGGCGGCGGCGATCACCGCCCGGTCGTTTCCTTCGAGCACGGCCCGGCTGTGCGCGACCGCGACCGGGTCGTGGTCGACGTACGCCACCCGGGCCTCGGGGTCGGCTGCTTGGGCGACTTCGTGCACATTGCCGAAGGTCGGTATTCCGGAACCGATGTCCAGAAACTGACTGATGCCCTCGCTCACCGCGTAACGCACGGCTCGCCGCATAAAGGCGCGATTCGCCTGCATGATCTTGGGGAGTCCCGGCATGAACTCCATGGCCTTGCGTGCCGCTTCCCGGTCCACCTCGAAATTGTGCGATCCGCCCAGATAGAAATCGTACATTCGAGACACGCTCGGCACTGAAATGTCAATGCCTCGCGGTGCCCAGGCGGGACGCTCCATCGATGTCTCCAACAAGTCGCCACGGCGATCCGGCCATGTCCATGGTCAGTGTTGTCCAGAGGCTACTGATCGACTGCCAAGAGAGCGAGCGGAAACGGAAATTAGCCGTCCGTTATTGGTCACACACCAGTGGCATGTGCAACCGGGCCGTTGCTGCGGGTGACATTCGATGCCGGACCGGTCCCTGCGACGTGTCTCCGGACCCCATGCTCCGTTGCGGCCTTGGCTGTTGGTGAATCCGGTGACGGCGCCGGTTTCACATCGGCGGATTCAGTTCCGGACCGGATGGCCGGCGATGTACCGGCAGTTGGGTCCGCCGGGTCGATTGGCGGTGACAAATGCCTTGGCGGCGACGCCTTTGGAAGCGTTCTTTACCAATGAGGCAATGTCCGGTCGCTTCACCGCCACTTCACCGGTCCGGCCTGGCCGGACGCGTCAACTTCCCGACGGCTCGTCCCAGTTGCCGAGGGCACTCGCACCACCCATGACATCGGGCACCGGCCCCGCCCCTGCCGGGTTCTGCCTGGTCCCGGGCCCTCCCCCGACGGCAAACGTCCGCCGCTCCAGGTCCCCACCATCAGGCGAATCCCGCCCTCGCTCCGCGTGTCCCGTGAGCTGCCGGAACATGCTCCCGGTCGTGTACGGATCACTCATAGGACGGCTCACGGCAGCCGTCGCCCTTCTCTGGCTGCTCGGCACCCCGGCGCCCGCGGTCGCGGACAGCTGCGCGTACGCCTCCATCGGTGAGAGCGGCGGCAGTTCATCGATCGCTACGTCGGGCGACGGCAGTTGCCACGCGGGCCCGGTTCCCGAGCCGACGCCACCACCCACACCACGACCGGCACCTCCGCCACCGCCTCCCCCGCCGCCTCCACCGCCACCGCCGTCACCCGCACCGCCGCGGGCGAAGCCGGTGCCCGTGCCGCCACCCCCCGCGCCGGCGCCCACACCCACGCCGTCGCCCACACCGACGCCGTCCCCCTCGCCGTCCGTACGCCCCACACCCCGGCCCGTGGCGCTGCCCACCTACCGCAAGCCGCCGCGCAAGGTCGTGCGGCACGGCACCTCCCTGGTCAACCTCACCCTGCTGATCACGGCGCCCGCGGTGTTCGCCGTCGCCGTACTGCGTCCCCGCTCCCGCTGACCTCCGGAGGATCACAATGTCGGAATGGCTTGTTCTCGCCCTCGCCATGGCCGCGGCCAGCGCCGTAGTGCTGACCATCGCCGTACTCAACAACCGCCGGATCGGGGAGGACGACGACCCGTCCGAGACCCCTGACGTCATCGAGTACATGACGATGATGATCGGCGTGGTCTACGCGATCGTGCTGGGCCTCGCCATCGCCGGCGTCTGGGAGGGACGTGGCGCCGCGCAGGAGTACGTACGTCAGGAGGCCCAGGCACTGCACGAGGTGAGTGTCCGCTCCGCCGTCTACCCGGCCGAGGTGCGCTCCCGCATCCGCGCCGATGTCGACGCCTACGTCCACCACGTCGTCAACGACGAGTGGCGGGCGATGAGCGAGCACGGCAGCCTCACCCCCGAAGGGACCCGCCTGCTGGCCAAGGTGCGCGCCGATGTCACCCAGTACCAGCCGAGGAACGACCACGAGGGGCAGGCATATCAGCCACTGGTCGACCAGGTGGCCGCGGCCGACGACGCACGCAGCGCACGCGGGCAGAGCGCCGGTGCGACCATGCCGGGCGTGGTCTGGTTCGGCTTGATCGTCGGAGCCCTGGTGACCATTGGGCTGATGTTCACGTTGCAGATCCGCAGAACGTTCCGGGAACTCCTGCTGGCGGGCCTCTTCAGTGTTCTGATCGCCTTTCTGCTGTTCCTGATCTGGGATTTCGACTCCCCCTTCGGGCGGGGCATCTCGGCCACCGCGGCACCGTTCCTCGATCTGTTCCCCCGCGCCACCGGCGGCTAGCGGTCCGTCAGAACGGGCCGGAGTGCGCCGCTCGGGCGAACCCGGAGCCCGAGCGGCGCACTCCGATCGCGGGCGGTATGCACGGCTCCTAGCGTTTGGCACGTCGAGGTGCATTTCTGACGCTTTGTGGAAACTCGTTCCGCAAGTGCTCCTCGGGGATCCGGAGGCTCACCCATGCGCGCAATAGGCGTCGCACCCGTCGCCCTGCTAGGCGCCGCCGCTCTCGCCCTGACCGCTCCGTCCGCAGCCGCGTACGGAACGACGTCGGGAGGCGCGTCCTCCGCGACCGGATTCACCGTCACCCCGTCGGTGATCTCGCCGGGAAGCCAGGTCACCCTGGCCGCCCGGGGGTGCTCCACAACCGCAACCGCCGGCTCGGCCGTCTTCGACACCGTCACCATCCCCGCGGGTGGCACCGGAGTGGCCACGGTCGACTGGGACGCGAGACCCGGCGCCTCCTACGAAGTGACGTTCATCTGCAGCACGTCGCCCGACCCCACGGCGAAGTCCGGTCTCACGATCGCCGCGGCTCCCGCACGGGCCTCCCGTCCCGCGGTGGCCCCGGCCGGTGCGCAGGGCGGGCTCGGCGGCGGCATCGGCACGATGAACAGGGTGGAGATCGCCGCCGGAGCGGCGTCGGCGATGGCAGCGGTCGCCGGCTCCGTCCTGGTGGCACGCCGTCGCAGGGAGCGCCGCTCGCACTGACAGCAGGGTAGGTGCCGACCGAGAAGTCGCCCCGGGTCCCGTTGCGGGCCCCGGGGCGACGGGCGTTTCGGTCCGGTCCCGACGCCGGGGCCGAAGCGCCCGGCCCCGGACGGTTCTGCACCCGATGGAGGGATCCCCGGCGGGGCATCCGGCAGCCCCGGCCGAGGGCATGCCGCAGCCCGCTCCGGAGTCGGCCCGAGCAGCGGATAACCTCGCTGCCGTGACAGAACCGCAGCCTCATAAGTTCGAACGTGGCACAGACGGCCCGAAAGTGATCGTCGCAGGCCTCGACGGGTCCGATTCCTCCATGCGTGCCGCGGCCTACGCTGCGGGGCTCGCCCGCCGCCAGGGCGCCATGCTCGCCCTCGTCTACGTCCAGCCGGTGCTGCCCGCGGGGGCCGCGTTGGGCGCACCGATCGCCGATACGACCGGCGAGGTCGCGGAGGGACTGGTGAGCGAGATCCGGGAGTCGACCCAACGGGTGAAGGAAATATGGGACGTGCGCTGGGAGTTCCACACCTTCCGCGGCGATCCCTACAACGGGCTCGTGACCGCGGCGGACGAACTGAAGGCGGACGCCGTGGTCGTGGGCGCGTCGGAATCGGCCGGACACCGGTTCATCGGCTCGGTCGCGATCCGGCTGGTGAAGGCAGGCCGTTGGCCCGTCACGGTGGTCCCGTAGGCGCCGCGGAATCCTTCACTCCGACGGACGGCACGCCTTCTTCCGCACCGGCTCCGCCTGAGCCATCATGAGCGCCCGTCAGGGACAGCCGTCAGCGGAGAGGTGACTCATGGCAAGGCTCCGAGTGGGCGAGGGTGTGCTGCGCCGCAAGCCGATCGAGCAGATCGACGAGAAAGCGCCTGCGGGGGAAGCCACCACTCAGCTCACCAGAACGCTCGGACTGTGGCAGCTCACGGCCATCGGCGTGGGCGGCATCATCGGCGCGGGCATCTTCACCCTCGCCGGCACGGTGGCGAACGGCACCGCCGGTCCCGCCGTCCTGGTCTCGTTCCTGATCGCGGGTGTGGCGAGTGCCGCGGCCGCGTTCAGCTACGCGGAGTTCGCGGGCCTGATCCCGAAGGCCGGCTCCGCCTACACCTACGGGTACGCGGTGCTCGGCGAGCTGGTGGGCTGGTTCATCGGCTGGGACCTGCTGCTGGAGTACACGGCGATCGTGGCGGTGGTCGCCATCGGCATCTCCGGCTACTTCAGCTTCCTGCTCGGGGAGATGGGGCTCGAAGTCCCGAAGTGGATGCTGGGCGCGCCCGGCACCGGCGACGGCCACAAGGTGGACCTGTTCGCCGCGCTGCTCTGTCTGCTCGTCGCGTACCTGCTCACCCTCGGCATCAAGAACGCGGCCCGCTTCGAGACGGTCGTGGTCGTCCTGAAGGTCCTGGTCGTCCTGCTGGTCATCGGCGTCGGTGTGTTCCACATCAACACCGCCAACTACACCCCGTTCTTCCCGTTCGGGATCAGCGGGGCCTTCACCGGTGCGGCCACGGTGTTCTTCGCGGTGTTCGGGTACGACGCCATGTCGACTGCGGCCGAGGAGTCCAAGGACGCCCAGCGCCACATGCCGAAGGCGATCCTGTACTCCCTCGGGATCTCCATGGTGCTCTACGTGGCGGCGTGCCTGGTGCTGACGGGGATGCAGAGCTACAAGGACATCGACCCGGAGTCCGGCTTCTCCACGGCCTTCAAGTCGGTGGGGCTCGACCGGCTCGCCGATGTGATCGCGGTGGGCGCGATCATCGGCATCCTCACGGTGATGTTCACCTTCATGCTCGGCGTGACCCGGGTGTGGTTCTCGATGAGCCGTGACGGGCTGCTGCCGAAGTGGTTCGCCAAGACCCATCCGACCCGGCACGTGCCGACCCGGGTGACCTGGATCGTCGGTGGCGCCTCGGCCCTGATCGCCGGGTTCCTGCCGATCGGCGAGGCCGCCGAGCTGACCAACATCGGCATTCTGCTGGCGTTCGTCGTGGTGTGCATCGCGGTGATCGTGCTGCGCTACAAGCAGCCGGAGCTGCCGCGCACGTTCCGCACCCCCGGCATGCCGTTCGTCCCGGCGCTCGGGGTGGTGTTCTCGATCTGGCTGATCACCTTCCTCCAGTGGCAGACCTGGGTGCGTTTCGTGATCTGGTTCCTGATCGGTCTGGTCATCTACTTCGGCTACTCGTACCGGAAGTCGAACATGGCGAACACCTCCGGAACGGGGACGGGGACGGGCTGACCGGGTGATCGGGCGGCTGCCCGGCCGCCGCCCGACCGTTCACCGCACCATTCGCCGCACTGTGCGACCGCTCGTCGCACGAGGCCGCCCACCGCCTGTTCCTCGGCGCCCCGATGCGTTCGTATACGCCAGTCGGCAGCGAAGCCGCAGGGCCTCGGCGGAAAGGGCGTTCACGATGACCATCACGACGACCGATGAGCGGACCCTCGCGGATCTGCAACGGGAGCACGGGCCCGCCCTCCTGCATTTCCTGCTCGGTCTGACCTTCGGCGACCGGCAGCGCGCCGAGGACCTGCTCCAGGAGACCCTGGTCCGGGCCTGGCAGCATCCGGAGGCCTTCGACGCCCCGTACGACTCGATGCGGCCCTGGCTCTTCACCGTCGCGCGGCGGCTGGCGATCGACGCGCGCCGCTCCAGGCAGGCCCGGCCGGCCGAGGTCGGCGACGCCGTGCTGGAGACCACCCCGGCCGGCGAGGACCCCGCCGACACCACGGTCTCGGCGCTCGACGTACGCGACGCGGTACGCACCCTCAGTCCGGAGCACCGCGCGGTCCTCGTCCAGATGTACTTCCGCGGGCTCACCGTGGACGAGACGGCCCGGGTTCTCGGCATTCCGGCGGGCACGGTCAAGTCGCGCTCCTACTACGCGCTGCGCCGGCTCTCCCACAACCTCCCCGGCTACTCCAGCAGGTCCTCCTCACGCAGCAGGGCGAGCAACGAGACGGCCTCCGCGGCCTCCACGTAGTCGGCGGCGCAGCGGTCGCAGGACTGCAGATGGCGCGAGACCGTGCGGGTCTCGCCCGCCGGGAGCGCGTCGAGTACGTAGGCGCCCAGCGCATGGCGCACGTGCGGGCCCTCCCCGGGATCGGCGGTCATCGCATCCTCGTGTCGTCGACGCATCCGGTGGTGACGGATCCTGTCCTTCTGGCCACGCGGGGCGCGCTCCCCCGGTTCAATGCTCCGTGAAGCGCGGTACCGAACAGAGAAAGAGGCGAGACGGGATGTGCCCGGAGCGTCAGAATGGAACCGGTGGGGCCGGGCTGCAGGTCCCGATGGCCTGGATGTACGCGGAGTACATCGCCGATGAGCTGCTGCGGACCGGCGATCTGATGGAACCGTCCACACTGGAGTACCGAGCGGGGCGCGATGCCCTCGCTCTCACCGTATTCCTCTCGGACGGCGCGGTGGCCGATGCGCTGCCCGCGGCCCGGCTGGACGAGCTGCGCCTGCTGACGGCGTACGGGGCGACGTGGTGCGGCTGGGTCCGTGAGCGGCTGGACGCGCTCGGCGCGGCCCCGGTGTCCGGCACGGCCGGCCCGGATCCCGATCTGGCCCTGGCCCGCGCAGCCTGGCGCTGGCTGGAGGAGACCGAGCTGCTCGCGGCCGACCTCGACGCCATCGCGCCGCCGCCCTGGGAGCCGGTGGGCGACGGGCCGGAAGCGGAGGAGGCGGCCCAGGTGTGGACGCCGGCCTGGCAACTGGGGCTGCCGCTGGGGCATCTGGCGATCCATCTCCACTGACAGGGACCCGGTCGGCCGGTCAGGAACCGTGCACCCCGGCACGGTACTTCGGCAGCCGTACGGTGATCTTCATCCCGGCGCCGATGCCCGTCTCGATGACGAGGCCGTAGTCGTCCCCGTACACCTGGCGCAGCCGTTCGTCGACGTTGAGCAGTCCGATTCCGGTGGAGTGGCCGCCCTCGCCGCGCAGGATGTGGCGCAGGCGCTCCGGGTCCATTCCGGTGCCGTCGTCCTCGATGACGACCTCGGCCTCGGAGCCGGCGTCCAGGGCGCTGATGGTGATGCGGCTGGAGGTGACGGCCCCTTCGAGGCCGTGCTTGACGGCGTTCTCGACGAGCGGCTGGAGGCAGAGGAACGGCAGGGCGACGGGCAGTACCTCGGGGGCGACCTGGAGGGTGACCAGGAGCCGTTCGCCGAAGCGGGCGCGCACCAGTGCCAGGTACTGGTCGATGGAGTGGAGTTCGTCGGCGAGGGTGGTGAAGTCGCCGTGGCTGCGGAACGAGTAGCGGGTGAAGTCGGCGAATTCCAGCAGGAGTTCGCGGGCCCGTTCCGGGTCGGTGCGGACGAACGAGGCTATGGCGGCGAGCGAGTTGAAGATGAAGTGCGGGGAGATCTGGGCCCGCAGCGCTCTGATCTCGGCCTCGATGAGCTGGGTGCGGGAGCGGTCGAGCTCGGCGAGTTCCAGCTGTACGCAGACCCAGCGGGCCACCTCTCCGGCGGCGCGCGCCAGCACCGCGGATTCGCGCGGGGCGTAGGCGATCAGGGTGCCCAGGACCCGGTTGTCGACGGTGAGCGGCACGGCGACGGCCCAGCGCAGCGGGCAGTCCAGGTCGTCGCAGTCGCTGCGGAAGGCGGTGTCCCGGCCGCTGGCGAGCAGGTCGCGGACCTGGTCCATGACGTGGCGGCCGTGGTGTTCGCCCTCGCCGTCCCAGACGAGGACCCGGTCGCGGTCGGTGAGGCAGAGCGCTTCCGTGCCGAGCAGGGAGCGCAGCCGGCGGGCGGACCTGCGGGCGCTCTCCTCGGTGAGACCGGCGCGCAGCGGGGGCGCGGCGAGCGAGGCGGTGTGCAGGGTCTCGAAGGTGGCGTGCTCGACGGGGGTCCCGACGTCGCTGGTGCGCAGGGGCCGGGCGGTGCGGCGGCCGAGCAGGAAACCCGCGCCGAGCAGCAGCAGGGCGAGCAGGACGAGTGCGGCGTATCCGGCGCTCGTCATCGGTGCCTCCCCGACGTCAGTGCTTCGGGCAGGTGGAAGCGGGTCATGGCGGCGTTGGTGCCCGGGGGTATCCGGCCGGGGGTGGCGAGGGAGACCAGGATCATCGCGAGGAAGCCGACCGGCACCGACCAGACGGCGGGCCAGGCGAGCAGGGTGTGCGGCCAGCCGGGCGGGCGGACCGCGCCGCTGACGGTGATGGCGACGGACAGGAACGCGGAGCCGCCGCCGAGCAGCAGTCCGGCGATGGCGCCGGGCGGGGTGAGCCGCCGCCACCAGATGCCGAGGACCAGCAGCGGGCAGAAGGAGGACGCGGAGACGGCGAACGCCATGCCGACGGAGTCGGCCACCGGCACCCGGCTGACGATCAGCGAACCGGCCAGCGGTACGCACATGGCGAGGACGGTGGCCAGCCGGAAGTGTCGTACCCCGCGCGAGGGCAGGACGTCCTGGGTGATGACCCCGGCGACGGCCATGGTGAGCCCGGAGGCGGTCGACAGGAACGCGGCGAACGCGCCGCCCGCGATGAGCGCGCCGAGCAGCTCCCCGCCGAGTCCGCCGACGATCCGGCCGGGCAGCAGCAGCACGGCGGCGTCCGCGTCCCCGCCGTGGATCAGCTCGGGGGCGTACAGCCTGCCCAGGGCTCCGTAGACCGGGGGCAGCAGGTAGAACACGCCGATGAGGGCGAGGACGGCGACCGTGGTGCGGCGGGCGTCGCGGCCGTTGGGGCTGGTGTAGAAGCGGACCACGACGTGCGGCAGCCCCATGGTGCCGAGGAAGGTCGCGACGATCAGCCCGTAGGTGGCGTACAGCGGGTGGTCGGCGCGGAAGACGGAGAGCTGCTCGTCGAAGCTGACGCGGGGGCGTCCGTCGCCCTGCCAGGCGAGCACCAGGAAGATCGCGGGGACCAGGAGCGCGGTCAGTTTCAGCCAGTACTGGAACACCTGGACGAAGGTGATGGAGCGCATGCCGCCCGCAGCGACGGCGATGACGACGACGGAGGCCACGAGCACGTCGCCGAGCCAGCCGGGCGCCCCGGTGAGGATCTTGAGCGTCAGCCCCGCGCCCTGGAGCTGCGGTACGAGGTAGAGCCAGCCCGCCGCGACCACGAAGACGCTGACCAGTCTGCGCACCTGCCGTGATTCCAGCCTTCCTTCGGCGAAGTCGGGCAGGGTGTACGCCCCCGAGCGGCGCAGCGGTGCGGCGACGAAGACCAGCAGCACCAGATAGCCCGCGGTGTAGCCGACCGGGTACCAGAGCATGTCCGGGCCGTGCACCAGCACCAGGCCGGCGATGCCGAGGAAGGAGGCGGCGGAGAGGTATTCGCCGCTGATGGCTGCGGCGTTGAGCCGGGGCCGTACGGTGCGCGAGGCGACGTAGAAGTCGGAGGTGGTGCGGGAGATGCGCAGTCCGAAGCCGCCGACGAGGACGGTCGCGAGGACGACGGCGGCGACCGCCGCCACCGCGTACGTACGGCTCACTGTGCGGGGCGGCCTTCCACGAGCCGGGCGAAGTCGCGTTCGTTGCGCTCGGCCCGTCGCACGTACCACCAGGCGATCAGGGTGAGCGGCGGGTAGGCGGCGAAGCCGAGGACCGCCCAGACGAGCGCGGCGCTGTGCAGGGCCTCGAAGACCAGCGGCAGCGTCCCGACGACCACGGCGAGGACGGTGAACGCGGTGATCCCGGCCCGCAGTTGGCTGCGCATCAGCGAACGGACGTACGCGCCGCCGAGCGCAGTCTGCTCGTCGATCTCCGACTGGGTGCGGTAGCGCGGCAGCGGGCGCACCCGCCGGGGCTCCCCCGTCACCACTTCGCGCCGGGGCGCTGGCTCTGCGGACATGGGCCCGGAGTGTATGCGGCGCCGGACCGCCGTGGGAAGGGCCGGATCCTGGTCGGTGCTGGTCAGCGGCCGGTCTGGCGCATCAGCAGATCACGCAGCGCCCGGGTGTGGCGGCGGCTCACCGCGAGCTCCGCGGTGCCGATGCGGACGCTCATGCTGCCCGCGTCGAGGCGGAGTTCGTCGATCCGGCCCAGGGCGACGAGGTGGCGCCGGTGGATGCGTACGAAGCCCCGGGAGCGCCAGCGCTCCTCCAGGGTGGTGAGGGGGACGCGGACGAGGTGGCTGCCGGTGGCGGTGTGCAGCCGGGCGTAGTCGCCCTGGGCCTCGGCGTAGGCGATGTCGTCGATCGGGACGAACCGGATGACTCCGCCGAGCTCCACCGGGATCTGGTCGCCCGCGGTGTCGAGCACGGGCGCGGAGCGGTCGCCCACCTGTTCGGCGACCCGGCGCACCGCCTCGGCCAGCCGCTCGCGGCGTACGGGTTTGAGGACGTAGTCGACGGCCTTCAGATCGAACGCCTGGACGGCGAAGCCCTCGTGGGCGGTGACGAAGACGATGAGGGGAGGCGCGGCGAAGCCGACCAGCAGCTGGGCGACGTCGAGACCGGTGAGGCCCGCCATGTGGATGTCCAGGAACACGACGTCGATGGCCGCCGGGTCGTCCGGGCCCGCCTCGACGGCGGCGCCGATGCGGCGCAGCGCCTCGGTGGCCCCGGTGGCCCCCTCGGCACTGCTGATCCGGGGATCGGCGCGCAGGAGGTACAGGAGTTCCTCCAGGGCGGGTTCTTCGTCGTCGACGGCGAGTACGCGCAGCATGGGCCGGAGTGTAGAGCGCGCACGGGGGTGCGGAGCCCGGTGATTCACCGCTTCTTCGCGTACCGGCCCGCCCGCGCACCCCGGCGGGTCATTTCAGCAGCCTGGACAGGCGGCGGTCGGCCAGCGGCCTGCCGCCGGTCTGGCAGGTCGGGCAGTACTGGAGCGAGGAGTCGCTGAACGACACCTCGCGGATGGTGTCCCCGCAGACCGGGCAGGGCTCGCCGGTGCGTCCGTGGACCCGCATCCCGCTCTTCTTCTCGGCCTTGAGCTTCCCGGCCGTGAGGCCGCTGGATCGGGCCACCGCGTCCTGGAGCGTGGTGCGCGTCGCCGTGTGGAGCGCGGTGATCTGCTCGTCGGTGAGGTTCGCGGTGAGCAGGTACGGCGACATCTTCGCGACGTGCAGGATCTCGTCGCTGTAGGCGTTTCCGATGCCGGCGATCAGCGACTGGTCGCGCAGCGCGCCCTTGATCCGGCGGCGTTCCCCGGCGAGCAGCGCGGCGAACGCGTCGCGGTCGAAGGAGTCGGCGAGGGGGTCGGGGCCCAGCCGGGCGATGCCCGGCACCTGGGCCGGATCGTGCACCAGGTACACGGCGATGCGCTTGGTGGTGCCCGCCTCGGTGAGGTCGAAGCCGTCGCCGCCGGTCAGCACGGTGCGCAGTGCCAGGGGCCCCTTGCCGGGGCGCGGCGGTTCGGCGGGGAAGGCGTCCTTCCAGCGCAGCCAGCCGGCCCGCGCGAGATGGGTGATCAGGTGCAGCGGCCCGGCGCCGATGTCCAGGAACTTGCCGTGCCGGGCGATGCCGGTGACCGCACCACCGTGGAGGGCGGACAGCGGGGGGTCGTACGTCTTGAGGACGCTCACGTTGAGCGGCAGGACGCGGTCGATCTCCTTGCCGACCAGGTGGTCGTCGAGGAAGACCCGCAGGGCTTCGACCTCCGGCAGTTCGGGCATGGTCCCAGACTGCCAAAAGCGTCGGTCCGGTGCCTGTCGGCGGCCTTGTACCCGCTCGGCCGTGGTGGCTCTCAGAGGCCGTAGACCCGCTCGGCCGTGGTGGCGAGGACCTGAGCCCGCTCCTCCCCGGTGAGGGCGTCGGTGAGGGTGCGTGCCGTGTCGACGACCTCCTCGTACGTCGCCGCGAGCCGGCACACGGGCCAGTCCGAGCCGAACATCAGCCGGTCGGGGCCGAAGGCGTCGAGGACGGTGTCGGCGTACGGGCGCAGGTCGTGCACGGTCCAGGAGCGCACATCGGCCTCGGTGACCAGGCCGGAGAGTTTGCAGACGGTGTTGGGGCGGGCGGCCAGCGCCCTGATGTCGTCCGCCCAGGGGCGCAGCTCACCGGCGGCGACGGGGGGCTTGCCGGCGTGGTCGAGCACGAAGGCCAGCTCGGGCAGCAGCGCCGCCGCCTGGACGGTGGCGGGCAGTTGGCGGGCCTGGACGACGAGGTCGTAGACGAGCCCGGCGTCGGCGACGGCGCGCAGTCCGCGCAGGACCTCGGGGCGCAGCAGCCAGCCGGGGTCGGGCTCGCCCTGGACCTGGTGGCGGATGCCGACGAGCCGGTCGCCGCCGGGCAGTTCACGCAAGTGGGCCAGGGTGTCGGCGATGTCCGGCGCCGTGAGGTCGCACCAGCCGACGACGCCCGCGACGAGGTCGTTGTCGTGGGCGAGCGCCAGGAACTCGGGGGTCTCCGCCGCGACGGTGACGGTCTGGACGAGGACGGTGGCGCACACCCCGGCGGCGCGTGCCTCGGGTTCCAGGTCGGCCAGGGTGAAGTTCCGCCGGAGCGGGGCGAGTCCGTCGCCGGTGATCCAGTCCTGGTCGCGTACCGAGAGGTCCCACACATGGTGGTGGGCGTCGACGATCCGTTCCTGACCGGTCATGTCACAGCTCCCAGGCGACCGGGAGCCCGGCCGCGGCGCCGTCGGCCGAGTAGTCGTGCGCGACGTCGAGCAGTTCGTCCATCCTGGCCTGCCAGGCGATGTTGACGGGGAGCCGCTCCAGCTCGGCGAGGAGTGCGGCGTAGTCCTCGCAGTCGATGACGTGGAAGAGGTCGGTGCCGCTGCGCCAGATCGTCCAGGACGTGGCGCCCGCCGCGCGGATCGCGGCGGTGAGCTCCGCCGGGACCTCGCGGTGCGCGGCCTCGTACTCCTCGATGCGGTCGGCGCGGACCTTGGTGTGCAGGGCGATTCTCATGTCAGTGTCCGTTCTCGGTCAGCAGGCCCTCGGCGCGCAGCTCGTCCCAGAGCTCGTCCGGGATCTCGCGGCGGAGCAGGGCGGCGGCGTCGCGCACCTCGCCCGGGGAGCGGATGCCCACGAGGACCGTGGCGACGGCCGGGTGGGCGAGCGGGTAGTGGAGGGCGGCGGCCCGCAGCGGGACGCCGTGGCCCTCCGTGACGGCCTTGATCCGCAGGGCCCGGTCCAGGAGGGTGAGGGGCGCGGCCGTGTAGTCGTACGTGGCGCCGGGGCGCGGGTCGGCGAGCAGCCCGGAGTTGAAGACCCCTCCGACGACCACGCTGCGGCCCCGGGCGGCCGCCTCGGGCAGCAGCTCGTCGAGCGCGGACTGGTCGAGGAGGGTGTAGCGCCCGGCGCAGAGCACCACGTCGACGTCGGTGTCGCGCAGGAACCGGGTCAGCATCGCGGTCTGGTTCATCCCGGCGCCGATGGCGCCGACGACGCCCTGGGCGCGCAGCTTCTCCAGTGCCGGGTACGCCTCGTCGAACGCGGCCCGCGCGTGGTCGTCGGGGTCGTGCAGATAGGCGATGTCGATACGGTCGAGCCCGAGCCGCTCCAGGCTGTCCTCGATGCTGCGGCGTACGCCGTCGGCGCTGAAGTCCCAGCGTCGGCGGTGGGTGGCGGGTACGGCGAAGCCCTCGGAGAGGCCGTCGGCGTTGTAGCCGGAGCCGGTGGCGTCGGCGGGCAGCGGGTCGAGCACCCGCCCCACCTTGGTGGACAGCACGTACGAGTCGCGGGACCGGGAGCGCAGGGCCTCGCCCAGCCGTCGTTCGGAGAGGCCGAGTCCGTAGTGCGGCGCGGTGTCGAAGTAGCGGACGTCCTCGTCCCAGGCGGCGTCGACCGCGGCGGCCGCCCGCGCCGGGTCGACGGCGGTGAAGAGATTGCCGATGGCGGCCGCCCCGAAGGACAGCTCGGTGACCTCGACCGCGCTGCTTCCCAGCCTGTTGCGCCGCATGCTTCCGCCGCCCTCCCCGATGATCGTTTCCTGCACACAGGAATATTCATCGGATCACTTGGGCACGTCAACACCTCGGCGGCCACTGGTTGTGGCACTTTCCTGGATATCTGTCCGATCTATGACCGATCGGGGGCAGCGTTTCTGTGGCCGGTCCGGGGCGGGCGTCAACTCAGTGCGCCGACAGCAGGGCGAGCAGCTCGGCCAGCTCGTCGTCGGCGCAGCGCGCCAGCCGGTCCAGATCGGGCAGCGCCTTGCCGTCGGCGACCAGCCCGACCCGCACCCGGCCGCCGTACGTGGACAGCGCGACGGCGAGGGACTGACCGCGGGCGAGCGGCGCCATCGGGTAGACCGCGCGCAGCGGGCAGCCGCCGAGCGAGAGCGCCGAACGCGGCAGGGGCACGCTGGTGACCAGGACGTCGAAGAGCATCCTGGCGGCGTTCCCGGCGATCGGCGCACCGAAGCGGTGGGCGAGCGAGGGAAGTTGATCGGCGAGCACGGCGACCGCGCCGGCGCCGCGGAAGGGACCCGCGGCCTTGTTGCGGTCCATGGCGGCGCGGACGACGGCGAGCCGCCGCCACGGGTCGGGTTCGCCGACCGGGAGCCCGAGCAGATAGGCGGAGAGCTTGTTCCCGGACGCCGCGGCCTGGCCCGGCCTGCGCCGGGAGACCGGCACCAGGGCGCGCGGGTCCTCGACGGGCAGTGGTTCACCGCGCTCGCGCATCCAGCGGCGCAGCGCCCCGGCGACGATCGCGAGCAGGACGTCGTTGGTCGTGCCGCCCGCGGCGCGGCGGATCCGCTGGACGGCTTCGAGGTCCAGGTCCGCGGTGGCCAGCCGCCGGGTGCCGCTGGAGCTCGCGGTGAGTGCGGGCGTGCCGCGCGGATCGAGGCGGCTGGCCCGCACCATGGAGGCGCCGACGCCGAACGCCCGCCCGAGATCCTCGATCCGGCCGAGCGCGAATCCGGCGACCTGGCGCGGGCCGGGCATCCAGGAGCGGGGCGGGACGGTGCGCGCCCGGCGGACGGGGGTTCCGGCGCGGGTCCGGCCGACGGCGGCGATCTCGTCGAAGATCCCGGCGCCGATGGCGACCGCGCGCATGCCGTCGGCCAGCGCGTGGTGGAGTTTGACGAGCACCGCGAAGGGGCCGCCGTCGGCGCCGCCGATCACGTACATCTGCCAGGGCGGCAGCCCCCGTTCGAGCGGCCGCTCCATCAGTTCACCGGCGAGCCGGGTGGCGCCCGCCATGAAACCGCCGTCCTCGTCCCGCGCCTCCGCCCCGGTCAGCCGCACCCGCCCGATGTGCCGGTGGACGTCGAAGTCCTTGTCGACGAACCAGGCCGCGCCGCCGACGGGCAGCAGTACGTCCCTGACCCGCATCCGCAGCCGGGGAATGGCGGCGGCGCGTACGCCCAGCAGTTCGAGCACGGTCTCCGCGTCGGCGCCGTGCGCCGGGCCGGGGGCCGGCGAGAAGACGGCGAGCGCGCCGAGGTGCATCGGGTGGGCATCGGATTCGAGGTGCCAGAAGGCAAGATCGAGGGGTGCCAGCAGCTCAGTTCCCAACGGATCCTCATGTCGTCGAAGACAAGGACTGACGGAGTCGCCAAAGACTTGCGGAGTCGCAGTCAATCGCTCGCGATCGGTTACGGTCAAGTACAGACATCTTACGTTCCGTTACTATCAGGTAAAGAAGTGCGTTTCTCACTCGTGTGCCGGGATGACGAATTCGCACCAGACGCACTTGCCACCGCCCCGGGACTCCACGCCCCACAGGTCCGTCAGCCGGTCCACCAGCATCAGCCCCCGCCCGGACACCCCGGCCTCCCCCGCGTCCCGGCGCCTGGGCAGCGCGCTGGAGCGGTCCTCGACGTCGACCCGCAGCCGCCGCTCGGGGCCGGTGAGCACCCGGATGGTGACGATGGCCCCGCCGTCGGTGTGCATGAGCGCATTGGTGATCAGCTCGTCGGCGGCCAGCTCGACCTCGTCGGCGCGCGCCTTGGCGCCCCAGGCCCGCACCGCCGCCCGGATCATGTGGCGCGCGGAGCTCAGCGCCTCCGGGTCGCTCTGCGCGACGTGCTGCTGGAGCCGGCCGCCGGGCTGGGGTGCGTGGGCGGCCTTGCGGCGCAGCATCAGGACGGCGACGTCGTCCTCGCCGCCGCGCTCGTCGACCTCCTCGCAGAGCCGGTCGGCCAGCCGCTGGAGGTCCTGCGGGCCGTTGCGCACCATGGCCGTCAGCAGCTGGATGCCCTCGTCGAGATCGGCACCCGGCATCTCCACCAGCCCGTCGGTGAACATCACCAGGGTCTGGCCGGGGTCCAGCTCCACGGTGCTGACCGGGTATTCGAGCCGCTCGAACTCGGCCGAGAGCCCCAGCGGCAGCCCGCCCTCCGCGGGAAGCCTGCGGCAGCTGCCGTCGCTCTCGCGCACCAGCGGGTCGACATGGCCGGCCCGGACCAGCTGCACCACCCCGGTCGTCAGATCGGCCTCGGCGTAGGTGCAGGTCGCGAAGCGGTCCGTGTCCAGCTCGTGCAGGAAGACCGAGGCCCGCGCCATCACCGTGGCAGGGCTGTGCCCCTCGGCCGCGTAGGCGCGCAGCACGATGCGCAGCTGCCCCATGACGGCCGCCGCGTGGGTGTCGTGGCCCTGCACATCCCCGATGACGGCCCCGACCCGGCCGCCGGGCAGCGGAATGACGTCGTACCAGTCGCCCCCGATGTCCCGGCCCAGCCGGGCCGAGCGGTAGCGGACTGCGATCTGCGCCCCCGGCACGTCCGGGATCCTACGCGGCAGCATGGCCTGCTGGAGGCCCTCGGCGAGGTCGTGCTCCTGCTCGTACAGCATGGCCCGCTGCAGGCTCTGCGCGATGGAGCTGCCGAGCGCGACCAGCAGATTGCGTTCGTCGCCGGTGAAGCCGTCCTTGTCGCTGTAGAGCAGGCCGAGCGCGCCGATGGGGCGGGCCTGGGCGATCAGCGGCAGATAGGCCGCCGAGGTGATGCCGAGGTGGCTGATGTGGGGCCACAGGATCGGGTACGAGGTGGCGAAGTCGGTGGCGGACTCGATGAAGCGGGGGGTGAGGGTGCGCACGACCTCGCTCATCGGGTACTGCTCGTCCGTCCGGGTGTACCGGGTGCCGGGCACGAAGGAGTCCTCCGGCCCGTCGGCCACCAGATGGATGCGCCCGGCCTCTATCAGCCCCATGACCAGGCTGGTCGCGCCGAGATGCGCCAGCCCCTGGGAGTTCTTCAGCACTTCGATGACGTCGCCGACGGTGCGGGCGTGGGCCAGCGCGGCCGTGGTGCCGTCCACCAGGCTGGTGCGGCGGCGCCGCTCCGTGTCCAGTTCGCTGCGGGCGGTCGAGTCGGCCAGCTCCTGGGTCGCATCGCGGACGATGCCGATGATGCGGTGCGGGCGGCCGGTGCCGTCCCGCCGAATGAAGCCCTGGGTGTGGGTCCAGCGGAGGCTGCCGTCGCGCCGCCTGATCCTGAAGTACGCCCCGTAATTGCTCTGCCCCCGCTTGAGCGCCTGCGCGACCATGGCGTCGAGCCGGACGCCCTCGTCCGGCGGCACCCGCAGTCCCAGCGTCTCCGGCCGGTTGTCGTACTCCTCCGTCCTCAGGTCGAACACGTCGAGCGCGGGCCGGTCCATGTGCATGAGGCCACTGTCCAGGTCCCAGTCGAAGCTGCCCATACGGTTCAGGGCGAGGCTGAGATCCGGGTGGGCGGGCCAGTCGTCCGGGAGTGACAGGGCACCCGCTACCCGATCATCCATGCGGGTCACTCTGCCATCATTTGTCCGATTCTTCGAGCGAACCCCGCACGGCCGGGCGAATCCCGCACTCGCGCCACCCGAGTGCACTTCACGCCATTTCGAGCACCGCACGGAGGGACCGGACGTCTCGTAGGGCGAACCGCCCCGAGGCCGCGGACCGGCAACGGATACGGTGTTCCGTGGAGCACGGTAAGCCCAGCCTTACCTTTACCCTGAGCTGCACTGCCCGCATCAGCACGTTCTAAGGACCAGCACCTGATGACCCGCCCCGTCCGCGTCGCCATAGTCGGAGCCGGCCCCGCCGGCATCTACGCAGCGGACGCGCTGCTGAAATCCGAGGCCGCCCAGGAACCGGGTGTTTCGATCGACCTGTTCGAGCGGATGCCCGCCCCCTTCGGCCTGATCCGTTACGGAGTGGCCCCGGACCACCCGCGGATCAAGGGCATTGTCCAGGCACTCCACCAGGTTCTCGACAAGCCGCAGCTCCGGCTGTTCGGCAACGTCGACTACCCCAACGACATCGACCTGGACGATCTGCGGTCCTTCTACGACGCCGTGATCTTCTCCACCGGCGCCGACGCGGACCGCGCGCTCGACATCCCCGGCAGCACCCTGGACGGTTCCCACGGCGCCGCCGACTTCGTCTCCTGGTACGACGGCCACCCCGACGTCGCCCGCACCTGGCCGCTGGAGGCGGAGAAGGTGGCCGTCCTCGGCGTGGGCAACGTGGCCCTGGACGTGGCCCGGATCCTCGCCAAGACCGCGGACGAGTTGCTGCCGACCGAGATCCCCGCCAACGTCTACGACGGCCTCAAGGCCAACAAGGCCCTCGAAGTGCACGTCTTCGGACGCCGGGGCCCCGCGCAGGCCAAGTTCAGCCCGATGGAGCTGCGGGAACTGGACCACTCGCCGAACATCGAGGTCATCGTCAACCCCGAGGACATCGAGTACGACGCGGGTTCGATCGAGACCCGGCGGAGCAACAAGCAGGCCAACATGGTCGCCTCCACACTGGAGAACTGGGCCATCCGCGACGTCGGCGACCGGCCGCACAAGCTGTTCCTGCACTTCTTCGAGTCCCCGGTGGAGATCCTCGGCGAGGACGGCCGGGTCGTCGGCCTGCGCACCGAGCGCACCGAGCTGGACGGCACCGGCAACGTCAAGGGCACCGGTGACTTCACCGACTGGGACATGCAGAGCGTCTACCGCGCGGTCGGCTACTACTCGCAGGAGCTCCCGAAGCTCCCGTTCGACGTGGTCTCCGGCACCGTCCCGCACGCCGCCGGACGCGTCGTCGACGGCGGGGAGCACATGCCCTCGGTCTACGTCACGGGCTGGATCAAGCGCGGCCCGGTCGGCCTGATCGGCCACACCAAGGGCGACGCCAACGAGACCGTGGCCTGCCTGCTGGAGGACCAGGCCGAGGGCCGGCTGCCCGCGCCGGTCCGGCCCGAACCGGAGGCCGTCACCGCCTTCCTGGAGGAGCGCGGCGTCCGGTACACCACCCGCGAGGGCTGGTACCGCCTGGACGCGCACGAGAAGGCCCTGGGCGAGGAGCAGGGCCGCGAGCGGATCAAGGTCGTGGAGCGCGAAGCCATGCTGGACGCCTCCGAGCCCCGTTCCTGACCGTACGGCGCACCGGCCGGCCGATGTCACGGCCGGCCGGAAGGGCGGCTCCGTCCACCTCGGCGGAGCCGCCCGGTCGTGCAGGGGGTGCCGCGGCGCCTCAGCGTCCCTGCAGCGCCTTCACGTTGTCCCCGAAGGTCCAGCCCTTCGAGCCGTCCCAGTTGAGCGACCAGGTCATCAGGCCCTTGAGGGCGTTGCCGTAGTGGTTCCAGGCCTGTGACACCTGGCCGGTCGTCATGTGACCGCCACCCGCACCGGGCTGGGCCGGCAGCCCCGGAACCTGCTTGTCGTACGGGACCTTGATGGTGGTGCCCTGGATGACGAGCCCCTTGTCCAGACAGTCGGTCTGGGCCGTGAACCCCTCGACCGTGCCCGCGGAGTACGAGTCCCCGGCGCACCCGTACATGCTGCCGTTGTAGTACTGCATGTTCAGCCACCACAGGCGCCCGTTGTCCGCGTACTTCTTCACGATGGGCAGGTACGCGCCCCAGATCGATCCGTAGGTGATGCTGCCGCCGGTGACATAGGCCGTCTCCGGCGCCATCGTCAGCCCGAAGTTCGAGGGCATCCGCGCGAGCACGCCGTCGATGATGCGGATGAGGTTGGACTGCGAGGCCGACAGCTGGTTGATGTTGCCGCTGCTGGTCAGACCGGTCTCGATGTCGATGTCGATGCCGTCGAAGTTGTACTTCTTCAGGATCGGCACGATCGTCTCGACGAACCGGTCGGCGACGGCGGTGGAGTTGAGGTCGATGCCGGCGGCCGCGCCGCCGATGGACATCAGGGTGGTGAGTCCGGACTCCTTCGCCCGGCACATCTCGGCCGGGGTCGGGACCTTCACGGTGGAGTCCATCCCGTCCTCCCACAGGACGGTGCCGTCCGAGCGGATGACCGGGAAGGCCGCGTTGATCACGTTGTAGCCGTGCTGCGCGATCCGGCCGTCGGTGACCGGTATCCAGCCGAGCGGCGGGTGCACCCCGTTGGAGGCGCCGTCCCAGTTCTCCCAGTACCCCTGGAGCACCTTTCCGGAGGGCCTCGACTTGACCGCGCAGGTCTCGTCCTGCGCGACGCTCGACTCCGCACCCACCAGCAGCTGTACGACACATGCCGCCGCGAGGCCGACCCCCAGCAGGCGCGATGTCCGACCGAACATGCTCAGTTCCCTTCCTGTCGCGGCCGGTGCCGCCGGGGCGGTACTGCTGCCCGAGGCGGCCCGGCGCGGGGCGAGTTGGCGCGTGAATGGCATGCGCCTGACAAATCCAGGCGGAATGCGGTCTCGCATTTCACGGCTCGCCACACGCTAGGGAGGCCCGGACCTTCCGTCAATAGGTCTGGACCAAAGCAGCGACCGGGCCGAGCCCCGGAACCGGCCGCGATTTCGCGCGAGCAGGCCCGAGAGCACTCCCCGGGGGGCCGGTTGCTGCCACACAATGGCTTAGCTTAGGCTTGCCTAACTCCTTGCGATCTGCATCGGGGGCCGCCCGTCGTACCCCCGTACGGCCGCTCATTCGGCATGCCCTCACACGGTCGCGGGGACCCGCTGCTCCATCCGTTCAAGCATGAGGAACATCCATGTCCCGGTTCACCCGCGCGCGTCGCCGGACGCTCGCCACAACTGCCGCCGCCGCAGCGCTCGTCCTCGCCCTCGGCGGCTGCTCGTCGAGCGACGACGGCAAGGAGGCGTCCGGCGCGTCCGGGAAGAGCGGCGGCGCGTTCCCCGTCTCCATCAAGAGCGCGCTCGGCACCGCGGAGATCAAGGAGCAGCCCGAACGGGTCGTCACCCTCGGCCAGGGCTCCGCCGAGACGGCCATCGCGCTCGGCCACACCCCGGTGGGCATCGAGAAGTACGAGTGGGGAAGCGACAAGACGGGCTATCTGCCCTGGATCCACGACGCGGTGAAGAAGTCCGGCGACAAGCTGCCGACCCAGTTCACGGGCGGTGAGGACATCGACTTCGAGGCGATCACCGAGCTGGAGCCGGACGTCATCCTCGCGCCGTGGTCCGGGATCACGCAGAAGGACTACGACATCCTCAAGGACATCGCCCCCACCGTCGCCTATCCCGACCTGCCGTGGAGCACCGACTGGGACCAGCAGATCGGGATCATCGCCAAGGCGCTGGGACAGCCGGACGAGGCGAAGACCCTCACTTCGAAGATCGAGAAGCAGCTGGCCGACGCGGCGGCGACCCGGCCGGAGTACAAGAAGTACAAGTTCTCGTACATCTACAACACCGGCCCCGGCACCCTCGGTGTCTTCAAGCCCGATGAGCAGCGCGTCAAGATGGTCTCCTCGCTCGGCCTCACGGTCGACCCGGTGGTGAACACCTTCAAGGAGACCAAGGGCACCGACTCGGCGCTCATCGGCCTGGAGAACGCCGAGCAGCTGAAGGACAGCGACCTGGTCTTCACGTTCTACATGGATGACAAGGCCCGCAAGGAGATCGAGGCGCAGCCGCTGTACGCGGCGATCCCGGCGGTCAAGAGCGGTGCCGTGGTGGCCGGCAAGGACAACTCCTTCGTCACCGCCTCCTCGATCATCAACCCGCTCACCGTGCCGTGGGTGATCGACCGTTACCTGCCGCTGATCGACAAGGCCGTCGAGTCCGCCGCCAAGGGCTGAGGCGGACCACCACCCCCATGGTCATCACCGCGCACGCACCGCCGAGCGGTGCCGGTACCTCACGGACCGGCACCGCTCGGCGGGCGTTCTCCGTCGTCATCGCGGTCGCCGTCCTTGTGCTCGCCGTACTCGCGAGCGTCATGTTCGGCAGCCGTACGACCTCGTTCGGCGATGTGCTGCACGTCCTGTCCGGCAGCGCGGACCCGAATGTCACCACCGTCGTCGAGAGCCGCTATCCGCGCACCGCGCTCGGTGTGCTGGCCGGTCTCTGCCTCGCCGTCGCGGGCACCCTCATGCAGGGGGTGACCCGCAATCCGCTGGCCGATCCCGGGCTCCTCGGGATCAACGCGGGTGCCTCCGCGAGCATCGTCGCCGCGACGGCGTTCCTGGGGGCCTCGGGCAGCACGGACACCATGTGGTGGGCGCTGCCCGGTGCGTTGCTCGCGGGTCTGCTCGTCCATGCGATCGGGTCGGCGGGTTCGGGCAGCGGTCTCATCCGGCTGGTGCTCGCCGGCGCGGTGCTCTCCGCCGTGCTGATGGCGTTCATCCAGGCGGTGACGCTGAGCCGCCCGCAGGTGTTCGACAGCTACCGGTACTGGGTCGTCGGGGCGCTCGGCGGGCGGGACTTCGATGTCTTCTGGTCGGTCCTGCCGTTCGCCGTGGCCGGTCTGGTGATCGCCGCGGTGCTCGGTCCCGGCCTCAACGCACTCGCGCTCGGCGACTCGACGGCGGCGTCCCTGGGGGCGAATCCGGCGCTGGTTCGAGCGGGCGGGCTGTTCGCGGCCACGCTGCTGAGTGCGGCGGCGACGGCGGCGGTCGGTCCGATCGCCTTCGTCGGACTGGCCGTTCCGCATGTGGTGCGGGCCGTGGTCGGTGTCGACTTCCGCATGCAGGTCCTCTTCTCGGCGCTGGCCGGTCCGGCGCTGCTGCTTCTCGCGGATGTCGTGGGCCGGGTGGTCATGCGCCCGCAGGAGCTGATGGTCGGTGTGGTGACCGCGTTCATCGGGGCGCCGGCACTGCTCGTCGCCGTACGCAGGATGAGGGGCAACGCATGACGTCGCATCAGACCGCGGTCCGCACCGCTTCGCCCCGGAAGGTGATCAGGGCCGGCGGGAGGGTGGCCGTGCCGGTCCGGCGGGTGTCGGTGCTGACGGCCCTCGTGCTGCTGGTGCTGCTCCTGGCGGGCGCCGTCGCCACGTTGTCGCTCGGGCGGCTCGGCATTCCGCTCGCCGACCTGGCCGGGGCGGTGACCGGCGGGGCCGAGGGCAAGGACGCGTTCGTGCTGGAGCGGCTGCGCGGTCCCCGGCTGACGGTCGCCGTGGGTACCGGTGCGGCGCTCGGGCTCTCCGGGGCGCTGTTCCAGTCCGTCACCCGCAATCCGCTGGGCAGCCCCGATGTGATCGGGCTGGCGTCCGGGGCCGGGGCGGGCGCCGCGATCTCGGCGCTGCTGTTCCCGGACACCGTGCCGGTGGCGCTCGGCGCGCTGCTCGGAGCCGTCCTCGCCATGGCGCTGGTCTACGTGTCGACCGGGACCGGGTTCCGCAACCCGGCCCGGCTGGTCATCGCGGGGATCGGGGTCGCCGCGATCGGCACCGCGATCACCCAGTACGTCGTCTACGCCATGGAGCGCGACCGCGCCGCCGTCCTCACGGCCTATGTCAACGGCAGCCTGTCGGCGCGGTCCTGGGAGGACGCGACCACGATCTGGCTGGTGCTGCTGGCGGCGGCCCCGCTCACCGCGCTGGTGTCGCGGCGGCTGGACATCGGGGAGATGGGCGACGACATCGCCGCCGCGCTCGGCTCCGAGCCCCGCCGCACGAAGACGGCCGCCGTGCTGCTGGCGATCGTGCTCTCGGCAGGTGCGGTCGGCGTCGCCGGCCCCATCGCGTTCATCTCGCTGACGGCCCCGCAGATCGCCAGACGGATCACCCGGGTCTCCGGCCCGCACCTGGCGCTCTCGGCGCTGACCGGTGCACTGCTGCTGGTGCTCGCGGATCTCTGCGCCCAGCAGTTGCCGCTCTTCGACAACCTGCCGGTCGGCATCTACACGATGGCCGTCGGAGGCGTGTACCTGGGCTATCTACTGGTACGGGAGTGGCGCCGGGGAGCCCTGTGAGGCCGGCACCGTACGCCACTCGCCACTGAAGCGACCTCGGCCCCGCGCCCCCTTGAACGTGTTCAAGAAAGCTCGTAGAGTCTGCGCCGAGCACAGTTGAACGCGTTCAAGTCGGGGGGCGGCGATGTCCGTGCTGGTCAATTCGATCGTGATGCTGGGCATGCTGGTGGTGGTTCCCGCGGGGCTGCGGCTGACCGGTGCGGCCGGGCTGGACCGGATGCGGCGCCTGTGGCCGCTCTTCGCCGTTCCCGGCGCCGTCTCGCTCTGGCTGCCGCGCGGCACGGCCGCCACCGCCCTGGCGGTCTGTTACGCGCTCGGCGCCGTACTGCTCGCCCTGCACGCCCCGCCCCGGCTGTTGCGGCTCCGCGACCTCCCGACGTCCCGGGCACCGGCCGAGATCGCCCTGCTCACCGCCCTGGTCACGCCGTCGATCGCCGCCACGGCCCTGGTCGCCGAACGCTCGGGGCACACACTCTTCGGCTTCGGGCTCGGCATCCTCGCGCTGACCGTGCCGCACTTCCACTTCGCCGGATTCGCCGCCGCGCTGGTCGCGGGGCTCGTCTGCCGGATCACCGACAGCCGCGCGGGAAGGTTCGCCGCACTGAGCGTGCCGCTGGGCACCCTGCTCGTCCTGATCGGCTACTTCATCGGGGACTGGGCCGAGCTCGCGGGAGCCGCCGTGCTGACCGCGGGGATGTGGACGGTCGCCCTCCTCACCTGGCGGCAGGTCCGTGCCGGGCAGCGGGACCGGGTCACCCGGGCCCTGCTCGCCGTCTCGTCCGCCGTGCTCGCCGTCACCATGGTGCTCGCCCTGAGCTGGGCGCTCGGCGAGGCCACCGGACTCCCGCACCCCACACTGACCTGGATGGCCGCCACCCACGGCCTCGGAAACGCACTGGGCTTCGCGCTCTGCTCGGTGCTCGCCTGGCAGCGGCTCCGCGATCGCACCGACCACGAAGAAGGCAGGACCGCATGAGCAACCTCAGCTATCCCGAGGCCGGCGCCACCCGCCTCGGCCCGCTGCCCGCCGGATACCACCACCTCCACCACCGGGCCAGGGTCGGGCGCGGCCGGGCCGATCTCCGGGCGGCGGGCGCGGCGGTCACCGAATGGCGTATGCACCGCACCAGCGGGGCGAGGGTCGACGCGTCGGCTCCGTGCGCCGGCGACGGGGTGCGCGTCCGGGTGTCGCTGGGCGTCGGCCCGCTCCGGTTCGCCGCGCCCTGCCAGGTCGTCTGGACCGCGTACGAGCAGGACCGCGTCGGGTTCGCCTACGGGACCGAGACCCGGCATCCGGAGCGCGGCGAGGAGTCCTTCGTGGTGGAGCTGGCCGACGACGGGACGGTGTGGTTCACCGTCACGGCGTTCAGCCGCCCGGCGGCCTGGTACAGCCGGCTCGCGGGGCCCGTCGTCCCGGTGCTCCAGCGGTGGTACGCACGGCGGCTGGGCAGCACGCTGCGTCGCATCGTGGACGAGGAGCGCGGCGGGCGGGGCTGAATCGCCGATACTGGAGGTGATGGAGTGGTTCACCGCAGACGGGTACTGGCTCAGCCGGCTGATCTTCCAGCGGGCGCTGGCCGCTGTCTACCTGTTCGCGTTCCTCACCGCCGCGCTCCAGTTCCGGGCGCTGATCGGCGAACGGGGCATGCTGCCGGTGCCCGATTTCCTGCGCCGCACCGAGTGGCGCGACGGCCCCGGGCTCTTCCGGCTCCACTACTCCGACCGCTTCTTCGCGCTCGTCGCCTGGACCGGCTGCGCGCTGGCCGTCGCCCTGCTCGTGGGCGCGGACTCGTATGTTCCGCTCTGGGCGGCGATGCTGCTCTGGGCGCTCCCCTGGGCGCTGTACCTCTCGATCGTCCAGGTCGGCCAGACCTGGTACGGCTTCGGCTGGGAGTCGCTGCTGCTGGAGACCGGCTTCCTCGCCGTCTTCCTCGGCAACGCGCACACCGCTCCCCCGGTGCTGGTGCTGTGGCTGCTGCGCTGGGTGCTGTTCCGGGTGGAGTTCGGTGCCGGGCTGATCAAGATCCGCGGCGACGAGTGCTGGCGCAAGCTGACGTGTCTGTACTTCCACCACGAGACCCAGCCGATGCCGGGGCCGCTGAGCTGGTTCTTCCACCGGCTGCCCAAACCCGTCCACCGGGCCGAGGTCGCGGCCAACCATGTCACCCAGCTCCTGGTTCCGGTGCTCCTCTTCACTCCGCAGCCGGTGGCGAGCGCCGCAGCGGGGCTGATGATCGTCACCCAGCTGTGGCTCGTCGTCTCGGGGAACTTCGCCTGGCTGAACTGGCTGACGATCACCCTGGCGCTGTCCGCCGTCGACTGGTCCCTGTTCACCACGCCGCCCGCCCAGTCAGCGCCGCCGCTCTGGTACGAGGTCGTCGTCATCGCGGTGACCGCGCTGGTCTTGTTCCTCAGCTACCGCCCGGCGCGCAATCTGGTCTCCCGCCGTCAGGTGATGAACCGCTCGTTCGACCCGCTGCACCTGGTCAACACCTACGGCGCGTTCGGCAGCATCAGCCGGGTCCGGCTGGAGGTGGTGGTCGAGGGCACGGACGAGCCGGAGCTCCACGACGACACCGTCTGGCGGGAGTACGGCTTCCGCGGCAAACCGGGCGATCCGCGCCGGATGCCCCGCCAGTTCGCCCCGTACCATCTGCGGCTGGACTGGCTGATGTGGTTCGCGGCGCTCTCCCCCGCGTACGCCCATCCCTGGTTCGGCCCGTTCGTGGAGCGGCTGCTGGAGAACGACCGGGACACCCTGCGGCTGCTGCGCCACAACCCGTTCCCCGATGCTCCTCCGACGCATGTCCGCGCCAGGCTGTACCACTACCGGTACACCACCTGGCGGGAGCTGCGGGCCACCGGGCGCTGGTGGCACCGGACCCATGTGCGGGAGTTCATGCCCCCGGTCTCGCTCGGCCCCGCCCGGACCGGCCCGGCCCGGCGGTTCTGAGGCCCCCGGGACGGCCCCGCTGCCGGGGCGGAGCCCGTCACTTGGACTCCTCCCGGGCCCTCAGCAGCTTGGTGATCTGTCTGACGAGTTCGTCGTCGCTGGTCACGGCCTTGCCGGAGGCCAGGGCACCGAGGCGCTCGGCGGTCTGGGAGTCGTAGGCGCGTTCCCGGTCCGTGCCGGGAACGCTGTCGTACTCGTCGGCCGCGCGGAAGCCCACGGTCAGATCGACCACCTTCGCGATGATCCAGGTGAGGATGAAGGAGAACGCGATCACGCAGACCGGTGGAGGCCCCGGCACCGAAGAGGGCGTACGCCCCGTTCCACACCGTGCCGGTGAGGAAGACCGCGCCGATGGCGATGGCCACGAGCACGGCGTTGTATCCGTAGATCCCGTCGGCGATCAGCGAGGTGGGGGCGCCCAGCGCCCAGGCGGCGACGATCCCGATGACGGAGCCGGCCGCCGCGTACAGCACCACGCGCACCCCGGCGAAGGCCAGGCCGACGAGCATGATGAGCCCGACGTACCACGCGTCCACCAGGAGCCAGAGGTCGTCCCAGGAGATCGCGGTGTCCCCGCTGGTGGTGCTGGACACGGGATTCGGCGCTCCGTGCCAGATCCGTCCGAAGGACGGCGCCCCGAGCACCATGACTCCGGAGACCAGGCAGAACGGTGCGTACGGCTTGAGCAGGGTGGTCAGCGTCGTCGTCAGTACGGTGCACATGATCGAGCCGATGACTGCGAGCGCATAGGTCGCGGGGTGGTGTCCCAGCAAGCTGACCAGCGCGATGCCGGTGAGGCAGCCGGAGTACCCGTGGAGGCCGAGGGCGATGCCGGAACGGTCGATGCCGAGCGCGTAGGCGGTCAGCGTCGAGACGACGGTGCCCAGGGTGGCGAAGAGTCCGGTCTGCCAACCGGCCGCCCACAGCCCGGTGAGGATGAACGCGCCGGTCCAGATGCCCCAGGATGCGACTGCATCACCGCACCCACCCCGATCACCACCCCGGGGCGCAGCCGGCCGTCGTGGCGGCCGTGGCGATCGGCGGCGCCGCGGGGACCGTGGCCCGCTATGGCGCCGAGCGAATCCGGCCGACCGGCGCCTCGGCGTTCCCCTGGAAGCTTCTGCTGGTCAACACCATGGGCTGCTTCCTCATGGGTGTCCTGATGGTCACGGTGAAGCGGCGGTTTCCCGGGCGCCCCGGCTGATCAGTCCGCTGCTGGGCAACGGGTTCCTGGGCGGCTTCACCACCGTCGGCCCGTCGGCTGGCCGTGGCGGCCGGATATCTGGTGCTCACCGTCGGTGCGGGCGTCGGGCTGTCGTTCGCCGGGGCGGCCGTGGCGCGGGCGGCCCTGTGAACGGCGCAAGCCCGGACCGGCCGAACTCCGGACCGCGCTATGCGGTCCGGAGCTCGGGTGTGGTGGCGCCGGGTGTGAAGCGGGGTCAGTCGATGCCGGGCAGGATGTGCGGCTCGGCGAGGTCGTCCTCGTAGCCGGCCAGCCGGATCGGTGCGGACCTGGCCCAGACCTCGATGTTCCGGAGCTTCTCGGGCCCGCGGGCCCGCTCTCCGTGCCGTTCGGCCGGTCGCTTCTCGTGCTTCGTCAGGTCCGGTGTCGTCACCGCGCACTCCTTTGTGTCGCGTAGCCCCGGGCGTCGCCGACGTTCCGGCCTCATTACCGGGGATCGGCTGCCCGTGGTGGGAAGGGGCAAGAACAGTTCGGTCGCGGTGGCGCCGGGTACGGGGCGGGACGGCGACTTGGTTGAAAGCCTGTCCCGGGACGGTCGAGGAAGGTTTGTGGACTCCTCGATTACGTCCGTTCACATCAGGGTAACCAAATGAGCGCCTTCGCGCTCGATGGAACGTGTGCTCTAGGTCACTTTCAGCCACCGCATACGCAAAAGGCCCGGTCGGGAGCGAATCCCGACCGGGCCCGGCCCTGCTCACGCACGATGCGTCACCGCGCGACTACCAGTTGGCGGGTGCGTAGTCCTTGAGGAAGCAGCCGTACAGATCCTCGCCGTCCTCGCCGCGCACGATCGGGTCGTAGACACGGGCGGCGCCGTCGACCAGGTCGAGCGGGGCGTGGAAGCCCTCCTCGGCGAGACGGATCTTGTCGGGGTGCGGGCGCTCGTCGGTGATCCAGCCGGTGTCGACGGCGGTCATCAGGATGCCGTCCTTCTCGAACATCTCCTGGGCGCTGGTCCGGGTGAGCATGTTCAGGGCGGCCTTGGCCATGTTGGTGTGCGGGTGGCCCGCGCCCTTGTAACCGCGGCTGAACACACCCTCCATCGCGGAGACGTTGACCACGTAGGCGCGCTTGGCGGCCGTCGCCGCCATGGCCGGGCGGAGCCGGCTGATCAGGATGAACGGGGCGGTGGAGTTGCAGAGCTGGACTTCCAGCAGCTCGATCGGCTCGACCTCCTCGACGGTCTGGATCCAGCTGTTGGTGTCGTGCAGGTCGGGCACCAGTCCGCCCGCGTCGATCGCCGTCCCGGCGGCGATCCGCTCCAGCGACGCGGAGCCGGTGACCAGCGCGAGCTCGGTCACGTCCTGCGCGCTCAGGCCCTCCTTGCGGGCGGCCGGAAGGGCCGCGACCCGGTCGACGGTGCCGCTGCCGAAGGTGCCGATGACCTCGGCGGCGGGCAGTTCGCCCGCCGGGAGCGGCGCCGACTCGGCGTTGACCAGTTCGCTGTACGCGTTGGCGGAGCGGCGCACCGTCTGCGCTGCGTTGTTGATCAGGATGTCCAGCGGGCCCTCGGCGGCGACCGAGTCGGCGAGCGCGACGACCTGGGCGGGGTCGCGCAGGTCGATGCCGACGATCTTCAGCCGGTGGATCCACTCGTCGCTGTCCGGCATCGCCTTGAAGCGGCGGATCGCGTCGTTGGGGAAGCGGGTGGTGATGGTGGTGTGCGCCCCGTCGCGCAGCAGCCGCAGCGCGATGTACATGCCGATCTTCGCCCGGCCGCCGGTCAGCAGCGCACGGCGGCCGGAGAGGTCGGTGCGGGCGTCGCGGCGCGCGCGGTTCTCCTTTGCGCACGGCTGGCAGAGCTGGTGGTAGAAGGCGTCCACCTCGACGTAACGGGTCTTGCAGATGTAGCAGGAGCGGGGCCGCTGGAGCACTCCCGCGATCTCGGCGCGGGCGGACGAGGACGGCAGTACGCCCTGCGTCTCGTCGTCGATCCGGTCGGCCGAGCCGGTCGCGGTGGCCTCGGTTACCGCCTTGTCGTGCGCGGTCTTGGCGGCGCGGCGCTCCTGGCGACGGCGCTGCTTCACCGTCCGGTAGATACCGGCCGTGGCACGGCGCACGGCAATGGCGTCGGGATGGTCGACCTCGATGGTGTCGAGTTCGTCGAGCACGCTCAGGCAGACGGCCAGCCGCTCCGGGTCGATACCGGGACCGAACTCCTCAGTTCCGGGAGCGAGCCCCGGGCTGTCCTCTGTCACCGTCATTGCCGTTCCTCTGCCGTCCGTCTCTCGTGGCGCCGACCGCCGTACCTGCCCCTGCCGGGCCCAACGCCCCGATCAAGTCTGCCATGCACCGGATGCTGCTCCGTTCGCGTGACATGTCGCGGAACATGTCACGCGACTTCGCGCCCGCGTTCACGCCCGCCACCACTCCCCCTCCACTCCCGTTCGGCGCGGATGCGGGCGGCCGCCGGCCGCCCGGCGCCCCGACGTCTCCTCCACAAGACGGTCACATATGCTTCGCTGCCATACGGCCGGGGCGAGCCGTGCCGCGCGTACGAGGGGGTGCAGTGTGACCGGGCTCCCCGCGGGCAGCTCTCCGGCCAGACCCGCGCGTTCGGACGCCATCCCCGTACAGCCAGGTCCTCCCCCGGTCGGCAATGGATCGGTCTGGGACGTCGATGCCGTGATCCTGCTGGTCGAGGACGATGCCGGCGATGCGCTCCTGGTGGAGGAGATGCTCGCGGACAGCGAACTGGACTCCGCGCTGACCTGGTGCAAGACGCTGGCGGAGGCGCGCCGTTTCCTGGCCGGGAGCCGGACCCCGTGCTGTGTGCTCCTCGATCTGCATCTGCCCGATGTGTTCGGTCTGGACGCCGTCACCCAGCTCGTCGAGTCGGCTCCGGACGCGGCCATCGTGGTGCTGACCGGCCGGGCGGAGTCCGATACGGGCCTGTCGGCCGTGGCCACCGGCGCCCAGGACTACCTCGTCAAGGGGCGGCTCGATCCGGAGGCGCTGGGCCGCTCGGTCCGGTACGCCCTCCAGCGCAAGCAGGTCGAGCGGGCGGCGGCGGCGCTGCGCGCCAACCGGCTGATGGCGCAGGAGAACGCCCGCCTCGAACGCGGTCTGCTGCCCGTGCCCCTGCTGCTCGACGACTCCTTCGAGGCGGTCGCACGGTACGAGCCGGGCCGGGCGCACGCCCTGCTCAGCGGCGACTTCTACGACGTGGTGCAGACGTCCGACGGCACGGTGCACGCGGTGATCGGCGATGTGTCGGGGCACGGGGCGGCGGAGGCGGCGCTGGGGGTCTGTCTGCGGGTGGCGTGGCGTACGGCGGTGCTGTGCGCGACCGGCCAGCTCGAACAGGTCCGGCTGCTGGAGGAGATCCTGGTCGCCGAGCGCTCCGACCCCCATGTCTTCGCGACCGTCACCTCACTGGCCTTCGCTCCGGACCGGCGCCGGGTGCGGGTGGTGCGGGCCGGGCACCCCGGGCTGCTGCTGCGCAGCGGTGCCCGGGTGAGCTGGGAGGAGCCCGAGCCCGGGATGGCGCTGGGTCTGGTGCCGGGAACGGGGACCGAGCGGTGGAGCGCCTCGGAGCTGCCGCTGCCTGGGGACGGCCGCCTCGTGCTGTTCACCGACGGGCTCTTCGAGGGGCGTTCGGGGCCGGGCTCCCGGCTGGGCGAGGAGGGGCTGCTCGCCATGGCCCGGCGGCACGGGGCGCTGGCGGCCCGTGCCTTCGTCGACACCCTGGTCGACGAGGCCGCGCAGGCGGCGTCCCCGTACGGCGGTCTCGCGGACGACGTCGCCGTGCTCCACCTGGGCTGGGGACGGAGCAGCTCGCGATGAGCGGCCGCGACGCGTCGCCGGAGACCCGGCCCGGTCCGGCCTCGCGCCTCTCCGTCCAGCGCTGGGTGCATCTGATACTCGCCGTCTTCGTGCTGATCGTCTGCTCCGGTGCGGTCGTCGGCGGTCTGGTGCAGTCCCGGATATCCGACCGCACCACCGAGCTGGTGGACCGCATCCAGCCCGCCCGCTCCTCGTCCTTCCAGTTGCAGAACGCCCTGCTGGACCAGGAGACCGGGGTCCGTGGCTTCGCGCTCACCGGTGATTCGGCCTTCCTCCGGCCCTACGAGGAGGGGAGGCGGGACGAGAGCCTCCGGCTGGCCCGGGTCCGCGCGCTCGTCGGGAACGAGCAGCCCTTCGCCGACGACCTCGACCGGATCGCCGCAGCCGCGCGGGAGTGGCGCGGCCGGCACGCCGAGCCGCTGATCGCCGCGGTCCGCCGGGACGGTCCGGCCTCCGAGTCCTCCGCCCCGATCCGGCGGAGCAACACCGAGTTCGACACGCTGCGGCGGCTGTACCGGACCCAGCAGGCCCATCTCGATGCGGCGCGCGACCGGGCCCGCGCCGATCTGGGCACCGCCCGCACCACCAGGGACCGGGTGTTCATCGCGTTGGTCGTGGGTTTCCTGGCGGCCGTGGTGGCGCTGGGGCTGCTGCTGCACCGGATGGTGGGACGGCCGCTGAGCCGGCTGGCCGCCGCCTCCGACACGGTCCGCTCGGGCGCGTTCCGCAACCGGATCGAGGTCGGCGGACCGTCCGACGTGCGGGCGGTCGCGGCGGCCGTCGAGGACATGCGCCGCCGTATCGTCGGGGAGCTCGCCGAATCCCAGGAGCGCGAGCAGCTGCTGGCGGAGCAGGCCCAGGAACTGCGCCGGTCCAACGCGGAACTGGAGCAGTTCGCCCATGTCGCCTCGCACGATCTTCAGGAGCCGCTGCGCAAGGTCGCCTCGTTCTGCCGCCTCCTGGAGAAGCGGGCCGCGGCCTCGCTCGACGACCGGGCCCGGCAGTACATCGACTACGCGGTGGACGGCGCGACCCGGATGCAGGTGCTGATCGACGACCTGCTCGCCTTCTCCCGCGTGGGGCGGGTGCACGACAAGTGGAAGCCGGTCGGCCTCGACCGGACGCTCGACCGGGCGCTGGCCGATCTCGCGCTGGTCATCGAGGAGTCCGGCGCCACGGTCGTACGGGAGTCCACGCTGCCCGAGGTGACCGGGGACGCCACGGCGCTCTCCATGGTCTGGCAGAACCTGATCGGCAACGCGGTGAAGTTCCGCCGGCCGGACGTGCCGTGCCGGATCACGGTCGGCTGCGTCCGGGAGGGCGAGGACTGGCACCTGTGCGTGTCGGACAACGGCATCGGCATCGCCCCGGAGTTCGCGCAGAAGGTGTTCGTCATCTTCCAGCGTCTGCACGGCAGGGACGAGTACGAGGGGACAGGCATCGGCCTGGCGATCTGCCGGAAGATCGTGGAGTTCCACGGGGGCCGGATCTGGCTGGACGAGGAGACCTCCGAAGGCACCCGGATCCGTTTCACACTGCCGGTCGCCGCCGCGCCCGCGCGCTCCGCGGCGGAACCGCTCGTGGCAGACACCGCAGCCGGGCGGCCCGGCCATGGCTGAGATCCGCCGGATTCTTCCCGGAGTGGGACCGTTCGTCGCGGGTAGGCGGACGTCGAGAAGCTGTCACCGAACACCCCTGCGTCGCCCTGGCTGGAGCACATGAACGAACAGGTCACCTCGCGACCGGCCGGCTGCCCCTGCCCGGACCGGTCCACGGAGGTTCTGCACAGCGCCGAGGTGTTCGACGGCGAGCCCGGCTGCATCGCACAGGCGCGGGCGCTGGCCGATCGTTTCCTGGCCCGGCTGGCCGCCGAGTGGCTCGCGGTGTTCGGTGAGCACACCCGCAGCGATCTGCTGCTGGCGGTGAGCGAGCTGGTCACCAACGCCGACCGGTACAGCCAGGGCCCCTATCTGCTGGAGCTGGAGGGCACCGCGGAGCGCGTCAGCGTCACGGTGTACGACTCCAGCACCGCCCTGCCGCTGTTCTACTCGCCCGACCCGACGCGCCCCGGCGGCCACGGCATGGAGATCGTGGTGGCGCTGTGCGACCGGCTGACCGCGGAGCGGGTGCCGGTGGGCAAGCGCATCCGGGCCGAGTTCGAACTGAGCAGCTGAGCTGTGGGGCGGGCGGGACGCCGCCCGCCCCACGACCATGCCCGGCCCTCAGATGCGGTACGCGCCCGTCGGCACGCGCTTCGACGCCGCCCGCCCCGGCGTCGTCGCAGTACCGGACCCCCCGGACCGACTGTCGGCGCACGAGCGGTGCGGGATGCGCGCGCACGATGGCTTCGACCGCGCCGGCCCCCGGCCAGGGCGTCCGCCGCCGTGGCACGCGGTCCGCGAGACAGGGGTCCCGTACCGTGTCCGCCCGCGTGAAGCCCCTCCGAGTACGGCGTCCGCCGTCCCTTCCCACATGATCGCGGGGGCCTGTGACAGCGGACCCGGGGGTGTGCCGGGCCGACCGCTTTCCGGGGGCGGCGGTGGTTCAGCCGCGCTCGAAGACGCAGTCCCCGCACAGACCACCGGCCGGTGTGCGGTAGTACAGGCAGCAACTGCGTCGGCGGAATGCCGCGTCGTGCGGGGCGCCGGTGTCCCGGAGGTCCGGGTGGTCGAAGAGCTCGGCGGCCAGTGCGCGGGCCCGCGCCGCCGCGTCGGGGCGGCGGTGCGTACGTGCCCAGGCGAGGAGCTGGCGCAGGGCTCCGGCCAGGGCGGACCCGGCGTTGCCCCACAGCAGCCGGTCGGACAGCGGGCCGTCGCGGTGGACCGCCTCGGCCAGGGATACGAGGTGGCCGTACTGGACGGCTTCGCGAATCCGGCAGGCGGTGCCGGGCAGTGACTCGGTGCCGTCCAGCCACAGGTCGTCGGGGGCCGGGTGCCGCGGGTCCCAGTGGAGGGCGCCGGGCGCGAGGGCGGGGAAGCTGCCGGTCAGCGCCGCCGGTCCGAGCGCGACCGACCAGAGCCGGGAGGCCAGCCCCAGGTGCGCGATCGAGGCGGCCACCCTGCGCTCGGAGGTGCCCAGCCGGGCTGCGACCGTGTCGATCCGGGCCGTGAGCGGGGCCTGCTCACCCGCGTACAGCCGTGCCAGTGGAGCATGTGCTCCGTCGGGTGACGCGGTGGTGCGCAGCGCGAAGAATCCGCCCACCGAGGCCGCTGCGGACCCGTCCATCGCACCTGCTCCCTCCCGGCGTTCGCCGTAACCCTGCGGGGTGAGGACTCTAAGCCCTCCGAGGGAGAACTACCCTCCGGAGGAGGACACTGGGACCACGGCCGTACTACTGAGGCAGTACGCCGAATCGCCGTCTCAAGGACGACGACGCAGCCGCGTCGAAGGGACATCGTGGTGTACATGAGTTCCCTTGCGCTGTCTGTGCTGCTGTCACTGGTCTCCGCGGTCGCCTACGCGGCCGGGGCGATCGTCCAGGAGCGCGTGGCGACCGGCGACGACCACTCGCTGGCGCCGCTTCGCAACCGCGTCTGGTGGGCCGCCGTGGCGCTGAACGGCGGGGGCGCGGTGCTCCATGTCGTGGCGCTGGCCTACGGTCCGCTCAGTCTCGTCCAGCCGCTCGGTGCGCTGACCATCGTCTTCGCCCTGCCGATGGCGGCGCTCTTCGTACGCCGCCGGGCGGGAGCCACCGCGTGGCGGGGCGCGATCATGGCGACCGTCGGTCTGGCGGGCCTGCTCGCGCTCACGGGGAACGCCGGGTCGCACGCCCTGAACGGCCGGGATCAGCTGATCGTCGCCGGTGTCACGCTCGGCGCGGTCGCGCTGCTCGCCCTGGTCTCCACGGGCGTGCACCGGCCGGTGGTACGGAGCGTGATCCTGGCCGGGGCGGCGGGCATCGCGTTCGGGATCGCCTCGGTCTTCGTGAAGACGGTGGCGGTGGGGTGGACGTCCGGCGCGGTGACGGAAGGGCTGCCGGCGCTGCTGGCGATCGCCGGTTTCGCGGCCACCGGGCTGCTGCTCTCCCAGGCCGCGTACCGGGGTGCCGGACTGACCGCACCGCTGGCGACGGTGACCGTGGTGAACCCGGTGATAGCGGCGGTCGTGGGCATCACGATGTTCGGCGAGCAGTTCCGGTACGGCACGACCGGAACCATGCTCGCGCTGGCCTGTGCGGTGGTCGCGGCGGGCGGCCTGATCCTGCTCACGACGGAGCGGCTGGGCACGGAGCACCAGGTCGCGCAGACGGCGGACGGTGCGCTCCCGGACACTGCGGACGTGGCGAGTGCGGAAGCGGGAGCGGGAGCCGGTGGCTCGGGGGCGGCGGTACCCGCGGCGGAACCGGTCCGCCCGGCCCTCGCACCGGGGACCGCGGTGCTCTCCGGGCCCGTACCGGCAGAGCCTGCCGCTTCAGCCGGCCCTTCGACGCCCGCCGGGACCGCCGAGGGGGTCCGGGGCACGTTCTCCGCACCGCGTCCGCTGCCGGTGCTGATGCCGCTGGAGTGCCTGGGCGGGGTGACGTTCGGCTTGTCGCCGGACCCCGGCCCCGAGGAGCAGAGCCGCTCGTCTGCGGGCCCTGCCGAACCCGGTGACGGGGCCGAATCCCTGGGGGCCGTTCAGACCCTGACGCCGCCCGCCCTGAGGTAGGCCAGCGGGTCGATGTCCGATCCGTAGCCGGGGCCGGTGCGGATCTCGAAGTGCAGGTGCGGGCCCGTGACGTTCCCGGTGGAGCCCGAGCGCGCGATCCGCTGGCCCGCCGAGACGTGGCGGCCCTCGCGCACGTGCAGCGCGGACAGGTGCGCGTACTGGCTGTACTTGCCGTCGCTGTGCCGGATGACGACCTGGTAGCCGTACGCCCCGCCCCAGCCCGCCGAGACGACCGTGCCGGAGGCCACCGCCCTGATCGACGTACCGGTCGGGACGGGGAAGTCGACCCCGGTGTGGTAGCCACTGGCCCAGGATCCGGACTGGTGGTACGGGGTGCCGATGCCGGCCGCGACGGGGGCGACGAGACCGGCGTGATGCTCCGCGCGCGGCTTCGGCCGGTGGCTCTCGGTCTTCTTCGGCTTCGGCTTCGGTTGCGGCTTCGCGGTGCTGTGGTGTGGCTTGGGTGTTGCGGTGGTCGGGCGGGGCTTGGGTGTTGCGGTGGTCGGGCGGGGCTTCGCCGTCTGGTGCCGGGAGGCGGCCGCTTGCTGTTTCGGTTCGGCGGCCCGGTCCTGGGCCTTCGCCTTCGGGCGCTCCGGGGCTGCCGACCGCTGCGGTGCGGTGGACTTCCGGGGCTTCGGCTCGGCCTTCGGCTGCGCCGGCCCGGCTGGGCCCGTCCTCGGCGGCCGGGCCGTGTCCAGGCTCAGGCGCTGCCCGGGCAGGATGAGGTCGGGGTCGTCCCCCACGACCTCGCGGTTCTGCGCGTAGAGGTGCTGCCAGCCGCCCCGGACGCGCTCGGCCGCCGCGATCGCGGAGAGCGAGTCGCCGCGTGCCACGGTGTACGACTCGCGCTTGCCGGGCACGGTGGTCGGCGTGGCGGGGGCGGAGGTCCGCTTCGCCGTGGACTTGCCGGAGACGGTCGTGCCCGGGGCGGTCCGGTCCGGAGCCTTGACATGACTGGTGCGCTGCGACTGCGGGTTGATGTCGGGGGTGTCCCCGCCGCTGGTCAGCCCGGCCTTCGTCGAGCAGCCCGGCCACGCGCCGGGTCCCTGCGCGTCGAGCACCTTCTCGGCGATGGAGATCTGCTCGTCCCGGGTGGCCAGATCGGCGCGCGGGGCGTAGACCGTACCTCCGTACGCCGCCCAGGTGGACCGGGTGAACTGCAGTCCGCCGAAGTAGCCGTTGCCGCTGTTGATGTGCCAGTCGCCGGTCGACTCGCAGGCGGCGACCTTCTCCCACACGTCCGTCGACGCGGCGCCCGCCGAGGCTGCCGCGATGAGCGGGAGAGCGAGGCCCGCACCGCCCGCGGTGACCGTGAGCGAGGCACGGTTGATCCGGCTGGGCTGATATCTGCGGTGCCGTCCGTTCGCGGCCATGGCTTGGCTCCCCCACTGACAGTAGGACACGTCGCAAGCGCCCAACTTATGTGCAGGCAAAGGGCGGTGACAAGAGAGCGACCGGACTCACCCGTCACCGCCGACCCAGCGGTCCCGCCCCCGACGAGCTGTCAGGGTACGAATGTGGTGGCGCGGCGCCGGGCGGCCGCGTCCACGAGTGCGGCCATGATCCGGGTGTCGTGGCCCATCTCGGGATGCCACTGGACCCCCAGCACCAGACTGTCGTGGCCGGTGAGTTCGACGGCCTCGACGGTGCCGTCGGGCGCGTGGGCGCTCGCGACGAGGCCGGTTCCCAGGCGGTCCACGGCCTGGTGGTGGTAGGCGGGCACCACGTCCGGTTCCGCGACCGCCGCCGCGTACGCCGTGCCGGCAACGGGAGTGACGGGGTGTTCGCAGAAGACGCCGGGACCGCCGGTGTGCCCGTCCAGGTGCTGGTGCAGGGTGCCGCCGAGCGCGACGTTGAGCAGCTGCATGCCCCGGCAGATGCCGAGCAGCGGGACGCTCCGGTCGATCGCCGCCTCGATCAGCGCGATTTCCCACGCGTCGCGTTCACGTGCCGGCGGACCGGTGCGCGGGTCGGGCGACTCGCCGTACCGGTCCGGTTCGACATCGGCGCCGCCCGCGATCACCACACCGTCCAGTGCCGCCACGGCCTCCCGGGCCGCCTCGGCGGTGTCGTCGGGCGGCAGCATCACCGCCAGGCCGCCCGCCGCCCGCACCAGGCGCGGGTAGACGGCGGGCAGCAGGACCGCCTGCGTGTCCCAGACACCCCACCGGGCCGGTTCCTGATAGGTGCTGATACCGATGACGGGCCGGGTCATGGCCGCCTCCTCCGGTTGGTTCGCTGTTCGGTCGTGGTGCCGCCGCTGCCGCGTACGGGTGCGGGTGCGGCGGTGCGGGCGTGTCCGCGACGCCCTTGTGCCGAGGACCTGTTCAGTCCCGCGACAGTTCGGCCTCGGCCGCCGCCAGGGCGGCGAACTCCTCCTCCGGGGCGCTCGCGACGAGGCGGTGACGGCTGTAGAAGGCGAAGTAGGCCAGCGCCACCACGTACACGCCGAGCGCGATGAACGCGGCGTCCCGGTCCACCAGGAAGGTCGCCACCAGGGCCGAGCATGCCAGCACGAAGGCCACGGACGAGGTGAACGCGCCGCCGGGCGTCCGGTAGGGCCGTTCGAGGTGCGGTTCGCGCCGGCGCAGCACGATGTGGGAGAGCGCCATCAGCGCGTAGCTGATGGTGGCGCCGAATACGGCGACGTTCAGCATCCGGCCGCCGTTGCCGATCCAGGCGGCCAGCGTGAAGCCGATCGCGCCGGGGATCAGCAGGCCGAGGTAGGGGGACTTGCGGCGGTTGGTCAGCGAGAGGAAGCGCGGCAGGTAGCCGGCCCGGGAGAGCGCGAACAGCTGGCGGGAGCCGGCGAAGATCAGCGAGAAGAATGAGGCCACCAGGCCCGCCAGGCCCGCGTAGTTGACGAAGCGGCTCAGGCCGGTGGGGCCGCCCTTGCCCTCCAGCGCGACGACGAGCGGGTTGCCCGCCTCCTGAATGGCCTTGGCGCCCTGCGCGCCGGTGGCGGAGAGGAAGGTGAGCACCGCGAGGCCCACCAGCACGGTCAGCGAGATGGCCAGCGCCCTCGGCATCGACCTGACCGGGTCCTTGGCCTCCTCGGCAGCGAGCGGCACGCCCTCGACGCCCAGGAAGAACCACATGCCGAAGGGGAATGCGGCCCAGATGCCGAGCAGTCCGAAGGGCAGCCAGGACGAGGAGCCGAGCGCGCCGGTGTCCACCGGGATGTCGTTGAGGCGGTCGGCGTCGAAATCGGTGAACGCGCCGATGGCGAAGATCAGCAGGGCGGCCACGGCGACGGCGGTCACGATCAGGCTGAACCGGAGCGCCTCGCCGACACCCCAGAGGTGGATCCCGATGAAGACCGCGAAGCAGGCGAGGTAGACGGGCCAGCCGGAGGTGAGCCCGAAGAGGCCGAGGGATTCGACGTAGTCACCGATGAACAGCGAGATGGCGGCGGGGGCGAGGATGTACTCGATGAGAATGGCCGTACCGGTCAGGAAGCCGCCCCAGGTGCCCAGGGCGCGTCGCGCGAAGCCGTAACCGCCGCCCGCGGTGGGCAGGATGGCGGAGAGTTCGGCCAGCGCGAAGACGAGGCACGCGTACATCAGGCCCATCAGCACGGTGGCCGCGGCGAGCCCGCCGAATCCGCCCTTGGACAGGCCGATGTTCCAGCCGGAGTAGTCGCCGGACACCACGTAGGCGACGCCGAGTCCGGTCAGCAGCAGCCAGCCCGCGCTGCCCCGGCGCAGCGTACGGCGGTGCAGGTACTCGTCCTCGCCGGTCACCACGCCGGCTGTGCCGCCGGGTGGGCTGGTGGGTGTGTCGGTTCCCTGGGCCATGGGGCGCTCCAGATGTGTGTCGACGGCGCTGCGTCGAGGCGTGGCAGGCGAAAGGGCGCGTCGGAGTTCACGGGCAGACGTTCGCGGGCAAGGGTTCGAAGGCAGTGATTCGAAGGCAATGGTTCGCGTTCAAAGGTTCACCGGCACACCTTTATGGAACGCCAGGTGAAACACAAGGGGCGCGCGTTAAACAGTGGTTACGTGTGTGCGCCTTGCTCGTGCCAAGTGAGCCGGGCGCCTCCTCGGCGAGGATTCGCCGCCACCGGCCGGACCCTCTTCCCAAGCAATGGTTCCCTGTCATACCTTATGGATCTCGGTGCACCCAAGGAGGAATCCCGTGGCAGACCGCAAACCCCCGCTCGCCGTCGAGGAGCTGCGCTCGCTCGTCGCGAACGGGGCCATCGACACCGTCGTCCTGGCCTTTCCCGATATGCAGGGCCGGCTCCAGGGCAAGCGGTTCGCCGCCGGTTTCTTCCTCGACGAGGTTCTGGAGCACGGTACCGAGGGCTGCAACTATCTGCTGGCCGTCGACACCGACATGAACACCGTCGACGGCTACGCGATGTCCTCCTGGGAGCGGGGCTACGGCGACTTCGCGATGGTCCCGGACCTCGAAACGCTGCGCCTGCTGCCCTGGCACGAGGGCACCGCGATGCTCGTCGCCGACCTCGCCTGGAACGACGGCGGCCCGGTCGTCGCCGCCCCGCGCCAGGTGCTGCGCCGTCAGCTGGACCGGCTGGCCGGCCTCGGCTACCGCGCCCAGGTGGGCACGGAGCTGGAGTTCATCGTCTTCAAGGACACCTACGAGCAGGCCTGGGACCGCGGCTACCGCGGGCTGACCCCGGCCAATCAGTACAACATCGACTACTCAATCCTCGGCACCGGCCGCGTCGAACCCCTGCTGCGCCGCATCCGCAACGAGATGCAGGCGGCCGGGCTGACCGTCGAGTCGGCCAAGGGCGAGTGCAACCTCGGCCAGCACGAGATCGCCTTCCGCTACGACGAGGCGCTGGTCACCTGCGACCAGCACGCGATCTACAAGACGGGCGCCAAGGAGATCGCCGCTCAGGAGGGCGTCTCGCTCACCTTCATGGCCAAGTACGACGAGCGCGAAGGCAACTCCTGTCACATCCACCTCTCGCTCACCGACGACAACGGTGACAACGCGATGTCGGGTGACGGCCCGGACGGCATGTCCGATCTGATGCGGCACTTCCTCGCCGGACAGCTCGCCGCCCTGCGTGACTTCTCCCTGCTGTACGCACCGAACATCAACTCCTACAAGCGGTTCCAGCCCGGCTCCTTCGCGCCGACCGCCGTCGCCTGGGGCCACGACAACCGCACCTGCTCCCTGCGTGTGGTCGGCCACGGCCGCTCCCGCCGCTTCGAGAACCGGCTGCCCGGCGGGGACGTCAATCCGTACCTCGCCACCGCCGGACTGGTCGCCGCCGGGCTGTACGGCGTGGAGCACGAGCTGGCGCTGCCGGAGGTCTGCACGGGCAACGCCTACACCTCCGAGTACGAGCAGGTGCCGACCACCCTGCGCGAGGCCGCCGACCTGTGGGAGGCCAGCCCCATCGCCAAGGAGGCGTTCGGCGAGGAGGTCGTCGCGCACTACCTCAACATGGCGCGTGTCGAACTCGCCGCCTACGACGCCGCCGTGACCGACTGGGAGCTGCGCCGCTCCTTCGAGCGCCTGTGACCTCCGTCCCGTCCCGCACTCCCCCCTCGCACCCCGCACGCCCCGCACGCCCCGCACACCCTCACCGCCCTTCACGTCCCTCACCCCCGATCGAGGCCCGTACGTGTCCCACCAGTCAGCACCGCACAGCCTGGACGTCCTGAACCCGGCCACCGCCGAGGTCATCGCCACCGTCCCGGCCGCCACCGCCGCCGATGTCGACGCGGCCGTCGCCCGCGCCGCCACCGCCCAGCGCGTCTGGGCCGCGGCGGCCCCCGCCGACCGCGCCCGGCTGCTGCGCCGGTTCGCCGCCACCGTCGACGAACACATCGAGGAACTGGCCCTGCTGGAGGTCCGGGAAGCCGGACACACCATCGGCAACGCCCGCTGGGAGGCGGGCAATGTCCGCGACCTCCTCGACTATTGCGCGGGCGGCGTCGAACGCCTGCTCGGCCGGCAGATCCCGGTCGCCGGCGGCATCGACTTCACCCTCCTGGAACCGCTCGGCGTCATCGGGGTCATCGCCCCCTGGAACTTCCCGATGCCGATCGCCGCCTGGGGCGCGGCCCCGGCGCTCGCCGCCGGCAACGCCGTCCTGCTCAAGCCCGCCGAGACCACCCCGCTGACCGCGCTGCGCCTGGCCGAACTGGCCCTGGAGGCCGGGCTGCCCGGCGGACTGTTCCAGGTGCTGCCGGGCGAGGGGCCGGTGGCCGGCAGCGCCCTGGTGGACCACCCCGGCGTGGCCAAGATCGTCTTCACCGGCTCCACGCGGACCGGCAAGCACATCATGACCCGCTGCGCCGAACGCGTGAAGCGCCTCACCCTGGAGCTCGGCGGCAAGAGCCCCAACGTCGTCTTCGCCGACGCCGACCTGGAGGCCGCGGCGGCCGCCGCCCCGATGTCCTTCCTGGACAACGCCGGCCAGGACTGCTGCGCCCGGACCCGCATCCTGGTCGAGCGCTCGGCCCACGACCGCTTCCTCGACCTGCTGGCACCGGCCGTCGCCGCCGTGGTGGTCGGCGACCCCTCGGACGAGAAGACCCAGATGGGTCCGCTGATCTCGGCCGTCCAGCGGGATCGCGTGAGCGGGTTCATGGACGTCCTGCCCGACGGCGTACGGACGATCCTGGGCTCGGCACCCGACGGACCCGGGTTCTGGTACCCGCCGACCGTCATCGCCGGGGTGTCCCCGGATGCCCCGGTCGCCGTCGACGAGGTCTTCGGGCCGGTCGCCGTGGTGCTGCCGTTCGACGACGAGGCGGACGCCGTACGGCTGGCGAACGCCACGGAGTACGGTCTGGCCGGGTCGGTCTGGACACGTGACGTGGCCCGTGCCCTGCGGGTCGGCCAAGGGCTGCGGGCCGGGAACCTCTCGGTCAACTCGCACTCCAGCGTCCGCTACGCCACCCCCTTCGGCGGTTACAAACAGTCCGGACTGGGCCGCGAGCTCGGCCCCGACGCACTCGCCGCCTTCACCGAAACCAAGAACATCTTCATCAGCACGGAGGCCTGAGCACCATGACCGACACCACCGCTGTCTGCCGCCGCCTGGTCGGCCGCACCGCCGTTGTCACCGGAGCCGGGAGCGGCATCGGACTGGCCACCGTCCGGCGCCTGGCCGCCGAGGGCGCGCACGTGGTCTGCGCCGATGTGGACGAGGCGAGCGGCAAGGCCGCCGCCGAGGAGGTCGACGGCCTCTTCGTACGTACCGACGTCACGGACGCCGAGCAGGTCGAGGCCCTGTTCAAGGCCGCCTTCGACACCTACGGCTCGGTCGACATCGCGTTCAACAACGCGGGGATCTCGCCGCCCGAGGACGACTCGATCCTGGAGACCGGACTCGAAGCCTGGCGGCGGGTGCAGGAGGTCAACCTCACCTCCGTGTACCTGTGCTGCAAGGCCGCCATCCCGTACATGCGGCGCCAGGGCAAGGGCTCCATCATCAACACGGCCTCCTTCGTGGCCCGGATGGGCGCCGCCACCTCGCAGATCTCGTACACCGCCTCCAAGGGCGGCGTGCTGGCCATGTCGCGTGAACTCGGTGTGCAGTTCGCGCGGGAGGGCATCCGGGTCAACGCGCTGTGCCCCGGCCCGGTCAACACCCCGCTCCTCCAGGAGCTGTTCGCCAAGGACCCGGAGCGGGCCGCCCGCAGGCTGGTGCACATCCCGGTCGGCCGGTTCGCCGAACCCACCGAGATGGCGGCCGCCGTGGCCTTCCTGGCCAGCGACGACTCCTCCTTCGTCAACGCCACCGACTTCCTGGTCGACGGCGGGCTCACCGGCGCCTACGTCACACCGCTCTAGGCCGGTGCGGACGCGGGACGGGGCACCCCCGTCCCGTCCCCCGTCCGCGGCGACCGCTCACACCACAGGAGTGTCCCCAGCGTGCCCGTACTCCGTCCCGCACTCCGGTCCGCCCGGCGCTCCGCCGCGCGGCTCGCCGTCGCCGCGCTCGCGCTGACGGCGACCCTCACCACCGTCACCGCACCCGCCGGAGCCCACGACCGCCCGGGATCCGGCCGTCCCTGCCCGCAGCTGACCGTGTCGACCGGCTGGTACGGGGCCAACCAGGCCCGTATCCAGCGGCTCATCGACCGCTACGGGAGCTGCTCACCGCTCCACCGCGACGGCCGTGCCGCTCCGGTGGCGGTCTTCGACTGGGACAACACCGTCATCAAGAACGATGTCGGCGACGCCACCATGTTCTGGCTGCTGCGCAACTCCCGGATCCGGCAGCCCGAGCACGGCGACTGGCGCACCACCAGCCGCTACCTCACTGACTCGGCGGCCGATTCGCTGCGCGCCGCCTGCCCGGACGGCACCGGCCGCGACCGCACCCTGCCGACCGCGACCGACACGGCTTGCGCCGACGAGATCCTCTCGGTCTACAGCGAGGCCACCACCACCTCGGGGCAGGACGCCTTCGCCGGGTACGACCGGCGCACGATGGAACCCTCGTACGCCTGGCTGGCACAGCTCACCCACGGCTGGACGGCCGCACAGGTGCGTTCCTTCGCCGCCGCGGCGCGCGCCGAGAACCTGGCCGCCCCCGTGGGCGCCACCCAGCAGGTCGGGGGTACCACCGACGCCACCGGTTACGTCCGCTACTACGAGCAGCAGCGCGACCTGATCCGCACACTGCGCCGGGCCGGATTCGACGTCTGGATCGTCTCCGCTTCGCCGCAGCCCGTGGTCGACGTCTGGGCCCGGGGTGTCGATGTCGCGCCCGGGAACGTGATCGGGATCCGTTCCACCACCGAGCGGGGTCGCTACACCTCGCATCTGAGTGCCTGCGGCACCGCGCGCCCCGGCGACGACTCGCAGATCACCTACATCGACGGCAAGCGCTGCTGGATCAACAAGGAGATCTTCGGCGTGCGCGGTGCGGCCGCCTCCCGGGTCCAGGACCCCTCGATGCGGCCGGTGTTCGCCGCCGGGGACTCCGACACGGATGTGTCGATGCTCCGTGACGCGACCGGTCTGCGTCTGGCCCTCAACCGCAACAAGGCCGAGCTGATGTGCCGTTCCTACGACGACGCTGACGGCAAATGGCTGGTCAACCCCATGTTCATCGGGCCGAAGGGCCGGATGAACGGCGTCTATCCGTGTGCCACCACCGGCTACACCGCGTCGGACGGGACTTCCCGGCCCGTGCTCCGTGGTGACGGCAGTGTGATTCCCGATCAGTACGACACCGTCTTCGCGGGCTGACGCCCGGCGCACACGGCACACCCGATACACCGAATGCCGGGGTGGCCTGATCCGGCCGCCCCGGCATTCGCGCCTTCAGTCTCAGCCGCTGACGCTCGCCGCGCCGGTCTCGATGTGTCCGGTGTACCGCCGCGACCAGGAGGCGTCGCCGCCGATCCTGACCGTGAAGTCGTACCAGCCCTCGGCCAGCGCCACCGCGTTGAAGTAGTCCTCCTTGCTGCCGCCGGCCGGGACGGTGTAGGTCCAGGGGCCGTCGCCGCGGTACTGCCCGGACGTCACGGTGAACGTGACTGCACTCGCCGAGGTGTTGCTGAAGGTGAACCACAGGGCGGGCTTGCCGGTGTCCGGCGCGTTCTCGTAACGGGCCGCCACCTCACAGGACTTGCCCGCGGTGGTGGCGTCGCCGGTGAACCGGCGCAGGAATCTGTTGGGTCCGGTCATGGTGAGGTCGTACTTGCCGTCGCCATTGCCCGTACCGATGCTGAAGAAGTCCGTGGCGGTGCCGCCCGCGTCCACGGTGTACTGCCACGGCACCGTCGAGCGGTAGGCGTTGGGGTGCACCGAGAAGTGTGCGGCGCGGGTCGCGGGTGCGCCCCGGTTGGTCATGGTCAGCCAGGCCTTGATGGCTCCCGCGGCACCGAACTCCAGCCGGTCCAGGTCGCCGCCGGGCTGGTACGGCAGCGTACGGGCGGGCCGGGTGCCGGGCTCCTGCGCGGGCAGCGCGTTGTCCTGCGGTACGGGGTTGGGCAGGGGGCCGCAGGTGCTCAGCCCGATCACCGGGGTGGCCGGCAGGCCGGACGGCACACCGTTGACCGGATGGGCGAAGTCGAACACGCCGGTGAGGTCGCCGCTGACCTTGCGCCGCCACGCGCTGATGTTGGGACAGGGCGCCGGCTTCCCGATGGCCGTGGTCCAGGTCTCCAGGAAGCGCAGTACGGAGGTGTGGTCGAAGACTTCGGAGGAGACCCAGCCACCGCGTGTCCAGGGCGACATGACGATCATCGGGACACGGAAGCCGAGGCCGATGGGCACCCCGTCGAGGAATTCGCCCTCGGTCCCGGCGGGTGGCGACGGCGGCGGCACATGGTCGAAGAAGCCGTCGTTCTCGTCGTAGTTGAGGAAGAGCACCGTGGAGTCGAAAACGTCCTGGTCGGCGGCGAGTGCCCGGTACACGAGGTCGACGAAGTGCGCTCCGTCGCCGGGCGGGGCGTAGGGGTGTTCGGAGAAGGCCTGGTTGGCGACGACCCAGGAGACCTGCGGCAGGGTGCCGGCCACCACGTCGGACTTGATGGCGGCGGCGATGTCGTCGGGCGTGGAGCCGGTCACCTTCTTCACCGACGCCATCCCGAGGTCGTGCAACGGGTCACCCGCGGGTGCTTTCTCGAACTTCCGGAAGTAGGCGAGGCCGTTGTCGCCGTAGTTGTCGTCGGCGTTCTGATAGACGCGCCACGACACACCGGCCCGCTGGAGCGCCTCGGCGTACGTCTCCCAGGTGAGCCCGGACTCGTCACCGCCGTCCTTGCTGGACGCGTCCACCTTGCCGCTCCACAGGAAGGTGCGGTTCGGACCGGTCGCGCTCAGCGCCGAGCTGAAGTACGCGTCGCAGACCGTGTAGTTGTCGGCGAGCGCGTAGTGGAAGGGGATGTCCGAGCGGTCGAGGTAGCCGAGCGTGCGCACATTCCCCACGCCCGCCACCCAGTTGTCCATCCGGCCCTTGTTCCAGGCCGAGTGCTGCGACGTCCAGCTGTGCGGCAGATCGCCGTTGCACTGGGCGAGCGTCTCGGGATCGACGCCGCCCGCGGCCGGTGTGGAGCTGAGCTTCCAAGGGTGCTGCCGCCCCGCGCCGTTGGGCTGGTCGAAGACGGTGCGCCCGCCACCGAGAGTGATCCCGGAGCGGTCGGAGAAGCCGCGTACGCCCTTGAGTCTGCCGAAGTAGTGGTCGAAACTGCGGTTCTCCTGCATCAGCACCACGACATGGCGGACGTCCTTGATGGTGCCGCTCGCCGCGGTGCCGCTCGCCGTGCCCGTCCGGACCGCGGCGCCCGCGGCCTCCGAGGGCATGGCGACCCCTGCCGCCACGCCCGCGCCGAGCGCCACAAAACCCCTTCGGGTGATCGGTGCCATCTGCCTGCCTCCGCCGGATTCGGATGCGTCGTTGTGACGCCGAGGACAGAGTGGCGCCCCGCATGGTCCGGCACCAGACCTTTGGCACGAGAACTACGTGAATTATTGCCAACTCACCAGCAGTACAAGTCAATTCAAAGGTGCATGGGGTGATGTTTGCGGACAGGGCCGTAGTCGACGGCTACACCCCGAGGGCCGTCGACCGAGCGGCCAGCGCCCCGCCGCGGCCGTCCATGTGGTCAGCCATGTCCGTCCTCCCCCTCGCCCGCCTTCCCGTCCGTCTTTCCGTCCGTCTTCCCGCCCGTCGCGGACGGCCAGTGCTCCAGCAGGAAGTGCAGGGCTTCGACGGACCGCTCCCAGGACGCCTGTACGTCGCGGGGCGCACCGAAGCCCCCGCTCGCCTCCAGGGCGCAGTAGCCGTGGAAGGTGCTGCGCAACAGCCGTACCGCGTCCGTGAGATCGGGCTCGGCCAGGCCGTATGCGCGCAGCATCGCGCCCGTGGTCTCGATGGTGCGGTGGTACGCGGCGGACTGCGCGACGATCTCGGGGTCGACCCGCATCTGCGTGGCCTCGTACCTACCGGGCCGCTCCAGCGCGAAGGCCCGGTAGGCGTCGGCGAACCCGACCAGGGCGTCCTTCCCGGCCCGGCCCGCGACGGCGGCGGAGATGCGGTCGATGAACTCCCCGGCGGCCAGCAGCGCGACCCGGGTGCGCAGATCGTGCAGATTCCTGACGTGCGAATACAGGCTGGCGTCCTTGACCCCGAAGCCGCGGGCCAGCGCGGAGATCGTGACCTTGTCGAAGCCGATGGAGTCGGCCAGATCGGCCGCCGCCTCCACCACTCGTTCGGTCGTGAGTCCCGCGCGAACCATCCGCCACCTCCGCCACCATCAACCTAGACAGCCTAGGCATTTCCCTAATATACACAGGTTCTGCCATCCGGACGATGCCGGACAGCTCGTTCCCGCACCCCGTATCCATACTGAAGATCCCGGCATCCCTGAAGCTCCCGGCATCCCCGAGACGGATTGCTCAGCACACAGATGAGCGGCACTGCACAGATCGGCGCCACAGCGCTCGCGGTCGTGGGCCGCAACCTCGCCCGCAACCTCGCCCGCAACTTCACCCGCAAGGGATTCACGGTCGCGGTGCACAACCGGACGACCGCGAAGACGGACGCGCCGGTCGAGGAGTTCGGCGCCGAGGGCTCCTTCGTTCCCGCGCACACCCCGCAGGAGTTCGTCGCGCCGCTGGAACGCCCGCGCAGGCTCGTCATCATGGTGAAGGCGGGCGATCCCACCGATGCCGTGATCCAGGAATTCGCCCCGCTCCTCGAAGAGGGCGACATCATCATCGACGGCGGCAACGCCCACTTCGAGGACATCCGCAGGCGGGAGAAGGAGCTGCGCGAGCGCGGGATCCACTTCGTCGGCGTCGGCATCTCGGGCGGCGAGGAGGGCGCGCTGAACGGGCCGAGCATCATGCCGGGCGGTTCGGCCGAGTCGTACGAGTCGCTGGGGCCACTGCTGGAGAGGATCGCCGCCAAGGCGAAGGACGGCACCCCCTGCACCACCCACATCGGTCCCGACGGGGCCGGCCACTTCGTGAAAATGGTCCACAACGTCGCGTAGTTCGGCGAAGCCGCAGTTCAGGGCCATGCGGAAATCCGCGCTCCTCGGCCGCGCCAAACCGCCCTCACCATGAAGGTAAACGCAGCCGGCGAACTACGAGGGGATGGACGATCCAGGCGGGCGCCGGCCAGCCCGCGAGCGCGACACCGCCGTGCGATTCGCCCTCAGAGATCACCACTACGCGGTGCTATAACACGCGCCGGCTGTGCGTCTCCGCACCCGGCCCGAGTGTGACACCGCCGGGGCACGCTCCGCACGGACCAAACGGTCGTACCACAGAGTGCGAACGACCATCCGGGGATCATTTGCGACACCATGTCAGCCTCCCAGTCCGCGATCGTCTGTACCTCGTAAGCTCAGTAGCCCGTTCCATCCTGGTGGTCGGTCGAACTGCCGAAGACCACGAAACCGGAAGCAGGCAGAGCCGCAATGAGCAGCACAGCGCAGATCGGTGTCACGGGACTTGCCGTCATGGGGCGCAATCTGGCCCGGAATTTCGCACGCAACGGATACACCGTTGCTGTACACAACCGCACGGTTACTCGCACCCACGAACTCGTCGAACAGTTTGGCAGTGAGGGCGATTTCATCGCGACCGAGAGTGCCGAGGAATTCGTGGCAGCCCTGGAAAGGCCACGACGTCTGGTCGTCATGGTGAAGGCCGGAGAGGCCACGGACGCAGTGATCGCGGAGTTCACGCCTCTCCTGGAGCCCGGCGATGTCATCATCGACGGAGGCAACGCGCACTTCGCAGACACGCGCCGCCGAGAGCGCGATTTGCGCGAGCAGGGCATCCACTTCGTCGGCACCGGCGTCTCCGGCGGCGAAGAAGGCGCACTCAACGGACCGAGCATCATGCCGGGCGGCAGCAGAGAATCTTATGACTCGCTCGGGCCGATGCTGGAAAAGATCTCCGCGAAGGCCAAGGACGGCGCCCCGTGTGTCACGCATATCGGCCCTGACGGCGCCGGACACTTTGTAAAAATGACGCACAACGGCATCGAGTACGCGGACATGCAGCTCATCGGCGAGGCCTACCAGTTGCTTCGCGACGTGGCCGGATACTCCCCCGCGCAGATCGCGGACATCTTCCGCGTCTGGAACACCGGGCGCCTGAACTCCTACCTCATCGAGATCACCGCAGAAGTGCTCTCACATGTCGATGCGGCGACCGGTAAGCCCTTCGTGGATGTTGTGCTCGACCAGGCGGAGCAGAAGGGCACCGGCCGTTGGACCGTGCAGGTCGCCCTCGATCTGGGTGTTCCTGTCTCCGGCATCGCCGAGGCCGTCTTCGCCCGCTCCGTCTCCGGCCACGCCACCCTGCGTGATGCCTCACGCCACCTCGCAGGACCGACCGCCCGCAAGCTCGGTGAGGACAAGGCGGCGGCATTCGCCGACCAGGTCGAGCAGGCACTGTATGCCTCGAAGATCGTCGCCTACACCCAGGGCTTCCACGAGATCGCGGCCGGCAGCGAGCAATACGATTGGGACATCGACCTCGGGAAGGTCGCCGCGATCTGGCGCGGCGGATGCATCATCCGGGCCGCGTTCCTCGACAGGATCACCAGCGCCTACGAAACCCAGCCTCAGCTGGCAAGCCTCCTCTCGGACAAGAGCTTCGCCGAGGAAATCGCCGCCGCGCAGAACGACTGGCGCACCGTGATCGCCACCGCCGCAACCCAGGGCGTCCCCACCCCCGCCTTCGCCGCCACCCTCGCCTACTACGACTCCCTGCGCGCCGAGCGCCTCCCCGCCGCCCTCACTCAAGGCCAGCGCGACTACTTCGGCGCACATACCTACCACCGCATCGACCGCAACGGCGCCTTCCACACCCTCTGGGGCGGCGACAAAACCGAAGTCGAAAGCTGACCAACACCCGCAAAGCTGATGACGGGGCGAATTCGCCTCAGCTTGCGATCACGGACGGCCTTCGGCCGCCGGGCACGGCGTTCGGCGTGCCACTGCGCAGTCGAAGCCCGGTAGTCCAACTTGTAGGTGCGGGTAGACGCGTTACGGCGCAGCTCGCGCGAGATCGAACGGATCCCGCCCCAGTCTGCGGGCGATCTCTCGGCCGCTGACACCCTGGGCATGCCAGATCGCGATGTCCTCCCGTTCGGCGAACGACAGGTACCGTCCAGAGACTTCGGCTGGAAGACGCGGATTCACACCGCCGGCGTGCCGGAACCAGCGGAACCCCACCGGCGCGGACACACGGGCCTCCACACACGCGTCCTCCGTCTTGACACCACGGGCAATCGCCGCCCAGAACTTGACCCTGTCCTCACGCCAGGCCACCGTCGGCCTACCCGGCGACGGAATCTGCCCGCGATACGCACGCACCCGCTTCTGGTGCTCCAAGACACCCATCGCTTCACCCCTCGATCAAGGTGCTGCGACGATCGATTGAATCCGCCCTGTTCCTGGGCAAGGAGGGCGGAATGATCAAGAAATGCTGTCGGCTGTTGCGGCCGCCGCGGCGCTCACTGTGCACAACGCCTCATAGCGCTCAGCGCCCGCGGTGTCGCTGAGCACTCTGGGCCCCTTCGAGAAGGGAAAGGAATGACGATGAGCACACATGAGAGCTTGCGGATTGCGGTGACAGGGGCCACAGGCAATGCGGGGACCAGTGTGGTCAAGGCCCTGTCGGAGGACCCGGACATGGCCTCCGTTCTGGGCCTCGCCCGCCGGCTGCCGAAGCTGTCGATCTCTCGGTCGGCGTCGTCGTACAGCCCGGTCACGGCACGGCACTCGTCAGGGGTGAGCAGCGGCGGGGTCAGGGCACAGTCCTGAGCGTCGAGCTCGGCGGCCACGGCCGTCCCAGTCGGCGGCTGCCAACCTGCGGCGGGCCTCGGTGGCGGTGAAAACGGTACGCATGCAGTGCTCCGGAATGGGTGGGCATCAGATGAGAACGGGCTGCAGGGCCCCTTCGTGGATCAGGAGGTCCTGCTTGCGGGGGACGCCGCCCGCGTAGCCGCGCATCGAGCCGTCGGCCCCGACGACCCGGTGGCACGGCCGCACCACCAGCAGCGGATTGGCCCCGATCGCCGCGCCCACGGCGCGGATCTCCGCGCGCTCGACACCGAGCTGCTTCGCCAGGTGCCCGTAGGTGGTCGTGGTGCCGTAAGGGATCTCGTCCAGCGCGTCCCAGACGCGTTGCTGGAACGCCGATCCGGTGGGCAGGAACTCCAGGTCGAACGTTTTCACCGCACCGTCGAAGTAGGCCCGGAGCTGGCGCGCCACGTCGGCGAACGCCGCGTCATCACGCCGCCAGCCGTCCTGGACGACCGCCGCGCCCTTCTGGCCCGGCATCGACACGGATGCCAGCGCGACGCCGCCCCTGGCCGTGGAGGACTCCTCGCCCACCAGCAGAAGCTCGCCGAGCGGGCTGCCGATCGTGCTGTGGAGCGTCATGATCGCGGTCCTTTCGTAGCTGTCCTCACCTCCTCACTATGCACCGGCCGGAATGCCGGGACTGGCGGGAATCGGACACGGTGTTCAGCATCCACCGGCACTATCCGACGGTGGCAACGGCCCTGGTGAGAGCAGCGGCCGGGGGGCCTGCGGACCCGATGACGTTCCGGTGGATCTCCAGTACGGCGGTCGAGTGGTTGAGGGTGATGTAGTGCAGTCCCGGTGCCCCTTCGTCGAGCAGCCGCTCCGCCATGCCGGTCGCATGGGCGACCCCGATCCGGTGCCCTTCGGCCGGATCGTCACGGGCCGCCTCGAGCCGGCGGGCCAGGTGCGCGGGGAACGTCGCGTTGCTGAGTTCGACGAAGCGCCGGATCTGTCGGGCGTCGGTGGCGGGCATGATCTCCGGGATGATCGGGGTGTCGCATCCCGCGGCGGCCACCCGGTCGCGCAGCCGCAGATAGTCGTCCGCGTCGAAGAACATCTGAGTGATGGCGTAGTCGGCGCCGGCCCGGCACTTGTCGACGAAGTGCCGGATGTCGTCGTCCCAGTTCGGCGAACGCGGGTGCCGCTCGGGGAAGGCCGCCACCCCGACGCTGAAGTCGCCCAGGGCCGTGACGAGGCTGACAAGCTCGTGAGCGTACTCAAGCCCTCCGGGGTGGGTGGCCCAGGAGCCGCTGGGGTCACCCGGCGGGTCACCACGCAGAACAAGGACGTCACGGATACCGGCATCGGCGTAGCGGCCCACGATGTGCCGCAGTTCGGTCGTCGAATGGCCGACCGCGGTGAGGTGGGCGACCGGACGCAGCGTGGTCTCGGAGGCGATCCGTTCCGTCACTGCGACAGTGCGGTCCCGGGACGATCCTCCGGCACCGTAGGTGACGGACACGAAGGTCGGCGAGAGCGATTCGACCTGCCGGATCGTCCGCCAGAGGGTGCGTTCTCCGGCGTCGGTCTTGGGTGGGAAGAACTCGAAGGAGAAAGTGCGGGTGCCAGTTGCCAGGATCTCGCGCAGGGCGCTCATGAGGGGCCTCCATGAGCGTTGAAGTAGCTGGCTTCGGGGTGGTGGATGGTGATTGCGTCGGTGGACTGCTCGGGGTGCAGCTGGAATTCCTCGGAGAGGTTCACTCCGATGCGTTCCGGCTTGAGTAGGTTCATGATCTTGGCGCGGTCCTCCAGGTTCGGGCATGCGGGGTAGCCCAGTGAGTAGCGGCAGCCCTGGTACTCGGTGCGGAACATCGCGTCCAGGTTGTCCGGATCGGCGCCCGCTATCCCCAGCTCGGTCCTGACCCGCCCGTGCCAGTACTCCGCCAGCGCCTCGGTCAACTGCACCGAAAGACCGTGCAGTTCCATGTAGTCGCGGTACGCGTTCGCGGCGAAGATCTCGTTCGTCGCCACCGACACCCGGTTGCCGACCGTGACGACCTGCATCCCGATGACATCGGTCTCGCCGGAGTCCTCCGGACGGAAGAAGTCCGCCAGGCACAACCGGCGCCCACGGCGCTGACGCGGGAAAGTGAAGCGCGTCCGCTCACCACCGTCCTCACCCAGGATGATCAGATCGTCGCCCTTGGACACGCACGGGAAGTACCCATACACGATCGCCGCTTCCAGCATGTTCTCGGTGTGCAGCCGGTCCAACCACATCCGCAACCGCGGCCGGCCCTCGGTCTCCACCAGCTCTTCGTACGAAGGACCGCTCCCACGGGCCGACTTCAACCCCCACTGCCCCTTGAACAACGCGGCCTCATCGACCCAGGCCGCGTAGTCCTTGAGCGGTGTGCCCTTGATGATCCGCGTTCCCCAGAACGGCGGGGTGGGCACCGGGTTGTCCGTGACCACGTTCGACCGGACCGAGCCGCGTTCCTCGTCCGGCTCCTCGATGACGATGACCGGCCGCGCCGCGACGCGGCGCTGCTTGAGTTCGGGGAGGGTGGCGCCGGGGACGCCGCGCTTGACGGCGATCAGTGTGTCCATCAGCCGCAGACCCTCGAAGGCATCGCGGGCGTAGCGGACCTCGCCCTCGTAGATCTCGTGCAGGTCCTGCTCGACATAGGCGCGGGTCAGCGCGGCGCCACCCAGGATCACGGGATAATCTCCGGCCATTCTGCGCTGGTTGAGCTCCTGAAGGTTCTCCTTCATGATCACCGTGGACTTCACCAGGAGACCCGACATGCCGATCACGTCGGCCTTGTGCTCGGTCGCCGCGTCCAGGATCGCCGCCACGGGCTGCTTGATTCCGAGGTTGACGACGTTGTAGCCATTGTTGGACAAGATGATGTCGACGAGGTTCTTGCCGATGTCATGGACGTCGCCACGCACGGTGGCCAGCACGATCGTGCCCTTGCCCTCCGCATCGGACTTCTCCATGTGCGGTTCCAGATACGCCACCGCGGCCTTCATGACCTCCGCGGACTGCAACACGAACGGCAACTGCATCTGCCCCGAACCGAACAGCTCACCGACAACCTTCATGCCCTCCAGCAGTGTGTCGTTGACGATCCGCAGCGCCGATTGAACGGTCAGCGCCTCGTCGAGATCCCGCCCCAGACCGTTCTTCTCACCATCGATGATCCGCCGCTGCAACCGCTCATCCAGCGGCAGCGCCGCCAACTCCTCCGCCCGCCCCGCCTTCACCGACTTCATGTCGACGCCCTCGAACGCCTCCAAGAACGCCTGCAACGGGTCGTAACCCTCCCGCCGCCGGTCATAGATCAGATCCAACGCGATCTCTCGCTGCGCCTCAGGGATCCGCGCCACCGGGATGATCTTCGCGGCATGCACGATCGCCGAATCCAACCCCGCACCCACACACTCATTGAGGAACACCGAGTTCAGCACGACGCGGGCGGCCGGGTTGAGGCCGAAGGAGATGTTCGACAGACCGAGAGTCGTCTGCACCAGCGGGTGGCGACGCTTGAGTTCACGGATCGCCTCGATGGTGGCGATGCCGTCCTTGCGGGACTCCTCCTGGCCGGTCGCGATCGTAAAGGTCAGGCAGTCCACCAGGATGTCGGTCTCCTGGATGCCCCAGTTGCCGGTCAGGTCCTCGATCAGCCGCTCCGCGATCGCGACTTTGTGCCCGGGAGTGCGGGCCTGGCCCTGCTCGTCGATCGTCAGCGCGATCAGTGCGGCACCGTGCTCCGAGGCCAGTGCGGTGACCTGTGCGAAACGTGACTCAGGCCCGTCGCCGTCCTCGTAGTTCACGGAGTTGATGACGGCACGGCCGCCGAGCTTCTCCAATCCCGCCCGCAGTACGGGCACTTCGGTGGAGTCCAGCACGATCGGGAGGGTGGAGGCCGTCGCGAAACGGCCCGCGATCTCACTCATGTCAAGAGCGCCGTCGCGGCCCACGTAGTCGACACACAGGTCGAGCAGGTGCGCGCCCTCGCGGATCTGGTCGCGGGCCATCTCCACGCAGTCGTCCCAGCGCCCTTCGAGCATCGCTTCGCGGAACTTCTTCGACCCGTTGGCGTTCGTGCGCTCACCGATCGCCAGATAGGACGCGTCCTGTTTGAACGGCACCGTCTGGTAGAGCGATGCCGCACCCGGCTCCGGGCGCGGGTTGCGCGGGGACAGGTCCAGGCCCCGCACCCGCTCCACGGTCTGCCGCAGGTGCTCGGGGGTCGTTCCGCAGCAGCCGCCCACCAGCGCCAACCCGTACTCCCGCACGAACGTCTCGTGCGCGTCGGCCAGCTCCTCCGGCGACAACGGGTAGTGCGCCCCGTCCTTGCCCAGCACCGGCAGACCGGCATTCGGCATGCAGGACACGGCGATCCGGGCGTGCTGCGCCAGATAGCGCAGGTGCTCACCCATCTCGGCCGGCCCCGTCGCGCAGTTCAGACCGATCACGTCGATACCGAGCGGCTCCAGCGCCGTCAGCGCCGCACCGATCTCCGAACCCAGCAGCATCGCGCCCGTCGTCTCGACGGTCACATGCGTGATGATCGGCAGTGCGGTCCCCAGCTTCCGCAGCGCACGGTGCGCGCCGAGAACCGCGGCCTTGGTCTGCAGGAGATCCTGACTGGTCTCCACCAGGATCGCGTCCACACCGCCCTCCACGAGACCGGCGACGTTCTCCTCGTAGCCGTCCCGCAGTGCGGCGTAAGGGGCGTGACCCAGCGTCGGCAGCTTCGTACCGGGCCCGACCGAGCCCAGGACCCAGCGCGGCCGGTCCGGCGTGGCGAAACCATCCGCCACCTCCCGCGCCAACCGAGCTCCGGACAATGCCAGTTCGTGGATTCGCCCAGGTATGCCGTACTCCCCCAGCGCCGCCAGATTCGTACCGAAGGTGTTCGTCTCGACGCAGTCCACACCCGCCGCGAAATACGCCTCGTGCACCGACCGCACAATGTCCGGCCGGGTGACATTGAGAACCTCGTTGCAACCCTCCAGGTTCTCGAAGTCGTCCAACGACGGATCCTGTGCCTGCAGCATCGTGCCCATCGCACCGTCGCCCACCACCACCCGCGTGGCCAACGCCGCCCGGAGGCTCTGCCCTCGTGCGGTCATGACAGCCCCGCAAGGATCGGCTCGATCTCGGTTGCGGCGGCCGGGCCGTAGGTGCGCTCGATCCGGTGCAGGAGTTCGGCGGGAACGAGCTTGTACTCCTGGGGACCGACCGATTCGAGTACCACTGTGGCGAGTGCGCAGCCGAGCCGGGCCGCTGCTTCGAGGGGAAGTCCGGCGTCGATGCCGGCCAGGAAGCCGGCCCGGAAGCCGTCGCCCACGCCGGTGGGGTCGACCGGGGCCAGGGTGAGTACCGCAGGGACGTTCAGCGGGGGTTGGCCCTCGCGCGCGATGATCACGCCGCCGGGGCCCTGGGTCGTGATCCAGGTACCGGACCTGTGCAGGATGTCGTCCGTGGTCCAGCCGGTGCGTTCCTGGAGCAGCGCCGCCTCGTACTCGTTGGTGAACAGGTAGGTGGCGCCCTCCACCAGACGGCGGGTCTGGTCGCTGTCGAGCCGGGCCAGCTGCTGTGAGGGGTCGGCGGAGAACGGCAGGCCGAGGAGCCGGCACTCGTCGGTGTGGCGCAGCATGGCGTCGATGTCGTTGGGCGCGATCACGACGAGCCCGGGGGATTCACCGTGTTCGGCGATCGAGGCGAGGCCGATGTGCTTCGCCTCGGACATGGCGCCGGCGTAGAACGTCGCGATCTGGTTCTGGTCGGCGTCGGTGGTGCACACGAACCGTGCGGTGTGGAGGGTCGTGCTGACGCGGACGGATCCGGTGTCCACTCCGGTCTCCCGGAGCCATGCGTCGTAGTCGGTGAAGTCCGTGCCCGCCGCACCGGCGAGCACGGGCCGCAGGCCCAGCCGGGCCAGGCCGACGGCGATGTTGGCGGCGACTCCCCCGCGCCGTACCTCCAGAGTGTCGGCGAGGAACGACAGCGAGACCCGGTCGAGGTGTTCGGGGATCAGTTGGTCGGCGAAACGTCCGGGGAAGACCATCAGATGGTCGGTGGCGATCGATCCGGTGACGGCGATGCGCACGACGTCATCTCCTCATCCTGTGTCGGGGGCGTCCTGTGTCGGGGGAACCTGTCTCTCGCGTGGCGGGACGGCCGGAGGGGCGGCGGGGTGGAGCCGGGGCCGGTTGCCCGGTGTCAGAGGCCGACGGCCTGGCGCAGGGCGTGGACGCGGTCGGTACGCTCCCAGGTGAAGTCGGGGTGCTCCCGGCCGAAGTGGCCGTAGGCGGCCGTCTGGGCGTAGATCGGACGCAACAGATTCAGGTCGCGGATGATGGCGGCCGGGCGGAGGTCGAACACGGCGGCGATGGCGTGCTCGATCCGGTCGACGGCGACCTTGGCGGTGCCGAAGGTCTCGACGAACAGGCCCACGGGTTCGGCCTTGCCGATCGCGTAGGCGATCTGGACCTCGCAGCGCTCCGCGAGACCGGAGGCGACGACGTTCTTCGCGACCCAGCGCATCGCGTAGGCGGCCGAACGGTCCACCTTGGAGGGGTCCTTGCCGGAGAACGCGCCGCCGCCGTGCCGGGCCATCCCGCCGTACGTGTCGATGATGATCTTCCGGCCGGTCAGCCCCGCGTCGCCCAACGGGCCGCCGATCTCGAAGCGTCCGGTCGGGTTGACGAGCAGCCGGTGGCCGTCGGTGTCGAGCTTGATGCCATCGTCCGCGAGTTCGGCCAGTACGTGTTCGACGACGTACTCGCGGATGTCCGGGGTCAGCAGGCCGTCCAGGCTGATGTCGGCGGCGTGCTGCGAGGAGACGACGACGGTGTCGAGTCGTACCGGCCGGCTGCCCCGGTACTCGATGGTGACCTGGGTCTTGCCGTCGGGGCGCAGATAGGGGATCGAGCCGTCCCTGCGGGCCTGGGAGAGGCGGCGGGAGAGCCGGTGGGCGAGTTCGATCGGCAGCGGCATCAGATTGGGAGTCTCGTCGGTGGCGTAGCCGAACATCAGGCCCTGGTCGCCCGCGCCCTGCTGGTCGAGTTCCCCGCCCTCGCCGCCGGTGCGGTGTTCGTAGGCGTTGTCGACGCCCTGGGCGATGTCGGGCGACTGGGTGCCGAGGGAGACCGAGACGCCGCAGGTGGCGCCGTCGAATCCCTTCGAGGAGGAGTCGTAGCCGATCTCAAGGATCTTGTTGCGCACGAGCTGGTCGATGGGCGCGTAGGCGGACGTGGTCACCTCGCCCGCGATGTGCACCTGACCGGTGGCGATCAGGGTCTCCACGGCGACCCGGGCGGCCGGGTCCTCCTTCAGCAGGGCGTCCAGGATCGTGTCGCTGATCTGGTCGGCAATCTTGTCGGGGTGTCCCTCGGTGACGGACTCCGAGGTGAACAGGCGTGTCGACATCAGTGAGGCCCTTCGGTCAGCGGATGGTCGATTCGGTGTCGGCCAGGGTGGATTCGGCCTTTGACAGGGGCGGTTCGGCATCGGATGTGCTCGGCCGCACGCCGGAGGTGGTCTCCTCGGTGGCGAACGGGGACGGCGCGGCCAGGGCCCGGTCGACGAGCGCTTCGGCGGCGCCGGTGTAGGCCGTGGGGTCGAGCAGCTTCTCCAGGGTCGGTTCGTCGAGGCAGCGGACGACGTCCGGGTGTGCGCGCAGGACCTCGGACAGCGGCCGTCCCTCCCGGACCGCGGTCTGTGAGGCGTCGCTGAGCAGTTCCTTGGCGCGGGCCCGGCCCAAGTGCGGGGCCAGGACCGCCGCCAGCCGTTCGGTCACCACCTGGCTGCCGGTGAGCGCCAGGTTCGCGCGCATCCGGCCGGGGCTGACGACCAGCCCGGCCGCGAGTTCGGCGGCCGTGTGGGCGGCGCCGCCGGTCAGCCGCAGGCCTTCGCGCAGCATCAGCCATTCGGCGTGCCAGGGGCCGGCGGAGCGCTCGTCCTCGGAGATCAGGCACTGGGTCAGTCCGGTGGCCAGCAGGGGGACCTGCAGGGCCGCGCTGCGGATCAGGGTGGCCAGCACGGGGTTGCGCTTGTGGGGCATTGCCGAGGAGCTGCCGCGCCCGGCGACGGCGGGTTCCGTGACCTCGCCGATCTCGGTCCGGGTCAGCACCTGCACATCGGCGGCGATCTTCCCCAGCGCCCCGGCGGTGAAGGCCAGCGCCGCCGCCACGTCCGCGACGGGGGTGCGCAGCGCGTGCCAGGGCAGCACCGGGCGGGCCAGCGAGGTCTCGGCGGCGAACCGGTCGACGAGCAGGTCGAGATAGCGGTCGGGGTCGTCCGGCGGGCCGTCGGGCGTCGCGTACTCCAGGTAGCCGGCCAGGGTGCCCGCCGCGCCGCCGAGCGAAACCGGCAGCGTCCGCTCCACGGCGCGCAGCCGGGCTCCGGCGTCCAGGACCAGCGCCCGCCATCCAGCGGCCTTGAGGCCGAAGGTGGTGGGCACCGCGTGCAGGGCCAGGGTGCGGCCCGCCATGACAGTGCTCCGGTGCTGTCCGGCGAGGCCGGCCAGGTCCGCGGCGGTCCGCTCCAGGTCGGCGCCGATCAGCCGCAGCGCGTCGCGGCACACCAGCATGACCCCGGTGTCCAGCACGTCCTGGCTGGTCGATCCCCGATGGACGAACTCGGCCGCGGCGGGGTCGGTGGCCGCGACCGCCGCGGTGAGGGCCTGGACGAGACCGACGACGGGGTTGGCGGTCTCCCGGCAGGCCAGGGCCAGGGAGCGCAGGTCCATCCGCTCGGCGCGGGCGGCGCGGGTGATCGCCTCGGCCGCCGGAGCGGGCATCGTCCCCAGCGCCGCCTGGGCGCGGGCCAGCGCCGCTTCCGCGTCGAGCATCGCCTGGAGCCAGGCGCGGTCGCAGACCGCCTCCTCGACGGGGACGCCGACCCGTACCGGTGACAGCAGCCCGCTGTCGGTCCCGCCGTCGAAGCCCGCACTCATGACGCCACCTCCGCCAGGCCGCCGTCGTAGCGGTCGGCGGCCGACCCGGCGCGTGCGGGGACGAGCGCCAGGACCGCGTGCGCGATGGCGTCGGAGTCGCCGAGGATCACCGAGTTGACGCCGGGCCGGATGCCGGCCGCCGTCACCCAGTGGACGGATTCGGTGGGGACGCCGTACGCGAAGCGGCGGGGGTGTGTGCGGCCGTGGACGTCCACCGTCCGGTAGGGGCGTTCCGTGACCGCCAGGCCGCCGGTTTCGTACTCGGTGCCGCAGTTTCCCTCCAGCCGGTACGGAACTGCCTGTCCGCTGGTGAGCAGCTGGCGCAGCAGGGCGTCCCCGGTGCGCCGGAGGTCTGGTTCCGGCAGCCGGGCCTCGATGAGGACGGTGGAGCGGACGGGTTCCGTGTCGAGGGTCTTGGAGACGGCCACGAACGCGGGGCGGCTGCCGGTGTCGATGCCGATCTCCAGGTCCGGGCCGATGATCTCCACCACGCCGGCCTCGATCAGGGCCCGCAGTTCCTCGACGCGGGAGACAGGCGGGCCGATGGACAGATACGCGTTGAGCGGGGTGTACCAGCCCTGGAGATCGTCACGGTAGGAATTGCCCTCCAGGCCGCCGTGGTCGACCGCGAGCCGGATCTCGTTGCGCAGATCCCGCAGGACGTCCAGGGCCGCCTTGAGCGGTCCGCTGAGGTTGCCGGCCCGGGCGTCGCGTACGTCCTGCGCCAGGTGGTCGAGCATCCAGTCGCGGAAGGTGTGGCGGTCGTCGAACCGGCGCTCCGCGAGGGGCCGGGAGAGGGCCTTCCAGTCCCAGCGGTCGGGTTCGTCGATACCGAAGTCGTCGAGCAGCAGCCGTTCGCCCTCACCGGCCGGCGCCGCCAGGTAGCGGCGGACGAAATCCAGGGCGGCGGAGGTCTGGCCACGCGCGGTCAACAGCGTCTCGTAGTAGACGCTCTCGACCTCCTTGGCGATCAGCGGCCACAGGTCCGTCCCGAAGTGGACGCGCTCGGCGTCGACGGCGCGGCGGCGCAGCCCGCCGATCGTCAGCGGGGTGAGCACTCGCGGGACATGCCGTCCGTGCGCGCCCTTCTCGTTCTCGCCGCGTGCGTGGTATGGGATGCCGCGCCGTGAGCCGGCCCGGATGTACGGCTCCTGTCCTGAGGCGTGGTAGACGAGCGTGCCGTCGTCCCGGCGTTCGAAGGTGCCGCCGCGACCGCGGGTGAGCAGTGCCATCTGATCGAAGAAGTTCAGTCCCAGGCCCCGGACCAGTACGGTCTGGCCGGCCTTGACGGCGCACAGGTCGAGGTCGGCGGGGTTGGCCGGGCCCTGGTACGTCAGCCCGTGGGCGGAGGCGGCGCGGGCCCACTCCTCCTCGCGTGCGGTGGGGCGGGACGGGACGTGTCCCTGGGCGAGGACGACGGCGTCCAGGCCCGGCAGCCGGGTGCCGTCGGCCAGGGTGAGAGTCTGCGAGCCGCCGGGGACACCGCCGGTGTCCTCCAGCGCCACAGCCCGCGTGCGGTGTTCGCGCAGGGTGCAGTGGTCCGGCGCCCGGTCCCACACCTGCTGGTAGACGTCCGCGAGGTAGCGGCCGTAGAAGGCCCGGGTGGGGTACGAGTCGGGGGTGAGATCGCGGGCCTCGGCCCGGGTGCGGTCGTCGTACCGGTCCGCGCTGCGGCCCAGGACTGCGGACCTGGCCCATTCGTACAGGCTGGGGCCGTGTTCCACGGGCCCGTCCATCTCGACGCTGTCGTCTGTGAAGACGGTGACCTGCGAGGCGACGGTGTTCATCAGCAGCAGCGCGGACTGCGTGGTCCGCCAGACCCGCCCGGGGCCGGGCGGGAAGGGGTCGACGACGTGGATGACGACGGATCGGTGGGACGGCCGGGCGCGTTCGTTGGCGCAGAGCCGTTCCAGGACCGACAGTCCGCGCGGTCCCGCGCCCACCACACAGATTTCCAGGTCTCCTGCGGTCATATCCGCCTCCCGGTCAGGGCCCGTCCGGCCCCGGTCACCCGTGCCACCAGGTCGCCCGGATCGGTGGGCAGTTGGTTTCCGCGCCAGGCCACGTGCTGGTCCGGCCGGATGAGGACCAGGTCCCGTTCGTAGAGGTCACGGGCGGGCCGGTCCTCGACGTCCAGGATCTGCAGGGGCATGCCGTGCGCCTGGGCCGCCGCGAGCAGCGGTTTGCCGCTCGGTGGTTCCGGGCCCAGCCGCAGCAGGGTGAAGCCGGGGGTGAAGCGGTCGAACAGGGAGCTGCCCTGGCCGTGCCAGTCGTCCAGCCACAGGTGGGGGGCGCGGCCGCCGGGGACGCTCGTCGGGAGGTACATGCCCCAGGGGTCGCCCGGGATCTCGGCGTCCGCGTCGGGGGCGATGATCGGTGATCCGTCGTAGCGGACGCCGAGTTGGATCCCGATCGAGTCGGTGCGTTGGCCGTGGCAGCGCAGGAGGCCCCCCACCCGGTCGCGGGCCTCGATGCCCTCGGGAGTGTCGGTGTCCAGGGCCGTGGGGCGCTCGATCTCCGCCATCGTGGCGTGGAGTTCACGTGCGGCCGCGGTGTTGCGCAGGGCGATCGGCCGGCGTTCGCTGCCGTACGTCGCGAGCAGGCCGGGGCCGCCCCAGCCCTGAAGGACGGCGGCGAGCTTCCAGGCGAGGTTGGCGGCGTCGTCGACCCCGGTGTTCAGGCCGAACCCGCTGTCCGGGGTGAACAGATGAGCTGAGTCGCCCGCCAGCAGGACCCGTCCCTTGACGAACCGCTCCGCCACCAGCGCCGCGCCCGGCGCCCAGGAGCTGTGGCTGAGCACCTCGACGGGCAGGTCGGTGCCCGCCGCGCACCGGACCAGGTCGGCGAGCCGGGCCGCGTCGGCGGTGTCGGGATCCACCGAACTGGTCAGCAGGAGGAACTCGTCCTCGCCGTTGAGCGCGATCAGGTTCGCCATGAGGTCGGCGTTGATCGCCCAGTAGCTCCAGGCGGGCTGTCCGGAGAGCACCTCTCGGTGGAAGGTGGGCAGGCGCAGGTGCGCGGCTGTCGCCCGGGGCCCGGTGTCCGCCCGGCCGGGAGCGCCGGTGGCGGGTCCTTCGTAGCGGATGCCCAGCTCCTGCTGGACGAAGCCGGGTCCCGCGTCGCTGACGACGGCGTACCGCGCGGTCCACTCCTCGTCGGGGCGGCCCGGGTGCCCGGCGCGGACGCGCACCTGCCCGGCGTCCTGGTAGAGCCCGGTGATCTGCCGGCCGCCGAGCAGCGTGATGTTGGGGCGGGTCCTGGCGTGTTCGGAGAGGAGGTCCCCGACGGACGTCTGGTCGGCGCGGTGGGCCGGCTCGGGGAGCTGGTCGGTACGGGGCGCCCCCGCGACCTGTCGCAGCCGCTGGGTCCGGGCGGGCTGCGGGAGCCGGGACAGTTCAGGGCTGTTGTAACGGGTGAAGTAGGCGATGTCGGTGGGGTGGCCGGCGGCCAGTCCGAGCCGCCGGATCGGGCCGGAGACGCCCAGCCGCCGGTAGTGCTCCATCGTCCGCGCGTCGTGGGTGGTGCCGCGCGGCTCGTCGCGCCAGGGTCGGCCGGTGCCGAAAACGGTGCTGGGGATGCCGTGGTGGTCGAGGAAGAGGGCGAGCATCAGTCCGACCGGTCCGCTGCCGGCGATGGCGACGGGGGTCCGCAGCGGTTCACACATCTAGTCACGCCCTCCCGGTCGTACCGCACCGCGCGCCAGCGCGAGGTCGAGCGCCGCCCCGAGAGCCGCGGCGGGCCGCGGCTGCCCCGTCAGCCAGCGCATCGCGACATAGCCGTCCGGGCGGACCAGGACCGCTCCTTCGTCGTCATGGCCGCGGAGCTCCGTCCAGGTGCCGTCGTCGTCCCGGGGGTCGTCACCGGTCCCGACGGCGTACGCGGTGACCGGGACACCGCAGGTGTCCGCCAGTTCGTCGGCGGCCGCGAGCCAGGGGGCGCCCGCGGAGCCGGCGAGCAGCAGGAACGAGTCGCAGCCGGCGTGCAGATGGTGGGTGGAGACGCGCTGCCCGCCGTGCCGCAGCCAGGCGTGCGGCAGCCGGGACCCGGGGCGGGCGTCCTGCACGTGGTCGAGGCCGAGCGGGTCCTGTCCGGGACGCTCGGTGCCGTCGTCGCCGACGAAGCCGGCGTCGCCGTAGTCGTACCCCATCTCCAGGCCCAGGTGCTCGGTGGTGATCCGGTTGGTGGCGAAGTACTCGCGCTGCACGGCCCGCCGGGTCGCGCCGTCCGGGGTGTCGGAGAACAGCGCCGTCATCTGAGCGCGGTTCCACTCCGGCCGGGCCCCCTGCACCACCCCGGTGCCCGAGGTGAACGCGATCTGGTTGAACAGCGAGTACAGCGCCCGCTCGACGACCCGTTCGGCCACCGGGCGGCGCTCCGCCTCGTAGCTGTCGAGCAGCGCGGGGGCGGCCTGCCCACCGAGGACGTGGGCGAGTTTCCAGGCGAGGTTGTGGGCGTCCTGGACACCGGTGTTGAGGCCGAGGGCGCCGGACGGCGGATGGCGGTGGGCTGCGTCCCCCACGAGGAAGACCCGGCCGGAGCGGAATTGCTCGGCAACAGTGCCCTCCACCGGCCACCGGCTCACGCTCCGGACATCCATGGCGTGGTTGTCGGGGAGTTTCAGGGTACGGCGCACCATCTTGACGATCGTGTCGTCGTCGAGTGCGGCGGCGCCCGGCGGTCGGGAGAACATCAGCGTCCACTCCTCGGAGTGCCGCCCCCAGCGGCGCGGTCCCATGGGCACCACTCCGCAGTGCTCCAGCGTCCCGTCGTCCGACAGACTCGACACGCGGTTGACGACGGCGTCGTCGTACGGGATGAACTCCGAGAAGTCGGCGCGCACATGGAGGTTGATCCACTCCAGGAACGTCGGGGTGCCCGCCATGCGGATGCCGCGCAGCCGGCTGATGGTCTTGCCGCCGTCGGCGGCGACGACGTACCCGGCCCGCACCTGGAAGGTCCGGTCGGCGGTGCGGTCCAGCACGGTGGCCGTGACCCCGTCCGCGTCCTCCCGGAGTCCGACCAGCTCGTGGTGGAAGAGCAGCTGCCCGGGGGCCCGTTCTTCGGCGTGCCGGCGCAGCAGCGGCTCCAGCCACCGCTGGCCGAGGTTGGCGTGCGGGTAGGCGGAGGCGCGTGCGTAGCGTTCGGCCAGTTCGCCGCCGCCGTACGCACTGGTCCGGTAGAGCACCTTGCGGTCGTAGGGCTCGTTCCCGCCGAGGCTGGACAGCCACACCATCGCCCCGCAGTTCTCCTGCGGCGCGCCTTCGCGGTAGATGTCACCGGCCACGCCCAGCTGCCCGAAGACCTCCATGGTGCGGGCGTTGAGGATGTGCGCCTTGGGCAGCGTCGAGGTGCCGGGGTGGCGTTCGACGAGCAGGGAGCCGACTCCGAGCCTTGACAGGGCCAGGGAGGCGGTGAGTCCCGACCCGCCGCCGCCCACGATGAGTACGGGGGTGTGCCGGTCGGCCGGATCGGGTCGCCGGGATGAGTTCATCACGCTTCCTTCGGTTCGCGTTGTCGCGGGCCGGCCGGACCCCGTCGGTCGGACGGGGACGTGACGACACGGCCTAAGGGCTGTCCCGTAATCCCTGGTGGATCAGCGTGCGGCGTCGGACGCGGTGCATCGCAAGGCGGAGGGACGCCCGAATACTGGATGTATTCGGGCGTTCCGACAACGCGGCGAGGGATGGGGTCTCCCCTGCTCGAGCGCAGCCGAGAGCTTGGGGAAGTGGCTGTCGTCGCACGCCCGCCAGGGATTACGGGACAGCCCTTAGGCCGGTGCCGCGACCAGCAGGCTCGTTTCGAGGGCCATCGGTGTGACGGATTCCAGCCGCAGCCCGGCGCCGGCCAGGACGTCCCGGTAGCCGTCCAGGGTGCGTTCCCGGCCGCCGGCGGCCATGAGCAGGTGCAGGTCCCACAGCAGGGCCAACAGTCCGGAGCCGTCCGTGGGTATGACCCGCTCCACGATCAGCAGCCGGCCGGTGTCGGGCATCGCCTTCCGGATGACGGAGAGCAGCCGTACGCACCGTTCGTCGTCCCAGTCCTGGAGGACCCGGGAGAGCAGATAGACGTCCGCTCCCGAAGGGACCTCCTGAAAGGCGTCACCGCCGACCGTCCGCCAGTGGTCGGGCCCCACCGTGCTCCGCAGGTGTTCCCGCGCGACGGGGGTCATGTGCGGCAGGTCGAACAGCACGCCGCGCAGTTCCGGGTACTCCCGCAGGACGGTGGCCAGCAGCATTCCGCTGCCCCCGGCGACGTCGACGACGGTGCGGCAGGGGGTGAAGTCGTAGGCCTTCAGGACGTCGGGGAAGAACACGTTGCCGGCGTTCATCGCCCGCTGGAACTTCTCCCCCGCGCCCGGTTCCGTCTCCAGATAGCCGCGCAGCGGGGTGCCGAAGGCCAGGGCGAAGCCGGAGGTGCCGGTGCGCAGAGCGGGGACCACCTGTCCCCAGGCCCGGTGGAACTCCTCGCCGTAGATCACCGCCATGTCGCGCATCGACCGTTCGTCGTCCGAGCGCAGCAGTTCACCGACCGCGGTGAGCCGGTAGCCCTCCGCGGTGTCCTCGAAGACGCCCATGGCGGTCGCCAGCCGCAGCAGGCGCTCGATGCCGTCCTGGTCGCAGTCGGCCGCCGCGGCGATCTTCGCCGCGCTGGTGTCCCCGGCGGCGATGTGGTCGGGGAGGTTGAGTGCCGCGACTGCGTAGAGCGCTTGGGCCTGCCAAGCGCCGGTGAGGAGGTCCACCACTCGGCGTGCGGGTTGCCCGTCGGCCATGTCGTCGAGCCTTTCGGTGTGTAGGTCTTCCTGCGGAGTTGCCGGACGGGCCCTTGCTGAGGGCCGCTGTACGAGCGTCGCTGCCGGGCCGCGGTCTACGCCGTGGGCAGCCGCCCGCACTGGGCCACGCCCGCTTCCGCCGGCCGGCCGAGCAGGTCCCGGTGCGCTTCGCGCAGCTGCCGCTTGAGGACCTTGCCGGTCGGGCCGACCGGCAGGGCGCTGCGGTCCGCGGCGATGACGAGGGCGCTCAGCGGTGCGAGTCCGCGCCCGGCCAGCGCCTCGTTGCAGCGGTCCAGCAGGTCCTGCGGGGAGGCGTCACCGGGGCCGGGCGCCGCGCCGGAGTCGCCGGCGAAGAGCACGACGGCGGCCGGCAGCTGGGCCCCGGGGGCGCCGGGGTCGGCCACGGCGACGACCGCGGCGTCCAGCGCCTGGGTGGTGAGCAGCACGACCTCCTCCAGGGGGAGGCTGTACACCGGGCCGTCGGCGGCGCGGATCACGTCGGGGGTGCGGTCGAGGTGGTACCACAGGCCGTCGCTCTCGCGCCGGACGACGTCACCGGTCAGGAAGTAGCCGTTGCGCAGGGACTCCTTCCCGAGCGTCGGGTCGTCCCAGTAGCCGGGGGTGATGCTGGGGGTGCGGACGCCGAGCAGTCCGGCCTCGCCGTCGGGCAGCGGCCGGCCCTGCTCGTCGAGGACCGCGGCGTCCTGTACGGCTTTGACCGGCCGGCCGATGAGCCGCTCGAAGCCGGCCGACTGCGGGGTGAAGACCTGCTTGAACAGAACCATCCCCATCTCGGACGAGCCCAGCCCGTCGACGTACGCCGAACCGGCCAGTGCCGTCCCTCCGTCGCGGCGGGTGCCCAGCGCGGTCAGCGGGCGGATGTGGCGTTCGTGGGAGGCGTCTCCCATGCCGTTCCAGGTGTGGATGTGCCGGGCCGCCTCCGGGGTGATCCGGGAGACGTCGATCTCCGCCAGAGTCAGCGGGAACCCCAGGACGAAGGTGGGGTGGAACCAGTTGACGGCCCGCGCGACCGAGGCGCCGTCCGCCGCGTCCAGCAGCAGCGTCGGGATGCCGAGCATGAGGGCCATGCTGAGATAGCTGATGCCGGCCGAGTGGCTGTGCGGCAGCGCGGTCAGCATCCGGTCGGAGCGCAGCGAGGGGAAGGTCCACAGGCGTTCCCGCTTGCCGTTGAAGAACGACGCGTGGGTGAAGACCGGGGCCTTGGGCCGCCCAGTGGTCCCCGAGGAGTGCGAGATCATCACCAGGTCGTCGGGCCGGTGGCGGTACGGGAACCCGGTCAGCGGCGCGGGCGGCAGCGGGGCCGTCTCGTCGAACCGTGCGATGTCCTCCGTCAGGAGCGGCTGGTCCGGGGCCGCGTCCGGCAGCGACCAGGACTCGGCGCAGCCCGCCAGCAGGTCCGCGTCGCCCACCAGGACCGTCGTCCGGGTGCGGCGGAAGTACTCGGCTGCCGTACCGATGGCCATGTTGGGGTTGCAGTGCACCGCGACCGCGCCGAGGCCGGTGATCGCTATGTGGTGGAGCAGTCCGTACAGCCCGTCGCGGGTGAAGACCCCGACGTGGGTCGACGGGCGCACCCCGTGGGTGCGGTACCAGTGGGCGTAGCGGATCGCGGCGATCCGGATGTCGTTGAGAGACACCCCCGGCATCTCTCCTTCGTCCCAGGCGGGTGACGTGGTGTCGGGGTGGAACAGGACCGGCCGATCCCGGTCCCGCGCGGTCCGCCAGGTGTGCCAGAAGAAGTCGCCCGCACCGAGCTGCCGGTCCGCCGCCAGGCGCAGGCGCTGGGTGACGGACCGATGGGTCCCGAGGATGTTCATCCGTGTTCCTCTCTTACTCATGCCATCGGTGAGGGGAGCGCGGGTTCAGCCCGCCGTGCGGGGGACCCGGGCCGTGACTCGTTGAGCGCGGTCCGCAGCCACTCCCCCAGCGCCCTGATGCGGATGTCGCAGGGGATGCCGCCGTCACCCGTGAGGGGGGCCGCGCCGCGCAGGGCCGTGGCCAGCCAGCGGCCGAAGCCGGGGTCGGCGGCGGTCAGCCCGGATTCCGCGAACCGGCTGCGCAACCTCCCGACGAGGGTCTCGGCGTCGCTGCCGATCTGGATCGAGCAGATACCCGCGGACGTCGTGCCGACCAGGAGCAGGCCCAGTTCGCACTCGGCGAGCGCGTAGCCGATGCGCTCGCCGCGTCCGCTGTTCTTGAAGCTGCTCGGCGTCATGCCCAGCAGCTTCTGCGCCAGTGCGTAGAAGCTGCCGCTGGAGTTGAACCCGGCCTCGTAGATGGCTTCGGTGATGGTCCCGGTCCTGAGGATCTCCCGCCGCAGCCGGTCGGCGCGGCAGGCGGCGGCGTACGCCTTGGGGGTGACGCCCGTCAGGGCGGTGAACAGCCGGTGGAAGTGGAACCGGCTGAAGCCGGTCGCGTCGGCGAGCTCACCGAGCGAGGGGGCCGGGCCCGGTGCCTCCATCAGCCGGCACGACCGGACGACCGCGGCGGTGTGCGGGTCGTACACCGCCTGGTCCGGCCGGCAGCGCCGGCAGGGCCGGAAGCCCGCGCGTTCGGCGGCCTCGGGGTCCGGGAAGAAGACGGTGTTGGCGCGGCGGGCGTGCCGTGACCCGCAGGACGGCCGGCTGTAGGTGCCGGTGGTCACCACCGAGTAGCAGAAGGCCTCGTCGGCGCGCCGGTCACGCCGCAGTACGGCCCGCCAGCGGGCGTCGTCGTCGGGGAACTCCCTGGTCCGGGGCGGCCCCGCCGCCGCGCCCCCCTGGGGCGGGCGCGAGTCGCCGGCCGGTCGTGTTCTGCGCGTCGGGTCGGACACTCGCTCCCGCATCTGTCACGTCTCCAGGCAGAACTCGTTGATCGGGTAACCGACATGACGGTCCGCGACGGGCAGGTACCCGAGCACCTTGTCGCCCGGTTTGAGCTCCGTGCTGTTGAGCACGACGCCGCCGGGGCCGAGCACCCGCACATGCCAGTCGTCCTGGAGGATCAGGTTGGCGGTACGGCCGTCCGGGCCCACCGCGTCGATGGAGATGAGCGGGCGGCTCTCGATCTTGACGCGGCCCACGACCACCAGCCGGGTCTTCCCGTGGATGTCCACGGCCGTGACCTTGCTGCCCGCCTTCAGCTCGCTCAGGTAGTTGGTGCGCTCGTTCTGGCCGAGGGTGTACGAGTGGATGGCCCCGGCGTTGACCCGGAAGGGACGGGTGGGCATGTACGGCAGCGGATGGGTCTCGCTGACGCAGAGGATCATGCCCTTGGAGGACGAGCCGACGAGGATGCCCTCGTCCTTGCCGAAGTAGGCGGCGGTGTCCACACAGGCCCGGTCGCCCATGCCGACGTGCGCGGTCGCGGTGATCTCCAGCTCCACCAACTCCAGGTCCGGCACGCCGCCTTCGCCGGCCCGCTTGAGGCCGGTGGCGTCGCCGACCGCGGCCGGCGCCATGAGCACACCGTCGGAGCCGAGTTCGAGGACGCCGTAGATGATCTCCGCTTCCTCGACGTCGTGGGCGATGGTGATGAGGCTGCCCTCCGCCTTGGCGGCGGCCGCGATCACGATCTCCAGCGGGATCTTCGTCGGGTCGCGGAAGTCCAGCACGCTCCACTTCTCGGAACGGCCGGAGCGGCAGGCCTCCTCCAGCGACTCGGCGTCCACGATCTCGACGTAGCGGCCGAACTCCACCTCGGGGTGGCGCAGCGCCAGTTCGGCGGGCTCGCCGTGCTTGGCCGGCTCGACGATGACGATGTCGGCGGCGCCGAAGTCCTCGGGGAGCTTCTCCCCCTGCGGGAAGAGAATCTTCTTCACGGTCGGCGGCAGCGGGGCGAAGTCCGCCGGGTCGGCGGCGAGGATCCCGTCGATCCGGGCGTGGATCGCCTCTTCGACGATGGCGTCTTTCGCCGATCCGATGGAACGCACGTCTATCCAGCTGAGCTTCACAGGGCACCTGCCATTCGCGGAGAAGGAGAAGAGAGGAGGGTGCCGGGGTGTCCGTGGACGATCCCGGCCAGTTCGAAGACGGTGGCGCGCGGCGCGGTGGCACCGAAGACCCGCCGTCCGACGGCGAGCCCGCTGCACCCGACGGCGAGCGCCGAGGTGGCGAATTCGGTCAGGTTGTCGGCGCGGGCGCCGCCCGCCACGATGATCGGGAGCGGCGAGCTGTCGATCACTTCGGCCATCCGCTCGGACGGGGAGGCGAACACCGTCTTGACGATGTCGACCCCGAGGTCGGCGGCGATGTTGACGACATGGGACAGCAGGACGGGGTCGGTGGGGTCGGTGACCCGGGGGCCGCGTGGATAGATCATGGCGAGCAGGGGCATACCCCAGCGGTCGCAGGCCGCGGCGACCGCTCCCAGGTCGGCGAGTTGGGCCGCCTCGGTGTCCGAGCCGATGTTCACATGCACGCTCACCGCGTCGGCGCCGAGCCGCAGGGCGTCCTCGACGTCGCCGACCAGGACCTTGGCGTCGGTGTCCGGGCTGTGGGCGGTGCTGGCGCTCAGGTGGACGATCAGCGAGCAGTCCGCGAGCAGTTCGGGGTCGATGACGCGGGCCCGGCCCTTGTGCACGACGATGCCGTCGGCACCGCCGGCCACCACTTCCCGGATCAGTTCGCCGAACCGGTCGGCAGTGGCGATCGGTCCGTCGGAGACGGAGTGGTCGAGCGGCACAAACAGGTACCGGCCGTCCCCGTGTCCGGACAGTCTGGTCAAACGCAGCAGTTTTCCCGTGGAGGTGGTTCTCATCATCGGGCACTCCCTTGTGCGACACGTGCTGGAGGACGGCGGTCCGGGCCTTCGTGCGAACGCGCCCTGGGACTGGTCGACGACGATTCCGGAACCTCGGTGGCGGCCAATCGAGCGGAAGACTCTTTCCGAGGAGGTCTTCGTGTCGTGCGAATAGCATGCGGCCGAGAACACCAGGAATTACACAGATCCGCTACAGACAAGCGGAACACTCAGGTCCAGGGGATTTTGGAGAAGGAAAGCAGAGAGGCGGCATGGACCCGGTAAGGGGTCCATGCCGCCTCTCTGTTGGAATGGTTGAACCTTTATTGCCGCCAGAACGGAATTCGAGCGGGCTGCGGTCGGGCAGCGTACTGGGGCCGGATCAGCGCGCTGTCTTCTCCCGGGCCGGCCGGAAGCCGTGGAAGGCGAACAGCCCGGCGGCCACCACCAGGGCGCCGAGCAGATAGAGCGTCAGCTGGATCCCGTCGGCCAGTTCGGCCGCGTGGCCGGGGCCCGCGCCGTGCACCCGGCTGGAGGCGATGGGCACCAGTACGGCCACACCGAGAGCGATGCCGAGCTGGAACGACGTCTGGCGCACACCCGCCGCGAGCCCCTGCTCATGATTGGCGACACCCGAGGTGGCGGCGAGGGTGGAGGTGATCGTGGTCGCCATGAACGCCATCCCCATGGGGAGCAGCACCACGGCGAAGAGCACGATGCTGGGCGCGGCGGACACCTGGGAGGCGACCAGCGCGATGAGCAGACCGGACAGTACCGTCGCGGCCGTGATGGAGCCGCGCAGGCCGATGCGGTTGATCAGCCGTCCGATGAAGAAACCAAAGGCGATGTTCAGGACCCCGACCGGCGCAACAATGAGCCCGGCCTTCAACGGCGAGTAATTCAGCACCTGCTGGAGATACATGGTCGTCAGCAGATAAGCGGAACCGGAACTGACACCGGAGAATACCGATACGACGTTGGCCGCACGCAGCGAACGGGAACGGAAGAGCCCGAGTCGGACCAGCGGCTCAGGGTGCCGGGTCTCGTACCAGAGAAATACCGCGAGCAGTGCGGCACCGGCCAGAAGGGGAATGAGGAAGGCGGCCGCCGTCCATCCGGACGCCACGCCCTGCGCGGGCGCCGCGACCACCAGGGAGACACCGACGGTGATCAGGATCGCGCCGACCACGTCGATGCGGTGCGGCTGCCGGGGGGCGCGGGCGATGAACTTCGGCGCGAGCACGGCCACCAGGAACCCGACGGGCACGGTCGCGTAGAACACACCCTGCCACCCCCACTCACGTACCAGGGTCCCGCTCAGGACCAGTCCGCTGACGAATCCCAGTACGGTCGCGATACCGAACTTGCTCATCGCCTTGACCCGCTGGGGCCCTTCGGGGACGGAGGTGGTCAGCAGCGCCAGGGCGGTCGGCGCGATCAGCGCGGCCGAGAAGCCCTGGAGAGCGCGTCCGGCCACCAGCATCACCGCGCTCTGCGCCAGACCGCACATCAGTGAGGTGAGCGCGAAGCCGACCATGCCGATCACGAAGACCCGGCGCCGGCCCAGCAGATCGCCGATGCGTCCGCACAGGATGAGCGCGCCACCGAAGGCCACGTTGTACGCGGTGATGACGCCCTGCACCCCCGCCTGCGAGAAGCCGAGCTCCCGCTGGATGTCCGGGATGGCGACCGTCACGATCGAGGAGTCGAGCATGACCATGAACTGGGCGCACAGCATCAGCGCGAGCCCGATTCCCGCCCAACGGGTTCCCGCCTTGCCGGCCGTTGTGTCCGTCACGGCCGCCGAAGCGTCCGCGCGGGCCGTAGTCCGCACCTGCATGACAGGTTCCCTTCTCCTGCTCGACGTCCTGGCCGGTGTGAGCCGGTGATGACAGAACACCGGCCGCGCCGTTTCGGTTGCACGGCGCTTCACGATTCCCCGTGCTCCGGTCACGCCGGACCCGGTCACCTCTCCACTGTGCTCCGTCGCCGAGACCGGCGCTAGCGGAAATCAGACACGGAGTTCGACGGTTTCCGGACGCTCAAAAGCCTCCAGTTCACCCTGTTGACCTGCACAGACGCGACAGTGGTGATTCGGCCGCAACAACCTGAGCGTGGCGGGCCGGGGAGGTCCGTAGCCTGCCCCGGTCAGCGTTTCCAGACTCGGTTCGAGGACGGTCGGCATGCCGGAACAGGACTTCGCCGCACGGGCCCCTGTCGTCGTCGTGGGCGGGGGGCCGGTCGGTCTGGCCCTCGCCCTCCTGCTGGACGCCCAGGACGTGGCGTGCGTGGTGTACGACGAGGGGGACGCCTCCTTCGACCACCCACGGGGCAACACCCACAACGCGCGCACCATGGAGCACTACCGGCGGCTGGGCATAGCCGATCCGATCCGCGCCCTGGGGCTGCCGGAGCACCAGGCGACGGACGTCGCCTACTTCACCCGCTACAGCGGATACGAGCTGGCCCGACTGCCGATGCCGTCCGGCGCGGAGAAGCGGAAGGCCGTCGCCTCGGCGCCCGCCGACGGCCAGGTCCCGGAGCCACTGCACCGCGCCAACCAGATGTACGTCGAGCGGTTCCTCGTCCGGCACGCGCGGACCCGGCCGAACATCACCCTGCGGTACGGGGTCCGGGTCGACGAGATCCTGCCGGACGCGGACGGGGTGACCGTCCGGGACCATCAGGGCCGCCGGACCAGGGCGCGTTACGTCGTCGGCTGCGACGGCGGGCGCAGCCTCGTCCGACGCTCGGCGGGCATCGAGTACACCGGGGAACACACGCTCGACCAGGACGTCCTCGGCCGGAAGGCCACCGCCGCGTATCTGCGGCTGCCCACCCTGCGCCGGGACCTGCTCGGCGGGCGGGACGCGTGGAGCTACTGGGCCGTCAACGCCGATGTGGTGGTCAACCTCATCTCCCTGGACGGCGCGGACGAGTTCTGTCTGCTGACCAGTTCCCTGGACCCGGACGCCTTCGACGCGGAGCAGCTCGTACGGATCGTGCGGTCCGCGGCAGGCACCGACCTGCCGGTGGAGGTGCTCGGCCACCGGGCATGGAAGCCCGGGGTGGCGCTGGTGGCCGGGAGCTTCGGTACCGGCCGGGTGTTCCTCGCCGGGGACGCGGCCCATCTGTTCACGCCCACCGGCGGGTTCGGGATGAACACCGGGATCGACGACGTCGCGAACCTGGCGTGGAAACTGGCCGCCGGGACGCGGGGCTGGGGCGGCGCCCGGCTGTTGGAGTCCTACAGCGCGGAGCGGCGTCCGGTCGCGCTGCGCAACACCGCTGCGGCACGGGCCCTCAACCAGAATCTGGGCGCCATCGAACGCCCGGCCGCCCTGGAGGACGATTCGGCGGCCGGGCGCAGCGCGCGGGCGGCGGCCGCCGCCCTGCTCGGCACCCTCGGCGAGCAGTTCTCGTCCATCGGGGTCCAGCTCGGAGCCCGGTACGACGGCTCCCCCGTGATCCGCGCCGAGGACGACGACACCCCGCCGCCCGACTCGCTCACCACGTACACGCCGAGCGGCGTCCCGGGCGGCCGCGCCCCGCATCTGTGGCTGGACGGGGGGCGCGGCGCCGGCAGTTCGCTGTACGACCGGCTCGGTGCCGGCTTCACGCTGCTGCGCCTCGGGGCGTCACCGCCGGACGGCGCCGCTCTGTGCGCCGCCGCCGCGGACCGTGGTGTGCCGCTGACGGTCCTGGACGTGCCCGGACCCGTCGGACGTGAGCTGTACGGCCGCGATCTGGCCCTGGTCCGGCCCGACCAGCACGTGGCGTGGCGCGGCGACCGCCTCCCACGCGACGCCGTCTCCCTGCTGGCGCAGGTGACGGGCGCCGGGTGAGCAGACGGGGTGGATGCGCCGGATTCAGTCCGCCGAACGCAGCGCGTCCACCCCGGCGCGGGCGATGAACAGGTCCTTGCCGTCGCGCGATCCGCTGACACCGATCGCCCCGATCACATCGTCGCCCTCGGTGATCGGCAGCCCGCCGGCGATCAGCGCGATACCGGGCTGGCTGCCCAGGCTGCTCACCAGCATGGTGTTGTCCTCGATGGCCTTGCCGAACACATCGGTGGCCGTGTGCAGGGTCAGCGCGGTGTTGGCCTTGTTCAGCGCGACCGTGGTGGCTGTGTTCGCCGTACCCTCCCTCCTGGCCATCGCCGTCATGTTGCCCCCGGCGTCGATCACCACGAGCGAGACCCGGCAGTCCAGTTCCTCCGCGTGGGCCAGTGCCGCGCCGATGACCCGCTGCGCGCCGGCCAGGCTGATACTCCGGGCGGTGAACACCGCGGTTTCGGTCTTCTCGAGGTCACTCACGTCGATGTCTCCATCTTCGTTCTTTCGATGTTCCGACGGACACCTGCTGAGTGTCCTTCCCTTTCAGGGGAACAACACCGCCGACGGTCCGGCCGTTGCAACGGACCCCGTCCCGCCGGGGTTCACCTACCAGCGGCTGAGTGCCGCTACCGGCTGACACCCATGGCAACCCATCCGGAGACTCCTCATGGAAGAACAACCGCCCGCCCGGCACTCGGGCTGGCTCCTGGTCTCGCTGCTCGGCGGGATGTTTCTCGGCAGCGTGGACATCGCGATCGTCAACATCGCGACACCGTCGATCCGGGATCATCTCGGGGCCTCCGGAGGCCAGTTGGAGCTGATCGTCTCGGGCTACACACTGACCTACGCGATGCTGCTGATCACCAGCGCCCGGCTGGGCGACCGGCACGGATACCGCACGGTGTACCTGATCGGCCTCGTGGTGTTCACCGCCGCCTCCGCCGCCTGCGGCTTCGCCCCGACGGCAGGGGTGCTCATCGGGGCGAGGATCGTCCAGGGCGCCGGCGCGGCGATGGCCACCTCGCAGGTGCTGACCGGGATCCAGCTGCACTTCGAGGGACGGGAACGGGCCCGGGCCCTCGGCCTCTACACCGCTGTGCTCTCCACCAGCGCCGTCCTCGGCCAGGTGCTGGGCGGGGTGCTGGTTTCGGCCAACCTGTTCGGCACCGCCTGGCGACCCGCCTTCATCATCAACGTGCCGGTCGGCATCGCCCTGTTCGCGGTCGCGTGGTTCTGCCTGCCCGCGGTGGCGCCGAAGCGAAGCAAGCGGCTCGACGTCCCGGGCGCACTGACCCTGTCGGCGGCGCTGCTGCTGCTCGTGGTGCCGATCGTGATGGGCCGGGAGGCCGGCTGGCCGCTGTGGACCTGGGCCAGTCTGGCGGCCTCGGTGGCCGCTTTCGTGCTGTTCGTCCGGGTGGAGCGCCGCCAGGCCGCCCGCGGCGGCAACCCGCTGGTCACCCTCTCGCTGCTGACCCGGCGGCCCGTGGCCCTGGCGCTGATCTCGCAGGCCGCCACAGTGGCCACCTACTTCGGGCTGCTCTTCGCCCTCGCCCTCTACCTTCAGCAGGGGCTGGGCAGAAGCGCCGGATTCTCCGGTCTGTCCCTGGTGTCCTGGGTCGCCGCGTTCGGTGTCGCGGGACCGCTCCTCGGCCGCTCCGGACCACGTGCGAAGCGGCTCGCCGCTCCGGTCGGGCGGCTGGTGCTGGGTGCCGCCTTCGCCGGTCTCGCAGTGACCCTCGCCGCCGGGCAGGCCGGCAACGACGCTCTGCTGATCGCCCTGCTGGGCATCGGCGGCCTCGGGTACGGCGCGGCCTTCAGCGGCACCCTGACCGGACTGACCAGCACCGTCACCGACAAGTACGCCGCTGAGGTCAGCGGGCTGTTCAACACCACCATCCAGGTGGGTGGTTCGCTCGGCGTCGCCGTGTTCGGCACGGTCTACCTGGACATCGCCCCGCATGCCGGCCGCGCCGACGCGGTCTCGGCGTTCACCGTCGTCGCCGCCTCACTGGCGGGCACTGCGGTCGTCGCCGCAGTGATCGCCCAGTGGGCGCTGCGCCCGTCGCGGCCCGTGGCCCCCGCGCCGAGCGAGGAGCCGCGCCCCGAACCGGCGCTGCGCCGCTGACCGCCACTGCCTGGACGTACGCCGCCCCGCCACCGGTTCCGGTGGCGGGGCGGCGTACGTCCAGGCGCTCTCAAACCCGCGGCTGCACGCCCGCGCGCTGACGCGCTATCAGCTGGCGCTCCACCTCCGGCGGCAGCTCCTCCAGTTCCGCCCGCTGCGCCGGCTTCCACCCTGTGACGGGCGAGCAGGCGTGGTAGCCCCTGAGCCGCGCGAGCGGAGCGACCGCGCCGTACAGGGCGCGCTGCAGCGGCCACGGGCGACCGGTGAACCGCAGCACGTCGGAGAACTCCCGCAGAGTCAGGGAGGTCTGCATGAGGTTCGGCTTCCCCTGGTCGTCGCTCCGGCCCTCCTCCGCCAGGCCGAAGAGCTCGCGGAGCAGCAGGACCTCGAACCGTTCCGCCCGGTTGGTGAACTCGACGATCGCCAGGGTCTCTTCGTCGTCGCTCGCGCTGTAGAAGCGGTGCGACGTGCCCGGCGGGACCGCCACCGTCTGCCCGGTCTCGTCCAGGATGACGTCCCGGTCGGCCATGCTGACCCGGAGCCGGCCGCGGACGAGCGTGAACCGCTCCTCGCTCGCCGGGTGGAGGTGATAGTCGGCGGCGAAGCCACCGGGAGCGACGTACAGGTCCAGTACCGACCGGGCTCCGCCGGTGTCGGCGGCGGCCGTACGGACGACGATCTTCTGACGGCACGGGGGGTTGTAGTAGACCTCACCGGCACTCACGGCCATCTTCCCTCTCCTTGCTGCATTCTGTGCGGTGGGAACACCGGTCGGGTGTTTCCATGTCCTCTCACGTACCTGCACTGCTGCGCATCTGTGCTATTACCTGCTTGTGCTGCTACCTGCCTGTGCTGCTGAACGGTGCGGGGCACGGCCCCGGCGGCCGGTCCCGGCGGCGGGGGAACCGCCGGAACCACCGCCGGGGCCGTGCCCCGCCCCCTGCCCGGAACCCGTCCGCACCCACCGGACCGAGGGGTGTTCAGGAGGGCATCTTGGTGCCGCAGATGATCCCGTGGACGGGGATCACATCCGGCGGCATGGTGCTGATGTCCTGCGAGATCGCCTTGGTGACCTTGAAGCCGCAGGCTTCCATCCACTGCTCGTACGTGGAGATCTTCTGCGGTCCGCCCTGGGCCATGGTGCAGCCGAGCATGTACGCGGGGAAGAAGTCCACCGAGTTCGAGACCTTCACGTCCTCGGGGTGGATGGGCACCAGGACGTAGACCTGTCCGCCGACCTCCAGCGCGTCATGGGCGCTCTGGAAGATGCGGTAGACGTTCTCCTTGTCGAACATGTCCAGGAAGTGCTTGATCATGATGGTGTCGAAGCCCTTGGGGAGGCCCTGGAACACGTCACCGCCGATGAACGAGCAGTTCTCCTCCACGCCGTGCTCGCGGAAGTTCTCCCGGGCCTCGGCCTCCTTCTCCGGGAAGTCGAAGCAGGTCACCTGAAGGTTCTCGGCACCCTTGACGCCCTTGTGGCGGTAGGCGAGGATCGCGCCGAGACCGGTGTTCCCGGCCAGGTCCAGGATCTTCGTGTCCTTGCCGACGTCCAGCTGGTCGTAGAACCACGGGTCGATGAAATCGGTGACCTGGTCCATCATGGCGCCCCAAGACGCCTGGAGTTCGGGGTGCCGCGTGCTCGCCTCGTAGAAGTTGCCGTCGAAGTCGAAGAGTTCCTTGAGGCCGACGACGGTACCGGTCCTGACGCTGTCGGACAGGTGGTAGAGCTGTCGCAGGCAGACCTCCTTGACCATGTTCATCCACGGGATGACCCGCGCGAGGTCCTCGTCCGTCAGGTCCCGCAGACCGTCCAGCGCGTAGGTGGACGCGGTCTCGTCGAAGGAGACGAAGTCTTCCTTCACCATCAGGTGCAGCAACTGCTCGGCGGCGGAGGGGGTCACGCCGGCCTTCTCCGCTATCTGAGCTGCAGTCAGCCCGCCGCTCCTGTCCTCCTTGAGCGAATCGACGATTCCCAGTTCGAAACAGCTGAGAAGGTTCATGAACCTGAGCGGGCCCAGAGTGTATTCACGGAACTTGGTGAGTACGGCGTCCTGCGAGCTCATCGGTCTCCTTCGTTGGCCTGTCCGGTTTCCTGGCCTGTCCGGCGTCGTTCTGGGCAAGCGTCGTGTGTGCCAAACGTAGGAGCCGGATCAGTGCCGGGCACTCCGGAACTTGCGGCCGAACCGGGAACACCACCGGGAACGCCGTATGACGGCGCTCCGGAGCACCCGACGGGGAGGGGCGAGAACGACGGCACGACCTGCGGCGACAGGGACCGCGCAACCTTCTACGCCCAGCTGGTGTTCTGAACGGCGATGGACGAAACGGCCGAACACCTGACGGAGCGGCTGGCAGTGGACCTCGACGACGGCTTCACGGAGCTGGTACGCCTCCACGCCAGGGCGGTCCACGCGTTCCTGTTCCGGGTCACCGGGTCAGCTGTCGAAGCGGAGGACCTGGGACAGGACACCTTCCTGCGCGCCTACACGGCCCTGCGGGGCTACTCCCCTTCGCGCCGACGGGAGTTACGGTGCCGCGCCTGGCTGATGACTATCGCGGCCAACGTCTGGCGCAACCAGATCCGTACCAACGTCCGCCACCCGGTGTCGCCGACCCCGGTCGAGAACTCCGCCGATTCCTGGGCCGACGAGAGCCCCGGGCCGGAGGAACGGGCCACCACCGCCGACGACCGGGGCCGGCTGGTCTCGGCGCTGACCGAACTCCCCGAGAAGTCCCGGGTCGCGGTGGTCCTGCGGCACGTCGTCGGGATGAGCTACGGGGAGATCGCCGAGTCCCAGGGATGCCCGGTGGGCACCGTCAAGGCACAGGTCTCCCGCGGGGTCGGTAATCTGCGGGAGCTGCTGGAAGCCGGCGGTCCACCCCCGAGGGAGGTGCTGAAGTGAGTCAGAACGACAACGCGGGCCCCGCGCCCTGGGACCACTCCCTGGAGGACGCGCTGGCCGGCCTCACGTCTCCCGGCCCGGTGGATCTGACGCTGCGCATTCTGCGGCACGTCGGGATCTCCCACGAGCGGTACGACGCCTATGTCCTGCTGGACACCGACGCGGGCGGCCTGTACGCGGCATACAGCCCGACCGCGGTCACCGGCTCCGCGCTGGAGTCGATGGTGGTCAGCCCCGAGATGTTCGAGGAGATCCACTGGCAGCGGACCGGACGCACCGCCATCCGCTCCACCATGCCCTTCCCCGGGCTGCGCCCCGCCCTGCGGACCGGACGCGCCAAGTCGCTGCCCGTCGACCTCACCGGCCTCGACGCCCATGAGCGCGCCGTGCTGGAGGCCGTCAGGACCGTGCCGAAGGGCCAGTTGCGGCCGGTCAGCTGGATCGCGCGGGAGGCGGACGTGGTGGACGTGCCGGGCGTCAACGGCTTCGTCACCGGGACTCTGGCGCGGAACCCGCTGACACTGCTGATCCCCTGCCACCGGGTCACCTACGAGGACGGCACCCCGTGCGACAGCGCGTACACCCCTGCCACCGGCAGGGCGCTGCGATCCGCGGAGGGGATCGACATGCTGCGGCTGGCGGAGCTGTTCCGGCGAGGCGGCGTCCTGCTCGGCAGCGACACCACCTACATCTACTGCCATCCGACCTGTGCCCACGCCCGCCGGATCACCCCTCCCCACCAGCGGCCCTTCCGCACCGCCGCCGAGGCCAGGGGCGCCGGTTACCGCGCCTGCCGAAGCTGCCGGCCGGTCTCCGTCTGAGGACTGTCCGGTACGGCGCACGACGCGCTGTCCGGTAGGACGAACGACGCGGGGGCAACCCTTCCCGGCGCACTGGTGTTCCGTTGTGTGCGGTGCGCGGTCGCTCACCGCCCCGGCACGACGCACGGGAGGGACATCCGACATGCGCGACAAACTCGACGACGAGCCCCGCTGGTGGGGCTCCGGACTGCTGGCCCGTCATCCCGCCGACGCGGTGTGGGCGCGGGCCGACTCCGAGGTGACCTACGAACGGCTGCGTGTGCAGGTCACCTCTCTGCGGCGGCTCTTCGAGGCGTACGGTGTGCGGCCAGGAGCCACCGTGGCGATCCAGGGCGCGCAGAGCTTCACCCAGCTGTGGTCGGTCCTCGCGCTGTGGTCGCAGGGGGCCCAGGTACTGCTCATGGGCCCGGAGATCCGCGGCAGGGAGCTGGAGCGGCTCCTGGACCACTGCCGGCCGCAGTTCTACGTCGCCTTCGGCAACGGCGGCCCCCGGTACCGAACCTTCCACGACGAGGCCGAACTCCTCGTCCGCAAACTGCGCGGCGGCCAGCGGGCGGTGACCGGCCACTGCCTCATCCACTTCACCTCCGGCAGCACCGGCTTCGCCAAGGCGGTCGCCCGCACCCCGCAGTCGCTGCTCGCCGAACTCGACGCCTTCCGGCGGATGGACGGCATGCCGGGCGCGGGTTCGAACGTCATGCTGCTGGGCCCCGTCGCCCACTCCTTCAACCTCGTCGGCGGCGTCCTGCACAACATGGACGTCGGGGCGGTCAGCGTCTTCCCGACACGGGCCTCGCGGCCCGCACTGCTGCGGACCGCGATCAGGGCCGGCGTGGACACCGTGCTGGGCCGCCCGGACCACTTCGCCGCCCTGGTGCGGGGGGAACACTCAGTGCGGCTGCCCGCACTGCGGCATGCCGTCTCCGGTGGCGACCGGATGGACGGACGGGTCCACGCCCGGTTCGCCGAACGCTTCGGGGTACGCATCGGCCAGGCGTACGGCACCACGGAGACCGGCATCGTCGCCGCCGACCCCACCGGCTGGTTCGCCCCAGGGTCGGTGGGCATGGTCGCTCCGGGGGTACGGATCAGGATCGTCGAAGGTGAACTCCAGGTCCGCATGGCCGGCACCCCGTACCTGGGGCCGGAGCAGACGCCCGCCCGGTTCCTGCCCGACGGCAATCCGGACGGACCGGGCTGGTTCTGCACCCGGGACCGGGCGATCCGCGATCCGTCCAGCGGTGCGCTGCGCATCCTGGACCGCATCGATCCGCTGGCCGACCGGCACCAGTTGACGCGCGGCATCGACCACGTCCTGCTCTCGGACCGGACGGCGTCCCGCTCGCTCACCCGCAGCGGGGCACCCGCCGGCTGGCCGAGAAGCGGCGGGTCGCGGGTGGCAGGTGGCAGGTAGCGGGCGATGCAACCGAATGGCGCGGCAGGTGTTCTTCCAGGTAGCAGGATTCGTTCACCTCTCACAAGGAGACGTCGCGTTGACCCACACCCTGACTGGGATGACAGCGGTCGTCACCGGGGCTGGCAGCGGCATCGGGCGGGCGACCGCACACGCCTTCGCCGACCGCGGCGCCAATGTCCTGGCCGTCGGCCGGACCCGGGAGAAGCTGGTCGCCACGGCCCGGGACAGGTCCTCCATCGTGCCGCTGAGCGCCGACGTCGCGGGAAGGGCGTCGCCCACCGCCATCATCGAAGCCGCGCTGGAGACGTTCGGCGGTATCGATGTCCTGGTGCACAGCGCGGGAAGCCTGCGGCAGACACCGCTGGGGACGATCTGCGCCGACGACTTCGACCGCTTCATGGCCGTCAACCTGCGCGCGCCGCTGCTGCTCACCCAGGCCGCTATGGCGCCGCTGACCCGGTCGCGCGGGACCGTGGTCAACGTCAGTGCGTCCTTCGGGCAGCGCGGATGGCCGGGGCTGTCGCTGTACGGCGCGGCCAAGGCCGGCCTCGACTTCCTCACCCGAACGTGGGCGGGCGAACTCGCCGACCTCGGAATCCGGGTCGTATCCGTGGCGCCCGGTCCCGTCGAGACACCGATCCTGGAGAACAACGCGCTGGACGACCGGGCCGTGACCACCATCCACCGGTTGCAGGAGCTGCTCCCGCTGGCCCGGCTGGGGAGCGCCGAGGAGGTCGCCTGGTGGATCGCCAACTTCGCGGAACCGCTGGCCGCCTACACCACGGGCGCCATTCTCCCGGTCGACGGCGGATACGGTGCCGTGTGAACCGGAGTACACATTTCCGCCGCATTCTCAAGCGGTTCCCGAGAAACCCCTCCTGGCGCCCTCTTCCGGTAGGGCCCTAGCCGGAATTGAGAATTGTGTACTGCAATTTCTGAACCGGAGTACCCGGTTCGATCCCCAGATCCGAGACGAGATTCAGGCGCAGCCTGCCGAACACATCGAGCGCGCGGACCCGGTCCCCCGACATGCTGAGGGCGCGCATGTACTGGCAATGCAGTCCTTCGTGCAGCGGATGCTCGAAAACCGGAACGGCGAGATCGGCGATGGCCTCGTGGTACATCCCCATCCTGATCTTGACGTCGGAGAGATCCTCGATCACCCCGAGTTTCGACTCCTCCAGTTCACGCCGCTGCGCCTCCAGCGCGGCCCTCGTCGTCACGTCCACGAAGGCGGGGCCGCGCCAGATGTCGAGTGCACGACTGAGGATGGTCAGCCCTTCCGCGTCGTTCCCCTGCCGGATCACCCCGCGGCCGTCGACGACCAGGCTCCGGTAGGCGCCGTAGTCGAACTGCGCCAATCTGTCGCTGAACACGTATCCGCCCGGCCTGGTCATCAGCAACTCACGTGCCACCGCCCGCGCAGACAGGCCGGTGAATCGCTGGAGCACTTTGCGGGACTGGAAGATGTAGGTCTGAATATTGCGCAGCGCGCTCACGGGTGGATCATCCTCCCAGACCTCGCGCACCAGGGACGAGACGGGGACGACCCGACCGGCATTGGCCAGCAAGACGGCGAACACGGTGCGGGGTTTCGGCGCCAGCTCCACCTGGTTCACCGTGTCATCGAGAGAGACACACAGAGGACCTAGCACTCCTATATTCATCAACACTTCACAATTCCTTCAGGCTGACTTTTCCTGTAGAAACATGAGAAATAATGAAACACGCCGAGCGTCCACGTGTGCAGTGGCCACCGAGTTACCGTACTCCGACCACACCCCCTGTCAAGATACGACAGAATCAAGCCTTACATCGCCAAAAATGATCGCTATTCTTTACCCCACTTTTCATCCCCGTCATGCAACCGTCAGGTGTTCAGCAGTGTTGCGGCATTCCGCTCACGATGCGGCGAAGGGATTTCCGCCGTCCGAATCCCGACACCCCTTCCCCCTGACCGGGACACCTCTACCCGGGGCCGGAAAGCGCACGCCAACCCGGGCCGGTTCCCTAAGGGCTGTCCCGTAATCCCTGGTGGATCAGCGTGCGGCGTCAGACGCGGTGCATCGCAAGGCGGAGGGACGCCCGAATACTGGATGTATTCGGGCGTTCCGACAACGCGGCGAGGTGGCGTGGCTGTCGTCGCACGCCCACCAGGGATTACGGGACAGCCCTTAGGTCGGCAGATGCCTCAGACATCTCCCGCACGCGCCTCCCCGGGCACCGGCACCCCCGACACGCCACCCGGCCGCATGCCGGGCCGGGGACGTCCGGGGGTGCCGGAGCACCATGTCGGCCCGGTACTCGATGTCCCAGCCGGCATCCAGTGCGCGCCAGGCGAAATCGGTCTCCTCGTGCACCTACCGGTCGGGAAAGTTCGGCGGAAACCAGCCGCTCGTCCTCGGCCCCCGAAACACCAGCGGATAGCGGCCCACACGCGAGTCGCGGCTCAGGTCATGCCGTCCCCTCGGCCGAACGTGCCCGCTCAATGCTCACCGCCACGTGCTCCTCCAATTCGGACATCGTTCTGAAGAACGCAGCCGCCAGATCCACGTCGTGCAGGTGGGCCAAGACCAGCACCGACCACAAGCAGTCGGACAGTTCATACTCAAGAGCCGGCCGCCAGCCCGGGATCCGCCGTGCGCCCTCCGCCGCGGCGGCAAGTTTTGCAAGATCACCAACATCTCCGACGAACCCGAGCATGAACTCTTCCCGCGTCCACTCCCGGCCCACCAGCCGATTCCGCTCGTCATAGATCCGCTTCACCACCAGCGCGCGCTCTTCCAGCTGTCCAAACGAACGTCCATCGAATCCTCCAGGAAGTAGCCCATAGCGAGGATGTCTTGCCCATGAGCCGACACCATGACAGCCCACCGCGGCAGCGTGGCGCGCCGCCGGCGCTCGCACTGCCCGACCGCGATGGCGCCTTCCACACCCTCTGGGGCGGCGACAAAACCGAAGTCGAAAGCTGACCAACACCCGCAATGCTGATAACGGGGCGAATTCGCCCCAGCTCGCGATCACGGACGTCCAGGTTCTGTCCGGTCGATCTTGGGCTGTGGGAGGATGCCATCCATGACTTGCATCCGAAGGGGCCGTGCCGCGTAGTACACCAGCTTCACTTCGGTCGCGGGAACGCGGCTGGGGAAGACCCTGGGTGCGGTATCGCGATGTCCCAGGTCTGTCGGGAGCGGCGAATGCCGCCGTCCGCATGCTCGAACGGGAACGATTGTCTCCGGGCATCGTGGCAGTGGCGTTGAGCGTGTGGTCCTTGCGCGTCCACGGCACCAAGCGCCGGTGGAGGCAATGGGAGGCCGAGTTCACCTGCCCGTGTTGCGGCGAGGGGTGGGCCCGGGACAAGCTGCAAGATGCTCTGTTCATGCTTCCGCCGAGGGCCGCCGGCGAACTCCGGGTGCAGGTGGAGCGCCTGGACGTGGTGCTCCTCGGGCGAACGCATCACGAGCCGGTGGCAGACCCGGAGTTGGCGTGGTGGCATCGCAGATGCTGACCGCGCCCCCATGCCGCCCACTGATTCGTTGGCTCTCGTATGACTGGTCGGGGAGATCTGGCAGAGGCGGAGTGGCGACGTCTGGAGCCGCTTCTGCCGACAGACAACAACCGCTGCGGGCGATGGCGCGACCACTGTCCTCTTCTGCGTCTGCGGGGAAGCAGTCGTCCAGAAACCCGTAGAGCGGTACCTCTCAGTCCTCCAGCGGCGGTGTCCGGGCCTCACGGCAACGGCCCGAAAACCCCTGCACCCACGTGCTCGATGTCCAGAACCGGCCGGGCCTCGACGAACTTTCCGTGGCGAGCCGTGTCTGTCCCACGTCCAGTAGCTAAGGATGGCGCCCTTCAGGGGCGGGCGAGCCTGCTGGTCCGGGCGGAACCTGTCCGCAGCGCCGGTCGTCGTCGCGCATGTCGGCGTCCGGGTCCGCCCAAGGCCGACAGCACAAGGGGCATGACCTGCGGAATACGCGGTCTGACAGAATGAGTTCCGAAAACTCGGGCGACGCGTGTCAGGAAACCGGTGTGAATCCGGTACGGTCCCGCCACTGTGACCGGGCTGCAACAGCCCGGAAGCCAGATACTGACCGCGCCGCCTTCTCGTACGACCCAGGGGACGAGGACATCCCCCGGAAAGGCTCGGTCATGCCCCCGATACGCCGTGTACCCCTCGCGCTCATACCCCTGCTTCTGCTGCCTCTCACCGGCTGCGGCACCGGCGGCGAAGCCAAGGCAGAGGCCGCACCGGTCGCCGACGGTTTCCCCTACACCGTCACCAATTGCGGTACGAAGACGACCTTCGACGCCCCGCCGGAGCGGGTCGTCACCATGAACCAGCACGTCACCGAGATCATGCTGGCCCTTGGGCTCCAGGACCGGCTGGCCGGGACCGCCTACCTGGACGACAGCATCCTGCCGGAGTACCGGTCCGCGTACGACAGGACCAAGGTGCTCGCGAAGGAGTACCCCTCCAAGGAGGTGCTGCTCGGCGCCAACCCCGACTTCGTCTACGGCGGGTACAGCAGCGCCTTCGACAAGGCCAAGGGCCAGGACCGGGCGGGGCTCCAGAAGGACGGCATCAACACCCGGCTGAACATCGAGAACTGTGCCAGGGGCAAAGTCGGCATCGATCAGCTCGCCACCGAGATCACCGAAGTCGCCAGGACCTTCGGTGTACCGGAGCGTGGCAAGAAGCTGATCGCCAAGGAACGGCAGAAGATCACGACGGTCGAAACGGAGCTCAAGGGCTCCGCACATCCCTCGGTGTTCGTGTACGACTCCGGCAACAACTCCGCGTTCACGGCGGGCGGCAAGGGCATCGGCAACGAGATCGTCCGGCTCGCCGGGGGCCGGAACGTCTTCGGGGACCTCGACGCCACCTTCGGCGACGTGTCCTGGGAACAGGTCATCAAGCGCAGGCCCGAAGTGGTCGTGATCTACGACTACGGAGGCACCACGGTCGAGGCCAAGAAGAAGCGGCTGCTGAACGACCCGGCACTCGCGGACGTGCCGGCGATCAAGAACGAGAAGTTCGCGGTACTCCCGCTGTCCTCGGCCGTGCTCGGTGTCCGGGTCGCCGACGCTGTACAGGACCTGGCCGGGCAGCTGCACCCCGGCACTCCGTGAGCGCGGGGTCCGCCCGCCCCGGCCCGAAGTCCGTCCTCCGCTCGACTCCCGTCGTGATCGGCGCCCTCACGATGCTGCTGCTCGCGGCGGCGGTGGCCGGTCTGGTGCTCGGCCCGGTACGGATTCCGCCGGGCGAGGTATTGAGTACGGTCCTGGGCGGTGAACGCTCCGGTGCGTTCCCGACGATCGTGTGGGAAGTACGGCTGCCCAGGGTGCTGCTCGGGGCCGTCGTCGGTGCCGGTCTGGCGCTGTCGGGCGCGGTGCTCCAGGCGTTGGTGCGCAACCCGTTGGCCGATCCGTTTCTGCTGGGCGCCTCGTCCGGGGCGTCGGCGGGCGCCGCCGTGGTAGTCGTGCTGGGGGTCGGCGCCGGGGTGGCCACCGACGTGGCGCTGCCCCTCGCAGCGTTCGCCGGGTCCATGACCGCGCTGGTCGCCGTCTACGCGATGGCCCGGCGCGGCGGCACCATGACAACGGGCCGGCTGATCCTGGCCGGGGTGGCGATCCAGTACGTGCTGTCCGCTTTCACCAGCCTGATCCTGGTGCTGTCCTCCCGGGCCGAGCATGTGCGGGAGATCATGTTCTGGACCCTGGGCGGCCTGGGCGGCGCCCGATGGGACCAACTGGCCCTGCCCGCAGTGGTCCTGTGCGTCGGGGCCGTGCTCCTGATCAGCCTGGCCCGTCCGCTGGATCTGCTGCTTACCGGGGAGGAAGGGGCCCGCAGCCTCGGCCTGGACCCCGGCCGTTTCCGGGGCGGGGTCTTCGTGCTGGTGTCGCTGATCATCGGGGTGCTGGTCGCCTACAGCGGGGCGATCGGCTTCGTCGGCCTGATGGTCCCGCACGCCGCTCGGTTGATCGTCGGCGCGTCCCACCGCAGGCTGCTGCCGGTGACCGCGCTCGGCGGGGCGGTCTTCCTGCTGCTGGCCGATCTGCTGGCGCGGACGGTGGCGGCTCCCCGGGAGATTCCCGCCGGGGTGGTCACCGCCCTGGTGGGCGGCCCGTTCTTCCTCTGGCTGCTGCGCCGCTCCAGCCGTACCGAAGGGATCACCGGATGAGCCCGGCACCGTCCCCGACGGCACTCGCCGCCGACGGAATCAGCTACGAGGTCGCCGGCCGTACCCTGCTGAACGCGGTCACGCTGGACGCCGCCCCCGGCGAGACCGTCGGCCTGGTCGGGCCGAACGGCAGCGGCAAGACCACCTTCCTGCGCTGTGTGTACGGCGCCCTGCGACCCGCAACGGGTCGGGTCCTGCTGGATGGAGTGGATGCCGCAACCCTCGGTGTGAAGGAACGGGCCCGCCGCGTCGCCGTCGTACCGCAGGACAGCCCCGGCACCTTCGGCCTGACCGTACGCCAGGTCGTGGCGATGGGCCGAAGCCCGCACAAACGGTTCTGGGAGCAGGACGACGCCGACGACGCCCGCCGCATAGACCAGTCGCTCCAGCGCGTCGGCGCGGCGCCCCTGGCCGACCGACGGTTCGAAGAACTGTCCGGCGGAGAACGGCAACGGGCCCTGATCGCCCGCGCCCTGGTCCAGGAACCGGGGCTGCTTGCGCTCGACGAACCCACGAACCATCTGGACATCCGCTATCAGCTGGAGATCCTCGGCCTGGTGAGGACCCTGGGCACCACCAATCTGCTGGTGCTGCACGACCTCAACCTGGCTGCTTCCTACTGCGACCGGCTGTTCGTCCTCAACGCCGGACGACTGGTGGCGTCCGGTTCCCCGCACGCGGTACTGACGGAAGAGCTGCTGTCCGAGGTCTACGGGATACGGTCCCGGATCGGCGCCCACCCGGTCACCGGCTCCCCCAACGTCGTCTACCTCCCGCTGTCATGAGTGACGACACTTCCTCCGTCTGGGCGCCCGTGCCGCACGGACCACGCTGGCAGGTCACCGAAGGCGAACCGCCCGCGAGCGAAACAGGGCAGTGGCTGGCAGCCGACCGACTGGCCGATCCGGCGGGCGAGGAGTTGTCCACGCTGCTGGAGCGCGAACGCACAGGCAGTGGCCACCGCACCGGCCATGCGACCGCCCTGACCCTGATGGCGGTGTACGCGGGCTGGGTCACTGCCGCCGCCGTGCTCCATTGGGCGCTGTACGACGAGGTCCCGGACATGCGGTCCGGCAATGTCCTGGTGCTCCCCGCCGCGCACGGGATCGGCGGAGTCCGGGTCCGCAGTGCCCGGCTGTTGGCGCCCCGGGCCGGGGAGGACTCCGTACGGCTGCTGCACCGCACCGTGCTCGACGGGCATCTGCTGCCCATCGCCGATGCGTTGCACCGTCGTACCCGCGCCGGGGCCAGGCAGTTGAGTGGAGGGATCGCCCATGGCTGCGCCACGGCGCTGTGCGCGTACGGCGACCAGGTGGATCTGCTGGCTGCCCGCTGGTGGCAGTTCGTGGACACCGCCCCCGGCGGACTCGCGACGCTGGGCGAGGTCGCAAGGGTCCGGCGAGCGCCGGACGGCCCGGAGCGGCTGGTCTATCTGCGTAACACCTGCTGTCTGTACTACACGAGCGCGGAGGCGGTGCGCTGTGCGAGCTGCTGTCTGACAAGCCGCGAGGAGCGGCTACGCGCGTACGCGAGGCCGAAGTAGCACCAGCGGTTCCGAGGTCCAGGCGCCGGTTCCAGCGAAAACGGCGCCCAGTCCCGGCAGACGGCCTCGGCCTTGAGCCGTTCGGTGAGCCAGGCGGCCAGGACGAGACCGACTGCCGCGAGGGTCGAACGGAGCCGCTCGGCGCAACCGGCCGGTTGTCCGGAACGAGCCGGTGGACGGCCACCGCCCGCGGTCCGTCAAGGTCCGGGCGCGATGGCCCATGGCTCAGCGGTGGGTGAACACCGGGGGCGCTTTTCCGTGCAGGCTGTCATGCCCTCCTTCTGGTCTGCGGTAGCGAAGACAGCGTGGACGAGGCGGTGTTCGAAGCGGATCCCTTCGGTGAGGGTGGTCTCGAACACACGATTCACGGCCTCTTTCACCATCATCGCGGCGAGCTTCTCGCACCATGACCGGGTCGCGGTGCAGCGTCTGCACGAGCGGATCGACCTGGTGCGCTACCGCATCTTCGACGGTGGGCTGTTGAGCCTGCTGCTGATCGAGTCCACGCCTGGTTCTCCCCGACCTGCTCCGGCTCGGCAGCCCCGACGGGAGCGGGAGGAGGCAGTCCGTGCCGGCGGGGGCAGCGGAGGGCCGCCGGTCCAGGCGAGCTCGACCGTGGCTCCTGCTTGCCTGCAGGACCTGTACGTCGAGCTGGACGAGGCGCTCACCGTGTGGGGCGAGGTCGAGGTGGCTCCGCTCAGGCACTACATCGCCAACCAGCGCATGGTGAACATCGCCTCGGTGATCTTCCGTCCGAAGCACGAGGTGATCCTGGTCTACCTCCGGCTCGACCCGGACATGGTCGAGCCGGAGGAGGGGTTTGCTGCCGCCGTCCCGTGGGCCGTCGAGGAGCCGGTTCGCCGGTCACAGGGCTTCTGCGCGCCACACACGCACAGCCGCATGGCGCCCCCGTCGCGCGGATTCTTCGCGCATCGCTCGCGACGGCTTTAGCGTGGGAGGGTGTACAAGGGCGTGGTCACCCTGTTCCTCGGCGGGGACGTGATGCTCGGCCGGGGCGTCGATCAGATTCTCCCGCACCCTAGTGACCCGGCGCTGCGGGAGGCGTACATCCGCGACGCCCGTGCCTACGTCGACCTGGCGGAGGCTGCGAGCGGGCCGATCCCCCGGCCGGTCGGCTTCCGCTGGCCGTGGGGCGTGGCGCTGCTGGTCCTGGATGACGCCGCGCCGGACGTGCGGGTGGTCAATCTGGAGACCGCCGTCACCAGTGACGGGGACTTCGCGCCCGGCAAGAGCGTTCACTACCGGATGAGCCCGGCCAATCTGCCGTGCCTGGCCGCGGCCCGGCCGGACGTCTGCGCGCTGGCCAACAATCATGTGCTCGACTTCGGCCCACTCGGCCTCCACGAGACGCTCGACGCCCTGGCGAATGCGGGACTGCGGACGGCGGGGGCAGGCCGGGACGAGGTGCGCGCGAGACAGCCGGCGATCGTACCCCTGGGCGCCTGCGGGCGGGTGCTGGTCTTCTCCTTCGGGATGCCGTCCAGCGGAATCCCGAAGGACTGGGCCGCCACCGGGCAGCGGGCCGGTGTCAACGTCCTCGCGGAGCCTTCGGCGGCCGCCGCGTCCGCGTTCGCAGACCGTCTTCGGCAGGTCAGGCAGCGGGGAGACATCACGGTCGCCTCGGTCCACTGGGGCCCCAACTGGGGCTACGACGTCTCCCGCTCCGAGGTCCGCTTCGCCCACGCGCTCCTCGACGCAGGCGTGGACGTCGTGTACGGACATTCCTCGCACCACCCGCGCCCGCTGGAGGTGTACCGGGACAGGCTCGTCCTGTACGGCTGCGGCGACCTCATCGACGACTATGAAGGCATCGGCGGCTACGAGAGCTACCGGGACGACCTGCGAGTGCTGTACCTGGTCTCGGTGGAGGCGGACACCGGCCGACTGATTGACGCTCGTATGGTGCCCCTGCAGGCACGCAGGATGCGACTGGAACACGCCTCACCCGAGGACACCGAGTGGCTGCGCGCCGTCCTCGACAGACACAGCCGGAAGTTCGGCACCCACGTCGACGGCGGGCCCGACGGCACGCTCACGCTACGGCCCCTGCGCTCCGGGCAGCACGCATTAAAGGACCTCAAGCGGGACCACTCATGGCGTGCTCCTGCGCCCCAGGTACATCGACGCCACCCGCAGCGGGCCGATCCGGCGTGGCAGGGGCCGCATGACCACGTTCTGCGTGATCTCCGACACCGTCCGTACTTGCGTCAGTTCACGGTCGTGGCGCACCTGCAGGTCGCAGCGGGCCTGCCACTCCATGGCTCGCCAGTGCCGTCGAGGACGAGACCGAGGCCAGCACCGGCCCGGCCGACCCGATACCCCGTCCCGGGCCGGGCCAACCGGAGCAGGGCGGCTGGTGGTGCCAGATCCTGGATGCCCTGCGGTTGGGGCCGGCCGACGACGTCGCCGCGGCCACCGCCGGGACTGCCGGCAAGGAGGGCTTCTGAAGGCTGCGGGCCCATAGCGCCGGATGCCGGACGAGAGCACAGTGTCAGGAATCGCCGCCGCGTGCCGTCCGGTCGATCACGCGGGCGTTGGGCTCGCTGAGGCAGGAGTGTGCCCCTGGCGCAAGGGCGTGCCTTGCGCCAGGGGCGCGGTCGGGGAAGGGCTGCTGTGCGGGTCAGCGAACGGCGTAGGCCTTGATCAGGGTCTGCTCGATCTTGCTGCCGTGGGTGTCCTGTGCCTTGATGCGCAGGGACACGTAGCCCGATGCCGGGTTGTTGACGGACACCTTGTAGCTGCCGTCGCTCTTGCTCTTGAGCTTCGCGGGCTGCCAGGTGGCACCGTCATCGGTGGACGCCTCCACCTTCACCCCGTCGATGTCCGGGGTGGCGCCGTTCTGGAGGACGAAGGCCAGGTCGAAGTGGTAGTTCTTGCCGCCCTTGGCGGTGTTCTCCGCGTCCAGGTCCAGGCCGTACCTCGGCCAGAGCAGCGCCAGGTCTTCCTGGCCGTTCGCCGGCCGGGCGGACTTGAACGTCCACGCGGTGCTGGTCCTCGTGGACAGCGGGAACCACTCCCGGTGCTCGGCGTCCTTGGTGATCCGGTAAGTCGTTGGGTCAGGGCCGACCGGCACCGTGGTCCACGCGAACCGGTTGGTTTCCGTGAGGAGTTTGCCGTCCTGGTACAGCCGCACCGTCGACTTGTCGTCATCGTCCAGGTTGTCGCCATCGTTCAGGAAGAAGGCGTAGTGTCCCGGCTCGCTGTCGCCCATCTCCGACATATTGAGGGTGACCTGGTCACCGTCGCGGAACGCGTTGGTGGTCATCGGCCCGGCCGGGCCGTTCGCCGCACCCAGCCAGGTCTCCTCGCGCCGCTCGCCCGGGCTGTAGTTGCGGATGACGTCACGCATGACGCGGAAGGTATCGGTGCGGTCCGGCTTGACGGTGTGCCACCACCCCATGTCCTTCATCGTCGGCCACTTGCTGCCGGTGGAGTACCACTCCTCCCGGTCCAGCGGCGCCTCGAAGGATTCCACGAACTGGAAGATCGCGCCCTCTCCCGGGCGGATCGCCGAGTCGGTGTCGCCGAGCAGAGTGCCTTTGGTGCTGCGGTAGTGGGACTTCACCACGGCCGAGTTCTCCGTGGTGACCGCGTCGGTGGGGTCGGCCGGAATTCCACCGGGAACCATCAGCGCGATGTTGTACACGGAGGGGTCTTTCTTGATGCCCTGCAGGTTGATCCGCGTGGGACCGTCGGCCATCCGGCCGAAGAGCACCGCGCCCTCGTCCTGGGTGAGGCTCCAGGCCGGAATGGCAGTGCCGGTGGAGCGTGGCACGCCGGCGTAATATGGGCCGGGCCGGTCGTTGACGATGATCGCTGCCTTCGCGCCGGCACCGGCCACAGCGGCAATCTGGTCGACGGCCTTCAAGGTGGCATCGCGGGTGACGACCGCGAGCTTGCCGTCGAGGTCCTTGCCGGTCAAGTCCTCCGGCCGTCCCGTGCCGGCGTCGACCGCCTGGAGCCTGCTGGAGCCGTACAACCAATCCGCATAGACCACCGGCTCAAGCGGGAGCGCGTCTCCCTTCCCGGCATAGGACGCCCGGATCACCGGCGAGTACCTGCGCTGCTGGAAGCTGAACTCGAATGTGCCGTCCGTCACCGGCTCGGTGGGCACCACGTAGGCGTGGTCCCACAACGGGTCGGATGCAGCCTTCATGTAGTCGACTCCCCGCTTGCCGGGGAGGCTCTGGCGGTACCCGAGCTTGTAGCCGTTCGACTCGGACTCCTTGGGGGTCGCGACCTTGACCTCCTTGCCCAGCCTGGCGTCCATCGTGATCGTCCGGTCCGCCTTCAGATCCACGACGGGCTCACCGGCGAGCGTGTGGCTCAGGGTCCGGCCCGTGGCCTTGTCCGTCGTGTACACGATGCCCATGACGGAGTAGCGTCCCTGCGGCAGTGCGACCGTCTTGGTTCCGCCCTCGGGGAACACCTGAAGGGCAACCCCGTTGTCCAGGTCGAACACCACGAGTTCGCCGAGCGCCGGGTCTCCGTTCCGGTCGATCGTGTTGAGGGTGAGGTCGACGGTGGGCACGTCCTTCGTGGCGCCGACGGTGGTGCGGATCGCGGTGCCGTCGGCCGCGGTGGCCGTGATGACACCGGTGTAGTCGCCCACGGCGCCGAGCTCGGGGTGGTAGGTCACCGTCACGCTCGCGGTGGAGTTGGCCGGGACCGTCACGCTGTCGGCGCTGAGCGTGAACATGCCCTCCGGCGGCGGCGCTGTCTCTCCGGCGCTGAACAGGCGGAGCGACAGCGTGGTGTCCGTAGCGGAGGTGTTGACGTAGCTGACCGTCTTGGTGACCGGCGCGCTCTCGGCCGACTTCTTGCCCATGCTGACGACGGCGGGGCTCGAGTACGTCGTGGCGCCGATCGCCTTGGGCACGTCGACGCGGCCGTTACCGCCCTGGTAGGCGTTGTACGAGCCCTGCTTGGCGGTGCTGACCAGCACCTGCTTGAGCCGGTCGGCGGACCAGTCGGGGTGGCGCTGGGCGAGGATCGCCGCTGCCCCGGACACGTGCGGGGTGGCCATCGAGGTGCCGTTGGCCGCGGTGTAGTTGGCGTCGACGGGGGT
>NZ_JBIASS010000003.1:649344-717819 GCF_042890955.1 Streptomyces sp. NPDC001933 | reverse complement strand
GCGGGCGGTTCCGTTGTTTGAGGTCACTCTTGCTCAGCGTGTGCGGGTGCTGGGTGACACTCACCCCGACACGCTGAGCAGTCGGAACAACCTCGCCAGCGTCTACCGGGATGCGGGGGATCTTGCGCGGGCGGTTCCGTTGTTTGAGGTCACTCTTGCTCAGCGTGTGCGGGTGCTGGGTGACACTCACCCCTCCACGCTGATCAGTCGGAACAACCTCGCCAGCGTCTACCGGGATTTGGGGGATCTTGCGCGGGCGGTTCCGTTGTTTGAGGTCACTCTTGCTCAGTGCGAGCGGGTGCTGGGTGACACTCACCCCGACACGCTGAGCAGTCGGAACAACCTCGCCAGCGTCTACCGGGATGCGGGGGATCTTGAGCGGGCGGTTCCGTTGTTTGAGGTCACCCTCGCCCAGTATGAGCGGGTGCTGGGCGACGCCCACCCGGACACCCTGGCCAGCCGGAACAACCTCGCGAGGATGAAGGCGGCCAAAGAGGAAGTAGCCGCTTCATCTGACGCATCCGATGGCTCATAGGGCCGCAAAGAATCACGAGAGCCGGACACTCACCCTTCGGCCGGTGCCACGCCGATCGGGCAGGAGACGCCGGTGCCGCCGAGCCCGCAGTACCCGTTAATGTTGCGCGAAAGGTACTGCTGGTGGGACCGCTCGCGGCGGCAGGCACTGGGCCGTGCCAGCTGGTGTCGAGGCGGGACCGTGCTGACGTTTCGACCTCCATGGCGGAGGTCGGGATGTCACTCGCAGGCCGCACCCTCCATCCCGCCTGCTCAAGCGGGTGGGATTCTCCTGTATGGCCAGCTTGTTTCGTGCCGAGTGGCTGGTTTCCGTAGGTTCGATGGGTGAGCTTCGCGATTTGCTCGGCATCCTGCTCGGGGCCGGTGCCGGTGAGCCAGACTGGACTGGTTGAGGTCGCAGGAAGACGGGGAGCGCGGGGATGAGTGCTGAGATCGCTGCTTTGGTGGACCAGGCGGGTCCGTATCTGACGGCAGCTTTGGGTGCCTATGGCGTCGGGGTGTTGGCGCGGGCTGAGGATGCTGCTGTTGATGCCACGGCGAACGTGGGACGGCGGTTCCTGGGCGTGGTCTGGCGTCGGCGGGGTGAGCAGGGGCGTGCCGAGTTGGAGGCGGCCGTGCGTGAAGCGGCGGAGGAGCCGGATGATGCGGATGCTGCGGCGGCGTTGCGTCAGCAGATCAAGCGCGCGTTGCGTGAAGACGCCGAACTTCTGTCGGAGTTGGCGGCCTTGTTGCCTGCCGGGCAGCCGGGTCCGGTCTCGGTGATTGCGTCGGGTGAGCGGTCCATTGCCGCGCAGCACATCACCACGGCGATCACTGGAGACAACGCCACCCTGCGGCCGTGACCATGCCGGGTGCCGTCCCTGATGGAACTGATATCGAGGCGTCGGGTGAGCGGTCGATCGCCGCACAGTCGATCGGGCTCGCGGTGTCGGGTGATGTCCGTTTCGTGAACCTGCCGCCCCAGGCGGTGCAATGGGCAAGGGAGGTGGAGGCGCCGCCGAGTACGGTCAATCTTCCTGGGTCGGCTTCGGGGGTGTTCGTCGGCCGTGAGGACGCGCTGGATCGGCTGCGTTGCATGCTCACGGATTCGGGTGACGCGGCGGTGACGCAGACTGGTGCGGTTCACGGGCTGGGCGGTATCGGTAAGAGCACGTTGGCCCTGCACTACGCGGTCCGATACCGGGATGCCTACACCTTGGTGTGGTGGATCAACGCCGAGAGTCCGGAACTGATCGAGGCCGGACTTGGCGCGCTGGCAACCCGGTTGTGTTCGCACTGGGCCTGCGGTGCCACGGCTGAGGAGCGTACGGCGTGGGCGGTGGCCTGGTTGCAGTGGCATCCGGGCTGGTTGCTGGTCTTCGACAACGTCGAACACCCCGACCAACTGCGCCCGTACCTCGGTTCCCTGCCCGGAGGGCACCATCTGGCAACCAGCCGCAAGGCCACCGGCTGGCACACGATCGGCCCCACCCTGCCGCTGGATCTTCTCGGCCCCACCGCGTCCGTCGACCTCTTGTGCGAGATCGCGTACGGCCGGCGGACACCCACGCCGGAGCAGCGTGAGGAAGCCGAGGCTCTTGCCGCGGAACTTGGGTACCTGCCGCTGGCCCTGGAGCAGGCCGGCGCCTACCTTCACCAGACGGGTAAGGAAATCGCTGCGTACCGGAGGGCGCTGCCACGGATGCTGTCCAAGCACTCCGAAGGCACGGACCCCGAGCGCACCGTGGCCCGCGTCTGGAATCAGTCTCTCAAGGCCATCCGTGAGCGTGATCCGCTGGCCGTGACGCTCCTCAACGCCGCCGCCTGGCTCGCCCCGGACAACATCCCCCGCACACTCCTGACCCCCCTCGCCTCAGACGCAGACGAGGCCGACGACGCGGTAGACGAAGCGCTCGGCGTTCTGCACGCCTACAACATGATCACGCTCTCGGGTGCCACCTTCAGCGTGCACCGCCTCCTGCAAGTCGTACTGCGCACATCTACCCCCGGCACCGACCACCCCACCACCACGGGCAGAAGCACCGCCGAGCAGGCCCTCCTGGCAGCCCTTCCTCCGTCCAAAGCGCCCCTGCCAGTCGCCACGCGGCAGTGGGAGGAGTTGATGTCCCACGTCACCGCACTTGCCGCCAGCCTCCCACCGGCCGCTGCCACCGAAACAACCTTCGACCTTTTCGACCGCGCCGCCGCCCACGCACGACAGGCCGAGCAGACGGCACGCGCCGTCCCCCTCCTCGAACGTATCGCTGCTCAGCGTGAGCAGGTGCTCGGTGACGCTCACCCAGACACCCTGAGCAGCCGCAACGACCTTGCCCAGGCGTACGGGAATGCGGGGGATCTTGCGCGTGCCATCCCTCTGTTCGAGGCCACTCTCGCTCAGCGTGAGCAGGTGCTCGGTGACGCTCACCCAGACACCCTGAGCAGCCGCAACGACCTTGCCCAGGCGTACGGGAATGCGGGGGATCTTGCGCGTGCCATCCCTCTGTTCGAGGCCACTCTCGCTCAGCGTGAGCAGGTGCTCGGTGACGCTCACCCCAATACCCTGAGCAGCCGTAACAACCTTGCCTGTGCCTACGAGCGTGTGGGGGATCTTGCGCGTGCCATCCCTTTGCACGAGGCCACTCTCGCTCAGCGTGAGCAGGTGCTCGGCGACACCCACCCCAATACCCTGAGCAGCCGTAACAACCTTGCCTATGCCTACGAGCGTGTGGGGGATCTTGCGCGTGCCATCCCTTTGCACGAGGCCACTCTCGCTCAGCGTGAGCAGGTGCTCGGCGACACCCACCCCGACACCCTGACCAGCCGTAACAACCTTGCCTATGCCTACGGGAGTGTGGGGGATCTTGCGCGTGCTGTTCCTTTGTATGAGGCCACTCTCGCTCAGTGTGAGCAGGTGCTGGGGGACGCTCACCCCGACACCCTGATCAGCCGTAGCAACCTTGCCCACGTCTACGGGAGTGTGGGGGATCTTGCGCGTGCTGTTCCTTTGTATGAGGCCACTCTCGCTCAGCGTGAGCAGGTGCTCGGTGACGCTCACCCCGACACCCTGATCAGCCGTAACAACCTTGCCCACGTCTACGGGAGTGTGGGGGATCTTGCGCGTGCCATCCCTCTGCACGAGGCCACTCTCGCTCAGCGTGAGCAGGTGCTCGGTGACACCCACCCCGATACCCTGAGCAGCCGCAACAGTCTTGCCTACGCCTACGAGCGTGCGGGGGATCTTGCGCGGGCCGTTTCTCTGTTCGAGGCCACTCTCGCTCAGTGTGAGCAGGTGCTCGGTGACACCCACCCCAAAACCCTGGCCAGCCGTAACAACCTCGCAAGAGTGAAGGCAGCCCAAGAGAGATAGCCGCCTGCGCTCAACATGTTCAACGGCTCGCAGAGCCGCCAAAAGTCGTACGAGCCCGACGCCTACCCGTCGGCCGGTGCCACGCCGATCGGGCAGGAGACGCCGGTACCGCCCAGCCCGCAGTAGCCGTTAATGTTGCGCGAAAGGTACTGCTGGTGATATCCCTCCGCGGGCCAGAACGTGCGGCCCTCCGCCGGGAGGATCTCCGTGGTGATCGCGCCGTGCCCGGCGGCCGTGAGGACCTTCTGGTAGGCCTCGCGGGAGGCTGCCACCGCCGCCTCCTGGGCGGGGGAGTGGGTGTAGATCGCCGAGCGGTACTGGGTGCCCACGTCGTTGCCCTGGCGGAAGCCCTGGGTCGGGTCGTGGGACTCCCAGAAGAGCTTCAGGAGCTCGGTGTACGAGACGGTCTTCGGGTCGAAGACGACGCGGACCGCCTCCGTGTGGCCGGTCAGGCCCGAGCAGACCTCTTCGTACGCGGGGTTCTCGGTGTAGCCGCCCTGGTAGCCGACGAGCGTCGTCCAGACACCCTCCGTCTGCCAGAACTTGCGCTCGGCGCCCCAGAAGCAGCCCAGCGCGAAGTCCGCGACCTCCAGGCCCTCCGGGTACGGGCCCACCAGGGGGTTGCCGAGGACCGTGTGGTGGGTGGGGACGGTGAATTCGGGGGTGGGGCGGCCCTTCAGGGCCTCCTCCGGGGTGGGGAGCTGCGGGGTGCGGCGTTGCAGGAACATGCGGGGGCTCCTCCTGGGGTGAGTGTGCAGTGCGTACAACGCGGTGGGGGCCCCATGGATTCCGCCCGCCCGGCCGTACGTGCGGTCAGTGCGGCAGCGTCGCCGGGGTGCCGCCGTTCGCCTCGTAGCCGGCCACCGCCAGCGCCCGGTAGACCGCGTACTCGGCGGCCGGGTCGGGGCCCTGCGTCCAGGGCAGTGCGCCGACGTGGCCGTCGATGTGGACGAGCTGGGCCATCGCCTCCGACCAGCGCTCCATCCGGACGAGGAAGAGGACGAGGAGGTGGCGTACGTGGGCGAGCATCGGGTCGTCGGGGCGGGCGGCGTGCACCGCGAACAGGGCGCCCTCGACCGCCTTGGTCACCACCGCGCTGCGGTAGAAACCCTGCACCAGGTTGACCTCGGGCAGGTGCTCGTACACCGCGAAGAGCGGCAGCGCGGCCAGCAGCGAGCCCTGCGGGGCGCGGGCGGCGGCCGCGGTGGCGAAGCGGTCGGCCTCCTCGCGCGAACCGTGCCACTTCTCGCACCAGAAGTGCAGCGCGGCGATGTGCGCGCCCATGTGGGCCGGGGCGCGGTCCATCACCTTCGCCCAGAGCTGGTCGAACTCCTGGTGGGAGTAGCCGAGTCCGCGGGAGACGGCCAGTTCGGTGAGGTACGGAACGGGGTCGCCCGGCGCCAGCAGCGCCGCCTCGCCGCAGACCGTACGGGCCTCCTCCAGGATGATCCGGAAGTCGTCCGTCCCCGCGGTCGACGAGCGCCACGCCTGCTGCACCAGGAACTCCGCGTGCACCGCCGCGCCGCCCGCGTCCTTCGGCGCCTCGGCCCGCCACGCGCGCAGCCACGCACCACCGACGCCGGGCTGCTGCGCCAGCTCCAGCGAGGCGGCCCCGGCGAAGGCCTGCACCCTCTGCCACCGCACCTCGCCCTCCTTGGGCGTACCGGCCAGCAGCTGCGAGGCAGCCCGCCAGTCCTGGGAACGCTGCACGACGTCGAGCACGTCCAGGAGGTCCTGGTCCGGGCCCGGCAGCCGGATGTCCAGCTCCTCCTGGCGCACGAAGCCGTACGCGTCCGGGTCCGCGGCGTCCGGGGAACCCGGTGCGGCCAGGCGGATCCCGCCCCGGCGGCGCAGCACGAAGGGGCCGATGACGGCCGCGAGCATGCACAGGGCGATCAAGAACCAGAGAATCTCCATGCCCCCATTGTCACCGGACGGCCCGGTAGTCCGGTGGGCGCCCTCGTGACGAACTACGCTCGGGCCCCATGAGCGACCAGCACAGCTTCGAGACCCTTGCGATCCACGCGGGAAACACCGCCGATCCCCTCACCGGCGCCGTAGTTCCGCCCATCTACCAGGTGTCCACTTACAAGCAGGACGGCGTGGGCGGACTGCGCGGCGGCTACGAGTACAGCCGCAGCGCCAACCCGACCCGTACCGCCCTGGAGGAGAACCTCGCGGCCCTGGAGGGCGGCAGCCGCGGGCTCGCCTTCGCCTCCGGCCTCGCCGCCGAGGACTGCCTGCTCCGTACCCTGCTGACCCCCGGTGACCACGTGGTCATCCCGAACGACGCCTACGGCGGCACGTTCCGGCTGTTCGCGAAGGTCGTCTCGCGGTGGGGCGTCGAGTTCTCCGTCGCCGACACCTCGGACGTGGCGGCGGTGCGGGCGGCGATCACCCCGCGCACCAAGGCGATCTGGGTGGAGACCCCGTCCAACCCGCTGCTCGGCATCACCGACATCGCCGCGATCGCCGGTGTGGCCCGTGCCGCGGGCGCGCGCCTGGTCGTCGACAACACCTTCGCCAGCCCCTACCTCCAGCAGCCCCTGGCCCTGGGCGCCGATGTGGTGGTGCACTCCACCACGAAGTACATGGGCGGCCACTCGGACGTCGTCGGCGGCGCACTGATCGTCAACGACCCCGAGCTCGCCGATGAGTTGGCGTACCACCAGAACGCGATGGGCGCGGTCGCCGGACCGTTCGACGCCTGGCTGGTGCTGCGCGGCATCAAGACCCTCGCGGTCCGCATGGACCGGCACTGCGAGAACGCCACCAAGGTCACCGACCTGCTCACCCGGCACCCCAAGGTGACCCAGGTCCTCTACCCGGGGCTGCCCGAGCACCCCGGCCACGAGATCGCCGCCAAGCAGATGAAGGCGTTCGGCGGCATGGTGTCCTTCCGGGTCGAGGGCGGCGAGGAGGCGGCGGTCCAGGTCTGCAACCGGGCGAAGCTGTTCACCCTCGGTGAGTCGCTGGGCGGCGTCGAGTCGCTCGTGGAGCACCCGGGCCGCATGACGCACGCCTCGGCGGCGGGCTCCCCGCTGGAGGTGCCGGCCGACCTCGTCCGCGTCTCCGTCGGCATCGAGAACGCCGACGACCTGCTGGCCGACCTCACGCAGGCGCTCGGCTAGATCCGGTCGGCCGAGGGATCCGGTCGGTCGCAAGATCCGGGCGGGCTCGAACGCTTCGAGTCCGCCCCGGCCGGCCGGGGCCTCGTCAGGCGTTGACCTGCTCGTCCTCCAGCATCGCCCGGATCTGTTCGCGCAGTTCCGGGCTGTCGGTGTGTTCGTGGACGGAGACCGCGTGTTCCGTCGCGGCCCGTACGACTTCCTCCTCCTCACCGGAGATGGTGAGCGAGCAGTGCGACACACTCGGATGCTTGCGGCAGTCGGCGATCTTCCTGGTCATGGCAGCCTCCCGGGGACCGTCACGCAATCCCGTGCATTCCAGGATAGGTCGGCAGCAGGGGCCGCCTACCAGCCCGCCTACCAGCCCTCCAGGGGAGTTGTCTCGGCAGGTGGTACCTGCCAGGGGTGTACGGCCATCGCCCAGACCGTGAAGGCCACCACCGCGGCGCACGCCAGCACCAGCATCAGCCGGCGGACGAACAGCCGCCGGCGCAGCATCCGGCCGCCGCGCTGCGACGCCCGCCGCGCCAGGTCGGCGGGCACCTGCGGATGCGGGCCGTCCAGCATGCGCCGGACCTCGTCCTCCCGGTCGCCGCTGCGGCTCACCGCGCGACCCCCAGCGGGCCCGCCGGGCCCCGCCGCGCCGTGGGACGGCGGGTGCCGCGCATCGTGGCCACCGAGCGGTTGCAGAGCGCCCGCACCCGGTCCACCGGAAGGCCGAGCAGCGCCGCGGTCTGCTCCTCCGCGACCCCCTCGTACAGCCGCAGTACGAGGACGAGGCGCTCCTGCGGTGTCAGCGGGTCCAGCAGACCGCCGCGCGGCCGGTGATGGTGCCAGACCTCGTCGGCGAACCGGACGGCGAGCTCGTGCCGGGTGCGGTCGTACGGGTCCTCGCCGCGCAGCCGGTCCCACTGCGCGTACGTGCAGGCCAGCGCGGCCGTCAGCAGCCGCTGGGCCCGGGGATTGGCTCCCGGCGGCTGCAGGGGCTCGGCCGTGAGCAGCGTGGCGGTGTGCAGCAGGCGGCCGGCCGCGCCCGCGACGAAGGTCTCGAACTCCTGGGCGCGGCGCCGCTCCCGGCCCGTCTGGCGCTCTCGCACAGTCCACATCCGAGCCCCTTCGCGGGCTCCTGGTCAAGAGGCGTGCAGCAGGTCGGCCCGGGGCCGGAGCGCCCTCAGCCGGCCGGAGGCGCCTGGTGCGAGGTCTGGCGGGCGGCCAGCGACGCGTTGAACCGGGTGAGCAGTGCGCAGAACGTCTCGCGTTCCTCGGCCGTCCAGCCGTCCGTCACCTGCGTCATGAGTTCGCGGCGGGAGCCGCGGACCTCGTCCAGCCGGGCCTGGCCGCGCGGCGACAGCTGGAGCACGACGGCCCGGCCGTCCTCGGGGTGCGAGGTGCGCTTGACCAGTCCGGTGTCGACGAGCGGGGCGACCTGCCGGGTCACGGTCGAGGAGTCGATCCCCATGCCCGCGGCGAGCGCCTTGACGCCCATCGGCCCTTCCCGGTCAAGCCGGTTGAGGAGGAGATAGGCGGCCCGGTCCATGGAATTGCGTACCTGGCCGACACCGCCGAGGCGGGTCTGCTCGGCACGGCGGGCGAATACCGCGACCTGGTGCTGCAGAGCGTCGAGGACGTGGTCGGAACCCGTGGATTCGGGGGCGGCGCCCCCGGAAGGAGACGCAGCTGTCGTCATGTCCTGAGGGGGCATGGCCGGGGGCTCTCTTCGTGCGGTGTCGGATGGGTGGGGGACAGAGTACGCGGCCACGGGGCAACGCGTACCAGCGCTGCGCAAACCCGTGGACAACGGCCCAGGAGGGGACGGGACGCGGCGGCCGGTGCCCTGCCGAACTGCAAGACTTACCGTATGAACTTCCGCGCGACCGGCCATTTTCCCCCGCTGATCCTCGACGACGTCCGCGGAGCGCAGAAGATGCTCTCCGGCGTGGCCAGGATGACCGCCATGGAGGGCAGCCGCCACCTGACCGACCTGGTGGGCGCGCCGGTCCACCTCAAGTGCGAGAACCTGCAGCGGACCGGCTCGTTCAAACTGCGTGGTGCGTACGTACGCATCGCGGGGCTGTCGCCGGTGGAGCGGGCGGCCGGGGTCGTCGCCGCGAGCGCCGGGAACCATGCGCAGGGTGTCGCACTCGCGTCTGCGCTGCTCGGCGTACGGTCGACGGTCTTCATGCCGGTCGGGGCGCCGTTGCCTAAGGTGGCCGCCACCCGCCAGTACGGGGCCGAGGTCCGGCTGCACGGACATGTCGTCGACGAGACGCTGGCCGCCGCGCAGGAGTACGCGCAGGAGACCGGTGCGGTCTTCATCCATCCCTTCGACCACCCGGACATCATCGCCGGGCAGGGCACGGTGGGCCTGGAGATCCTCGAACAGTGCCCCGAGGTGCGGACCATCGTCGTGGGGATCGGCGGCGGCGGGCTCGCGGCGGGCATCGCGGTGGCGGTCAAGGCGGTCCGGCCCGATGTGCGGATCGTCGGGGTGCAGGCGGCGGGCGCGGCCTGCTACCCGCCCTCGCTGGCCGCGGGCCACCCGGTGTCGATCGATTCGCCGACCACGATGGCGGACGGCATCAAGGTGGGGCGCCCCGGGGATGTGCCGTTCGAGCTGGTCAGGGAGTTGGTCGACGAGGTCCGTACGGTCTCCGAGGACGAGCTGTCCAGCGCGCTGCTGCTCTGCCTGGAGCGGGCGAAGCTGGTGGTGGAACCGGCCGGGGCGAGCCCGGTCGCGGCGCTGCTGAGCGATCCGAAGTCGTTCCACGGGCCGGTGGTCGCGCTCCTCTCGGGCGGCAACGTGGACCCGCTGCTGATGCAGCGCATCCTGACCCACGGCATGGTGGCGGCCGGGCGGTACCTGAGCCTGCGGCTGCGGCTGGCCGACCGCCCCGGCGCGCTGGCCATGCTGCTGGGTGTGCTCTCGGTGGTCGACGCCAATGTGCTCGACATCGGTCATGTGCGGACCGATCCCCGGCTCGGGCTCACCGAGGTCGAGGTGGAGCTCCAGCTGGAGACGAAGGGGCCGGAGCACTGCGCGGAGGTCTCGGCGGCGCTGCGGGACGCGGGCTATCTGGTGATGGACTGAGCCTTGTGCTCACCGAGACATGGCGAGCCGGCTCCGGCCGATCGCCGAATGGAATCCGTTCAGCGCCACCGTCCAGGCGTGCCGGGTGCTCTTCGGTAACCCGGGCGTGTCGTCGTCGGACGCCTGGCCGATGGTGCACCCGGTCCGGGCGTCGCTGATCCGGTCCCGTTGATCCTGGTGGGCTTCCGCACCCTGGCGGGTGCGCAAGTACCGGCAGGCGGCGGTCTGAGCTCAGCCGCACATGCCAGTAGCCCCCGGCCCGTCGGGCCGGGGGCTACTGGCATCGGTGTACGGGATCAGCCGGTGTACGGCTTCGCCGCGAGGATCTTCACGGTGGCCGTCTTGCCGTTCGGCAGCTCGTACTCGGCGTCGTCGCCCATCCGCTTGCCGTTCACGCCGGTGCCGAGCGGCGACTGCGGGGAGTACGTCTCGATGTTCGAGCTCGCGTACTCGCGGGAGGCGAGCAGGAAGGTCATCGTGTCGTCCGGGTCGCCGTCGAAGGCGATCGTCACGACCATGCCGGGCTCGACCACGCCGTCGTCGGCAGGTGCCTCGCCGACCTTCGCGTGCTCCAGGAGCTGGGTCAGCTGGCGCACCCGGAGCTCCATCTTGCCCTGCTCCTCCTTGGCGGCGTGATACCCGCCGTTCTCGCGCAGGTCGCCCTCCTCACGGGCCGCCGCGATCTTTACGGCGATTTCCGTGCGCGCGGGACCAGACAGGTACTCCAGCTCGGCCTTGAGCTGGTTGTACGCCTCCTGCGTGAGCCAGGTGACGTTTTCGCTGGTCTGGGTCACAGGGTGCTCCTCGTCGGTACTGGGAATACAAAGCATCGCCCTACCCGTAAGCATGTGCTTCCACGGGTGGGCGAAACCACGAGCCTAACAATTCCGCAGGAAAAGGGGGAGAAGGTAAATCGTCAGGGCCGCGTATGTGCAGGTCAGGCCCGGACGCGGCGGTTCAGGACCGGCGTGCGCCGGTCAATGGGAGGCCCCGCCGTCGGTGGTGCAGCCCAGCAGCTCGACGCTGGTGGCCCTGGCCGTCGTACGCAGCGAAACGATCCGGTCGATCCGGTCGGTGCGCTCGTCGAAACGGAAGTCCTTGCGGGCCACGTCGCTGCCGTCCTCGTGCTGCGCGCGCAGGGTGCAGTAGCCCTTGGCGTCCTTGTCCTTGCGCACTTCGAGGTGGATGTCGACGCGCTGGTCCGAGACGACCTGGCGCTTGATCACCTCGGCGCTGATGCCCTGGCCGGTGATGTAGCCATAGCCGATCCAGCCGACCACAGCGAGAAGCACGACGCCCAGCACAGAGCCGATGATCTTGAGCTTGCGGTCCGCGAGACGGTCCGCGGAGCGGCCGTAGCGGTTCTCCGGAAGCGCTTCGCGCACCGCCGTCATGATCGTTCCTCCCGTGCCGGGGATCGAGGAATTTTCCACCCCCCGGTTTCGGTCACTATAGAAGCCTGCCTACATGCCGAATCACTGAGGATCGAGTCTTGACCGAGCAGCTGCGACTGATGGCCGTCCACGCCCACCCCGACGACGAGTCGAGCAAGGGCGCGGCCACCATGGCCAAGTATGTGTCCGAGGGGGTGGACGTGCTGGTGGTGACCTGCACGGGAGGCGAGCGCGGCTCCATCCTCAACCCGAAGCTCCAGGGGGACGCGTACATCGAGGAGAACATCCACGAGGTGCGCAAGAAGGAGATGGACGAGGCCCGGGAGATCCTGGGCGTCGACCAGGAGTGGCTGGGCTTCGTCGACTCGGGCCTGCCCGAGGGCGACCCGCTGCCCCCGCTGCCCGAGGGCTGCTTCGCGCTGGAGGACGAGGAGAAGGCAGCCGCCCGGCTCGTCCGCAGCATCCGTGCGTTCCGGCCGCAGGTCATCACGACGTACGACGAGAACGGCGGATACCCGCACCCCGACCACATCATGACCCACAAGATCACGATGATCGCCTTCGACGGTGCGGCGGACGCCGAGAAGTTCCCCGAGTCGGAGTTCGGCCCGGCCTGGCAGCCGCAGAAGCTCTACTACAACCAGGGCTTCAACCGGCCGCGCACGGTGGCGCTGCACGAGGCGCTGCTGGCCCGTGGCCTGGAGTCGCCGTACGGCGAGTGGCTGAAGCGCTGGAAGGAGTTCGAGCGCGACGAGCGCACGCTGACCACGCACGTTCCGTGCGCGGACTTCTTCGAGATCCGTGACAAGGCGCTGATCGCGCACGCCACGCAGATCGATCCGGACGGCGGCTGGTTCCGCGTCCCGATGGACATCCAGAAGGAGGTCTGGCCCACCGAGGAGTACGAGCTGGCGAAGTCTCTCGTCGATACCTCCCTCCCCGAGAGCGACCTCTTCGCGGGCATCCGCGACAATGCCTGATATGTACGCGACCCAGGCACTGACCGACCTCGTTCCGCTTGCTGAAGAGCTCGACAAGAACAAGGTGACCCCAGGCGTTCTCGGCTTCATCGTCTTCGCGGCGCTCGCCGTGGGCGTGTGGCTGCTGATGAAGTCCATGAACCGGCACATGGGCAAGGTCGACTTCGAGGAGGCCCCGGACCCGGACGCGGAGGCCGGCGCCCCAGTGGCGGCCGGTTCCGCGAAGCGGAATTAGCCGGAAGCAGCAGGCGGGGGCGGTTCCGGAGTTCCGGAGCCGCCCCGGGCACGAATCCGGCCGGTCGGTGACCGGCCGGATTCAGGGCTGTCCCCGGCCCCCGGCCGCCCTCAGCCGCCGAACGGGCCGTACGCGGCCGGCACCGGTACGCCCATGACCTCCCGGGCGTGACGTGTCGGCGTCATGCCCAGGCGCCACGCCTGCCACCCGTCCTCCAGGTCCACGCCGCGGTTCAGCACCACCGTGAACGCCGCCGCGCAGTCCTCCAGCTTGCCGTCGCGCGCCGGGTGCCCGGCCCGCACCAGCTCGGCCAGCTCCTCCTGGGCCACCGCCGTGCCCACCTCGCTGCCGCCCGGTGACGCGTAGGGCAGCAGCGTGCAGCGCAGGAAGCGGGCCCAGTCCGCGCCCCGCGCGTCGCCGTACGAGTCGAACAGCTCCACCGCCTCGCCGCACAGCTCCAGCGCCTGCGGGGAACGGTTGTTGCCCGCGTCGATCAGCGCCAGCTCCAGACACGTCCACGCCTCGCCGTGGGCGACCCCGATGCGCCGGAAGTCGGCGCGGGCGTCCATCAGGAGCTGGCGGGCGAAGCCGGAGTTGCGCAGGTTCCCGGTCCGGGCCGCCCGCTGGTCACGGGTGACCCGGCCCGAGTGGTGGCGGGCGCACGCCAGCCCGTACACGTCCCGCATCCGGGAGAACATCGTGCGGGCCCGCTCCAGCTGCCGCACCGCCCGGTCCGTGTCGCCGTTCTCCTCCAGGGCCTGGCCCAGGTAGAACAGCGTCCACGCCTCGCCGCGCGCGTCCTCGTTGTCCCGGTGCCGCTCCAGCGCCCGGTCCAGCTGGTCCACCGCCGGGGCCGGGTCGCCGTCCAGGAGCCGGGCGCGGGCCAGCTGGGTCAGCGCCCACGCCTCGCCCCGCTCGTCACGGGTACTGCCGTACAGGTCCAGGGCCGTGCGCAGCGCCTCCTCGGCCCGCTCCACATCGCCCATCCGCAGCAGGGTCTGGCCGAGCTGGAACCGCGTCCACGCCTCGCCGTGCAGCGACTCGCCCTCCCGGTGCAGGGCCAGCGCGGTGTCCAGCAGGGTCAGCGCCTCCGCGAGCCGGGCCCGGTCGCGCTCGACGGCCGCCAGGGCGTGCATCGACCAGGCCCGGTCCTCCGCCTGCTCCTCGGAGGACTGCAGCTCGATCGCCTCGCGCAGGCGTGCCGACGCCTCGGTCAGATTGCCCTGGTGGTGCAGGGTGATGCCGAGCGAGCAGAGCGCCAGCGCCGTACCCGCCTCGTTCTGCGCCTCGCGGTAGAGGCCGACCACCGACGACAGGGTGGTGCGGGCCTTGTCCAGCTCGCCGAGCTGCCGGGCCGCGATGCCGGTGCGCCACTGCACGGACCGCTCCAGCAGCCCCTTGTCCACCGCCTGCGTCAACTCGCTGATCTCGCCCAGCCGGTAGAGGTCGCCGCGCAGCAGGCAGTAGTCGCACAGCGCGCCCAGCAGGTCCAGCACGGCGGCCTGGTCGACGCCCTCGGCGTGCCGCAGCGCGGAGGTGATGAAGCTCGACTCGTCGTCCAGCCAGCGCAGCGCCGAGTCCAGCGAACCGAAGCCGTGCGAGCCGAACTGACCGGCCCGGGTGGACATCTTGCCGTCCACCATCCGGATCACCGCACCGGCCAGGTCCGCGTAGTTGCGGATCAGCCGCTCCTGCGCGGCGGTACGGTCCGCCGCCTCCTCCTCGTCCCGCAGCCGGTCCAGCGCGAAGCCCCGTACGAGGTCGTGCAGCCGGTAGCGCGAGCCCCGGACGTGGGTCAGCAGCCCGGCCCCGGCCAGCGCCTTCAGCAGCCGCTCGGCCTCCTGCTCGTCGGCGGACAGCAGCGCAGCCGCCGCGGCCGCCCCCAGGCTCGCCCGCCCGGCCAGCGCGAGCCGGCGCAGCAGCCGCCGTGCCTGCTCGGACTGGTCGGTGTAGCGCAGCCACAGCGCCCGCTCTACCGGGGCGACCGGACCGTACCCGGCGAGAGAGGCGGCGAGGTCGTCGCGGGTGCGGGTCCCGAGCGAGGAGCCCGCGATGCGCAGGGCGAGCGGCAGCCCGCCGCACAGCTCGGCGACGGTGTCCGTCGCCCGGGAGTCGTACGGCCCCTCCTCCCGGGTCTCGGCCGCCTCGCGCAGCAGCTCCTCCGCACCGGCCGCGTCGAGTGCGCCGACCGGCAGCTGATGGACCCGGGCCGGGACGTCGTCCGGCAGCCGGAGGGGCTCGCGGGCGGTGACCAGGACGAGGCTGTCGGAACGCTCGGGGATCAGGGTGCACACCTGAGCCGCGTCGCCCGCGTCGTCGAGGACGACCGTCACGGGGGTGCCGGTCAGATGCTGGTGGTACAGCTCGCTCAGCCGCCGCACCTGCTGCTCGGCCGACGCCCGGCCCCGGGCCGACGGGTCCGCCCCGCCGCCGGGCGCCGCCCCGTCCCGGAACAGCAGCTGATCACGGGGCGCGCCCAGCCGGTTCAGCAGGTGCAGCAGCGCGTCGCGGGTCGGCAGCGGCGCCTCGCCGGCCACGTCGCCGCGCAGATCGACCACGCAGGCGCCGCGGAACAGGTCCTTCAGGCTGTGCGCGGCCCGCACCGCGAGCGTGGTGCGCCCCGAGCCGGGCGTGCCGTGCAGGACGACGACGGTCGGCTTGGTCTCCGTCGACGCGCGGGCCTCGCGCACCCACTGGGCGATCTGCGCCAGTTCGGTCCGCCGCCCCGCGAACGGCCCGTCGGAATCGGGCAGATGGCCGAACGACTGCTCCAGGACCGCGCGGGTACGGGCCGCCGCGCTGCGGTCCGTGCGGCGCGGCGACGGAGCGGTCCGCGACTGCGGGGGGACCTTCTTCGCCGGGGTGCGGGACGAGGCGGTGAGCATCCGCTGCTGGTCGATGAAGGGGCGGATGCCCCGCACCTCCAGCGCCGCCAGCCACTGCAGCCGCAACTGTTCGGCACCGCCGGGCTGTCCGAGCGCCCCGGCCCGCCGGTGGGCGGCGGGCCAGTGCGAGGCGGTGACCTTGGCGACGGTGGCGGTGGCCCCCGCGACCGCGACGACGGCGCCCGCGCCGAGGGCCGGCCCGGCCGCCGTACCGAACGCGACATCCGCGCCGACGGCGGCGACCGCGGCGACTGCGGTGACCAGCAGGGGAGTTCCCAGCGTGGCCCGGCTGAACCGCTGCGACAGCGGCCGCGCCCCGGCCTCCGCGGCGTCCAGCGCCTGGAGGTACGCCGCGTACTCGTCGTCCGCCGCGGCCGCCAGCGAATCCAGCGCCGCCCGTCCGCGCGCCGTCAGCGTGGCGGCGTCCGCCCGGCCGCCCGAGCGCCGTACCTCTTCCTCCACGGCGCGCACCAACAGCCCTTCGGCTTCGGCCCGATGGCTGTCCCGCATGTGTGTCCCCCTCCGGATACGACGGTCGGCCCTGCCTCGGCCGGGATCGCCGCCCAGTCTCCTGCTTGCGGCGCGTCGGCGCGAGGGAGCTACGCCCGGCACTGCGCGGCACCGGCCGGCCAGTTGGCGTCCGGCGCGGAAATGCGGAAGGCTCGCGCGCATGGTTTCGGTGGTGCAGAACGTGGCGATCGACTGTGCGGATGCCTATGGGCTGGCCCGGTTCTGGAGCGAGGTGACCGGCCGTCCGCTGCATCCGGAGGCCGGCCCGGGGGACCGGGAGACTCAGGTGATGCTGGAACAGGGCCCGGTGCTGTACTTCAACCAGGTGCCCGAGCCCAAGCAGATCAAGAACCGGATTCACCTGTGCCTGCGCCCCGAGACCTCGCGCGAGCAGGAGGTGGAACGGCTGCTGGGCCTCGGCGCCGGCTTCGTCAGCGATCACCGCAATCCCGACGGCTCCGGCTGGGCGGTCCTCGCCGACCCCGAAGGCAACGAGTTCTGCGTCCTGCGCAGCGAGTCCGACCGGGCCGCGACGAATCCCTGACGCGCGTACGCGCCTGCCCGCCGTCCCGGCCCGCGGACGGGGAAGCCGCGTCTGCCCGGCCGGTACGCTTCCGGGGTGACGGAGCACACCGGGCAGGACGGGAGGCGTCCCGCGAACGACGGGCCGAAGGCGGCCGCCCGTAACCGGGCCGCTCTGGTCGCCGCCGCCCGGGAGATCTTCGCGGAGCACGGTCTGGAGGCGCCGCTGTCCGCGATCGCGCGCAGGGCCGGGGTCGGGCAGGGCGTTCTCTACCGGCACTTCCCGGACCGGACCGCCGCGGTGGCCGCTGTTCTGGAAGAGAATGTGCGGCAGATCGAGCGGGCGGCCGAGGCCGAGAGCGCGACCTTCGCCGGTGTTCTCGGTGTGCTGACCTGGCATCTGACCGAGTCGGCGGCCTTCATCGGTCTCCTGCACGCCGACCGGGCGGCCAGTCGCTCCGAGATCCGCGCGCATGCCCTGGGCCTGTCCGGACGCGTGGAGCGCGCCTTGCGGACACGGCTTCCCGGCGGTCATCGGCTGAGTGCCGCGAACGACCTCGTGCTCGCGGTCGCCATGGTCTCGGCCGCCGTGACCGGCCCCACCCGCGAGGAGCGGGAACACCGGGCGCTGGCCGCCTGGCGGCTGCTCGGCGTCGAGGTGGGGCCGGTACGGGCCTTCGGCGGTTGAGCCGAGGCGGGCGTCAGCCGCCGTTGGACTGCCGGATGCCTTCCGCGAGCGCGTCGAAGGCGTACAGGTATCCCCCGGCGGGGCCGCTGACGGTCATGTACGCCTTGGTCCCGCCGGGCGTGATGGCCACGTTCGTCGCCGACTCCAGACCTTCGGTCCGCGCGGGGAGCTCGACCGTCGCCAGCTGCTCACCGTGCCGGTCGTACACGGCCATTGCCGCCCGGCCGTGCAGCCCCTGGTAGAGGTTGCCGTCCGCGTCCACGGCGATCGAGTCGGTCTGCGCGATTCCGCCGTCCACGCGGATGGCGGTGTGCCGGGACGTCACCTCGCCCTCGTTGTCGAGGCGCAGGTAGGAGATCCGGTTCTCGGTGAGCTCGCTGAACCACAGACCGCGGTGGTCCACGTCGAACGAGATCCCGTTCGGTGCGGCCAGATCCTCGGCCAGCACGGTGGCCTTCTTTCCCTCGCGGTCGATCCGCACCACACGCCCGTGCGCCTGTCCCTCGGACAGACCGCGTGAGTCGCTGATGTACAGGTTGCCCTTCTGGTCGAAGGCGATGTCGTCGGGGTTCATCCGCGCCCCGTCGACCTCGCCGGAGAAGAAGGTCCGCGGATCGCCGCCGCCGGGGGCCAGGCTCACGACCTCGCCGTGGGCGAAGTCGCTGAGGTAGAGCCGCCCGTCGTACGGGCTGAACTGCGCCGAGGTGTAGGCCCCGCGGCCGTCGGTGTGGACTGCACGGGACGTCTTCTTCCCGACGTCGACGCGCATGACCTTGGGCTTGCCCCCGGGCGCGGTGACATCGACGACGAACAGGCCGCCGTCCTCGCCGAACGTGGGCCCCTCCAGCAAGGTCATCCCGGTCTCGGCGTGCACCTGGGTCAGTTGCATGACCTTCTGCGCGCGGATGGTCCTGCCCGCGGTCGCGGACGCCGCCTCCTGCGTCCTGGGATCGCCGCTCTGTGTACCGCATCCGGTGAGGACCAGGGTGCCGATCGTGGCGAGCACGGCAAAGGACCGGGCCGAAAGTCGCTGCATGGGGGATCACTCTTCCTGTCCGCTGCGGGGGTGCGCAGCCCGGGGATACGAGGCGCGTCGAGGTGCGAAAAGCCACCTGGCCGAATGTCGCCGTGCCACCGGACTCCAACCGGACACTGCTGTCCGGTACTTGCTACGGTAGCGGACCGCCGCTCGTCCGGGGCGGTTCCAACGCCAAGGATCGAGGCCCGACATGACGACCAATCAAGTCCCGGCTCCCCGCGCGCTCGCCGAGCTGCGGCAGCGCTACCGCCTCGAACGCGAGCGGCGCGTCCGGCCCGACGGCGTCGGCCAATACCGTGATGCCGACGCCGAGTTCGGCTACTACGCCGCCGATCCGTACACGGTGGGGACGGGTGAGCGCGAGCCGCTCCACGACACCGTGGACGTCGCCGTGATCGGCGGTGGATTCGGCGGCATCCTCGCCGGGGCACATCTGCGGCGCCAGGGCGTGGAGCGCGTCCGGATCGTCGAGAAGGGCGGCGACTTCGGGGGCACCTGGTACTGGAACCGCTACCCGGGCGTCCACTGCGACATCGAGTCCCACGTGTACCTGCCGATGCTCGACGAGACCGGCTACGTACCGGAGTGGAAGTACGCCCCCGGCGACGAGATCCGCCGCCACGCGGTGCGGATCGCACGGAAGTCCGGCCTCTACGCGGACGCGCTCTTCTCCACCGCGGTCACCGCTCTGACCTGGGACGAGGCCGGTGAGACGTGGATCGTGGCCACGGACCGCGGTGACACCTTCCGCGCCACGTACGTCATCAATGCCACCGGCACCCTCACCGACCCGAAGCTCCCGGGGATTCCCGGGATCGAGGACTTCAAGGGCCACACGTTCCACACCTCGCGGTGGGACTACTCCTACACCGGCGGCACCCCGGAGGGCGGCATGACCGGCCTCGCGGACAGACGGGTGGGCATCGTCGGCACCGGCGCCACCGGCGTCCAGGTCATCCCGATGCTGGCCGAGGACGCCGCGCACCTCTACGTCTTCCAGCGCACCCCCTCCACCGTGGACGTACGGGCCAACCGCCGCACCACCGCCCAGGACGTCGGCGCCGACCGCGAGGGCTGGGCCCGGCAACGACGCGCGAACTACCTCCGCATAGTTTCCGGCGAGCACGCCGACGAGGATCTCGTGGCGGACCGGTGGACCGCTTCGGCGGGCCTGCTGGAGAAGCTCCTGCCGAGCTTTCGGCGCCAGGGCGACCGAAGGGCTTTCGAAGCCGCCTACGAGGCCGCTGACGCCGCCAAGATGGACGAGCTCCGCGCCCGCGTCGAACAGACCGTGACCGACCCGGAGACGGCACAGAAGCTCAAGCCCTGGTACCGCTACGCCTGCAAACGCCCCACCTTCTCCGACCTCTACTACCCGGCGTTCAACCGCGACAACGTCACCCTGGTCGACACCGCCGACACCCACGGCATCGAGCGCGTCACCGAACACGGCGTCACGGTCGGCGCCACCACGTACGGACTCGACTGCCTGATCTTCGCCACCGGATTCAACGTCGGGACCTCCGGAATCCACTCGGGCAAGCTCCCCGTCCACGGCCGGGGCGGCGTCCGGCTACTGGACAGGTGGGCGCAGCGGGGCCCGCGCACGCTCCACGGCTTCACCAGCAACGGCTTCCCGAACCTGATCCAGATGGGCTCCCTCCAGAACGCCAGCAGCGTCAACTTCACCCACATCCTGGACGAGCAGGCCGTCCACGCCGCCGCCCTCGTCGCAGCCGCCGAAGCCGAGGGCGCCCTCATCGAACCGTCCCCCGAGACCGAGGACGCCTGGACAGCCGTCCTGGCCGAGGGCGCCCCCGACCACGAGTGGTTCCACGCCGAGTGCACCCCCGGCTACTACAACCGCGAGGGAAGAGGCCGGCCCAACGGCCCGACCGCCTACCCGCACGGAGCCGTCGCCTTCCACGAACTCCTGGAGCGGTGGCGCGACGAGTCCATGGGCGAAGTCCTCCGGGCCAGGACCGGGCGCCGCCTTTAGGGTCTTCCGTCCGGATCGGGCCGGATCGGGGAGCGGGGCCCGGGGTCCGGCACGCCCCTGCCCCGTTTCTGTCAGATGCTTCCCAGGTCGACAGTGACGGGGAAGGGGGCGGCGGCCTTGATCACGCCGGTGAACATCTCGCCGTCCCTGTAGACCTTGGTGGCGGGGTCGAGAACGTAGGTGTAGATGATCGGGACGCCGGTGGCGGCCTGCTCGACCCGCCAGTAGAAGGGGATGCCGGCCTTGGCGTACTGGTCCACCTTCACGATCCGGTCGGTGGTCTCCGAGCCGGGCGACACGACCTCGACGACCAGGAGTACATGTTCGGGGCGGGTGGGCGTGAGGTCGATGGTCTCCGCCCGGTAGACGACGACGTCCGGACGACGGTTGGTGAGCGGAACGTCCTGCAGACGGACGTCGAAGTCGGTGTCGGCGTTCCAGTCCGGGCCCGCGGCGGCGTCCAGGGCATTGGCCAGGATGCGGGCCGGCCGGTTGTGCCGCTTGGACGCGCTCGGGCTCACCACGACCATCCCGTCCACGATCTCGATGCCGGCGCACTGCTCCTCGGACCAGGAGTCGTACTGCTCCGCGCTGATCTGCGTGTGCATCCACGCGGGCGCCACCATCTCGGCGGTCATGGTGCACCTCCTTCGAGGAGCCTCGGCACTTCCGGCACTGCTGGGCTCAGCCTACTGTCCTGTGGTGCCGGAACGTCCGGTTCGAAAGAGCGCGAGAGCCTGCCCGCCTGCATGGCCCGCTGGGGCGGGGCGCTCCGAGCCCGCTCGGCGAACCGTCTCAACTGAAGCCCGCCCCAAGTGGGTTGTCATGGGGTGGAGAAGCTGTCGTCCACCACGCGATGGCGCATGAATACGGTTCGGCCAAGCGAGGCAGAGCCTGCGCGGGCCTCACCGGCAGGGTCGGGCATTGTGAGAGGCTGGGATCATGAACCGGTTGGCTGGTGCGACCTCGCCATATTTGCTGCAGCACGCTGAGAATCCGGTCGACTGGTGGCCCTGGGAGACCGACGCGTTCGAAGAAGCCCGGCGGCGTGATGTCCCGGTGTTCTTGAGCGTTGGCTACAGCGCCTGCCACTGGTGTCACGTCATGGCGCACGAGTCCTTCGAGGACGACGATGCCGCCGCGTACATGAACGAGCACTTCGTGTCCGTCAAGGTGGACCGCGAGGAGCGGCCCGATGTGGACGCCGTCTACATGGAGGCCGTGCAGGCCGCCACAGGGCAGGGCGGCTGGCCCATGTCTGTGTTCATGACGCCGGACGGCGAGCCGTTCTACTTCGGCACCTACTTCCCGCCCGAGGCCCGCCACGGCATGCCGTCCTTCCGGCAGGTGCTCGAAGGCGTGCACAGCGCCTGGACCGGCCGGCGCGCGGAGGTCGGGGAGGTCGCCGGGAAGATCACCCGCGATCTGGCGGGGCGGCAGCTGGACCACGGGGCCGGCGGGGTCCCCGGTGAGGCGGAGCTCGCGCGGGCGCTGCTGGGCGTCAGCCGGGAGTACGACCCGGAGAGCGGCTGGCTCGGCTCCGGTGACACCAGGTTCCCGCCGAGCATGGTGATCGAGTTCCTGCTGCGGCACCACGCCCGGACGGAGTCCGAGGGGGCGCTGGAGATGGCCGAGGGGCTCTGCGCGGCCATGGCCCGGTCGAGCCTCTTCGACCAGCTGGGCGGGGGCTTCCACCGGTACGTGCTGCGCCAGCGGCCCGGGGGCGCGCTGGTGCCGCACTTCGAGAAGATGCTCTACGACAACGCGCTGCTCTGCCGGGTCTACGCGCACCTGTGGCGGGCCACCGGCTCGGAGCAGGCCCGCCGGATCGCCCTGGAGACCGCCGACTTCATGGTGCGCGAACTGCGCACCGCCGAGGGCGGTTTCGCCTCCGCGCTCGACGCGGACAGCGAGGACGGCGAGAGCGGCGACGGGCGGCACGTCGAGGGCGCGTACTACGTGTGGACGCCCGGGCAGTTGCGGGAGGCGCTGGGGGAGGAGGACGCGGCCTTCGCCGCGGAGTACTTCGGGGTGACGGAGGAGGGCACGTTCGAGGAGGGATCCTCGGTGCTCCAGCTCGCGCCGGAGGGCGCCGGGGCGGACCCGGACCGGGTCGCCCGGGTGCGGGCCGCGCTGCTGGCCGCCCGTGAGCCGCGCCCGCGCCCCGGCCGGGACGACAAGGTGGTCGCCGCCTGGAACGGTCTGGCGATCGCCGCGCTCGCCGAGACGGGGGCGTACTTCGGCCGGCCCGACCTCGTCGAGCGCGCCACCGAGGCCGCCGACCTGCTGGTACGGGTGCACATGGGCGCCGTCGCCCGGCTGGACCGTACGTCGAAGGACGGGCGGTCCGGCGGGCACGCCGGGGTCCTGGAGGACTACGGCGACGTGGCGGAGGGCTTCCTCGCGCTGGCCTCGGTCACCGGCGAGGGCGTCTGGCTGGAGTTCGCCGGCTTCCTGCTCGACATCGTGCTCCAGCACTTCACCGGCGAGGGCGGCCAGCTGTACGACGCGGCGGACGACGCCGAGCAGCTCATCCGCCGTCCGCAGGACCCCACCGACAACGCGACCCCGGCCGGCTGGACGGCGGCGGCCGGGGCGCTGCTCTCGTACGCCGCGCACACCGGCTCCGAGGCCCACCGCACCGCCGCGGAGGGCGCGCTCGGCGTGATCAAGGCGCTCGGGCCGCGGGCTCCGCGGTTCACCGGCTGGGGGCTCGCGGTCGCGGAGGCCCTGCTCGACGGGCCGCGCGAGGTCGCCGTCGCCGGACCGGTCGGCGGCGAGCTGCACCGTACGGCGCTGCTCGGCACGGCGCCGGGCGCGGTGGTGGCGGCCGGGGAGACGGGCGGGGCCGAGTTCCCGCTGCTGGCGGACCGGCCGATGGTGGGCGGGGCGCCGACGGCGTACGTGTGCAGGCACTTCGTGTGCGATGCGCCGACGACGGACGCGGGGGAGCTGGCGCGGAGCCTCGGGGGCCGCTGAGGGCCGGCGGGCGGCCGGAGGGCCGGTTTCCGGGCCCCGGGGCCGTCACAGCCGCAGGCCGTCCTCCGGACCGGTTCACAGCCGCAGGCCGTCCTCCAGGGTGTCCAGGGCCTGGCCGATCAGCGCCACGAGGTCGTCCTCCTGGCCGCGCTCGCCCCAGTACAGCGTCACCTCGCGCAGCGTGCCCAGCACCGCCGCGACGAACACCCGGACCGCCAGGTCGCCGGGGGCGCGGCCGCTGCGGGCGGCGAACGCGCCGGCCAGCACCTCGGCGGTGCCCGACATGCTCTCCGTCATCCGGACCCGGATCGCCGGCACCTGCACCATCAGCCGGGTGCGCTGCCGGAGCTCCTCCTCCCCGGTCGCCAGGAACGCCGCGAGCGTCCCGGTCAGGACGTGCCGGAGCGACTCCAGCGGCGGCTCACCGGCCGGGCGGCGGCGCAGGGCGGCCTCCAGGACCCGGTCGTACTCGTCGGTGAGGACGATGTCCTCCTTGGCCGGGAAGTACCGGAAGACGGTGCTGGGCGACACGTCGGCCGCCGCCGCGATCTGCTCCACCGTCGTCGCGTCGTACCCCTGCTCGGCGATCATCCGGTACGCGGCCTGCCGGATCGCGATCCGGGTCCTGAGCTTCTTCCGCTCGCGCAGCCCCGACTGCGGCCCCGGAGCGGAAACGGAAGGGGTACGGGAGGTGGCGGCCATGGCCGCCATTGTCCGGCATCGGCGCGGCGCCGGCACCGGTCAGGACGCCGCTCAGTGGTGGTTGTAGGCCACCAGCGAGATGCCGACGTAGTGCACCACGAAGGCCGCCAGGGTCAGCGAGTGGAACACCTCGTGGAAGCCGAACCAGCGCGGCGAGGGGTTGGGGCGCTTGATGCCGTAGATGACGCCGCCGGCGCTGTAGAGCAGCCCGCCGACGACGACCAGCACCAGCACGGCGATCCCGCCGGTGCGCATGAAGTCCGGCAGGAAGAAGACCGCGGCCCAGCCCATCGCCAGGTAGCAGGGCGTGTAGAGCCAGCGCGGCGCGCCGACCCAGAACACCCGGAAGGCGATCCCCGCGGCGGCGGCCGCCCAGACCGCCCACAGCAGCGGCGTCCCGGTGGACTCGGGGAGCAGCAGCAGGGTCAGCGGGGTGTACGTGCCCGCGATGATCAGGAAGATGTTGGCGTGGTCGAGCCGGCGGAGCACCGCCTCGCCGCGCGGGCCCCAGGTGCCCCGGTGGTAGAGCGCGCTCACACCGAACAGCAGGCACGCGGTCAGGGTGTAGATGCCGCAGGCGATCCGGCCGACGGAGCTGTCCGTGAACGCGATCAGCACCACCCCCGCGACGATCACGGCGGGGAACATTCCGGCGTGCAGCCAGCCGCGCAGCCGCGGCTTCACCGGGACGGGGTCGGACTCGGCTGGTTCCAGCCCGGCGGGCGCGGGCGCGGCGGCGGCAGTCATTCCCGCATCGTACCTACGCAACCGTAGGTAACCGATACGAGTGGCAATGCTCACGTGTGCACCCCCCTGGACATATGGGCGAAACGGTCGGATGATCAAATGAGTGCGGTCGGCACCGGATGAGCGCCAACGGGATTCGAAGGGGTAGAAGCATCCGGGTCGCAGCCCCCACGGGGCAACTACCAAACAGACACCCTCATCAAGGAGCGATCGTGGCGCGCGACATCGCGGCTCCCCTCACCGTCCCCACCGATCACCAGGAGCTCGTCTCCTGGGTGAACGAGATCGCAGCGATAACCGAGCCGGACCGGGTGGTCTGGTGCGACGGCTCCGAGGCCGAGTACGAGCGCCTGTGCGGGGAGCTCGTGGCCAAGGGCACGTTCACCAAGCTCGACGAGACCAAGCGCCCGAACTCGTACTACGCCGCGTCCGACCCGAGCGACGTCGCCCGCGTCGAGGACCGCACGTTCATCTGCTCCGAGAAGGAGGAGGACGCCGGCCCGACGAACCACTGGAAGGCCCCCGCCGAGATGCGGGAGATCTTCACGGGCGAGAAGGGCGTCTTCCGCGGCTCGATGCGCGGTCGCACGATGTACGTCGTCCCGTTCTGCATGGGCCCCGTCGGCTCCCCGCTCTCCGCGATCGGCGTCGAGATCACCGACTCCGCGTACGTCGCCGTCTCGATGCGCACCATGACGCGCATGGGACAGGCCGTCCTGGACGAGCTCGGCACCGACGGCTTCTTCGTCAAGGCCGTCCACACGCTGGGCGCACCCCTGGAGGAGGGCCAGGAGGACGTCCCGTGGCCGTGCAACTCCACCAAGTACATCTCGCACTTCCCCGAGGACCGCGAGATCTGGTCCTACGGCTCCGGCTACGGCGGCAACGCCCTGCTCGGCAAGAAGTGCTACGCGCTGCGCATCGCCTCCGTCATGGCGCGTGACGAGGGCTGGCTCGCCGAGCACATGCTGATCCTCAAGCTCACCCCGCCGCAGGGCGAAGCGAAGTATGTCGCGGCCGCGTTCCCGTCCGCCTGCGGCAAGACCAACCTCGCCATGCTGGAGCCGACGATCCCCGGCTGGACCGTGGAGACCATCGGCGACGACATCGCCTGGATGCGCTTCGGCGAGGACGGCCAGCTGTACGCGATCAACCCGGAGGCGGGCTTCTTCGGTGTCGCGCCCGGCACCGGCGAGCACACCAACGCCAACGCGATGAAGACGATGTGGGGCAACTCCGTCTTCACCAACGTCGCGCTCACCGACGACGGCGACGTGTGGTGGGAGGGCATGACGGAGACCGCTCCGGCCCACCTCACCGACTGGAAGGGCAACGACTGGACGCCCGCGTCCGACACCCCGGCCGCCCACCCCAACGCCCGCTTCACCGTCCCGGCCGGCCAGTGCCCGATCATCGCGCCCGAGTGGGAGGACCCGAAGGGCGTGCCGATCTCGGCGATCCTCTTCGGTGGCCGCCGCGCCTCGGCCGTCCCGCTGGTCACCGAGTCCTTCACCTGGCAGCACGGCGTCTTCCTCGGGGCCAACGTGGCCTCCGAGAAGACCGCCGCCGCCGAGGGCAAGGTCGGCGAGCTGCGCCGCGACCCGTTCGCCATGCTGCCGTTCTGCGGCTACAACATGGGCGACTACATGAACCACTGGGTCAAGGTCGGTGCCGACAAGGACCAGTCCAAGCTCCCGAAGATCTACTACGTGAACTGGTTCCGCAAGAACGACGCGGGCAAGTTCGTGTGGCCCGGCTTCGGCGAGAACAGCCGCGTCCTGAAGTGGATCGTCGAGCGCCTCGACGGCAAGGCCGAGGGCGTCGAGTCCCCGATCGGCATCCTGCCGGCCAAGGGCTCCCTCGACACCGACGGCCTGGACCTCTCCGAGTCCGACCTGGACTTCCTGCTCAACGTCGACAAGGAGGTCTGGCGCGAGGAGGCGGCGCTGGTCCCCGAGCACCTCAACACCTTCGGCGACCACACGCCGAAGGAGCTGTGGGACGAGTACCGCGCGCTGGTCGAGCGCCTGGGCTGATGCCCCCGGGCGCACCCCGCGAGGGGTGCGCCCCGCACACCCCCGCGGCCGGGCCTCGGACGTCCGCCCTGACCTGTGGGGTCAACAGCCCGCCGCGGTCCGGCCCCCGGAATCCCCTCACGATTCCGGGGGCCGCCCCTTTTTTTCCGCCTTTTCCGGGGCCAAAAGTGTTTTTTCGCGGAGACGACTCCTATCTGGGGTAGGAGTTGGCGTGAATTTTATGTGCCGTTGACATGAAGATCATCTGATCGATAGGTTCCGCAGGTCCCGCCGGGCCATGTTCATGCCTGTCGGAGGCGTGGTTCCGGCGGGGGATGTGGATGACGTTAATGTCGGGTAGATCTGTCCAGCGTATTTCCGCGGTGCTCGGCGTCGCAGCCGCTGCGGTACTTGCGACGGCTCCTGGTGCCTGGGCGAATTGGCAGAGCAGCATAACTTCCTGGACGGATGGTGGGACGTCCCGCAAGTGGGCCGACGAGAGCTACTCCGAAATCCGTTTCAAGGGATGTACGGACCAGTACGCCACGACCCACAAGGTGGACGTCAAGCTCTGGGACTACGACGCCCTCTCGGCGAATGACTACTACGGCCATAAGACGTCTACCAACTGCTTCAACGGCAGCACCTCGGTGAGCGCCGGTGAGTGGACGGGCCTGCCAGCGGAAGAGGACTTCTTCTTCGAGACGCACTCGACAGGGCAGGGCGGCAGTTGCTGCCTGCTGAACGTGAGCGTGGTCTACGTCGACACCACCAAGGCCGACAGCTGACCTTCGTGCTGAAGCGTGGTGCTTCCCAGCGGGGGACGCCACGCTTCGTCCGGTCCCGAACCTTCCACGAGGAACCTGTTGAAGCCGCTCACCCGAATCCGGTCCAGCAGCGCGACCCGCGTCGCCCCAGTCGTGTTGCTGCTCATGTTCGCCTACTACTTCACCGACATCCGTGACGATCTGCGGCTCGATCCACTTGGATACGCGCCCACGGTCATCGACGCCGTGCAACGCAATCTGCTGCCCGTGTCCTATGCGGTCGCCGCGGCGCTCGGCGCCTGGGAGGCGCGCAGGCTGGGCAGGGCGGACATCTGGCAGTGGGGAGCCGTGCGGTCCCGGTACACCATTGCCGCGCACAGCCTCGCCCCCGTGGTCGTGCTGGCCTGGCTGGCGACGCTCATGCCTACGGTGTGGGCGCTGATTCAGACGGGAACCCCCCTGAATCTATGGGGATTCGGGCTCTTGGTATTCGGCATGGTGCCCTGTATCGCCCATGCCGTGATCGGGTTTGCCATGGGAGTCCGGGTGCGGCACATCGCCGTGGTCCCGGTGGTCGCCGTCGTCGACTTTCTGGCCGTCGGCTGGTCCGTGGCCCTGGAGTCGCCGTGGCCCCGGCACCTCTCCGGCCTCTACACGGGCAAACTGATGTTCGGTGAACTGCCCACGGCGACCTCGATCGTAGCGCCCCTTCTGCTTGCCCTCGGGGTTGCCACAGGCGTAGTTCTGCTCTGGTCGAGTACACGGTGGCGCTGGCTGAGGACCGCGGTCGCGGGTGTGCTGGCACTGGCAAGCGTCGCAGGCGCGTACTCCATGGTGAAGGACTGGAGCTATATCGCGCCCCGGAGCGCCGGCCACGGGGAAATGTCCTGTGCGGGCGAGGCCCCTCGTATCTGCACGCCGACGGTTTACGCCCAGGCGCTTCCCTCCCTGCGCAAGGACGTGGGCGGCGCTTTGCATGCTCTCCGGGAGGCGGGGATCGATGCCCGCCCCGTGTCGATGACCGACACTCTTGCCGCGATCCGGTACCAGAAACGCTCCACTGCCACTGCCTGGCAGCTTCCCCTCGCGGCCAGCCATGCCACCGGCACGACGCGCTATCACGTTGCCCGCGCGGCGGTCCGTTTCGACTGCGCGGAACCTGCGACCGGCCGCGCTCGCCTTGTGTACTACTGGGTGTCCATGAGGGTGGGCCAGGGAGACGCGTACCTCCGGCGTCTCGCCACCGAGCCGGACTTCACCGCGAAGCCCCGCAACCGACTGAAGTCGCGGGTGGGTGACGTTCTCGCCATGACTCCCGAGCAGCAGACGAGCTGGTACCGGCAGACCGTGGCTTCGGCGTGCGAGAAGGCGACATGATGTGGTGGCTGAAGGCCCGCAGGGTCCACACCCACCTTCCGGTCGGATTTCTGCTGTTCATCCTGCTTGCGGCGGTCATTCAGGATGGCCCGGTAGCCCTCCCCTCCCTCACCCTGAGCGGTTCGGAGGCGGTGCAGGGCATGATCTTCGTGCCGCTGGTCCTGGCGGCGGTGCTCTTCAACTGCCTGCAGTCCAGGCTTGGCCCGGCTGAGGATTCGGGCATCCGGGCGGTCCGTCTCTACGATGCTCTGCTCGCACTCGGCGTAGTTGCGCTCACCGTTGCGGCCGGCTCCGCTCTGGCGTCAGTGACCGGTTCCCACGCCGCCCGGAACCTGGACCGCAACACAGCCTTCCTGGTTGGGCTCACCCTGCTGTGCGGCGCACTGTTCGGAAGCTCCGCCGTCCTCATGCCCACCGTGTGGCCGCTGGTGGTCATCATGTTCGGGCTGCGCGGGCCAGGTGATCCGTACCCATGGACTGTGCTGCTCGAACCGCCTCACACCTGGTATGCCACCACCGGGGCCGCGCTGATGCTCGCCGTCGGCATCGCCGCCCATGTCTTCTTCCCGCGGAGGCCCGCATGACAGTAGTACTGGAATCCTGCACCTATGGCTACGGGCGTCGTCGGCGTCCCGTGCTCACCGATTTCGACTACCGGCTTCCGGACGGGCTGACGATTCTCCTCGGGCCCAATGGTGCAGGGAAGTCAACCCTGTTGAGACTCGCTGCCGCAGTCACCTCTCCCAGCAAGGGGAAGGTGACCTTCGACGGCGTTTCCGCACGGTCGAAGGAGTATCGCCGCGCGGTGGCGTGGATGCCCCAGACCATCACTCCACTTCCCTCCCTCACGGTGCGGGAGTACGTCGCCTATGTGGGGTGGCTGAAGGGGATGGACCGGCACAGTGCGTGGAGCCAGGCCCCGCGGGCGTTGGCCCGGGTGGAGATGACCGAACTGTCGAAGGAGAGGACGGACAGGCTCTCAGGTGGCCAGTTGCGCAGGGTGGGGGTGGCCTGCGCTCTCGTCCATGAGGCGAAGGCACTCCTGCTGGACGAGCCGACGGCAGGCATGGATCCCCGCCAGCGGCGCGTCTTCCGGGACTTGCTGGCCAGCCTCAGGGGGGACGTCAGGGTCCTGATGTCCACCCACGACGTGGCCGATCTTGCCGAGGAGGCGGACCATGTGTCGGTTCTGGCAGCCGGGCGGCTCGTACTCAGTGGGACGGCTGCGGAGTTCCTCGCCCACACCCCTCGTGGGACCGCGGAAGGCAGGAGTGCCGAAGGCGCCTACATTGCGCTGCTGGAATCAGCCTGACAACGGGATCCGCCGTGGCGGAAGGGCGCTGCGTGCCATGGGCCGCAGCGCCCTTCCGTGTGGCAGGGGCCTTTAATGCCCTTCCTGACCTCCTGCGCCTTTCGTGGAGAACCACCGGATATCGCCTTGATCTTGCGCACGGCACCTCCACAAGATTCTATGTTCCTTCACATGTCTCCGGCTTGGTCGGCCGGGGGCCAACAGAGCCTGTGGGGGACTCAGTTGAGAAGGAATCAGCACCGCATACGCATCGCGGCGACGCTCGCCGCGCTGACGCTCGGCACCGCGGGGCTCACCGCCGTCGCGCCGTCCGCCGCCCTCGCGGCCGACGGTCCGGTGGCCGGTGACACCGTGGCCAAGCTGCCGATCTCGTCGTACTCGGCCATGGTCGTCGACTCGGCGCACGAGCGGGTCTACATCACCGACGACCGCCGGGACCGGGTGGCGAACCAGGTCCATGTCTACAACTTCCAGGGCCAGAAGGTCGGTTCGCTGCCCACCGGCACCGCACCGTCCGGGATGGCCCTGAGCGCCGACGGCGGCACGCTCTACGTCTCGCAGTCCTCGGGCATCCTCGTGTTCGACACCGTGACGCAGCAGCGCACCGGCTTCACGTTCACCGCGTACGACGTGGGCTGCCCGCGCGATGTCGCCTTCGCGGGCGGCAAGGAGTGGCACACCGAGACGCCGTACTACTCCGACTGCGACACCCGCACGACCTGGCTGCACGGCACGAGCGGGAACCAGGCCACGAACACCGGATGGAACGGCGCGGGCCGGCTGCGGCTGACCAGCGGCCCCGAGGCCCCGGACCGCATCGTGATGGCGCAGACCCGCAGTCCCGGTGAGGCCGACCCGTTCCTCACCACGCTCGACGCGAGCGGCGACACGCTCGTGCGCGGCCCGGAGCGCCGGTTCGCGGACGCCGAGGGCCGGGGCGCGCTCGACGTGCGGGACACGGCGCAGTCGCCCGACGGGCGGCGGATCGCCGTCGCCGACGCCGGGTACGGCACCCGGCTGCTGGACGCCGCCGACCTGTCCGACGCGCCGGCCGGGTACCAGCCGCTGCCCGAGGGGGCCGTGGCGTCCGCCGTGGCCTTCAGCGGCGACGGCACCTACATAGCCCGGGGCGCCGCCGCGACCGGGAGCACGGTCGACCTGCTCGTGCAGCCGGCCGACCCGGCGGCCGGTACGGCCCCGCTGGAGTTCGCCTTCGAGGGCGCGCTCGACGGGGACCGGATCGCACCGCGCGGGCTCGGCTGGTCGAAGGACGGCTCGCGGCTGTTCGCCGTCACCACCAACACCTACGGCAACGAGTACTGGCTGCACGTCATCCAGCCTCCGGCAGCTCAGTACGGCTCCCGCTTCACCGGCGCACTCTCCACCACCCCGGGCCGGCCCGTCGTCGGCGAACCGGTCGGGATCAGGGGCCGGCTGGAGCTGGACGGGCCCGCGCCCGCCGAGCCGGTCAGGGTGTCGGCGGTACGGCACGACGCGAACGGCGACCGCAAGCTCGCCCCCGTCGAGGTCGACGCCGACGGATCGTTCACCGTCCTCGACGTACCGTCGCTGGTCGGCGACGCCACCTACACCGTCTCGTTCACCGGTGACGTCACCCACCGTCCGGCCGAGGACACCACGCTCGCCGTCACGGTCGACAAGGCCCCGACCACCATCGCCCTCACCGCCCCGGCGGAGGCGAAGAAGAGCGCCGGGCTGACGATCACCGGCACTCTTACCGGCCAGGGGCGGCCGCTGCCCGCCGGGATCACCCTGTCCGTGGTGCGCACCGACCGGAAGGGCACCGGCACGCTGACCTCGGCAGCCGTCGCCGCCGACGGCACGTTCACCATCAACGACCTGCCCCGCGCCACCGGCCAGGTGACGTACGAGGTCGGCTACACCGGTGACGCCCTGCACAGCGGATCGACGGCATCGGCGACGGTGCGGGTGCGCCTCTGACGGAAGCGGGCCGCGCCTTTGACACGGCGCGGCCCGTGGTGCGGTCCGTGCGGCGGAACGGGCACGCCCGCGCACCATCGGGACATCGGGGCATCGGGATGAGTGGCACCCGGCCCACGCGCCTCGACGGCACGTGGGCCGGGGCCGTCAGTGGACGCCGACCAGTCGGGTCGAGGCGGCGGGGGCGGCGGCGAGCGCCGCGGTGTGGGCGTCCATCCGCTCGGCCGCGAGGATCGCGACGGCCGTGTCGGCGCGGGACGCGGCCACCACCAGTGCCCGGCCCGCGAGGGCGTGGGCGCGGCGGTGCAGTGCCGGTGCGGGTGCGTCGGTCCGGGCGGCGTGCCGGGCGGGCGGCGCGCCGCGCAGCCTGGCGACCTGAACGGCGATGCGGTCGCCCGCCTCGCCGATGCCCAGCTCGTCGGTGACCGCGAGGAGCGCGGCCAGGTGCCCGGCGAGCTGGATGTCCAGCTCTTCCTCACGGGAGCGGTGCGGGAAGTCGTCGGCGTGGTCGGCCGGTGTGTGGACCGATTTGGTGCGGATCGGTTCGTACATGGATGGCCTCCTGGTATTGCAGTGGGACCATCCTACATTGGATTAAGTCTAAAGTTGTCTGCGATCGATTCCCGGCTCCCGCGGAATCCTCGGTGGCCGGCCGCTACGGCTGGCCGTAGCCGTCCAGGAAGTGCGCGATCCGGGTCACCGCGTCCGTCAGATCCTCGGTCGAAGGCAGCGTCACCACCCGGAAGTGATCGGGTTCGGGCCAGTTGAACCCGGTGCCGTGCACGACCATGATCTTCTCGGCCCGCAGCAGATCGAGCACCATCTGCCGGTCGTCCTTGATCTTGTAGACCTTGGGATCGAGCCGCGGGAAGAGATACAGCGCCCCCTTCGGCTTCACGCAGGTCACGCCCGGGATCTGCGTCAGCAGGTCGTACGCGGCATCCCGCTGCTCCAGGATCCGCCCGCCCGGCAGCACCAGGTCGTCGATCGACTGCCGCCCGCCCAGCGCGGTGGCCACGGCGTGCTGCGAGGGCATGTTGGCGCACAGCCGCATGTTGGCGAGGATCGTCAGCCCCTCGATGTACGAGGAGGCGTGCGCCTTCGGACCGCAGACCGCCAGCCACCCCGACCGGTAGCCGGCCACCCGGTAGTTCTTGGAGAGCCCGTTGAAGGTGAGCACCATCAGATCGGGCGCGATCGTCGCGGTCGGGGTGTGGGTCGCGCCGTCGTACAGGATCCGGTCGTAGATCTCGTCGGAGCAGACGACCAGGTTGTGGCGCCGGGCGATCTCCGTCAGCCCGCGCAGCATCTCGTCGTCGTACACCGCACCCGTCGGATTGTTCGGGTTGATGATCACGAGGGCCTTGGTGCGGTCGGTGATCCGCCGCTCGATGTCGGCGAGGTCCGGCATCCAGTCGGACTGCTCGTCGCACCGGTAGTGCACCGCCGTGCCGCCGGCCAGCGAGACCGAAGCGGTCCACAGCGGATAGTCCGGAGCCGGTACGAGGACCTCGTCGCCGTCGTCGAGCAGCGCCTGCATCGACATCTGGATCAGCTCGGAGACACCGTTGCCCAGGTAGATGTCCTCGACGTCGAGGTCGATCCCCTTGGTCTGGTAGTGCTGCATCACCGCCCGCCGCGCGGACAGCAGCCCCTTCGCGTCGCCGTAGCCGTGCGCCCCGGAGAGGTTGCGCAGTATGTCTTCGAGGATCTCGGGCGGGCACTCGAACCCGAACGCGGCAGGGTTGCCGGTGTTCAGCTTGAGGATGCGGTGACCGGCTGCTTCCAGCCGCATCGCCTCCTCCAGCACGGGGCCCCGGATTTCGTAACAGACGTTGGCGAGCTTCGTGGACTGGATGACCTGCATGCCTGGGAGCTTACGACCGCGCCCCGCGCCCTGCCCGGCCTTTCCCTCCCGGTTGCCCCACCCGGGTATTTCCCCCGCCCCGCCCCGTCTTCCATAGCCATGCGCCCACCGTCCGTGACCGTGGGAACGCCGGGCGGGACCGGGGGTGGGGCTTCGAATCCGGTGGAATCCGGGCGTGACGGACACGGACGGGTGAGATGCGCCACGACGCGGGAGGCGTTCGGGGCGTGAGGGCGTGACGTATGGGCCCGTCGTCGGGTTGACCGTCGTATGAGCAATGCGTACGACTTCGAGATCGAGCCGGAGGTGCGCGCGTGGCTGGAGAGCCTGAGCGACCACGACTTCAAGAGGGTCGATGAAGTGGCCGGGATACTTGCCGTCCTCGGGCCGGAGCTGGGCGGCCCCTGGGCCGACCACCTCGAAGGGCCGGTCTGGGAGCTGCGGCTCCGGCTCCGCGATGTCGCGCCTCGTGTGACCTACTGAATCACTCCGGCGCGCACCATCGTGCTGCTGACCGTGTTCCGCAAGACCAGACAGCACGAGCAGGCACAGATCGACCGTGCCGTACGCGCCCGGAAAGTCTGCGAAGGTGCGCATCATGAACCGGTGACCGCGACGTATGAGAGGAAGGCGTGATGGCCGGACAGCACAGCCGCTGGATTCCCTCGGGTGTCCGGACGGACGATCCGGAACGGATTGCCATTCGAGAGGCCCTGGCCTTCGGTAAAGCCCTCTACGACCGCCGGACCGCGCTCGGGCTCAGCGTGGCCGATCTGGCCGGACGTACCGGCATGGCGGAGGACGACATCGAGTGCATCGAAGAGGGGGGCACAGCGCCGACGATCGAACTCCTCAGGAGCCTCGCGGCCGCCCTGGATGCCGATGTGCGTCTCACGCCCGGTCATGACCTCGGTTCCCTCTGGTTCGAAGCACACGCTGCCTGACCGAGGGGGCATGCGGGGCGCGGAAGGCGGGAGGCACGAGTGTCCGCGCCCCGCGCAGTGTCCGACGGTCGGGCTTCCGTCACTCCGGCAGCAGGGCGCCCGGGGGGAGGCGGATGCCGAAGTCGGCCGCCAGTACGCGCAGCACCTCGTCGCCGTCCGCGAGCTCGCGTTCCTCGCGGGTGCCGTTCGGCGCGGTGACCGTGAGGGTGCGGCCGGTCAGTGAGAGGTGGGTGTCCGGGGTGGTGCGCTGGGCGTACACGCGGTGCGAGAACGGGGAGCGCGGGTTGGTCGCGATGTGCCAGTTGATCACCTCGTAGTCCGGCGCCTCGAAGGGCTCCAGCGTGAAGGCGTACTGGGACTCCCACGCCCCGTCGGCGCTGTACGCCTGGAGCTCCCACCGCGCCAGCGGCCCGTCGTGCGGGGTGTTCACGAGCCGGTGGCGGCGCGGGGCGTCGTGCAGCTCGGCGCCGGCGACCAGCGGGATCGGCTCCAGCAGTGCGCCGGGGGAGCCGAAGCCGACATCCGCCAGGAACGGCGTCGCCTCGCCCGGCACCTCGGCCAGCATCAGCATGTGCGTGCGCGGCCGGATGTCCCCGGGCCCGGCTCCCACCACGACCCGCGCGCACAGCAGGGTGATCCGGAAGCCGAGCGCGGTCAGCGCGGCGGCGAGCAGCGTGTTGTGCTCGTAGCAGTACCGTTCTTAGCGTTGTTGGCCAGTGTTGGCCGAACTGTCGCAAACCGGGCCGGTGATGGCCCGGTGACCTCGCGAACGGTCTTCGAGGTCGGGGAACAGCGCGAGCTGGTCACCTCGGTACGGTCGAGTCTTGCCGCCTCGGTTGGGCGTGCTCGCTGTCCTGGGTGGGCTCGCGGTCCCACGTGCCCTCGGGGCGGGTACGGCCTGGCCGGTAGCTCTCCGCTTCACGATCCTCCGGTCGTGGGCGGTCACACCTGGCCGTCGCCGTGCTCGATACCCGAGGGCGCGTCGTCCGATGGCCACCGAGGCACCATGGTGCCGGGTGACCGTGATCCGCTGGTTCTGCTGCTGGAGCGGGGTCTTCCAGTACCGTGCGCCCCAGACACTGGTGTACGCCGGGTCGACCGCGATCACGACCAACCCGGCGTGGAAGGCCATGGAGCGCAGGCGCTCACGGAAGCGGGCGGTGGGGATGCCCGCAACAGTGCGGCGGAACTTCTTACCCCTGCCGCCACGTCCCATGGTCTCCCGGCCGGTCGACCTCGCGTCGTCGAAACCCAGGTTCTCGATCGCGATCCCCGCACAGCGGTACTCGCGGGCGAGGCGGAGCAGTTCGGAGATCGCCGCCCGCAGCCGGCCATCGCGCTGAGTGGTCGGGCCGGTGAGGTAGAGGGGGACGGTGACCGGCTCTCCGACGGGGTTGCCGTGTGGATCGAGGACGTACGCGGCAAGGTGGTCGGCGTTCAGGTCCACCCCGAGGAGTGTCTGCCCGGATGCGCGGACCTCCTGCAAGGTGGGCAGGACGGCCGTCTCGGCACTCCAGGAGGCGTCCACATACCAGCGGTCGCGCTGCGGGTCGTGGACGATGTCGTAGCGCACGGCCCGGTTCGCGGTGGCCCGGTCCAGCCACTCCTCCCGCCGATGGGAGAAGCCGACCGCGCACGTGAGCCGGTACCGACCCCTGGGGGCGTTCGCCAGATGCCGCAGCGGCCCGGGCAGCACGATCGCCACCTCGCCCGTCTCCGGGACGACAGTGATCGTGTAGTTGCCATACGGGGCGCCGGACTCGCCGTCGGCAGTCAGGAACAGACGGGCGGCATCCCACCGCCGCCGCCACTCCACCTCCGTGAGCCCGGCATCGGCAAGGCTGTGCCGGACCTTGGCCAGCCGCCTCCCGCCCACGACGATGCGCAGCCGGCCAGCCTCGATACGGGCCTCGACCCGCACAAGCCGGGCCCTGAGCATCCCGAGTCGGCGCTGCTTCTCGAACCGCTCCCCCTGGTCCGCATAACCCCGAACCCGGCCCTTACGCCCACACGGCACCGCAAGCCGCTCCTCGATGGCACGCACGGCCCGGCGCAGCGAAGCCCGCTCGTCGAACAGGCAGCGCAGAGAGAGCTGGTACTGGTCCTCCGACGCGCGGGTCACCGCGCCCGCCCACCGCGACGACGACACGGCGGTGAGCCGCCTCTTCCGCTCCGCCCGCCGGTTCTCCCCCGCCCTCACCCGCCCCAAGGCGACCCGTTCGGCGAGGTCGGCCCGCTGATGATGACCAAGATGCTCGCCGACCCGGCGGAGGACTTCGACCTCTTCGACGGTCACGCGCAACCGGTCACGGATACGAGCCCCGGCCGGGGCGGCGACCGTGAACGGAGCCGCGACGGCCCGCAGACCGCGCCTCCTGCCACGCTTGCGTGCCACCGGCCCCCTCCCCACGATCGCATCGAACTCAGCTACCACCACCGATCATCCGTGCCACACGACACAAAATCCCGGGAACCGCTCCCGTTCACCCCATCGGGGGATTCACCGGCCAGCCACGACCAACAACCGAACCAACTGCTGCCAACCCGCCGCGTACGAGCTTGGCCTCCAGGTCGGCGAGTGCCAGCGAGGGAGCGCTGCCGAGGACCGGGTCCAGGTTCTCGAAGGGTATGCCCAGGGCGTGGGCGCGGTGCACGGAGCGCAGCACCTCTGCGGTCGGCTCGCGCTTCCCGCTCCAGCCGATGCGGGCGAGATAGGCGTCGAGGTCGGGCAGGCGGTCGCGGTCGGAAGTCATGACCCCGACGGTACGCAGTGGGGGCGGCCGGCCGGCCCCGGTACCCGGTTGCCTCCTGCGTACCTCAGATGTGGCTCAACTCGGGTGAGAGGGCCGCTCTTTCCGGAAACCATGACCACATGATCGGAAACGGGAAGCAGGATCTGGCCGTGGTCGTGGTGCGCGACGCGGAAGCCATCGCTGCGGCGCTCCGGCAGGCGCTGGAGACCGCGGGCGCGGAAGAACGCCCCGGCCTGGAGCGGGCCCTCGCCGTGGTCGCCGACGCGGCCGGCGCACCGGACACGGAGCTGCGGGGCCGCTGGGCGGGGCGCCGGATCAGGGCGGGCGGCCACGAGGGCCCGCTCGACGCGGTCGCGGCGGTCAAGGCGCTCCGCAAGGCCGAGCCGGGTCTGAGCCTGCGCCAGGCGGTGCAGCTGTCGAGGGAGGCGGCCGCGACGGAGGCCGCGTAGAGCCGCACATCTTCACGGACGCCGGGCGGCCGTCGGCCTGACGGGGCGCCGGCCCTGCGGGCGGCCACCCGACCGTACCGGGCACAGGATGTCGGGCCCGCGGTGGTGCGCGGTTCCTAACGTGAGTGTCCGTAAGGGAAGGAGGCCGGGGTGCTGGAGAAGCTGAACCAGGCCATGGAGTACATCGAGTGCCGTCTCGGTCAGGAGATCGAGGCGGCCGAGCTGGCCCGGATCGCCATGACGTCGGAGTACCACTTCCGGCGGATGTTCTCCGCGCTGGCCGGGATGCCGCTGTCGGAGTACGTGCGGCGCAGGAGGCTGACGCTCGCGGGCGCCGAAGTGCTCGGCGGGGAGCGGACGTTGCTGGAGGTCGCCGTGCGCCACGGCTACTCCTCGGGCGAGGCGTTCGCGCGGGCGTTCCGTGCCATGCACGGTGTCGGTCCGGGCGAGGCCCGGCGGACCGGTGCGGTTCTGCGGTCCCAGCCCCGGATGTCCTTCCGTCTTGTGGTCGAAGGGAGCAGCAGCATGGAGTACCGGATCGTGACGAAGGACGAGTTCCGGGTGGCGGGCAGGAAGGCGCGGGTCCCCCTGGTGCACGAGGGGGTCAACCCGGCCATCGCCGAGTTCGTCAGGGGCATCGACAAGGAGACCGTGGCGCGCATCGCGGCCCTGTCCGACCAGCAGCCGGAGGGCATCGTCCAGGTCAGCGACAACCTCGACCGGAGCCGTGCCGAGGGGACCGAACTCGACTACTACCAAGCCGTGGTGACGAGCAGTCAGGAGGTGCCCGAGGATCTGGATGTGCTGGTGGTCCCGGCGGGCGCCTGGGCCGTCTTCGAGAACACCGGGCCCTTCCCCCAGGCACTCCAGTACCTGTGGCGGGACGTGTTCACCCAGTGGTTCCCGTCCAATCCGTACCGGAGCAGGCCGGGCCCCGAGATCCTGCGCGTCCGGCTCTCGGAGGACGGTGCGCGGGGCGAGGCGGAGCTCTGGATCCCGGTGGAGCCGGCCACCGCCTGAGCCCGACGGCTTGAAACCGCCCCTTGTGGGGGCCCCTTCAGTGCGCCAACATGCGCATGTCAAATCCGAAGGAGACTTCGGTGGGCGGGGGCCAACAGGACCCTGCCCAGGTCACTTGAGGGGACCCCCACATGAAGAAGCCTCTCGTCGGTGCGCTGTTCGCTGTCCTGCTCCTCGGGGCAGGTGCCGCGCCCGCAACCGCTGCAACCGGCCACGACGCGTCGTCGCCTGCCGCGGTCAAGGAGAAGGTCAGGCCCAAGGCGGTCAACTTCGCCGGGACCGTGGCGCTCAGCAACTGTTCCGGCTCCGTCGTCCGCACCCCGAACTCCCAGCCGGGCGATCCCGCGCTGGTGCTCTCCAACGGGCACTGCATGGAGACCGGATTCCCGGGCCCCGGTGAGGTCGTGTTCGGCCAGCCTTCCACCCGCAGCTTCACCCTGCTGAACGCCTCGGGCAGCGGCGTCGGAACCCTGCGCGCCAGCAAGATCGCGTACGGGACGATGACGGACACCGACATCTCGGTGTACCAGCTCACCCGCACCTACGCCCAGATCGAGAGCACCTACGGCATCAAGGCGCTGGAGCTCAACACCGCGCACCCGGTCCAGGGCACCGCGATCACCGTCGTGTCCGGCTACTGGAAGCGCACGTACGCCTGCAACGTCGACGGCTTCGTCTACCGCCTCAAGGAAGGGGAGTGGACCTGGAAGGATTCGGTCCGCTACACCTCCGCCTGCCAGACCATCGGCGGCACGTCGGGCTCCCCGGTGATCGACAACGCGACCGGCAAGGTCGTCGCCGTCAACAACACCGGCAACGAGGACGGCCAGGAGTGCACGGACAACAACCCGTGCGAGGTCGACGAGAACGGCAACGTGACGGTGCGCGAGGGCATCAACTACGCCCAGGAGACGTACGGCATCGTGCCGTGCATCGGCGCCGGCAGCCAGTTCGACCTCGACCGTGCGGGGTGTGCCCTGCCCAAGCCGTGACCGTGTGAGCCATGTCGCCGCCGCGATGCCCGCCACCGGGTGCCGCGGCGGCGACGCGCGCGTTCACGGCTTCGCCGTGCGTCCGATCGCCGCCTCGATCCCGTCGAGCAGCACCCCGAGTCCCACGTCGAACGTCTCCCTCGCCTCGCGCTCCAGGTACGGCACCGGCTCCTCGCCGGGCGCGGGGGTGGGCGCAGGTGGCTGAGGGGTGGAAGCGGTCTCCATCGCGACCAGGCTCGGGTAGCGCTCCGCGAAGTCGGGCGCCACCTCGCCCAGCAGCGCCGAGCGGGCGAACCACCACTCCTCGTCCGGCTCGCCCGTCGCCGCCGCGGCCTGCCGCGCCTCGGCGACCGTCCCGGCGCAGCCGCGCACGAAGTGGGAGAGCGTGCCGACCAGCCGCCGCAGCAGGTGCGCTTCGAGCCCGGTCGCGTTCAGCAGCCGCACGAGCGTGTCCAGTCCCGCGTACTCGTGCGGGCCGAGCACCGGGCGGGCCTGGGAGACCTGGAGCACCCAGGGGTGGCGGAGGTGGAATTCGAGCCTGTCCCGCGCCCAGGCGGTCAGCCCCGCACGCCAGTCGCCGGTCTCCTCGTACTCCGCGGGCAGTTCGGCGTGGACCGCGTCGTACATCAGGTCCAGCAGCTCGCTCTTGCCGGGGACGTAGGTGTAGAGCGCCATCGCGGTGCGGCCGAGCCGCTCGCCCACCGCGCGCATCGACAGCGCGGCCATGCCGTCCTCGTCCGCGACGGCGATCGCGGCAGTCACGATCACATCGACGCTCAGCCCCGGCCTGGGGCCGGGACCGGGACGCCGGCCCTGCTCCTTCGGCCCGTCGGCGCGCCACAGCAGGGACATCGAACGGCGGGCGTCGCCCTGTCCGGCAAAGACCACCACTTGCGACTCCTTACGCCGTAAAGTAACTTCGTCAGGTAATTCCTTACGGCGTAAACTATCAGTCGGAGAGGGCGGAAGCCGCGATGGGGCAGGCGTTGACCGTGTCGTACGTACGGGTCGTCGGCGTGGAGCGGATCACTCCGCGTACGGCGCGCGTCACCTTCACCGGGGACGCGCTGGCGGGGCTCATGGAGGACCGGCCCGACCAGCAGATGAAGCTCTGCTTCCCGAGGGAGGGGCAAGGAGCGCCCCGGCTGCCGGAGCCGGAGGCCGACGACACGTACGGCATGCGGTGGTACGAGGCGTACCTCGCGATCCCCGAGCCCGAGCGGCCGCTGCTGCGGAGCTTCACCGTTCGCGCGTACGACCGTGGACGTGACGTGATGACGGTCGACTTCGTGCTTCATGGCGACGACGGGCCCGCCGCCCGCTGGGGCCGGGACGCGCGAGCGGGCGATGTGCTCGGCATGGTCGGCCCGTCGTCGCTGTACGCCCGGCCGGTGCCCGCCGCCGACTGGCTGCTGCTGGCCGGCGACGAGTCGGCGCTCCCCGCGATCGCGACCCTGCTGGAGTCGCTGCCCGCCGGGGCGCGGGCACTCGCCTGGGCCGAGGTCGCCGACGCGACGGAGGAGCGGCCGCTCGACTCGGCCGGCGAGGTGAGCGTCCACTGGGTGCACCGGGACCGCGGCGGGTCGCTGGCGGACGCGGTGCGGGCGGCGCCACTGCCCGCCGGGACCGGGGCCGCGTGGCTGGCCGGTGAGGCGGGGGCGGTACGGGCCCTGCGCCGCCACCTGGTCGAGGAGCGCGGGCTGCCCCGGGCGGCCGTTCAGTTCAGCGGCTACTGGCGGCGCAGCCTCACCCAGGACGACGCCCCGACCGAGGAGGACCTGGCCTGGGCGAAGGAGCAGGCGGGGGAGTGAGGGCGGGGGAGTGAGGGTGGGGGAGCGGGTGCTGAGGGGTGAGGACGAGGGAGTGAGGGCCGGGCGCGCTACCCGGCGGCGCGTCCCGTTCCCCGGACGGCCCGGCCCGCCAGTGTCTGGGTGCGGCGGCCGTCCTCGATGACGAAGCGGCCGTCGATCAGTACGTGCGGGATGCCGACCGGAAGGGTGCGCGGCTCCTCGAACGTGGAGCCCGCCGCCACCGTCGCCGGATCGAAGAGCACCAGATCGGCGCGGTAGCCCTCGCGGACGTACCCCCGATCGGCCAGGCGCAGCCGCCGGGCCGGGCGCGAGGTGAGGTGGGCGACGCACTCCTCCAGCGAAAGGATGCCCAACTCCCGTACGTACCGGCCGAGATACTGCGGGAACGTGCCGTAGGCGCGCGGGTGCGGCTTGTCGCCCTGGAGGATGCCGTCGCTGCCCCCGGTGTGCACCCGGTGGCGCATGATCTGCCGCACGTTCTCCTCGTGGCCCACGTGCTGGAGGATCGTCGGGCCGAGCCGGTCCTCGACGAGCAGCCGGCGCGCGGTCGTCCAGGGCGCCTCGCCGCGCAGCCGCGCGGACTCGGCCACCGTACGGCCCACGTGGTCGGCGAGGGCGGGGGCGCCGACCCCCGAGATCTCGATGGTGTCCCACTCGATCGGCACGCCGTGGCAGCCGTCCGAGCCCAGCACCTCCAGGTGGTGCCGGATGCGTTCCGCCGTGGCGTCGTCGGCGAGGCGGGCGAGCACGGACTCGGGCCCGCCCTCGCTCGCCCAGCTCGGCAGCATCGCGACGAGGGTCGTGGAGCCGGGGGTGTACGGGTAGGTGTCGAGGGAGATGTCGGCGCCCGCGTCCAGGGCGTCGTCGAGCAGGGCGATCAGCTCGGGCGCCCGGCCCTTGTTCACGCCGAAGTTCATCGTGGCGTGGGCGAGATGGAGGGCGCAGCCCGCGTTCCTGGTGAGCTGCACCATCTCCTCGTACGCGCCGAGCGCGCCCGCTCCGTACGAGCGGTGGTGCGGGCAGTAGTAGCCGCCGTACTGGGCCACCACCCGGCACAGTTCGGTGAGTTCGGCGTCGTTCGCGTACATGCCGGGGGTGTACGTGAGGCCGGAGGACATGCCGACCGCGCCTTCCGCCATGCCCTGGGCGACGAGTTCCTTCATCCGGGTCAGTTCGGCATCGGTGGCGGGGCGGTCCTCCCAGCCCACCGCGTACATCCGGACCGTGCCCTGCGGGACGAGGTAGGCGGCGTTGATGGCGATGCCTCGGCCGTCAAAGTTGCGGTCCAGCCGGTCCAGGTACTCGCCGACGGTGCGCCAGTCGAAGTCGATGCTCGTGTCCTCGGGTGCACAGCCGTTCCAGCCGGTGATGGTGGAGCGGACCTCGGCGAGCGTCCGGTCGTCGACCGGGGCGTACGACAGGCCGTCCTGGCCGAGGACTTCGAGCGTGACACCCTGCGCGGCCTTGGCGCTGTGGTCCGGGTCGCGGAGCAGCGCGAGATCGCTGTGCGCGTGCATGTCGATGAAGCCGGGCGAGAGGACGAGCCCGTCGGCGTCGAGCGTGCGGCGGGCGGAGGGGCGCGGGCCGGGGGAGCCCTCGGGGTGGATCCCGGCGATCCGGCCGTCGGTGATGGCCACATCGGCGCGGTGGCCGGGGGCGCCGGTGCCGTCGACGACGTGGGCGTTACGGATGACCAGGTCCATGGGGGGCTCCAGTTCAAGCCCCTCCGGCGGACGGGGGAGCGCTGCAGCTCCTCCGGTGGCCGAGGAGCATTTCAAGCCTCTCCGGCGGTTGAGGAGCGGGGGGTCCGGGGGCGGAGCCCCCGGTTACGGGAAGGGGCGGGGCAGGGGAACAGCCCCGCAGGGCAGCTCCCCTCCCACAGCTGTCGGACGCAGGTGTCAGAAGAACGTGCGGATGTAGTCCGTGACCGTGCCGTCCGCCGCGACCAGCGGAATCAACTGCCACTTGTCGAAGCTGGTGCACGGATGCGACAGGCCCATCCCCACCCAGTCACCGACCTCCAGCTCCGCACCCGGCTCCGTACGCACCCATGCGTGCTGGTCCGACAGCCCGGTGACCGAGATGCCCGTCGCGGGCCGGACCGCGCCGTCCCGGCCGGACCGCACGACCTGCGCCTCGGGCAGGTCGAGGTCGTACGCCGCGTCCCGCTTGCCCGCGTTGAGGAACGCCTGCTCGGCCGACGGGCGCGACACGACCTGCGCCCACAGCCGGAAGGCGGGCTGCAGCTCCCCCTCCTCCGGCACCCGGTTGAACGGGGTCAGGTGGCGGTAGTGGCCGTCGTCGTGCGAGACGTACGCCCCCGAGCGCAGCAGCTTCAGCACCGGCGCCGACAGCTCCGGGATCTGTGCGAACACTTCCGCCACCGCGTCGAACCAGGCGCTGCCGCCCGCGCTGATCACGATCTCCTCGCCGGACGCGAAGCGCCCCGCACGGTCGAAGTCGACGGCCAGCGCGACGAGCCGGTCCAGCCAGTCCCGCACCCGCTCGGCGGACGCCTTTGGCACCTCGCCCTCGTAACCGGCCACGCCCACCAGCCGCAGGGTCCCGGTCGCCGCCACCGCGTCGGCCACCGCCGCGCACTCGGCCTCGGTGCGGACCCCGGTGCGCGCGCCCTCGCCCGCGCCCAGCTCCACCACGACGTCGACGGGGCGGGAGGCGCCCGCCGCGCGCAGCGCCTCGTCCATCAGCTCCACGCCGCGCACCGAGTCGACGTAGCAGATGAGACGGAACTCCGGGTCGGAGTCCAGCTCGGCGGCGAACCAGCGCAGGGCCGAGGCGTCGACGAGCTCGTTGGCGAGGAAGATCCGCCGGATCCCGTACGCCCGGTAGACCCGCGCCTGGTGCGGCACGGCGGCGGTGATGCCCCAGGCGCCGTACTCCAGCTGGCGGGCGAAGAGCTGCGGGGACATGGAGGTCTTGCCGTGCGGGGCGAAGGCGAGCCCGTGGCGCTCCGCGTACGTCTCCAGGAGGGCGAGGTTGTGCTCGACCCGCTCGGCGGACAGGGCGAGCACCGGGGTGGTGAAGCCGCCCGTGAAGAGGTTGCGCCGCTCGGCGGCGAGGGCGCCGACGGTCAGGCCCTCCGCGTCGGGCGGGAGCGCCTTGAAGCGGTGGTCGACCAGCTCGTCGGCGAGTCCGGACACAGGACGGTCGGCGCCCAAGGGGGCCTCCTCGGTCGAAGTCGTCGTTGCACCATATGCAACACCCATTGCGTATATCGCTTGACGCTGTCTAACATCCGAGCCGACGCCGGGTCAATGGCGTGCAACCCCGCCGCGCCCCGAACCCGCATCACCGAACCCGCGAGGAGCCCCGAGTGTCCGGAACCCCGGCCAGGACCGCCGACGCCGCCACGGCCGCCGAAGTCGTGTGTCTCGGCGAGTCCATGGTGACGTTCCTGCCGTCGCAGCCCGGACGCCTCGCCGACGTGCCCTCCTTCGGCCGCGGCATCGGCGGCGCCGAGTCCAACGTCGCCTGCGCGCTGGCCGCCGCCGGGCACCGGACGGCCTGGGTCAGCCGGGTCGGCGCGGACGGCTTCGGCGACCACCTCGTCGAGGCGATCGCCGGCTACGGGGTCGACACCTCCGGCGTGCGGCGCGACCCCTCGCGGCCCACCGGGATCTACTTCCGCACCGCGACCGACCGGGCCACCGACGTGCACGAGGTCGCCTACTACCGGGCAGGCTCCGCCGCCTCCGCGATGTCGCCCCGGAACATCCCGTACGTGACACTGCCCACGACCCGGGTCCTGCACCTGTCCGGCATCACCGCGGCGCTCTCCGCCGACTGCCTGGCCCTGCTCCACGACCTGACCGGGCCCCGCCCCGGCCGCCCGCTGATCTCCTTCGACGTCAACCACCGGCCCGGCCTGTGGCGCGACACCGACGCGTCCCCCGAGGTGCTCCTCGACCTGGCCCGCCGCAGCGACCTGGTCTTCGTCGGCGAGGACGAGGCGGCGGAGGCGTGGGGCGTGACCGGCGCGGAGGCGATCCGCGCGGCGCTGCCGGAACCGGCGACGCTGGTCGTGAAGCGGGGCGCGGAGGGCGCGACGGTCTTCTCGGGCACCGGCGATGTCTCGGCCGGCGGCGTCTCGGAAGCCGGTGTCGACTCGGGCGCCGGCGGCGTCACCACGGTCCCCGCCCTGCGCGTGGACGTCGTCGCCCCCGTCGGAGCGGGCGACGCCTTCGCCGCCGGGTTCCTCTCCGCCACCCTGCGCGACCTCCCCGTACGCGACCGCGTCCGGCACGGCCACCTCATGGCCGCCGCCGTCCTCACCGTCCCCGGCGACCTCACCGCCCCGCCGGCCCGCGCGCACGCCGACAGCCTTGCCGCACTGGACGACGAGGCCTGGGGGAGACTTCGTCTCGGCCCCGGGTGGACGGGGGACGACCAGGAGGTACGTACGACATGAGTCAGACCGTCGACCGGGCGCTGAGCATCCTGCCGCTGCTCGCCCAGGGACCCGCCGACCTCGGCCAGGTCGCCGAGCGGCTCGGCGTCCACAAGTCCACGGCGCTGCGCCTGCTCCGTACGCTCCACGAGCACGGCCTCGTCTACCGCCAGCAGGACCAGCGCTACCGCCTCGGCGCCCGCCTCTTCGCCCTCGCGCAGGAGGCCGTCGAGAACCTCGACGTACGGGAGATCGCCCACCCCCACCTCGTCGAACTCAACGAGAGCTGCGGTCACACCGTGCATCTCGCGGTGTACGAGGAGCAGGAGGTCCTCTACATCGACAAGGTCGAGAGCCGCTACCCGGTCAGGATGTACTCGCGGATCGGCAAGCCCGTCGCGATCACCGTCGCCGCCGTCGCGAAGCTGCTCCTGGCCGACCTCGCCGAGCCCGAGCGGCGCGCCATCGCCGAGAAGCTCGACTACCCCATGTACACGTCCCGTTCGACCCCGAACGCCGGTGCCTTCCTCAAGGAGCTCGCCGTCGTCCGCGAACAGGGCTGGGCCACCGACCTCGGCGGCCACGAGGAGTCCATCAACTGCGTCGGCGCCCCCATCCGGGGGGCGGACGGGCGGGTCGTCGCAGCGATGTCGGTCTCCGCGCCCAATGTCGTCGTCACGGCCGAGGAACTCCTCACCCTGCTCCCGCTGGTGCGCCGCACCGCCGACTCCATCAGCCGGGAGTACTCCGGCACCACCCGACCCAAGAAAGCCTGAACAGCCATGACCGAGAAGATCGCCCTCACCCCGAGCACCCACACCACGCCCCCCGCGAAGTTCTCGCACGGGGTGAAGAAGGGGAACATCCTTCAGGTCGCCGGCCAGGTCGGCTTCCTGCCCGCAGCCGAGGGCCAGGCCCCGACCCCCGCCGGTCCGACGCTGCGCGAGCAGACCCTCCAGACCTTCGCCAACGTCAAGGCGATCCTGGAGGAGGGCGGCGCGAGCTGGGACGACGTGATGATGATGCGCGTCTACCTCACGGACGTGGACCACTTCGCCGAGATGAACGAGATCTACAACGCCTACTTCGGCGAGCAGAACCTCAAGGCCGCCCCCGCCGCCCGCACGACCGTCTACGTCGGCCTCCCCAAGGGCCTCCTGATCGAGATCGACGCGCTCGCGGTCCTCGGCTGAGCAGGCCGAACCACCCGACCCGGCCGAACCAGTCACGATCACCGGTACCCCGCTGGTGCTGTCCACTGTGTCCCAGAAGCCGGTCGGCAACATCACTGCTGAGCCTGGTGATCTAGGTTCTTCCAGCTGGCTCGGACCGGCTCAGGCCTGGCTGACGCAGATGATGTTCTTGCCCTTGTCCACCTTCCAGTACCAGTAGCGCTGCCCGCTGTTCGCCGGACAGATCTGGCCGCTGTACGACTTGGGTGCCCGGTAGTAGCCGGTGATCTGCGCGATCGACTGGCCCGCGACGGGCACCTTGTCGGCGTTGCAGCTCCAGACCACGAGCAGACGGGCGTTGCCGTTGCCGTCCAGATCGGCGGGGAAGCACTGGCCCTTGCGGAACTGACGGGTCAGACACAGCGTCGTGTTCATGTCGTCCTTCGCGGCGTGGTACCAGGTGCCACTGCCGTTCTCCGAAGGGCAGGGGTCGGGGGTGCCGCCGGTCGAGTAGGCGCGGGTGACATAGACGTACGCGTTGGCGGAGTCACAGGCGACCGGCTGCGGCACCGCGGAGCTCCAGTTCCCGTACCCGTCGTCGTAGACGTTGAGGCACTGGCCGCTGGTCACGTACCGGAAGGCCCGGTCGACGGCATCGGCGGTCGGGGTGGGGGTGGGCGTCGGAGTCCGCATCGCGTTGGTGCCGTAGGTGCTCCCGGAGGCCGAAGTGCCGCCGGTGCTCTGCGCGCCCGGCGTCTCCCAGGGCCGGTAGATCAGGAGTACCAGGACGATGACCGGTACGAGCAGCCAGCTCGCGGAGGGGGACGACTTCTTCGCCGGTGTCACGGGCGTGGGCGTGGGTGCGGGCGTGGGCGTGGGCGTGGGGTGCGGCTTCGGCTTCGCCGACGAGGCACGCGCACGCGCCCGCTGCGCGGCCCGCTCCCGCTGCTCGCGCTCCGCCCGCTCCCGCTGCTCGCGCTCCGCCCGCTCCCGCTGCTCGCGCTCCGCCCGCTCCCGCGCCGCCCGCTTGTCCGCCCGCTCGCGCTCCGCGCGCTCGTGCTCCTTCGCGGCGCGTTCCCGCTCCCGCGCGGCCCGCTTGCGCTCCCGCAGCTGCGCCTCGCGCTCCGCCGTGTACATCCGCGTCGGCCCCGGCGGCGGAACCGCGCTCGTGCGCTGGTCCTTGCCCGTGCGCTGGTCCATGGTCAGGGCGTCCGGGTCGATCCGGCCCGCGCGGCCGAGTTCCCGGCCCTGGGCCGCGTACTCCCCGATCAGCGCCGCCCAGGTCGGCGGCAGCCAGCGGCTCCCGCTCTGTGTGGCGGGCATTCCGGCTTGGTCCTGGCGGAAGCGGGCGAGCAGTTCGGCGGGTGCGGGGCGTCGGGCCGGGTCTGCGGCGAGGCAGGGGCGGATGGTGGGGATGAGTTCCTTGGGCAGTCCGTCGAGGTCGAGTTCGCCGCGTTGGACGCGGGCGAGGAGTCGGAGGGTGTCGCCGTCGGCGGCGTAGGGCGGTCGTCCGGTGGCGAGCATGAAGAGGGTCGCGCCGAGGGAGTAGACGTCCGAGGCCGCCGTGGATGCCTCGCCGCGTGCCTGTTCGGGGGAGGTGAAGGCGATGGTGCCGAGGGTCAGGCTGGTGCGGGTGAGGTCGGCGGCGTGGGAGATGCCGAAGTCGATGACCCGGGGGCCCTCCAGCGGCAGCAGCACGTTCTGCGGTTTCACGTCACGGTGGACGATGCCTTCCCGATGGAGCGTGACCAGCGCCTCCGCCGTGCCGGCCGCCACCCACCGCACCGCCGACGCGGGCAGGACACCGCAGTTGCGGACGAGTTCGGAGAGAGGCGGTGCGGCGATGTAGTCGATGGCCATCCACGGCCGCTCGGCGTCCGGGTCCGCGTCCCGTACCCGCGCCGTGTGCACGCTGTCGATCCGCTGCGCGAGCTTCACCTCACGCGCGAACCGCCGCCGGTCGACCTCGCTGATCTCGCCGTCGGCGAGCAGCGTCTTCACCGCGACGAGTTCTCCGGCGTCCTGCCCGCCGCCCCGTGCGTCGCCCACGGCCAGATAGATCCGCCCCATGCCGCCGGACGCCAGCCGTTTGATCAGCCGGTACCGCCCGAGAACCGTCGGATCGTCCCCGCTCAGCGCCTGAACCCGCGCCCCGGCCATGTCATTCCCCCTGTCGCACAACCGCACCTCCATCAAGGTGGCACGCGACCTCGTCCGGGGCTACGGACCGGCCTGTCCCGGACAGCGCGCGGCCGGTCCGGGACAGACAAGGGGGAGGTGCACGGGGGTGTTGTGCCGCACCCGGTCAGGCCGCCGAGGCGCAGATGATGCTCCGGCCGTTGTTCACCTGCCAGTACCAGAACCGCTCCCCGCTCCCGGCCGGGCAGGTCCACTTGGTGCCGGCCGAGGGCGCCCGGTAGTACCCGGTTATGCGCAGGATCGACTGGCCGGCCTGGGGGACGGTCGACGAGTTGCAGGACAGCACCACCGTCAGATCGGCGCTGACGGAACTCTGGACCTGCGCGGGGAAGCACTGGCCCACCTGGTACACCCGGTCGAGGCAGAGCGTGCGCTCGATCCCGTCCTCACCGGACTTGTGCCACCAGGTGAAGCCCTGTCCCGTGTCGCAGGGGCTGGACTCCCCGGACTGCGACGTGACGCGGTTGACATGCATATAGGCGTTCCAGGCACGGCAGTTGACCCGGACCGGGGTCGTGGCGCTCATCTTGCCGTGTCCGTCGCTGTACACGTTGAGGCAGTCACCGGCGCGCACGGCGCGGAACGCCAGATCGGTGGCGTCGGGTGTGGGGGTCGGCGTGGGGGTCGGGGTCGGTGACGGCTCGTCGTCGGTGCTGCCCGAATCGTCCGAGGTACCCCCGGAGTCGTCGCTGCTGTCGTTGTCGTCGGTGCCGGTGGTCTCGTCGTCGGAGTGGGTGTCGAGACCGCTGCCGGACGTGACGGCACCGGAAGCGGTGGTGCCGGCGGAGGACCCGCCGCTGCCGCTCGCCTTCCCCGAGGTTTCCCAGGGCTGCCAGATCACCAGGGCGACGACGACGGCGACGGCGATCAGCCAGCCCCAGTTCGAGGAGCTGCCCGAGGCGGCGCCCGGCGGGCGCGTCGTGCCCCCGGCGGGCGAGGCGTTGGCGGACGCGGCCGCCCGCGCACGCGCGGCACGGATCGCCTGCTGGGCACGGGCGGCCTCCTCCGCACGCTCCCTCTCGGCCCGCTCCCGCCTGGCGCGGTCCTGCGCCGCCGCTTCCCGCCTGGCCCGCTCCTGCGCGGCCCGCCGCTGCTCGGCACGGGCGGCCTCCTGCCGGGCGGCCTCCGCGCGTTCGCGCTCGATGCGCCGCGCCTCCTGCCGGGCGGCTCCCGCGCGTTCGCGCTCCGCCCGCTCCTGCTCGGCGCGCTCGGCCTGTTCGCGCTCCGCCTGCTCCCGCTCGGCCTGCTCCGCCCGCTGCCGCTCCGCCAGTTCCGCGAGGGCCGCCAGCTCCTGCCGGGTACGGTCGCGGCGGTCCCGGTCGCGGGCGGCGCGGGCCCTGCGCTCCTCCGTGTAGACCATCGTCGGGCGGGGTGGCGGCACCACGTTCGTACGTCCGTCGGCGTTCGGCGCCGCCGGGGCCGCGCCGCGGCCGTTCGCGAGTTCGATGCCCTGGGTCGCGTACGCGCCGATCAGTTCCGTCCACCGTGGTGGCAGCCAGCGGGTACCGCTGTGTGTGGCGGGCATTCCGGCTTGGTCGCGGCGGAAGCGGGCGAGCAGTTCGGCGGGTGCGGGGCGTCGGGCCGGGTCTGCGGCGAGGCAGGGGCGGATGGTGGGGATGAGTTCCTTGGGTAGTCCGTCGAGGTCGAGTTCGCCGCGTTGGACGCGGGCGAGGAGTCGGAGGGTGTCGCCGTCGGCGGCGTAGGGCGGTCGTCCGGTGGCGAGCATGAAGAGGGTCGCGCCGAGGGAGTAGACGTCCGAGGCCGCCGTGGATGCCTCGCCGCGTGCCTGTTCGGGGGAGGTGAAGGCGATGGTGCCGAGGGTCAGGCTGGTGCGGGTGAGGTCGGCGGCGTGGGAGATGCCGAAGTCGATGACCCGGGGGCCCTCCAGCGGCAGCAGCACGTTCTGCGGCTTCACATCACGGTGGACGATGCCCACCCCGTGCAGGGTGACGAGCGCCTCCGCGGTCCCCGCGGCGATCCACCGCACCGCCGAGGCGGGCAGGACACCGCAGTTGCGGACGAGTTCGGAGAGCGGCGGTGCGGCGATGTAGTCGATGGCCATCCACGGCCGCTCGGCATCCGGGTCCGCGTCCCGTACCCGCGCCGTGTACGCGCTGTCGACCCGCTGCGCGAGCGACACCTCGCGGGCGAACCGCCGCCGGTCGGTCTCGCTGACGTTCCCCTCGGCCAGCAGCGTCTTCACGGCGACGAGCCCCCGGCCGCCGCGCTCACCGCTGCGGGCCAGATAGATCCGCCCCATGCCGCCGGACGCCAGCCGTCCGATCAGCCGGTACGGTCCGAGCGCCGCCGGATCGTCCGCGCCCAGTGCCTGCACCCGCGCCCCGGCCATGTCCCGCCCCCTGTCGCATCACCGTCGAGCCCGTCGAGCCCAACAACGGTGCCATGTACGCGTCCGAACAGCCATGGAATGCGGGAAGTCCCGGCACTCTGTTGCCGGTCCGGGACAGGCCTGGGACGGCGCCGGGAACGGCCCCGGGATCGGCCCCGGCCCCGGAACGTGCAGCAGCGCCGCCGGGGGAGCGGCGGCGCTGCTGGTCAGGAGGTGCGGCTACCGGCTGAGGGCGACCAGTCCGACAACCGGGTAACGGCTACGGCAGGCCGTGCACGTGCGGGCCCACCGCGTTCGACCAGGCGTTGCCCGACGCGGCGTCCCAGTTGGTCGACCAGGTCATCGCCCCGCGCAGCCCCGGGTAGGTCTTCGAGGGCTTGAAGGAACCGCAGCCGGTGCCCTTGGCCAGGCAGTCCAGCGCCGCGTTCACGACGGAGGGCGCCACGTAACCGCTGCCCGCGCCCCTCGTGGAGGCCGGCACACCGAGGCCGACCTGGGACGGGTCGAGGCCGCCCTCCAGCTGGATGCAGGCGAGCGCGGTGAGGAAGTCCACCGAACCCTGCGAGTAGACCTTGCCGTCGCAGCCCAGCATCGAACCGCTGTTGTAAAACTGCGTGTTGACGACGGTCAGGATGTCCTTGATGCCGAGCGCCGTCTTGAAGTACTCACCGGACGTGGACTGCATGTCGATGGTCTGTGGCGCCATCGTGATGACGAGGCCCGAGCCCGCCTTCTGCGACAGCGAGCGCAGCGCCTTCGTCATGTACGTGGAGTTGAGGCCGTTCTCCAGGTCGATGTCGACGCCGTTGAAGCCGTACTCCTGGATGAGGGTGTAGACGGAGTTCGCGAAGTTGGTCGCGGAGGCGTCGCTGTTGACCGAGATGGAGCCCTTCTCGCCGCCGACCGAGATGATGACGTTCTTCCCGGCCGCCTGCTTCGCCTTGATGTCGGCCTTGAACTGGTCGACGGTGTAGCCGTTCAGGCCCGCCGTGTCCAGGTTGAAGGTGACGCCGCCCGGCGTGCTCGTGGCGTCAGCGAAGGAGACCGCGATGATGTCGTAGTTCGCGGGCACGTCGCTGAGCTTCTGCACGGTCGCGCCGTTGTTGAAGTTCTGCCAGTAGCCGGTCACCGCGTGCTTGGGCACGGAGGTGCCGGGGTCGGGGTTGCCGCCGCCCTCCTTGGCCGTACGGCCGCTGACCGTCGCGGACTTGACGGACTCACCGGCCGCGTTGGTGGCGGTCACCGCGAACTGGTACGCGGTGTCGGCGGCCAGCCCCGTGACCGTCGCCGAGTTCCCGGTGGTCGTGGTGGCCTTCGCGCCGTCCCGGTAGACGGTGTAGCCGGTCGCGCCGGAGACCGCGTTCCAGGACAGGGCCACGGAGGAGGAGGTGGCCGTGCCGACCGCCAGGCCGGCCGGGGCGGACGGGATGGTCGGCTCCGGGTCGGTGCCGCCCCCGCCGTCGGGGCCGTTGACCGACACGTCGTCCACCAGATAGGCGGCCTGCCCGTACCAGCCGTGCGTGTAGACCTGGACCGAGGTGGTGCCAGGACCGGTCTTGAAGCTGGTGGTGAGCTGCGTCCAGTCGCCGGAGCCGGGGGACCAGGTCGACACATCGGTGGTCCCGGTGCCGCTCGCGCCGAGGTACGCGTACCCGCCCTGCACCCAGGAGCTGAGCGTGTACGTCGAGTCGGGCTTCACGGCCACGGTCTGGGTGCACCGCGCGTTGTCCTGGCCGGCCGGGGTGGCCTTGAGGGCCGCGGTGCCACCGTGCACGGGGGAGGAGACGGTGGTGCCGCTGCCGCCGGAACAGGTCCAGTTGGCGAGCCCGGATTCGAAGCCCGCGTTCTTGGCGACGTTGATATCGGCGGCCTGGGCGTTTCCGGCGAGGCCCGTGGCGGTCAGCGCGCCGGCCGCGAGGACGGCCGCGGCGGCGCCGACGAAAGGACGGCTGTAGCGTCTGCGGATTTTGTGGCCGTTGGCGGGGGAAGGTTCCACTTGCAGCCTCCGTGGGGGAGTCGGGGGTGCCTGCCGGGGTACTTGATGAGGAGCCGGCGGGGTGGACCGGCGGTACTCGGATCGTCCGGCGGGTGACGGGCAGAAGAAGGGGATGTGGAGTTGAGGAACGGTGGCCACCGCTGGCCGACAAAGCTGGTCCAGACCAATCGAGTTGTCAAGACCTCTGGCAACGGGACCTGCGGCGACCCTGTTCGCCCGGCCGCTTCCGAACCGGTCCGCCAGAGGCTCGCAAGCGCCTCCGCTTGGGCTCCGAACCGGCCCCGGCTTCCCTGTGAATTGACGTTTTGTTGACCTCGCCGGACCGTGCCGCACCCCGTGCGGGTGAAGTGCCGCAAGTGCTCGGACAGTGACCGTCCGGTCTTCGCGGGGGCGGGTGCGGCAGGTTCCGCATCCGCGCTGACGTGCGGCGATGAATTCGGGGCCGGGGTGACCGGAAGGTGTATCGGTAACCCTCCGCAGTTGTACAGAAGTTGACGATTTTCGATTTGGTCCGATTTAGCACCGGGGCGTTACGAGGGCGCCTCGCACACGTTGTCGGACTGGCCTCCGAAAAGTGTTCTCTGCCAGGTAAGACGTGGATAAAGTGCTGAAGCAGAACCGCGGAGCAGGAGCGATTGCGGCCGACGTCATGACCGGCGTCCGGCCGGAGCCGAAACGGGGAACAGCGTGCCGACCGCAATAGCAGTGACCAGTGCTGACTTGGTACTACCTCCGACCGATCAGCAGACACCGACAGCCGCCCTGTTGCAGGCTCCGGATGCCCAGGCTCTGGAGATGGCCATCGGTGACATGCACGTGCTGCTCGAACAGCACGGGTACGTCGTCGCCGTCTATCCGACCGGCATCTCGCCCGCCCACGAGCGTCGGCTCTACTCCGTCCGCTCGGTCCTGGAGAGCGATCGCATCGCCCTGGTGAAGACGGACCTGCCGCCGCTCGGTGTGGCCGTACTCGTAAGGCAGTTGCGCCAGTTGTCCATCTGTGACTTCAGCCCCGGAGTGGTAGCCTCCGCCGCCCGGCTGCTGGCGCACTACATCCATGCGGGTGCCCTGCTCCACTCCGTCACCAAGTTCGACCGGGTCCCGGTCGACCTCAGGACCCATGCCAAGTCCTGGGTGCCCGGCTCGCAGTTCGCCGTGGTCGCGGGCCCCGAACCGCAGCTCGTCAAGGTCGGTCCGAAGGCGGAACTCCCGACCGGCCCCGAATTCGCCACTCATCTGATGACCGCCAAGGGGCAGTCCCAGTCCGAGTGGGTGAAGGAGGCCCTCGCGCCCGCGTGGAAGGTCCAGTCCATTCACGAGGCCGCACTCCCGTCCGGTTCCCCCGCATGGTGGGGAACCGGGAAGCTGGTGGAGTTCGCCGCTTATCTGCCAGACATCTCCGTCCTGTACCAGCTGGTGGCCTCGGTGCGCCGGGAGAACTGCCACTGGTGCGGAATGGAACTCATCGGTGACCGCTGCGGGTTCTGCTCCTCCCCGCTACCCGCAGCGGAGAACCGCAAGCACCCAGCCGGTGTCCTCAGCCATGGAGCGCTCGCACCACCGCAGTCCTAGAACGACCGCAGTTCTGGCACCACCGCAGTCCCAGCGCTTCCGCTTTCCTCCGTAGACGCCCTTCCGTCCGCTGCCCCACGCATCCGAATCGAACGAGGTTGTCCGGCCCATGAACTCCCGTCAGCGCCGCGGCGTGATACTCCTGCTTTTGTCGGTTCTGTGCGCCTTCGGCGCCTTCGCCGGCGTGCTCTCGGTGATCAGCGACGTCAATTCCAAGGTCGGGCCGGAGGTCTCGGCCTACCAGCTGAAGTCCGATGTAGCCCCCTATACCGCCCTGTCCTCCGGGCAGTTCGAGAAGATCTCGATGCCCAAGCGCTGGCTCTCCACCAACGCGGTGACGGACCTCTCCGAGGTCAACGGCAAGATCGCCGTCACCCAGCTGCGCAAGGGCTCGCTGCTCCAGTCCGACATGATGCAGCGCCGGCCCGAGCTGCAGCCCGGGGAGCAGGAGATCGCCATCATGATCGACGCCGCGACGGGCGTCGCGGGCAAGATCACCCCCGGTGCCACGGTCAACATCTACGCCACCTTCGAAGGCGAGAACGATGGTGCCCCGTCCCAGTCGAAGGTGATCGTGTCCAACGCCAAGGTGCTGGACGTCGGCAAGCTGACCGCCCTGGAGCCCAGCAACGACGGCAAGTCCAACATGGGTACCGAGGCGGTCCCGATCACCTTCGCGCTCAACACGCTCGACACCCAGCGCATCGCCTACGCCGAGTCCTTCGCGGCGCACGTACGCCTCGCACTCCTCGCCTCCGGCAGCGACAGCACCATCCGTCCGGGCGACCGCACCTACACGCTCGACAAGGACAAGTGAGGATCGAATGACCACGAGGATCCTCCCGGCCGTCGGTGACGTCGACGCGGCCAGATCCGTCACCACCCTGCTCAGCCAGCTCCCCGAGGCGGAGCCGGCCGCTCCGGTCAGCGATTCGACCCAGCTCATCGACACCCTCGCCCGCCTCGCGGGCGAGTCGCTCGACGATCTGCCCGAGGTCGTGCTGGTCCACGAGCGGATCGGTCCGGTGCCGGCACTGGAACTGATCCGGGAGGTCTCCCTGCGCTTCCCCGCCATCGGGGTCGTGCTGATCACCGCCGATGTCACCCCCGGTCTGTTCTCGTCCGCGATGGAGTCGGGTGCACGTGGTGTCGTCACCCTCCCCCTGAGCTACGAGGAATTGGCCAACAGGGTTCAATCCGCGGCCCAATGGTCCGTCGGAGTCCGCCGCCACCTGACCACCGGGGCCGATGTCTTCACCGGTCCCGGCGGTACGGTCATCACAGTCAGCGGCGCCAAGGGCGGCGTGGGCGCCACCATTACGGCGGTGCAGATCGCCCTGGCGGCGCAGGCATCAGGGCGCAACGTGGCCCTGGTCGACCTGGACCTCCAGACCGGCGACATCGGCTCGTACCTCGATGTGCAGTTCCGGCGTTCCATCGTCGACCTGTCGACGATCACCGACATATCGCCACGCGTCCTGTCCGATGCCGTGTTCAGCCACGGCACCGGGCTGGCGCTGCTGCTGGCCCCCAACGAGGGAGAGAGCGCCGAGGAGGTCAGCGACCGCTCGGCCCGGCAGATCGTCAGCGCCCTGCGCTCGCGCTACGAGGTCGTGGTGATCGACTGCGGCAGCCAGCTCCAGGGGGCCAGCGCGGCGGCCATCGAGATGGCCGACACGGCGCTGCTGGTCACCACGCCCGATGTGATCGCGGTGCGCGGTGCGAAGCGGGTCGTACGGATGTGGGAACGGCTCCAGATCCGCAAGGCCGAGGAGACGGTCACCCTTGTCAACCGCTTCATCCGCAACACCGAGATCCAGCCGCAGCTGATCGAGAAGATCACCGGAACCACGACGGCCAACACCGCCGTTCCCGCGAACTTCAAGGAGCTCCAGGCCGTCGTCGACGCGGGCCGGCTGCACGAACTCGACTCCAAGAGCACGGTCAAACAGGCCCTCTGGGCCCTTGCGGGCGAGCTCGGCATCGTCAAGGTTCCTGAGAAGGCGGAAAAGAGCGGCGCGAAGAGCATCGCGAAGTTCAAGAACGACCGAGGCTCGATCGGTCGCCGGCGCGACCGCGACGGCGACTCCCGGAACCGGAAGACGACCTAGGGGGCAAGTTGACCAATGGCACTTACCGAGACGAGAGACACGGAGATACGGGGAAGGCGTTGCGGTGACGTTTCCCCGGTGCGGGGCGGGATGCGCGCCCGTCTCCTCGGCCGGGGACGCGACCGCGGCCAGACCGCGATCGAGTTCCTGGGCGTCACACCGCTGATCATCCTGCTGCTGATCGCGCTCTGGCAGTGCGCGCTGATCGGCTACACGTTCTCCCTGGCGGGGAACTCGGCGGACCAGGCGGCACACAAGGGCGCCATCGCGCAGGGTACGCGCGGACAGGCGTGCCGGGCCGCGGCCAAGGAGGACCTGCCGAAGGTCTGGCGCGAGTCGATGAAGCGGACGAAGTGCGAAAGCTCGGGCGCGCTGTACAAGGCCACGGTGAAGCTTCGGGTTCCGGTCCTGGTACCCGGAGTACTCAACTGGCCGATGACGATCGAGGGCAACGCCGCGTCGCCGCTGGAGGCCGAGCGATGAGCATGCGCGTACACACACCGGGCCGGAAGGCCACCGCGACCCGCCGGGACCGTGGCCAGGTCGCCATCGAGTACATGGGCTTCATTCCGCTGCTGCTCCTGGTGGGCCTCTTCGCGATTCAGCTGGGGGTCGCCGCGTACGCCGCCAACCAGGCGGGCACCGGTGCCCGTGCGGCCGCGCGTACCGCCACCCAGGACGTGCCGCGCGGGGACTCGGAGCGGGCGGGGCGCGACGCGATGAGCGACTGGCTCGGCAGCTACAAGAACTCGAAGTTCAGTAGCGACGACGGGACCGGCGAAGTGACGTACACCACTCGCGTGAGGATCCCCTCCGTTGTGCCCGGAATCGACGACTGGGGTTGGGCCAGTCGCAGTTCCACCATGCCGCGAGGGTGAGCAGGGCCCGCATTGCACAACTGGAGCACCACGAGCAAGTCTGAGCGAGGAGTTACGCAATGAGTCTGCGGGCACGCATGACCGCCCCCGAGAAGAACGGCGGGGCGCGGGAGGACAGCCACATGGTGGCCACCTACCGCGCCAAGCTGCTCGAAGAGATCGACCTGGCCGAGATGTCGTCGCTCGCCGCCGCAGACCGGCGAGCGCGGCTGGAGCGTGTGCTCAGCCACATCATCAGCCGCGAAGGGCCGGTCCTCTCGACCGTCGAACGCACCCAGCTGATCCGCCGGGTCGTCGACGAGGCCCTCGGGCTCGGCATTCTGGAACCGCTCCTCGAAGACGCGTCCATCACCGAAATCATGGTGAACGGACCGGACCAGATCTTCGTCGAGCGCAGCGGCAAGGTCGAGAAGCTGCCCATGCGATTCAGTTCGCACGAGCAGCTGATGCAGACCATCGAACGCATCGTGTCGACGGTCAACCGCCGCGTCGACGAGTCAAACCCCATGGTTGACGCGCGTCTACCCAGTGGTGAGCGTGTCAACGTCATCATCCCGCCCCTGTCGCTGACCGGTGCGACGCTCACCATCCGACGGTTCCCCAGAGCCTTCACGCTCCAGGAAATGATCAACGTCGGCTCGCTCGACGAGCAGATGCTGATCCTGCTGTCCGGACTCGTCCAGGCCAAGCTCAACATCATCGTTTCCGGCGCCACCGGCACCGGGAAGACGACGCTCCTCAACGCGCTCTCCGGCCTCATCCCCGACAGGGAGCGCATCGTCACCATCGAGGACTCCGCCGAGCTCCAGCTTCAGCAGAGCCACGTCATCCGGCTGGAGTCCCGGCCGGCGAACGTGGAGGGGAAGGGCCAGATCTCCATCCGTGATCTGGTCCGTAACTCCCTGCGTATGCGCCCCGACCGCATCGTCGTCGGTGAGGTCCGTGGTGGCGAATCGCTCGACATGCTCCAGGCGATGTCGACCGGTCACGACGGCTCGCTCGCCACGGTTCACGCCAACAACGCCGAGGACGCGCTCATGCGTCTGCAGACTCTGGCCTCGATGTCCGAGATCGAGATCCCGTTCGAGGCACTGCACGACCAGATCAACAGCGCTGTCGATGTCATCGTCCAGCTAACCAGGCACGCCGACGGTTCCCGCAAGATCACCGAGATCGCCGTCCTCGACTCGCACGGTCGCGACCCCTACCGCATCGTGTCCGTCGCCCGGTTCAATGCACAGCCGATGGACGCCGAAGGGCGGATCAACGGCGAATTCCAGTACCTCCCGATTCCGCGCAAGATTGCCGAGCGCCTCTACATGGCCAGCCAGCCCATCCCGCAGGCCTTCGGGGTTGCCGATTCCGCCGAACAGCTCGCCACCCGAGAGGCCAACTAGGTACCGTGCCATGACGAATCTCCCTCTTCTCACCATCGGCGTCACGCTGCTCGCCGGCGTCACGGGCGTCGTGGGCCTGCACGCCTACTCCGGTGGCAAGGCCGACCGGGATGCCCTGGTAGACCGTCTCTCGCACACCGGTCATATTCCGGAGGCCGGCCGACGCCGTCGATTCCGGTCGCTGGACAGCCGGCTGCGGAAGACCGGCCTGGGCCGGAAGCTCGAACTGAAACTGGCTGCCACGGGCCTCGAGATCACTCCGGGCGAGTTCTTCGTCTACGCGGTCGTCGCCCTGGCCGGGCTCTGGATGATCGCTTCGTCCATGCTCGCCAGCTTCTTCGGACCGGTCGCAGCCCTCATCGGCCTCTGGGGCACCAACGCCTTCCTGAACTGGCAACGGACCAAGCGCACCGAGCACTTCATCAACCAGCTTCCCGAGCTCGCCCGCATCCTCGCCAACGCCACCCAGGCCGGCCTCGCGCTGCGTACGTCGATCGGCATGGCGGCCGACGAACTGGAGGATCCGGCGGGTGAAGAACTGGCCAGGGTCGCCCGCCGCCTCGCCGTCGGTGAATCCCTCGAGGACGCGATGAGCGAACTCACCGACCGGCTGCCCTCCCGCGAACTCGTCGTCCTCGTCACCACTCTCGTCCTGTCCAACCGGGCCGGCGGTACGGTCGTCAGCTCGCTGCGCAACCTCACCGAGACGCTGGAGGAGCGCAAGGAGACCCGACGCGAGGTCAAGACCCAGCTCTCCCAGGTGACGGTCACGGCCTATGCCGTTCCCGCTTTCGGCCTGGGCGCCATGCTCCTGATGAACGCGGTGATGCCCGGCGCCCTCGACCGTATGACCGGTGCGTTCATCGGCCAAGTCGCGGTGATCGTCTCCCTTGCCCTGTACGCGATCGGATTCATCGTGATCCGTCGTCTGTCCAAGATCGACGTCTGATGGGCGGCGCGCACATGGATCTGCTGTTGGCGGGCGTCATAGGACTCGCGGTCTTCGGGGCCATCGCGGGTGTCCGCATGTACCGGGCCGATGCGAAGCTCCCCAGTGACCTCGCGATCGCTCTGGAAGTCGGCTCGACCCGTACCAGCGCAGTAGGCTCCGGTATCGACCGTCTGGGCATGCGCTGGGCCCCCATGGTGCTGAGGATGATGGGCGCCAAGGCCGTCAACAAGAAGCGCCGCCAGATCGACATGGCGGGCAACCCGGGCGGTCTGACCATCGACCGCTACGCTGCCCGCCGAGCGGTCTACGGCGGACTCGGTCTGCTCGGCGCCTTCTCAATGATCATCCGGGGGCAGATCTTCCTCTCCCTGGTGCTGATCGCGTTCGGACTGTTCTGGGTCGAGGTCGGCATCTGGTCCGCGGTCCGCATCCGCCGTGACCACATCGACCGGACGCTTCCGGACTTCCTCGACGTGCTCGCCGTCGTGGTCTCCGCCGGCCTCGGCTTCCGGCAGGCCCTGGCCCGGGTCGCCGACAAGTACGAGGGGCCCTGGGCGGACGAGCTCCGTATCACCCTGCGCCAGATGGACATGGGTGTCAGCCGCCGTGAGGCGTTCGAGCAGTTGCGCAAGCGCAATGACTCGGAGCAGGTCGCGATGTTCGTGACCACGCTCCAGCAGGGCGAGGAGCTCGGTGCGCCGATCGTCGAGACCCTGATTCAGATCGCCAACGACATGCGGCGCACCGACGCCCAGAACGCCCGCCGGAAGGCGGCCAGGGCCGTTCCCAAGGCGACCTTCGCGGTCACCACGTTCCTTCTCCCCGGAACGCTGGTCATGCTGACGGTCGGATTCGTCTACGGGGTCAACGTCGACTTCAGCACCCTCATGGGCGGATGACGTGAACGAGGCGGACGGTGGGCAGAACCGCCGTGGGGAGGTGAGAGGCTCATGGCGTTCCAACTCGGCAGCATCCAGACCGGACTGAATGCGCAGGTACGTCAGGCGATCGCCGATCCCGGCTCACGCCCGGCGTTCGCGATCCAGCTCAACGCGCTCCAGGCGATGTGCCGCCAGGTCTTCGGATTCCGGCTCGCCATGATTGCCATAGCCACACCGTTCGCCATCGATCACACTGCCTCGGGCCTGGCTACATGGCTGATCGGCTCGGCCATCCTCGTCACCTTCATGGGCAGCTACGTCCTGTTCCGCGACTGGGAACGCTTCGGTCCGGTTCTGCTGCGCCACCCTTGGCTGCTCGGCATCGACGCCTTCTTCGGCGCCCTGCTGCTGATCACCGCCTCACCGGAATCCACTCTCGCCTACGTCACCGTGTGTACCCCGATGCTGGCCGGGCTGGTCCAGGGCTGGCGGGGCGCCGCGATCTTCGCAGCACTCCAGACCGCGATCGTCCTCGGTGTGTACGGGACCGATCCGAGACTGGAAGCCGCTAACGCAACGGCGTTCCTCCTTCCGGGCTTCTGTGTGATAGCCGGAGCGGTGGGAGTCACGCTGCGCAACCTTCTTCTCCGCTTCGGTACCGCCAGCCAGGCGCTCACCGAGACCAAAGCGCGGCTCGCTGTCAGCGAGGCGGTAGAAGGCGAACGCGCGCGCCTCGCGAGGGAGATGCACGATTCGGTGGCCAAGACCCTGCACGGCTTGGCACTGGCAGCCGACGGCCTGGCTGTCTCCTCCGACCGGATGGACCCGCTCACCGTCAAGCACCAGGCCGAACTGGTCGCCCGCGCCGCCCGCCGGGCCGCCGCCGAGTCCCGTGAACTGCTCTCCGACCTGCGCCGCGAGTCCGGACTGGACGGAGGCGTGGACGTGACACGCGAGCTCCGGGCCCGTGCAGAGGACTTCACCCGACGCCACGGCCTCACCGCCACCTTCCGGCTGCTCAACGACGCGCCGATCCCGCACGTCCCTCAGGTCGTCGCCCGCCAGCTGCTCACCATCGCCTCCGAGGCGATGGAGAACGCCCACCGCCACGCACAACCCACCTACCTCGTCGTACTCGCAGGCGTGAAGGGCGACGTCCTGCGCGTCAGCGTGTACGACGACGGGCGCGGCCTGCCCCCGGGCACGACGCTCGACGACCTCCGGCACGCCGGGCACTTCGGCCTGGTCGGAATGGTCGAGCGTGCCGCGTCCATCGGCGCCCGCATCCGTATCGGAAAGGGGCAGGCGGCCAAGGGCACCGAGGTCCGCCTGGAACTCCCGATCGCAGCTCTGCTCGCGACTGCCGGCGCGGAACAGCCCGACTGAACCGCTCCGTTCTCACCCTCACCCCCCATTAGACCCTTGAGAGGAGGTCGCAGATGCCGGACGACGTCTCCCGTGCGTCGGGCCAGAACTGGACCGCTCAGAACCACGCGTCCCAGCACACGTCTTCGCACGTCACCCCGCTCAACTCGGAGCCCAGCTCCAACGCGTTCCCCGTCCCCCAGCAGCCCGCGGCATCCGAGTCCATGCCTCCCTTTCCCGCAGCGGCGCCCATGGCCGTTCCCAGCGCCCTGCGGGTCGTCGTGGCCGATGACAACCCCGTGGTCCGGGCCGGCCTCGGCGTCCTGCTCTCCGGCCGCGACGACATCGAAGTCGTCGCGGAGGCCGCAGACGGGCGCCAGGCCTATGACATGGCCGTCCAGCACCGTCCGGACGTCGTCCTGCTCGACGTCCGGATGCCCGGCGTGGACGGCATCTCCGCGCTGCCGCATCTCGTACAGATCGCACCCGTGATGATGCTGACCTACAGCCGCGAGAACGAGATCGTCCACGAGGCGCTGCGCCTGGGCGCGAGCGGCTATCTGGTCCACGGCGAGTTCACGGCCGATCAGCTGGTGCAGGCCGTACGCGACACGAAGGACGGCCGGGCCCACTTCACCGCCACCGCGGCCAACGCTCTCCTCGCCCACATGCGCCAGGGCCCGGGGCCGCAGTCGCGACCGCTTCCGGAGGGGCTCGGAACGGCGTTGACCACAGGCGTTCCCTACCAGGGGCCCGGGTACGACGGACACCCTCCGAGTTCCGTTCAGCAACACGGTGCGCCTGCACACGCACCCAAGCCCGAACCGTCTCCACCTGCGCCGCGCCCCGTCCGGTCATCGCAGGGTCTTTCGCATCTGCAACCAGTTGTGGCACAGTCTTCCATGACCGGGGAACCGGGCGCGAAGCTCAACAGGCAGCAGTACGGGCTGAGTTCACGGGAGGTGGAGGTCATGGAGCTGATCGCTTCCGGCATGAGCAATCAGCAGATCGCCGCCACCTGCTTCATCAGCGAGAAGACGGTCAAGAACCACATCAACCGCATCTTCACCAAGCTGCACAGTGCGAGTCGCAGTGAGGCCATCGCCCGCTGGCTCGGCACGGCCCCCTCCACGGGCAGTGGGGTTCGCGAGGTCGGTGGTCACCGTGGCTGAGCGAGAGAGTGCGAACGGGAGTGTGGCCGCGACGGGACATGGGCCCTTCCGGCGCGCATCGGAGGCAGAGGCCCAACTGACGCTTTGGGCCCGGGAATGGGCCCTGGGGCCCTCCGGCGAGCAGGGCGTGCCGCCGTATGTTTCTCATGTCGCCAGCGGCACCGGCCAGGAGGAAGCCGGTACCGCAGGCGGCACCAAAGAAACTTGCGAGTCGGCCGGCTACCGGTCGGCCGAACCCGGAGGGGAACACCATGTCGGACATCACCCTGAAGACCGCCGTTCGGATCAACGGCTGGGCCAACACCACTGTCAGCGCCATCCAGAAGCGCTACGAGGCCAAGGACCGCGGCCAGACGGCGTTCGAGTACCTGGGCATCATCCTGGTGGTCGTGGCGATCATCGGCGCGATCGCGGCCTCGGGTATCGGTGGCTCGATCTCGAGCAAGATCTCCGACCTGGTGTCGCAGATCAAGGCCGGCTAATGACCGCGAAACTTCGCGGCGAGGCAGGGCAGGCTTTCCCCATCTACGTTGTGATGGTGGCGGGCCTGCTCTTCCTCGCGTTTGCCTTCTTTACCGTCGGCAAGGCCTCGGCCTTGCGCAACGGGGCCCAGGGAGCAGCGGATGCTGCCGCACTCGCTGCCGCCCAGGAATCCCGCAAGCTGTTCGAGGCTCCGTTCCTCGCTTCACTTCCCGAGAGCATGTTGGACATGTTCCTGCAGGCGCACCCGGTTCTGGGTTGTCCTGCGGCCCACGCAATGGCCGCAGAGAACGATGCGAAGCTCACCCCGCCCGGATGCGTCGCTACGCCCGGCGGCGAGCGGGACAAGATCAGGGTTGACGTCAAGACGCTTAAGCCCGTGGGTGCGTCTGTGGTTCCTGGCATGAAGCGGAAGTTCGCCAAGGGGCACGCCACTGCTGTCATCGAGTGGCGCTGTCCCAGGTGGAGGTCCGTCGACTACAACGACGACACCGTCCAGGACATGTACTTCTTCTCGTGCAGGGGAGGAGAGATGCTCGCAATCAGTCCGACCAGCCCCCCTCCCTGGGAGCAGGTGAGCAAGATTCTCTTTGACGTGCACCTGGTCGACAGTTGACAGTGAACGACGAGTAAAGGAATCAGAAGCGATGAGCATTCGGCGCTCCATCAAGTCCCGAAGGGTAGTGGCAGCCATCTCGGTGACGGCGGCACTGGCCCTGGCCGTCACCGGCTGCGGTGCCGAGGACGGCGGAGGAACAAAGGACACCGGTTCGCCGTCTTCCCCCGCGTCCCCGAAGTCTTCCGACGAGGACAAGGGAACGAAGCAGGAGGACACCGCGGCCGGGGAGAACGTGGACCCGAATGTGAAGCTCGCGGAGGCCAGGGGCGACAAGAACATGCTGCTGGTCATCAATCAGGTGAAGCGGGACTCCGGCGGTTTCGTCACGGTTCAGGGCGAGTTGAAGAACCAGGGCCAGACCGTCGTCAACCCGTCCGCCTGGGCCGGCGGCGAGGCCGCCATCGTCAGCAAGAATCTGAACTCCGTCGGTGGTGCGACGCTCGTGGACAAGGTCGGGAAGAAGCGCTACTACATCCTCCGGGACACCGATGGTCGTTGCCTTTGCACGACTGGAATGTCCGCTGTCCAGCCTGGCGCGTCGGTCCCGGTATTCATGCAGTTCCCGGCGCCGCCCGCCGAGACGACCGAGGTCGACTTCAACCTGCCGACGTTCGCCACCACGTCGCTGAAGATCTCCGGGTGACGGGCGAGATGACAGACACCTGCATGCGGCGTGGTCCGATTCAACTGGCAGGCATGACCATTGCGGCGGTAGTGCTGATGGCCGGCACGTCCGTCATGGGTGCCTCGGCCGCTCTGGCCGATGATGGACCGAGCGTACCGCCGGGTACCGAGGCATCTGCGGCTCCGCCGGTACCTGTGGACGGCAAGGACCCCGACCTCAAGATGGTCGACGGTGCCACGCTCGCCCCCGCCAAAGTCCTCGACATCATCCAGGTCGTCGAGGACATGGGTGGCGAAGAGCGTCGCGAGGACAGCAACGCGAGCATCAAGTTCGCGCTCCAGGCCGAAGTTCTCTTCGGCAAGGACAGCGCGAAGCTGAGCTCCGCGGCCAACTCCCGTATCGCGGCCATCGCCGCCGAGATCAAGAAGCAGAACGCCACCAAGGTGCGCGTCTTCGGCTTCACCGACAACCTCGGCTCGTCGGCCCACGGCGACGTGCTGTCCAAGCAGCGCGCCAACGCCGTGCAGTCGGTGCTGGTGAAGGATCTCGGTTCGACCGTCACCTTCGAGATCCGTGGCTACGGCGAGCAGTACCCGATCGCCGACAACAGCACGGAAGAGGGCCGGAAGAAGAACCGGCGCGTGGAGGTCTCCTTCCCGCGCGGCACGTCTTCCTGAGGAACCGCGCCACATCAAGGGCCCGTGCACCGCGATCGCATCGCGGTGCACGGGCCTTTCGGCTGTGTACGGCGCTCTCCTGACGATCACTCACGGGGGGTTTGGCGCGCCATTAAAGTAATGGCCATGGGGCAGCAAGGTGAGCTGGTCGATGGCCGATTCCGACTGATCAGGGCCATAGGAAAGGGCGGCATGGGCCGCGTCTGGCTCGCTCACGACGAGGAACTCGACCGGGAGGTCGCCCTCAAGGAGATCCTTTACGGGTTCGCCGACGGCGAGGAGGAACGAAGCCGTCAGGTGGAGCGCTTTCGGCGGGAGGCCAAGGCGCTGGCCCGGCTCAGCCGCCATCCCGGCATCGTCACCGTGTTCGACATCCTTTCGCGGATCGACCCGCCCGCGATCGTCATGGAGCACGTGGAGGGGCCGTCCCTCAGGGAGCTGCTCGACGACGAGGGCCGGCTGCCGGTGCGCCGGGTGGCGGAGATCGGGCTGGCTGTTCTGGAGTCGCTGGCAGAGGCGCATCGCTCCGGCGTCGTGCACCGCGACCTGAAGCCGGCCAACATCCTGCTCTCCGGCCAACGAGTGTTCATCGCGGACTTCGGGATCGCGCTCATCGCCGACGCGACCACCATGACCAGGGACGGGGGAGCTCCCGTGACCCTGCAGTACGCGTCCCCGGAACAGCTCCAGCACGCCCGTGGCGACGCCGCCTCCGATCTCTGGTCGCTCGGCGCGACGTTGTACGAGATGGTCGAGGGGCAGCCGCCGTTCCGAGGGGACACCTACGCCGCGTTGATCGCGGCGATCTGTGGCAGGGAGCCCGAGCAGACGCGTTGGGCAGGTGATCTCGCACCCCTTCTCCTGCGTCTGCTCGTCAAAGAGCCTGATGGGCGGGCGACGGTCGAAGAGGTAGCGGAGGCGCTTTCCGCGATCGTCAATGGGCCGGTGGTCGACTCCGAGGAGAGTCTCGGTACGCGAACGGCACCTTCGCCCGCGCCCTTCGACCAGATGACAACGCGGACAGGCCCTGGGGCGGTGGGTCGGGCAGCGGTGCCTCGTCCTGGCGTGCCCGGCCCTGCCCCGGCAGGCCGCCCCGCTGAGGCCGTTGTGGGGCAGCGTGGGGATGACGGTTCGGATCGGGCGGTGAGTGTTCCGTCCGAGGGTGAGTTCGCGTTGTTCTGGTTTGCGGTGCCGGAGTGTCGTCCGCTGGTTGAGGAGGATGTGTCGTCGCGGGTGGTGGCGGAGTTGTTGCCGGGGGTTTGGTATTTGGCGTTGGGGCGGCGTGGGGAGGCTTTGATCGCGCAGACGGATGACGGTCGGCGTGGGCTTCTCTTGGACGCGACGGGTATTCAGCGTGGGGATGACGGTTCGGATCGGGCGGTGAGTGTTCCGTCTGGGGATGAGTTCGCGTTGTTCTGGTTTGCGGTGCCGGAGTGTCGTCCGCTGGTTGAGGAGGATGTGTCGTCGCGGGTGGTGGGGAAGTTGTTGCCGGGGGTTTGGTATTTGGCGTTGGGGCGGCGTGGGGAGGCTTTGATCGCGCAGACGGATGACGGTCGGCGTGGGCTTCTCTTGGACT
>NZ_JBIASS010000003.1:522925-649246 GCF_042890955.1 Streptomyces sp. NPDC001933 | reverse complement strand
CGCGACGGGTATTCAGCGTGGGGATGACGGTTCGGATCGGGCGGAGAGTGTTCCGTCTGGGGATGAGTTCGCGTTGTTCTGGTTTGCGGTGCCGGAGTGTCGTCCGCTGGTTGAGGAGGATGTGTCCTCGCGGGTGGTGGCGGAGCTGTTGCCAGGGGCTTGGTACCTCGCGTTGGGGCAGCGTGGGGAGGCTTTGATCGCGCAGGCGGACGACGGTCGGCGTGGCCTCCTCCGGGACACGACGGGTATTCAACGCGGCTCCGCCTGATCCAGGCCCGGCACGGCGAGCACATCGCGGTGCCGGGCCCCTGTCGTCCTCCAGCTACAGCAGGTGGTCGGCCTTGCCGGCCTTGATGTCGCGGATCATCTGCTGGAGCGCTTCGCGGCTGTCGGTGAGGAAGTGTTCCTCGGAGCCGACGACGGCGATGTAGCTGTTGCCCTGGTCGTCTGTTCCGAGGCGGAAGCAGCTGGCGCCTTCGCCGCAGAATGGTTCTTCCCACGCGACGTTCTGCATGGTGACTCCCCTCAGAGGTGACGTGCGATGTCATGGATGAAGTCCCGCGACTTCTCGGGCGGCAGCGCGATGCCATCCATCCAGTCGAGGTGCGAACGGTACTTCGCCAACTGACCTTGTGTGTACAGGAATTCAGGCCCGTGCGTGCTGTCCACCTGGGCTGTGTCCAGCTGGGGGACGATCCCCTCGGCGTAGTTGACTGTCTGCCCCGCACCGGGGAATGCGCCTGCTCCGAAGGGGATGACCCTGAGCGTGATGTGAGGGCTTTCGGAGACGGTGAGCAAGCGGTCGAGCTGGGCACGGGCCACCGCGCGGCCGCCGAACTGCATGCGCAGTGCCGCCTCGTGGATGACCCCCATGTACTCGGGGGAGGTGGGCCCGTCCAGGACTTGCTGTCGTTCCACTCGATGAGCGAGTCGCAGGGCAACTTCGTGTTCCGGAAGCGCGGGGACGACCACTCGGAAGACGGCCAGGGCGTGATCGCTGGTCTGAAGGATTCCTGGAATGTGCACAGAGTGGGCGGTCCGCATTCGAACGGCGCTGGACTCCAACTCTGCGATGTCCAGAAGTCCTTCGGGTAGTGAGCCGCGGTACCGCTCCCACCAGCCCCTCCTCGCTGGCCTGGCCATAGCGGCCAATGCTTCGACGTAGGCCTGATCCTGGCAGCCGCACGCCTGGGCGAGGGTGCGCAATCGATCCTCGCTGATTGCTCGGCCGCCCTGCTCGATGTTGGAAAGTCTGGACCGGTCGACCCCCAGCAGGCGCGCGGCAGCCTCGGCGCTGACATCGGCGGCCAGCCGCATCTTCCTGACTTCGTGCCCCAGGCGCCTCTGTCGTTCAGTTGGGGACGTTCGCGATGCCATGTCAGTCCTTCCGTGACCTTGTCCGTGAAGTCTGCCGCGCAGAGGGCATCTTGAGCCACGCAAGGGTCAATATTTCTGGATTGGGTGGCCAATATGACCCATGGCACCCTACGGTAAGTCACGCACCGCTCACGCAGCGCCGACGAGCCGGAAGTGCATCACGCGGTCCTGCCCGCAACCTCCTGCCCTGGGAGGGGCGGTTCCGCGTCAGGGAGACAGGCCACTGCTCGTCCACAACACAACAAAGTGAGCCACCCGTGCGCGCCCACGCGAAAGAGAGACATCGCCAACTCGCCACCCGTATCAGGGGAGTCCGTCATGTACGTATCCACCTTCGCCGCGCTCTGTCCGGCCGTCACCGCCGAGACGGGCCCGCAGGCCACCCCGTACCCCCGCCTCGCCCTCCGCTCCGACCCCTCGCAGGCGCATCCCCGGCCCCATCTGCGTTCCAAGGGCCATTCCGGGCGCGGGCTCTCGTTGAGTTTCACGCTCCCCGGTGACACCCGTAGCGCGTTCATCGGCCGGACCGTGGTGGCCGCCGCCCTGGAGGCGCACGGGCTTGCCCCGTATGTCTGGCCGGCCACGCACGTCGTGGACGAACTCGTTGCCGTCACCGTGCGGATGAGTCCGGGCAAGGACCTCTACGTATCCCTGCGCCACCGCGAGGATGCCGTACGCCTCCTTGTCTGGGACCAGCACCCGCACCACGCCGCCCCGGACACGGCCACCCTCTGCGAGACCCGTCGCCGTCGGGCGCTCTGGATGCTGGCGGCCGTTGTGGACGACTGGGGCGGCGAGTGGGGCGCCACCGAGGCCGACCCGCCCCGAAGCGGCACCAAATCCTGGGTGCAGCTGCCTCGTTGAGCTGTGGAGAGGCTGCTTGTGCGCGACGCCTGTGCCAGCCGTGGCGCGCGATCCTGACGAGGCGAGGCGCACCGAGGCATGGCCGGGCGGCGGTGTCAGCGGATGACGTCGAAGACGTTCTTCTGCAGGTCGTTGGAGTACGCCTCGTGCTCGACGAGCTTCAGCTTCTGGGTGTCCTTGTCCGTGTCGCTGAACAGGCGCTTGCCCGCGCCGAGCAGCAGGGGGAAGACGAGGAGGTGGTAGCGGTCGATCAGACCGGCGTCCGAGAGGTTCCGGTTGAGGGTGGCGCTGCCGTGGATGATGATCGGGCCGCCCTCGGTCTCCTTCAGCGCGGCGACGTCGTCGAGCGAGCGCAGGATCGTGGTCTCGCCCCAGCCGGAGACCAGGTCGTCCTCGGTGAGGGTGGTGGAGACGACGTACTTCGGCATGGTCTTGTAGTCGGCGAAGTCCGCCATGTCCGGCCAGACCGGGCTGAACGCCTCGTAGCTGACCCGGCCCATCATCATCGCGGCGGCTTCCTGCTGCTCCCGGCCCTTGATCTCGAACGCCTCCGGGACGAACTCCATGTCCTTGAACGTCCACCCCGAGTTCCGGTAGCCGGGCTCCCCGCCAGGGGCCTCCACGACGCCGTCGAGCGAGACGAAGGCGGTGCTGATCAGGGTGCGCATCTGAGGACTCCTCGTTTCACGTGGGTGGTGCGGCAGCGGGCTGCGCCGCACCGAACTATTGCTCACTTGCCTGCGGACTGCGGACTGCGGACTGCGGACTGCGGACTGCGGACTGCAGACTGCGGATCCACGGGAAACTCATCGGCCCCGTCGATCGCGCGTGCGGGTGGCTCATCCGCGTTCGCGCAGGTACGCGTCCAACTCGGCGGCTCCCGCCAGCATCGCGCGTCCTCGGGCGGACAGCCGGTCGTGCCAGTTGCGCAGGGTGGCCTCCAGCGGTTCCGGGCCGCCCGCCGCGCGCACCTGGGCGATCAGCGGGGCGATCTGCTCCAGCAGGTGGCCGCCCCGCCTGAGTTGGTGGGCCATTCGGGCATCCCGTACGTCGGCCTCGCCGTAGACGCGGTAACCGGTCCGTGGGTCGCGGCGCGGGTGCACAAGTCCGGCGCGCTCCCACTTGCGCAGCGTCGCGGGCCGGATGCCGAGCTTCCCCGCCAGCGGCCCGATGAAGGTCTCGCCGGAACCGGATCCGGGCGCCGTATCCGAGTCGGGCGCCGCCGCGGGGTCCAGGTCGCGGAGGGCGCGTTCCACGGCCCGGAGGGTCTGCCGGTCCTCCAGGAGCTGGGCGTGGCTCTCGTCGACGAGGCGCAACGCCTCGTCGATCGAGCCCTCGTTCACCGCCCGCATGATCGCCGTCGCCGTGGGGTGGCCGTGGCCGGGGACCAGGGCGAGGAACGCGCGCAGGGCCCCCGCGTGCAGCGAGGTGTAGGTGCGGTAACCGTGGGGTGTGCGACCGGCGGCGGGAAGGATGCCGGCCTCCTCGTAGTTCCTGACCGCCTGCGTGGACAGACCGTGCACGCGCGCCAAATCGACCGGCCGGAGCCGATCACCGGTTTGAAGGTTTTGGCCCATTGCCCTGCCGATATCGCGGGAAAGTTTCAACCGAAGGTTCAACGATAGCGTTGAAGGCATGGCTACCGACATCAAGGACACCGCCCATGCCGTCGATGCTGCCGCCGTCATGAGGCTGCTCCCGGCCCGGCCCCGGGTGCTCGCCCTGGGCGAGCCCACCCACGGCGAGGACACCCTGCTCGACCTGCGCAACGAGCTCTTCCGGCAGCTCGTCGAGGAGGAGGGCTACCGGACGATCACGATCGAGAGCGACTGCATGGCGGGCCTGGCCGTGGACGAGTACGTCACCTCGGGCACGGGCACTCTCGACGAGGTCATGGAGCACGGCTTCAGCCACGGCTGGGGCGCCTCCGCGGCCAACCGCGAGCTCGTGCGCTGGATGCGCGCCCACAACGACGGCCGGCCCGAGTCCGAGCGGGTCCGCTTCGCCGGTTTCGACGGCCCGCTGGAGATCGTCGCCGCCGCGAGCCCCCGGCATGCCCTCACCGCGCTCCACGGCTACCTCGCGGACCGGGTGGACGCGGACCTGCTCCCCTGCACCGCGGAGACGCTCGACCGCCTGCTCGGCGCCGACGGCCGGTGGACCGAGCCCGCCGCGATGATGGACCCGTCCCGGTCCGTAGGGCAGTCGGCCGAGGCCGGTCGACTGCGGCTGCTCGCCGACGATCTGGTGGCACTGCTCGACGCGCAGACGCCGCACCTGATCGCGGTGAGCCCGCGGGAAGACCTGGACCGGGCGCGGTTGTACGGGCGCACCGCGATCGGCCTGCTGCGCTACCACCACTGGATGGCCGACTCCTCACCGGCCCGCCTGACCCGGCTGGTGGGCCTGCGGGACCAGATGATGGCCTACAACCTCCTCGCCCTCGCCGAGCGGGGCCCCGTGCTCGTCCACGCCCACAACTCCCACCTCCAGCGGGAGAAGAGCACCATGCGGATGGGCGGGATGCAGCTGGAGTGGTGGGGCGCCGGTGCGCTGGTGAGCGCCCGGCTCGGCGAGGAGTACGCCTTCGTGGCCACGGCCCTCGGCACGATCCGGCACCAGGGCGTGGACACCCCGCCACCGGACACCGTCGAAGGACTCCTGTACGCACTCCCGGAGGATCGCTGCGTCATCGACGCCGGCAGGCTGGCCACCGCCCTCGGGGATACGCGGCCCGGCCCCCGCGTATCCCCCTGGTTCGGCTACGCCCCGTTCGACCCGGCCCACTTGGCGGGCATCGACGGCATCGTGTTCGTCAAGGACGTCCCACAGGTCCAGTGAGGCACAGGTCCAGTGAGGGGTCGGGCGGTCCTGCCGCCCGACTAGCCGCGAAGTGCCCTGCTGCTACGGCCAGTTGATGGCAGCCGGAACGTTGACGGCATTCGGGGAGTCGGTGGAAGCCGGGGCCGGGGCCGGGGCCTTGTCGCAGAACTCCGCCTCGATCACGTTTACGTAGGTCGCCCCGTCCCACAGCCAGTCACCGTTGATGTTGAACGTCAGCTGGTGCTTCCCGTCCAGTGTGCCGACCATCGCGGACAGGGAACCGTTCGTACGGCCGCTCTTGCCCACCACCTTCACACCGCAGGACAGCTCCGCGAACTCGACGCCGAGTCCGTACCCGGTTCCGTTGCCCAGCGGCACCTCGTCGAGCATCTTCTTCATCTGTGCGGGCGGCAGCAACTCGCCGGCAATCAGCGAGCGTTGGAAGCGGTTGAGGTCGCCGGCGGTGGAGATGATGTCGCCGGACGCGCCCAGCCAGGTCATGTTCTGCTCGGTGGCGTCGTGGATCTCCGCGTCGGGGGTCTCCTGGTGGAGGCGGGAGTAGGCGACGGGGTGCGGGTCCGGCATCTGTGGCGCCGTGCCGGGGAACGACGTCCCGCGCAGCTTCAGCGGCCGGATGATGCGGCGGGTGGCCTCCTGCGCGTACGAACGGCCGGTCGCCTTCTCGATGACCATCCCGGCTATGACGTAGTTGGTGTTCGAGTACAGCGGCGCCTTCTCCGGGTCGGGGACCGGCGGGTACTTCAGCGCGACCGCCACCAGTTCCTCGGGCGTATGGGTGTCGTACCGGTGCTCCGGGAAGCCGGGGCCGGCGGCGTCGTGCACGAACGCGGGGTCGGAGGTGTGGTTGGCGATGCCGCTGGTGTGGTTGAGGAGACTGCGCAGGGTGATCCGGCTGCCGTCGTACCCGTTGCCCCGCACCAGCCCGGGCAGCCAGTGCTCGACCGAGTCGTCGAGGCTCAGCTTTCCCTCGGCCTCCAGCTGGAGCAGGACGGTCGCGATGAACGTCTTGGTGATGCTGGCCCCGCGGAAGTGGTCACCGGGCGAGCGTTCGCGGCCGGTCGCGGTGTCGGCGTGTCCGGCCGCTCCGTACCAACTCCCCCTGCTGTCCCGTGTCATGGCGGCGACGCCGGGCAGTTCGCCCTGCTCGACCACGGCGCGCAACGCGGCACGGGTCGCCTCGTGACCGCGCGGCGACTGCGCCTCGTGGGCGGCTGCGGTGGGTGCGGGGGCCGCTTGTGCGGAAGGGCCGAATGCGGCCGTTCCCGTGATCGCGGCCACCGCCAGGGCGAGCGAGGAGATACGTGCGGTTTGTTGCCTCATGCGTTCTGCCTCCAGGTCACCGAGGGGGCGCGGTGCCGCCCCCTCGGTGCCACGGACGCGCAACGCAGGCCTCAGGGTTGATCGTTGGGGCTGTTCGCCGGGGTCACTCCTTGGGGGCCCTGGCCGTGACCAGCAGGCCGGCGAGCACGCTCGCGAGCAGGGTGAGGCCGACCGCCCACCAGAGGGCTACGGAGTACCCGTCCAGCACCGCGGCGTTGATCCGGTCAAGGGTTGCGGAAAACGATGCCGGAAGGTTGTGCCGGCTGATCGGGAAGCCGTTCTCTGCCGCTTCGACCAGAGGGGCGGGAATGTCCGGGGTGTTGGTCAGCCGAGCGGAGATCGCCGAGGCGAGGACGCTGACGAACAGGGGCCAGGCGGCCCAGCTGCCCAGGTTCTGGGCCGCGAGGACCACCGCCGAGGTCCCGCCGGAATCCTGCGGGGCGACTTGGCCGGTCACGGTGGTGAACAGCGGCGTGAGGGCCAGTCCGGCACCGAAGCCGATGAGCAGTGTGCCCGGCAGTACCTGGGCGGTGTACGTGCTGTCGGCATCGATCCCGGTCAGGACCGCCAGGCCGACCGCCGTCAGCAGCAGGCCCGGCACGATCAGATTGCGGGGCGCCAGCCGGTGGCACAGCCGGGCGGCGACCTGGGTGGCGGCGAGGACGGCCGCGCCGGCCATGGGCAGCAGGGCCATACCGCTGCGGGCCGGGGGGTATTCGAGGACGCCTTGGGAGTACCTGTTCAGGATCAGGAACGTGGCGAACAGGCTCAGGCCGAGGAGGAACAGGGTGAGGAGAGAGCCCGCACGGTTACGGTCCCTGAGCACGTGCGCGGGGACGAGCGGGTTGAGCGAAGTGGTCTGCTGCCAGGCGAAGGCCAGCAGCAGGAGGACGCCACCCGTGAGGAGGATCAGGGTCAGGAAGGTGGTCCAGCCCGTCGCCTGGGCCCTGTCGAAGCCGAAGGCGAGGGCGATGAGCGCGACGGAGCCGATCGTCAGGCCCGGTGCGTCGAGACGGGCAGGGGTGCGGACCGGGTGGGGGTCGTGCACCAGGGGGGCCGCGCAGACCGCGATGACCAGCGCGATCCCGGCAACGGCGTACATGCACATGCGCCATGACAGGCTGTCGACCAGCGTGGCGCTCGCGAACACGCCGAACGCCAGGCCACCGCCGGCGACCGCGGCGTAGACACCGAAGGCCCTGCCGCGTTCCTTCGGGTCGCTGAATCCGGCGGAGACCAGGGCCAGCGCGGACGACGAGAGCAGTGCGGCGGACATGCCCTGGAGTGCGCTGGCGAGGACGAGCAGGCCGGCAGAGGGGGCCAGGCCGCCGACCGCGAAGGCAACGGCGAAACCGGCCGCGCCGATGACGAACACCTTCTTGCGGCCCAGGAGATCGCAGAGGTGCCCGCCGAGCAGCAACAGCAGGCCGAAGGCCAGCGTGTAGGCGGTGGAGAACAGGCGCATGTCGTCGATGGAGGCGCCCAGGTCGGCGTAGATGGACGGCAGCGCGGTGTTCGTGATCGACGTGCCGATCAGCACCAGCAGCTGTGCCGGCGCGGCCATCCCCAGCCCCCACCACCGCATGGGGTGCGGAGCCGGAGTACCTGCCGGGACGGGGGCCGTCGGCAGGCCGCCGGGCGCCTTGCTCAGGGACGGCCCGAACCCCGGTGACGGGTGATGGTCCGCCGGTGCCGTCGGGGCGTACGCGGGATGCGGGGGAAGCGGCTGGGGCCGGTCGGCGTACTGCGGCTGGGCCGGGACGCGCGGGTCCGGCCGGGGGGTCCTCGTCTCCGGGGCGAAGTCCAGCAACTGGGCGGCATGCCGCCCGAGTTGGGCGAGCACCGAGCCCGGCAGCCATTCGCCGCCCTGGTCACCGGATGTGCGGGCGACCACGTCGGCCGGCGTGGGCCGCTGCGCCGGGTCCTTGTGCAGACAGGCGCGTACGAGGTCGACGAGCGACTCCGGTACGCCGGTCAGGTCCGCTTCCTCCTCCGCGATGCGGAACAGGTGCGCGTTCAGACCGGTCTCCGTGGCACCGAAGAGGAGGCGGCCGGTTGCGGCGTAGACCAGGACCGCGCCCAGGCAGAACACATCACTGGCCGCGGTGAGTTCGAGGCCGCGCACCTGCTCGGGCGACATGAAGCCGGGGGAGCCGATCAGCATTCCGGTGCGGGTGTGCAGGCTGTCCCCGGCGAGGCTGTCCATGGCCCGCGCGATCCCGAAGTCGATCACGCGCGGCCCGTCCACCGTCACCAGCACATTGGACGGCTTCAGATCGCGGTGGATCAGACCCGCGCCGTGCACCGACTCCAGGGCCGTGGCCAGGCGGTTGGCGAGGGTGCGGACCGAGTGCTCGGGCAGCGGTCCGAAGTCCTTGGCGACCACGGTGGTCAGGTCGGGCCCGGGGATGTACTGGGTCGCCACCCAGGGCACCCGGGCCTCGGTGTCGGCGTCGAGCACGGCCGCCGTCCAGGTCCCGCCCACCCGCCGGGCGGCGGCCACCTCACGCGTGAACCGCTTGCGGAATTCGGGGTGCTGGGCGTGTCCGGCCTGCACCACCTTCACGGCCACGGTCCGTCCGGCTTCGGAACGTCCGAGGTACACCAGGCCCATGCCGCCCGCGCCCAGCCGGGCTATCAGACGGTAGGGGCCGATGTGCTGGGGATCTTCGGCGGTCAACTGTTCCACGGCAGCAAGATAGTTGAGGTATCCAAGCCGTGGTGCCAGGTTGCCGTGAACGATCGGTGTACGTGTACCTGTACGTGCACGTGCCCGCGTACGTCTGCCTGCGCGCGGCGCGTGCACGCAGCATGCGGTGCGGGGCTCAGCCGGGAGACGGCATGAGCGGCGGGCCGTCGGACTCCGCCGCCGAGGCGATCTTGCGCAGCAGGACCACGAGCTGCTCCCGCTCCGCCTCGCTCAGCGGGGCCAGGAGCGCGCGCTCCGTCTCCATCTGCTCGCCGATCGTGGACGACCAGGCGTCGGCACCCTTCTCGGTCAGTACGACGAGCAGGCTCCGGCGGTCCTCCGGCGAGGGCTGACGGGTCACGTAGCCGGACTTCGCCAGGCGGTCCAGCCGGTTCGTCAGCGTCGCCGGATGGGTGCCCAGGCCCTCGGTCAGCTGCGTCGGCGACATCCGGTACGGCTCGCCGGCGGACCGCAGCCGCCAGAGGATCTCGTACTCCCACATCTTCAACCTGCGCTGCGAGAGCCCGGCTTCCTTGCGGCCCTGGAGGTACTGCACCAGCGTCTGCATCCGGGTGACGGCACCCTCGACGAGCGGGTCCAGGTCGGGGACCTCCCGCCGCCATCGGGCGATGTGCCGGTCGATCGAGTCGGCGCCGTGGGCCGGATCGCGCGTGGTCTCCATGGCTCCAGCATAGAAGCGATGATCCCGATTCAGATATTTTGAAATCGTAGTGAGCTCCGGTTCCCGCTCGACATGCCGATGGGTGTCGCCTCGCGTAGCGTGACAGTCCCCGGCCGCGACGGCGCCGCAGTCCCGCGCCCGAGCCTCCTCGGCCTTCGGAGGGCGGACATGAAGCTCGGTCTGCACTACTGGAACTACTCGACACCGGCCGACCCGGCGCTCATCGCGCCCACGCTCGCGGAGTCGGTGCGGGTCGCCGAACAGGCCGGGATCGCGTCGTTCAGCGTGATGGACCACTACTTCCAGATGGAGACGGGGCGGAGCGTCGCCGACGAACCGATGCTGGAGGGGTACACCACCCTCGGCTACGTGGCGGCGGTGAGCGAGAGGATGACGCTCGGCCTGATGGTCACGGGGGTGATGTACCGGCACCCCGGCCTGCTGGCGAAGATCGTCACCAGCCTCGACGTGCTGTCGGGCGGCAGGGCGAGGCTGGGCATCGGTGCCTCCTGGTACGAGCGCGAGCAGTACGGGCTCGGCGTGCCGGTGGTCCCGGTCGCCGAACGGTTCGAACGGCTGGAGGAGACGCTCCGTATCTGCCTCCAGATGTGGAGCGACGACAACGGCCCGTTCCGGGGCCGTCATTACCGGCTCGCCGAGACGCTGTGCGTGCCCGAGCCGATCGGCGGGCACCCACCGATCATGATCGGCGGCGGGGGTGAGAAGAAGACCCTGCTCCTGGTCGCCCGCTACGGGGACGCGTGCAACCTCTTCGCCACCGACCAGGAGGAAGTGGCCCACAAGCTCGATGTGCTGCGGGCGCACTGCGAAGCGGAGGACCGCGACTACGACGCCATCACGAAGACCGTGATGTACGGCGGGCCGGTGCTGGAGAAGCCGGCCGCGTTCCTCGCCGACGCGGAGGCGTACGCGGACCTGGGCATCAGTGAGATCCAGGTGCTGCCCGACCGGCACCCGGTCAGCTTCACCCACCAGATCGCGGAGCGCATCGCACCCGCCGTCGCCGGGATCGGATAGCCGGCAGCGGGGGCGAGGGGCGATGCGCTCCCACGTCGCAGCAGGGCGGGTCTACATGCCGGTGGTGCCGTCGACGATCTCCCGGATCACGTCGAGGTGGCCGTTGTGCCGGGCGGTCTCCTCGATCAGATGCATGACGACCCAGCGCAGATCGGGGTGCCTGCCGTCGCGCCGCGGCTGCTTGGCCGGTGTGTCCAGGCTGGTGGAGGCCACCAACTCGCTGTAGCGGGTGGTCCGTTCCTCATAAAGCGAAAGTACATCGGCGAGTGGCATGTCCACCGCGATGCGCATTTCGCGATCGGGGTCCTCGTCGGTCCACGGACCCTCGTCCGGACCACCGAGGAAGGCCACCTCGAACCAGTGGTACTCCACCCAGCTCAGGTGGTTGATCAGCCCGGCGATCGTCATCAGGGGCGATCCGGGCAGCGGGGCTCTGCGGGCGTCCTCCGGCGAGACGCCCTCGCACTTCGCGCGTGCGGTGGCGCGGACATAGTCGAGAAAAGTGGCCAACTGGGTGCGCTCGTCCCATGCGGGAGGCGAATCGGTGCGTGTCATCGCCGTACACGATGTGCGACGGGCCGTCCCCTGTCCACCGCATTGTCCAATGGGGCCCGCCCCTGGGTCCGTGGGCCCACGCCCGGGCGATCCGGCCTCATTACGCTCGTGCACGACCAACTGTGAGCCAACCGGCCGGCGCCCGCGACGAGCGCCTGTCCGGCGTGCCCGCAGGCATCCGGAACTGCACGCTCTGCTCGTCCCTACTTGTCTCCGACTGTCTCTGCCTGTCTCTGCCCATCTCCATCTGTCTCCATCTCTGTCTCCACCGGGCGCCCGCATCTCGTCCGAAGCGTGGTGTCCACACATTCATGAGGTGATGTGTCGATGAGTGACGGTTTCTTCTACTCGTACCACCTCGGCTGGAGCCGCCCGGACTCCGAGTCGCTCTTCAATGATCTCGACGCGGCGGGGCTGCGGCTCAGCCACCCGGTCACCCGGCGGGTGACACTGCTCGGCCCGGGGCCCGGCCCGCACGGCACCCCGTCGTGGGTGACCAGGGAGCAGCTCGTGCTCCTCGCCGGACTCCAGCGGCTCGACAGTGTCGACTTCGTGCTGTGGGTGGACAGCGGGACCGAAGTGCCCGCCCGCATCCGCAGGATGAGGGACGGAGTGGTCGCGCTGGAATTCGGGTTCGGCCGGCTGACCCGGGACGAACAGGAGGTGGCCGCGAGGGCGATCAGGGAGGCGATAGGGCGGGCTTCCGTGCTCTGCATCGGCTTCGTCGTCGACCGCGAGGGTGCCTCGGTGGCGACGGACTGGAGCGGCGTCGTCATCAACGGCACGACGTTCTTCGACAGTTGGCCCGACACACTGGCCGTTCGGCACGAGATAGCTGCGATGCAGCCGCAGCTCGCCGGGGTGGCCTCCTTCGACCAGTCGCCGTGGATGCTCTTCGGGAGCGAGGTCCCCGTCCGCTAACGGCTCCCCGCCCGGTGACGGTTCCCCGTCCGGTAGCGGTTCCCCGTCCAGTAGCGCCGACTTTGAGCCTTGCATTGGGTCCTGAGGCCCATGCCCCGATGGGTGCCGGTGTGGTCGGATGCGTGGAGTGGCTGAACTGTGGCCGTACACCGGCAAGGTGGGGGACTCGTCGTGTCTGGCATAGGCGGATTTGCGGTTTCGGGTGGCGGGGGCGGGGGCGGGGGCGTCGCCGTGGGCAGGCAGGGCAGGCAGTCCCTGCCGCGCCCGTTGCAGGCGGTGCTGATCCTCGTACGGTTCCTCTTCGCCGCCGCGGCTCTGGGCGGCATCGGTGTGCTGACGGTGGCGTCGGCGGTCGACGAGGTCGACGGCCAGCTCTTGGGGCTGCTGCTGTACGCGGCGCTGCCGAGCGTGATCGCCTTCGTGCTCTCGCTGTACGCGCGCACCGGCGGCGTCTGGATCTGGCGCGGACTGCTGGCCGTACACGTCTGGCTCACCTTCGGCGCGCTGGCGAACCTCGGTGGGGACGGCGGTGGGCGCGCTGTCACCCAGCTGGTGATGCCGGTCGCCGTCATCGTCCTGCTGTTCCGGCCGAGTTCGCGCGAATGGTTCGACCTGCCCCTCGAACAGCGCTTGCCGCACCGGCGGTTCAGCATCGCGCGCATGATCAAGTGGCGCCGGGACGACGCCGGTCAGACCGCGATGGAATACCTGGGCATGATCCTGGTGGTCGTGGCCCTCATCGGCGGGCTCGTCGTCACGGGCATCGCCGCCCAGCTGACCGGTGGGATGCAGGACGCGATCTGCCGGCTCACCGGGAGCGCCTGCCCCGCGCCCGGCAGCAATGTGGAGGCGGGGCCCGGCAAGGACTCCGGCGGTACGGCCGCTTCCGGCGGCACGGACTCCGGCGGCACGGACTCGGGCGGATCGGACGTGGCCGGGGGCTCCGACACGGCCGGTGGAACCAATACGGCCGGTGGAACCAATACGGCCGGTGGAACCAATACGGCCGGTGGAACCGACACGGCCGGTGGAACGGACAGCTCGGGCGCATCGGGTGGCTCGGGATCCGACTCGGGTGGCTCCGGCGCATCCGGAAGCTCCGCGGGCTCCAACGGGGGCGACCCCGCCGTCCAGGTCGACGACGGCGGCGACGACGTGGACACCACCGGGGAGCCGAACGGCGGCGACGACGACCAGGACGACTCCGGCGACGGCGACGACGGGAAGTCCGACGAGAGCTGCACCTCGGGCGTCGGCGCGTTCTTCTCCTGCGCCGCGCACCAGACCGGCGGCTTCTTCGAGGGTCTGATCGGCGACGGCCTGTGGGGCGACATCACCGGCACGATCGGCACGATCCTCCACCCGGTCGATGCGTGGAACGGCCTGATGGACTACGGCAAGGGCCTCGGCGACAAGTGGAGCCAGGACTCCAAGGACGCCGGGGGCAAGTGGGACGACGGCGACTACCTCGGCGCGATCTGGGACTGGACCAAGGCGTCCGGCGGCACCGGCCTCAAGGTCCTCGACGACATGTTCATCGGCGACGAAGTCCGTGACATGTGGAAGAACGGCGACGAGGGCCAGGCGATCGGCACCGGCCTCTGGAACATCGGCTCGCTGTTCATCCCGGGCTACGGCGAGGCCAAGCTCATCGGCAAGTTCGGCAAGCTGGGCAAGCTCGGGAAGCTCGGCAAGCTGGGCGAGGTCGCCGAGAAGGCCTCCGATGCCGCGAACAAGGCGAAGAAGGCCGCCAAGGCGGGCGACGTCGACGGCGCGGAGAGGGCCGCGCAGGAAGCGCAGCGGCACGCCGACGACGCCGCCGAGAAGGCTGGTCTCAAGGGCTGCACCATCGGGATGGGCGGTCGTGTCCGGGTCCCGTACGGCAGCGGTGCGGGCGTCGGACTGTCCGGCTCGGGCACCGGCACCATCGCCGCGCCGCCCGTCTCCGTACCCGTCGGGTTCCTCGCGAAGGACTGCGACGACGTCGACCCGGAGGACAAGGCCGCCGCCGACGAGGCCCAGCGACTGGCCGACGAGGCGAAGAAGGCCGCCGCCGCGGCCAAGCGGAGGCAGGGGCTGCAAGCGGCCCAGAACAAGCCCAAGCCGGCCTGGTACAAGGACCTGAAGGACCCGCCGGCCGGGGCCAAGGACGGCGGCGACGGGAACTGGGCGGAGGTCAAGCCGGGGGTCTTCAGCTATCCGACGGAGATGGGCGCCCGCTACCAGGAACAGATCTCCAAGGTGGGCCGCGGCAAGGAGTACCAGGTGCCGCTGGACAAGCTCACGGGCAAGCCGGTCGACTTCGACGGCTGGGACGCCTCGCGGGGTACCTACCTGGAGGCGAAGTACGGGTACACGAACCCGAAGTTCTACAACGCCGAGACCGGAACGCTCGCCCCGGATCTCGCCGACCGGTGGGCCACCCAGGCGTCCCGGCAGGTCGACGCGGCGCGCGGCAAACCGGTCGAGTGGCACCTCTCCGACCCGAACGTCGCCGAAGCGGCGCGCGAGATGTTCGAGGAGCGGGGCATCAACGTTAAGGTCATCAACACCCCTGACGACCTGGAGGGCTGAACGCCGGGCGGGCAGCGGAACGCAGGACCGGAACCCAAGGAGAGCGTGTCGTGCTGTACGTCGTCGTCAATGGTCTCTGGGGCCCGCGCGGGGAAACCGTGCCGGACATCGCCGAGCGCTGGTCCGGCACGCTCACCGCGCTCAGGGACATCGACGGCCCGACTTTCGACGTATGGCACGAGTCCGGGGACGGTCTCGCCTCCGACCCCTTGCTGGAGCCCTCGGTTCCCGCGTTGGCGGAGTACATCGAACGGACGAACACGGGCCCCGACCTCGACGTGGTGGGCTACACGTCGTCGTTGTGGGCGCGGAATCCCGGAGCGGCGCACGTGTCGTCGGCGGTCCACGCGGGCGGCACGTCGCTCCACGCGCCGCATTCCGTCTCCCTCACCTTCCGGTCGCGCGAGGTCGACGAATCCGCCGAAGTGATCCGGCGCGCCCCGGAGATCCTGCGCGTCCTGGCGGAGCACTGGGAGATCGACGCCGGGCAGGTGTACGGAAAGCCCCAGTACCGGGCGGTGGCCGAGCGGTTCGGCCTGGCCAACAGCGACCCGCGCTGCGGCCGTGCGGTCTTCCTCTCCGCCGGCCGCGCCGCCCTCGCCCCCGACGACCTGCCCGGAACGTACGTCCGCACCGCGCACGGCGGACTGGTCATCGACCTCACCCGTGGCGGTACGGAGTCCCCGTCCATCGAGACGGTCATCGAGGCGAACACACGACTGCGGGCGGCCGGGGCGCTGACGCCGCTCCCGGAGCCCTTCGACCGCGACAGATTCTGACCCTGCCACCCCGCTGCTCGCCGCCGCACGCGGGCAGCCCTCAGAGCCAGCCCCGCATCGCCGCGAACCCCAGCAGCAGCCCCACCGCGAACGCCCCGGGCACGAGCGTGAACAGCGCGGGCATCAGCACCGGACCCCACGCCCCCGGCCCGGCCACCGTGGCGCTCCCCGCCGGGTCGGCCGGGTCGTAGCTGACCCGGACCGGCGCCCCGACCTCGAAGCCGAACGGGCCCGGGGCATGGTCGGTGAACTCGATGTCGCGGCCCTCGCGGGTGCGGAACGCGAAGACGTACTCGGTGGCGTAAGCACGCTCCGAGCCAGGCCCCCGGTCGACCGTCCGGCGGTCCGAGCACCGGCCCTCGGCGCGCTCGCCGTGCCGCACCAGCCGCAGCACCCGGTTCAGCCGCAGCGCGGAACGGAGTGCGAACGCGCCCAGGAGCAGGCCGAACAGCAGCAGGAACGTGGCCGTGCCACCGGGCAGGATCTGCATGAACGGGCGCTCCCGGTCCGCTACTTGACCGTGATCGAGTCGACGAAGGCGTCGAGGTCCTTCGAGCTCAGCGAACCCTTGACCGCGTTGATCCGGACCGCGAACGGCACGTCCTTCGAATCGACGCCCGCCACCACGACCCCCGTCATCCGGGTGCCCTGCGCCGGCGTCCGGTCCTCGCCGCTCGACGTGAACTCGTAGTCGATCCGGTGCGCCTCACGGGCGCTCTCCGCACCCGCGAGCCGCACCTCCTCGGTCCCCTTGCGGGTCGCCCCGAGACCGATGCCGGCGCCCGCCGCGGACGCCGCCTCGGCGGCGCTGTCCACGCCCGTGGCGAAGTCGAGCTGCACCGAGACCATGCCGGTGCGCAGCCCGCCCTCCTCCTTGAGCGCGACGGCCGCGTTGGTCTTCGCCCGGTCGGCCGCGGGCTGCTCCTTGTAGCCCTTGTCCCCGGGGTAGCCGACAGAGAGGCTCTTGGTGTCGAGCTTGTCCCAGCCCTGCGGGAGCGCGGCACTCTCCCCGCCGCAGCCGGTGAGCAGGGCGAGGCCGATGGCGGCGGCCGCGGTCGCGCCGATGGTCCGGTACGTCTTCTTGGTCGTCGTCATCGCCTATCGCCTCTTCGTCGTGCCGGTTGGTGCTTGCCGTACCGGTGCTTCCCGTACCGCTACTTCGCGCAGTAGCTGTACGGAAGGTACGAGCGCTTGTCGCCCTGCGGAGCGCCGAGGAACTCCGCGTCCGTCAGTGTCTCCTTCTTGTGCTCGTCGGAGATGGAGAATCCCAGACTCATGCCGAGCGAGACCTCGAAGCCGAACTCCTGGGCGTCCGTCTGACCGTTGTACTTCATCTTGCTGGACAGGCCGTCCTCGTACATCAGCTGGTCGAAGGGGTCGGTTCCGGTGGGCTTCTGCTCCAGCGAATGATCGCCGAACATGTACTCGAACGGGGCGGTGTTGTTGCCGGAGCCGTCCAGCCACTGCTCGGCGATGGCGCGCTTGTCCTCGGTGGCCTTGTCGGTGTCCTTGCCGAAGACGATCGAGTTCGTCTGGACCTCGATGCCGGTGTCGCCGGAAGAGTCCGAGCCGCTGACCTTGCCGCCGCGCTTGTCCTTGCCCTTCTCGCCGTTGTCGCCGCTGATGTCGCCCTTGTTGGACGTCGAGCCGTTCTCGATGGTCTGGGTCATGTCGATCCGGACGATCTTGCCGGTCTTCTGGTCACGGGTGACGGTGACCGCCCCGGTCCGGCTGTCCTTCGCGGAGGCCGCGCCGCCCAGCGGGCCGGCCGAACCGCTGACCTTGCCCTCCAGTTCGAGCTTGGCGGTGTACGTGTACGACTCGTTGCCGTTGACGTCGTCCTTGGTGATGGTCACCTCGGGGGAGAACTTCGCCTTGCCGCCGAGCTTCGCGCCGAGCTTGGACTCGTCGCCCGCGCTGATGGAGAGGCCGCCGTCCGCGTACGCGTTGAGGCCGATGGTCGAGTACGAGATCTTCTTGTCGCCGATCTTGCTCTCGACGTCCTTCTTCTTGTCGGCCCACTTCATCCCGGAGTACCAGCCGCCGCCGTAGCCGCCGCTGTACTTGGTGGAGGTCTCCCACATCTTCATCTCTTCGATGTCGTCCCTCATCTTCTGGGCCTCCTCCTCGCTCTTGAAGACCCAGGTGTCACCGTTGGTGATCTTGATGCCGCCGCCGACGTCGACATCGGCCTTGCCCAGCTTGCCGAGCTTGACGCCGGGGGTGCTGGCGGTGGCTCCGGCCGAGGCGGCGTCCGTGAACGTCATGTAGACGAGCTTGTCGTTCTCGTCGACCTTGCCGTCCTCGTTCACATCGGTCTTGGCCTGGCTGACCTTCTGCTGGAAGCCGTACTCGTTGCCCCACTCGAACCAGCCGATCTTGACCTTGTCGCCGACGGTGTCGGAGATGCTGGAGACCTGGCACATCTTGGGCTCGTAGTCGGCGTCCGTCTTCGGCTTGGCGGTGGTGTCCCCGCCGCCGGTGGAACAGCCGCCACCGCCGCCGCCCATGGAGCTGATCGCGCAGCGGATGCGCTCACCGATCTGCCCGCCGACGCCGGCCATGGCCATAGCGCCGATCAGCGTCACGACGAGGACGACCACCCCGAGGTACTCCATGGCGGTGGCACCGCCGTCCCGCCAGGAGTACGGCTGGTACGGGGCGGGCTCCGGCCGGTCCGCGCGGTCGTCCAGGAGCCGGTCGACGGCCAGCCCCGCCGCCGCGCCGGTCGCCAGCGAGACGAGCGGCATCAACGTGCCCTCGACGTCCACGAGATGCCAGGACACGGCCAGCCCGTAGACGAGCGCGGCCAGCGGGACGGTGAGGGAGGCGAGGAACGTCAGCAGACGGGACTCGCGGTACTCGTCGGGCAGGACGCGCGCGGAGGCCAGGACCGTGAGGACGGTCGTGATGACGGCGGGTACGTGGATCAGGGCCAGACGCCAGCCGAATCCGGCCAGCCGCTCGTCGCTTGCCAGCAGTTCGACGAGCCCGCGCGAGACCAGATACCCGGCGGCGATGTAGACCAGCGCGCCGGCGGCCCAGCTACGGGTCAGCGCGAAGAACACGCCTCCGCTCGCACCGGATCCGCCACCCCCGCTCCCCGGCGGTATGTGGCCCGCGCCTCCGCTTCCCCAGCCCCCGCCACCAGTCACGGTTCTTCCTCTCCGACGCCCACTTGCCATGCCTGTGCCCGCAGTTCGCATTCGGGTCGACGTGAGCGTACGGGTGTACGAGCCGGGTGACCTGGGCCCTTGGCCCCAAAGTCGGGCCCAACGGCCGATGCCCCGCCCCGCCGCGAGGAGCGGAGGGACGGGGCATCGGGGGAGGGGAGAGAGGGGAGAGAGGGGCGAGAGGGGAGAGCTGCGGCCGGGTCAGTCCAGGTCGTCCGCGAACGTTCCCGCGCGCTCGGCGACCTCGGGGCTGCGGACCCGCAGCACGGCGAAGCCGACGATGCCCACGACCAGCGCGCCGACGAACACGTACGGCAGCACGTTCAGCGGCCAGGCCGGAACCGGCCACAGGTTGCGGTAGAAGACGTAGATCATCGCGGCGGCGCCGATCAGCCCCAGGCCCCAGGTGACGATCAGGCCGCGGGTCCCGATCCGGCGCACGAACAGCGGCGCGGCCAGACACACCAGGGTGTAACTGAGCATGTAGCCGAAGACGCCGATGGTGTCGATGTACGACGTCGCGTTCAGCGGCGCGGTACCGGCGCCGACCACGAGCACCGCGGGGACGACGACGAACGGGGTGATGGTCCAGATCGCGGCGGACGGGGTGCGGTGGCGGGGGTGGGCGACACCGAGCCGGGCCGGCATCACACCTTCCTTCGCCATGCCGAACAGCAGCCGGGCGGCGACGGTGATGCAGGCCATCACCACGGCCACGAACGACGCCGCGAAGCCCGCATGGAGGAAGAACTTCAGGAAGCCGAGACCGGACATCTCCGCCAGCTCGTCCATCGGGTCGGAGCTCCTGCCCAGCGCGTCCGCCCCGCCGAACCCGGCGACCTGCGCGTACGTGGCGAACATGTACAGCACACCGGCCAGCACCGCACTGCCCATCACCGAGCGGGGGATCGCCTTGTACGGGTCGGTGGCCTCGGCGCCCAGCGAAGCGGCCCCCTCGAAGCCGACGAAGCCGAGCACACCCAGCACCACGGCGAAGACGATGCCGTCGAGGGTGGAGCCGCTGAGGCTCAACTGCTCGGTGTCGATGATGTTCCCGCTCTTGAAGAAGGCGGGGAGCAGGACGACCACGATCAGGACGATCGACACGACCTCCAGCACCGAGGCGACCCGGGCCGCCGTCCGCACACTGGCGATCGTCAGCCGCATCGCCACGGCGGCCAGCAGCACGTCCAGCAGGATCTGACCGGTGATCCCGGTGAAGAGCCCGATGCCGATCTGGTCGAGGGCGCGCGCCGTGTAGTAACCGGCCCCGGCCAGCGAACCCGAGCCGATGCACACCGCCCCGATGAGCAGCGCCCACCCGGTCACGAAGGAGCCGGGCGCCCCGAGCGAGAGCCGGGAGAAGGCGTACAGCGAACCGACCCCGGCGCGCCTGCGGGCGAAGACGCAGATGCAGTACGCGATGGCGAGCACGGCCGCCATGGCCAGGAAGAAGGAGAACCAGGCGCCGTTGCCCGCGGACGCCGCCATGCTGGCGGGGGCGAAGGCGATGACGGCGCTGGGCGCGACGTTGGCGACGCTCTGCGCGCCGACCTCGAAGGTGGAGACGGAGCGGTGGGCCAGACCGTCGGCCGGCTTCGCGGCGGTGGACTGCTTTCCGGCGGTGCTCATGTCCGGTCCTCCATCATCAGCAGCTGGCGCAGGGCGTGGCCGGCGGCGAGGTCGGCCAGCGCGTCGCCCGCCTCGTCCAGCGGACGCCGTGCCGAGATCATCGATTCCACGTCGAGGTCGCCCGACACCACGAGGTCCACCAGCGCCGGGATGTCCCGGGCGGCGTCGACGGAGCCGTAGTTGGAGCCGAGGATGCGCTGGTCGGCCTCGGCGAGCGCCAGCGGGTCGAAGCGCGCGGTGCGGCCGGTCGGCGGGAGGCCGACGATGACGGCGGCGCCGCCCTGGCCGAGCGCCGCGATGGACTGCTCGGTGGTCTCGATCTTGCCGATGGCGTCGAACACGTAGTCCAGGCCCTCCGGGACCAGGGCGCGCAGTGCCTCGACGACGTCGCGCTGGCGGGCGTCGACCGTGTCCGTGGCGCCGAGCCTGCGGGCCAGCTCCAGCTTCTCCGGGACGACGTCGACGGCGACGATGCGGCCGGCCTCCGCCAGCCTGGCGCCCTGTACGCAGGACAGGCCCACGCCGCCGCAGCCGATGACGGCGACGGTGGCCCCGGCCTCGACGCCCGCCGTGTTGCGGACCGCGCCGACACCGGTGGCGATGGCGCAGCCGACCAGGGCGATGACATCGAGGGGCGCGTCCTCGCGGACCTTGATCGCGCCGGAGGCGGGGACCACGACGCGCTCGGCGAACGAGGAGACACCCAGGTAGTGGTGGGCCGGCTCGCCGTCGACCGAGAGCCGGCTGGTGCCGTCGTACAACACCCCGCCGGGCGCCACGACCTCGGCGACCAGGCTGCACGCGGCGGGCCGTCCGGCGAGGCAGAAGCGGCAGGTGCCGCAGGAGGGGACCCAGGAGAGCACGACGTGGTCGCCGACCTCCAGCCCGGTGACGCCCGCGCCGAGCGCGGTGACCACGCCGGAGCCCTCGTGCCCCATCACGACCGGGGTCGGGTGGTCCCACTCGCCGCGCAGGACATGGAGGTCGGAGTGGCAGACGCCGGCCGCGGTCACGGCGACCTCGACCTCACCGGGGCCGGGCGGATCCAGGGTGATGTCGGCGACGGCCACCTGCCGGCCCGGGGAGCGCAGGACGACGCCGCGCACGGTGCGCGCGGTGCTCTCTTGGAAGGACGGGGAGCTCATCGGCTTACTCCTCGGGTGGTGCGGAAGGGGCGGGGGGAGCGCGGCACGGCCGGCGCTCGGAGGCGGGCGGCACAGCGGCCCACCGGGACGCCTTGTTTAGCGCCATTAAACTTTCGTCAAGTTTTACAGCACTAAACTCGATGGGTAAAGACCCTTCTGGTAACCCTTGTGACCTGCGCGTTCCCCCGGCCACCGAACGTGACGTCCCCGGCAGGTAGCGTGTCCGCCATGTCCGAAGCCCCTGACAGTCACATGTCCACGATCGGCCCGAGGCTGCGTGAGCTCCGCCTGGCGCAGGGCCTGACACTCGCCCAGGTCGCGGAGGCGGCCGGTGTGACCAAGGGGTTCGTGAGCCTCGCCGAGCGAGGCAAGACCTCGGTCTCCGTCCCGACCCTGATCCGTATCTGCGAGGCCCTGGGCACCGGCATCGCCACCCTCTTCGACTATCCGGACCAGGACGTCGTCAAGGGCGGCGAGGGCGCCAAGCTGGAGATGGGCGGCCACGACATCGAGGAGTTCCTCCTGACGCCCGCCGAGGAACGGCACGTCCAGGTCATGCGGACGATCCTGCGGCCCGGCGGCGGCTCCGGCGGTGCGTACAGCCTGGAGGCCGAGACGGTCTTCGCGTACATGGTCCGCGGCACGCTGCGGCTGAGCGTGGACGGTGAGCCCAGGTTCCTGGAGGCCGGTGACTCGACGACGTTCTCGGCGCGGGCCGCGCACGCCTGGGACAACCCCGGCGAGGAGGAGGCCGAGGTCCTCTGGTCGATCGCCCCGGCCCTGCCGCTGTCCCGCACGAAGCTCCGGCCGTAACGCGCCCGGCCGCCTGCTTCCTAGTTCCTAGTTCCTAGTTCCTAGTTCCTGCTTCCTGCTTCCGGCCGCAGTTCACTTCCGGTCGGTCCCGCTCTGGACGATCGCCACCCGGACCCCCGGCCGGATCCCCCACTTCTCCATCGCCCCCGCCTCCGCCTCGACCACATGCCGGGCCCGCAGCCGGGGCAGGCCCAGCCGGCCCGGCTTCATCGTGTGGACCGCCACGACCTTGAACTTCCGGTCCAGGTACGCCACATCGATGGTGAACCGCATCCGGAAGCTGTGCACACTCCCGCACGGGGTGATCAGGAGAGCGCCGTCGATCCCGTCCTGCCCGAGCAGCCCGCGGCTCCGGGCCCGGTACGAGGCCGCGATCCGCAGCGGGATCTCCTCGCCCTGTCCCCCCTGTGCGTCGGTGACCGTCAACGTGCCGTTGCCATTGCGCCATTGAGCCATGGCCATGAAGGTAGCGCCAGGTGACCGCCGCTGGGTCCGGAACGGTACGCAGTGGGCCCCAGGACCCATGACCGGTGCCCGGCGCCCGCTTAGGGTCGCTCCGTGGACGCCATGCTGACAGTGCTCGCCGCACTCTGGGGCGCAGCGGCCGGACTGCTGGTCCCGCGCGCCGCCTACCGGTTCTCCGTCGAACCGGAGGACCCCTGGCGCGACACCTGCCCCGAAGGTCACGCCCTGACGGGGGCCGCCCGCGGCTGGCTCGGCTCCACCCGGTGCGCCCGGTGCGCGGCGGTGCCGGTACCCGCCGCCGCGGGCGCCGAGCCGGGAGAGCGGGCCGATGGGCCGGACCGCCCGCCGCCCGCCACGCGTTACGCCCCCGGCGTCCTCGTCCCCGTCGTCACCGCGCTCTCCTGCGCCGTCCTCGCGGCGGCCACCGGGCTCCGCCCCGAACTGGCCGTCTGGCTGCTGATGGCACCCGTCGCCGTACTCCTGGCGACCATCGACCGCCGTGTCCACCGGCTGCCCGACCGGCTGACACTGCCCGCCGCCGGGGCCGTCGCCGTGCTCCTCGGCGCCGCCGCACTTCTCCCCGAGCACGCCGGATCCTGGCTGTCCGCCCTGCTCGGCGGCGCCGCGCTCGGCGGCTTCTACTTCCTGCTCTTCCTCATCAACCCGAACGGAATGGGCTTCGGGGACGTCAAGCTCGCCCTCTCGCTGGGCATGGCCCTCGGCTGGTACGGCTGGGCCGTGGTGTTCGCCGGAGGCTTCGCCGGGTTCCTGCTCGGAGCGGTCTACGGGTTCGGGCTGATGGTCATGAAGAAGGCCGGGCGCAAGACCGGCATCCCGTTCGGCCCCTTCATGATCACGGGCGCGCTGCTGGGCATACTGCTCGGCGCCCTGGCCGCCTGACCCCGCCGCCCCCTGCCCCGTCGTCCGGCCCCGCCACAATCCGGTCGCGCCGCCCGGCACCCCGCTGACACCATTCCCGTATGTCCGGAGCACCCGAAGAGACGCCGTCCGAAGCAGAGCGCGCACGATTCGAAGCCCTCGTCTCGGAGGCGGCCACCGTCTCCGTGGACGGCTGGGACTTCTCCTGGCTCGACGGCCGGGCCACCGAGGAGCGCCCCTCCTGGGGCTACGCCCGTGCCATGGCGGACCGGATGGGGCGGGCCGGGGCCGCGCTCGACATCCAGACCGGCGGCGGCGAGGTCCTCGCCTCCGTACCGAAGCTGCCGCCGCTCACCGTCGCCACCGAGTCCTGGCCGCCGAACATCGCCCGCGCCACCGCGCTCCTGCACCCGCTCGGCGCGGCCGTGGTCGCCGACGCGGACGAGCCGCCGCTCCCGTTCGGCGACAACGCCTTCGACCTGGTGGTCAGCCGGCACCCGGTGACCACCTGGTGGGCGGAGATTGCGCGGGTGCTCGCCCCCGGCGGCACGTACTTCTCCCAACAGGTCGGCCCGGCCAGCGTCTTCGAGCTCGTCGAGTACTTCCTCGGCCCGCAGCCGCCCGAGGTGCGCGGCGCCCGCGATCCGGAGCAGGCGCGCGCGGCCGCCGAGGCGGCCGGGCTGGAGGTCGTCGATCTGCGGGCGGAGCGACTGCGCACCGAATTCCTCGACGTCGGCGCCGTCGTCTACTTCCTGCGCAAGGTGATCTGGATGGTGCCGGGCTTCACCGTCGAGGAGTACCGGCCGCGCCTGGCCGAACTGCACCGACTGATCGAGAACGAGGGGCCGTTCGTGGCCCATACCACCCGATTCCTGATCGAGGCCCGCAAACCGGACCGGCCCCGACCCGGGCAGTACCCGCCACGCGCGGCCGGATGATGCGACCCTGGGCGGTGAACTCCCGGGGAAGGATCTGGCACATGAGGGTGGGGAACGAAGGAGAAGCGCCGCGGGTCCCGCGGCAGGGGCGGGCCGACTGGCTCAGGGGCGAGCGGATCATCGCGGTGGCCGGGGTGTTCTACCGGCCGGAAGGACGGCTGGGGGAGCCGGAGGCCGTCGAATTCCTGCTGGCCGACGGCCAGTCGGTGCTACTGACCTGTGCGTCCGACTGGACGCTGCGCGTCGGTCCCGGCGCCTGGCCGCGGCTGCCCGACTGGTGCGTGCCGTCGGGGCAGTGGGAGTTCGCCACCATGTCGAACCTGCCGGAGCCGCCCGACGGCGGCTGGACGGTCACCCGCACCGAGGAACGCGGGGACGAGAACGGGCAGGTGCGCGAGGTCGTCATCCGCTGCGAGGGCGGAAGCTTCGTGGTCATCGGCGGCGACACCGTGGCGATCCGCTTCACCCGTGGCCACCGGGGCGCACCGGCCGCCACCTGAGCACGCCCCGCATCCGCCGCACGCGTTGCGCTCCCGCCGCCCCTGAGCGTCCCCCGTGCACCCGCCCTACGCGTTGCGCTCCCGCCGCCCCTGAGCGCCCCCGCACGCCCGTCCTACGCGTGCGCCCCCACCGTCACCTTGCCCACCGTCAGCTCCGCGTTCCCCTCCAGTACCGCGCCCACCCGCGCCACCTCCGCCTCCAGCTCCCGCAGCTGCCCGGCCGTCAGGGGCGCCAGCGGTTCCACGGTCACCGCGATCCGGCGGCCCGAACGCCGCTGGTGCCACACCCCGGCGGCCGTGCCGTCGACCAGCAGCACCGGGAAGTTCCCCGCCTGGCCGCCCGCCAGCGCACGCGTGTACGCCGCGCCCGGGAAGAGCTGCTCGCGCGGCTGGGACGCGATGAGGAAGGCGTCGAAGTAGGGGAGCAGCCGCACCCCGCGGACCGGCTCCGCCGAGAAGCCGGTGTCGCCCGCCACCACCCAGGCCGGGCCGCCCTCGTACGTCACCTGCTCGATCTCCCCGCGCGCGGCCGTCCCCGCGAACAGCTCCCCGGCCCAACCGGAAGGCGCCGAGAGCCACTTCGCGAAGTGCGCGGGCGTCGCGGGCCCGTACGCGTGCAGATAGCGGCGTACGAGACCGGCGAGCGCCCCGGGCCCGTCGAGCGGTACGACGCCGGGGCGGGTGTAGGTGACCTTGCGGCCGCGATCCGGCGCGAAGCACAGCACCCCGCGGTGGCCCGCCAGATGCATCACCTGCCGCCAGCGCGGCCACATGCCCTGGAACGCGGGCATCACGGGATCCCCCGCCCACGCCCCGGCCCGCTCCACCACCGCGTCGGACAGCTCGTCGACGGTCAGCTCGGCCCCGGTCAGCGCGCCCTCGATCGCGGCGAGCACCGTCCCGACCTGCTCCGGGGTCATCCGGGCATCCTTGGCGAACGGATTGCGCCCGGTCGGCAGCGCGGACAACGCTCCGGTCCACAGCGGGAGTTCGTCCATCGGCAGCAGATGGACGGTGCCCCGCGGCCCGAACGTCTTGACCAGCGTGCGGTCCTTCCACAGCGCGGCGCGCACATCGGTACGGGTCACGTCCGTGGTCCGCATCCCGACGGAGAGCTCGGCGGCCGAGAGCACCTGGGCATGCGCGGCAGGCAGCGTGGCGACCACTTCGGCGGGGGCTAGGCGGCCGGGGGACGCGAGCCCCTGGCGTGCCATCCGGCGGGCATTCGCGGCGGCCCAGGTCACGTTTGCGGTTCGGCTCGTCATGACGGTGAAACTATCGGCCCATCAGGTCAGGTCCTGTCCCATACTCGGCCCATGACCTCTGCGAGACGTACGGCCCGGATACTCGCCGCAGCGGCGGCGCTCGCCCTCCTCCCCGCCCTCGCCGGCTGCGGCACCGAGCGGGCCGGGGCCGGTGCGGCCGAGGGGACCCCGCCCCGCGCGGCCCCGCTCGACGGCAGCGACGGTCCCGTCGACGGCAGCGACGCCTCGAAATACCGGGAGAACCACGCCTTCCAGTCCACCGCCGAGCTGTCCCAGGCCGACCGGACCCGGGGCGATGCCGAGGTGGAGAAGGTCAAGGCCGGCCTGGCCGGGATCGCGGAGGGCCGCAAGACCACCGAGCCCCGGATCAGGGCGGCCCTCACCGGTCTGGGCTACAGCTCCGGAGCCATCACCACCGGCACCTTCGGCCCGCACCGCACCACCTTCCTGCTCGACCTCGGCACCATCTGCGTCGAGGGCGCGCTGGACGGCATGGTCAATGGCCTGGTCACGGCCGAGGCGCACGGCAGATACCTCGAAGGAACCGGCTGTGTGAAGCCGGTCGGCGGGCACTGAGACGTCAACCCGGTGATGCGCGCAACGGAGTCCGGTGAATCCGGAGAGTGATTGTGGAGTGGCGTGGCGCCCACCATCACTTACGAAGGGTTATGGTGGAAACCCCCCCTCGGGCCGGTCCGTATCCCCCCCCACGGACCGGCCCGTTTTTTTGTCGGGCCACGCGGCGCCGGGCTCGTACCGCCCCGCGGTACCGCCCGCCCCGTGAGCCTCGTCAGCCCCGTCCGGCCCAGATGTTGGTGCCCTCGGTGTCCACGGCGAAGGCGTCGATCTCCTTCAACTCCTCGGCGGTCAGCGGCTGCCCGGCGAGCGCCGCGACGTTCTCCTCCAGCTGCTTCACGCTCGACGCGCCGATCAGCGCGGACGTCATCCGGCTGTCGCGCAGCACCCAGCACAGCGCCAGCTGGGCGAGCGACTGACCGCGCCGCCGGGCGATGTCGTTCAGCCCGTTCAGCCGGCGCACCACCTCGTCCGAGAGCAGACCGGGGTCCAGGGACTTGCCCTGGGTGGCGCGGGAGCCCGCCGGGATGCCCGCCAGGTACTTCCCGGTGAGCAGACCCTGCGCGAGCGGCACGAAGGAGATGCAGCCCATGCCGGCCGTCTCCAGGGTGTCGAGCAGGTCGTCGTCCTCGATCCAGCGGTTGATCATCGAGTAGGACGGCTGGTGGATAAGCGCCGGTACGCCCATCTCCTTGAGCAGCCCGGCGGCCTCGGTGGTCTGCTCCGCGTTGTAGGAGGACACCCCCACGTACAGCGCCTTGCCCTGCTGGACGGCGGAGGCCAGGGCCCCCATCGTCTCCTCCAGCGGGGTCTCCGGGTCGAAGCGGTGGGAGTAGAAGATGTCGACGTAGTCCAGCCCCATCCGCTTCAGCGAGGCGTCGAGCGACGACAGCAGGTACTTGCGGGAGCCCCATTCGCCGTAGGGGCCGGGGTGCATCTCGTAACCGGCCTTGGTGGAGATGATCAGCTCGTCCCGGTACGGGGCGAAGTCCTGCTGGAACAGCTTGCCGAAGTTGAGCTCGGCGGAGCCGGGCGGCGGTCCGTAGTTGTTGGCCAGGTCGAAGTGGGTCACACCGAGATCGAAGGCGCGGCGCAGGATCGCCCGCTGGGAGTCCAGCGTGCGGTCGTCGCCGAAGTTGTGCCAGAGGCCGAGGGAGACGGCGGGAAGCTTGAGACCGCTGCGGCCGGTGCGGCGGTACTCCATGGAGTCGTATCGCGAAGCGGCGGCTTGGTAGTGGAGAGGAGAATCAGTCACGTTTCTCTCCTTATCACGGACTTGTGACAGGCCGGGTTGGGCCGGTACGCCGCCTGCGCAGTAATGTGGCGGCTTCGGGGACTGCCACGGCACGGCGGGGCGACGGACTCTGTGGACCTGTGCGGCGATCCCCAGGGGGACGACCCCGGACCCCGGGCAGAGGGGGCGGGCGGGCCCGCACGGAACCGAGAGGTGGACTCAGTGAACTTGCGCGACCTGGTGTACGGGCTCTACGCGCGCCGGGTGGAGGCCCGCCTCGACCACACCCAGGTGCCCAAGCACATCGGTGTCATCCTCGACGGCAACCGGCGCTGGGCGAAGGCGTCCGGCGGCACGGCCGCGCAGGGGCACCAGGCCGGCGCTGACAAGATCAAGGAACTTCTCGGCTGGTGCAGCGAGACGGATGTGGAAGTCGTCACGCTCTGGCTGCTCTCCACGGACAACTTCGACCGGCCCGATTCCGAGCTGAAGCCGCTCCTCGGAATCATCGAGAACACCGTGCGTGACCTCGCGGCCGACGGCCGCTGGCGGGTCCACCACGTCGGCACGCTCGACCTGCTGCCCGCCCACACCCAGACGGTGCTCAAGGAGGCCGAGCAGGCCACGGTCGGTGTCGACGGAATACTGGTCAATGTCGCCGTCGGCTACGGCGGGCGCCAGGAGATCGCCGACGCGGTCCGCTCGCTGCTGCTGGACCACTCCGCCAAGGGGACCTCGTTCGAGGACCTCGCGGAGATCGTCTCCACCGACATGATCTCCGAGCACCTCTACACCCGGGGCCAGCCCGACCCGGACCTCGTGATCCGCACCAGCGGCGAGCAGCGGCTGTCCGGCTTCATGCTCTGGCAGACCGCGCACTCCGAGTACTACTTCTGCGAGGTCTTCTGGCCGGCCTTCCGCAAGGTCGACTTCCTCCGCGCACTGCGCGACTACGCGGCCCGCGGCCGCCGCTTCGGCGGCTGACTCCCGAAGGTTCCCGACGGGTCCGGCGATCATTCCCGGCCCGTCCCGGCGACCGCTCCCGGCCCGTCCGGCGTCCGAGGACGCAGCCGCGCGGGCGGTGCGCCCGGACCCACGTGCCCCGGGGCACAAATCCCAGCTCACCCGCCTGCCCCGGGCGGCATGGCTTCGCGTGTTCGAGGGAATACCCCTGACAGGTCGACGTCCGGTCAGAAACCAGGCGGACGTCGTGTCCAAGTGAGCGGCATGTAGTCCGCTCGCCCGGGAGGCCCTTTGCACACGAAGGACCGTACGACCAACGCGGCCGACGCGGATGGCCGGTTTCCGGCCCGTGCTTCGGGGCCCGAACCCGGTCCGTCCTCTCCCATTGGGATGCTCCGCGACGCCGTCGCACCCCAACCTCGTCCGAGGGGGTACGTCCTTCCGTGGTGACCAGCACAAAGCGCCGCATGCCCGACAGGCGCACCTATGTTCTCGACACCAGCGTCCTGCTGGCCGATCCCAACGCCATGGCCCGGTTCGACGAGCACGAAGTGGTGCTCCCGATCGTCGTGGTCACGGAACTGGAGGCCAAACGGCACCATCCGGAACTCGGCTACTTCGCCCGGCAGGCCCTGCGCCTGCTGGACGACTTCCGGGTCCGCTACGGACGGCTGGACGCCCCGATCCCGCTCGGGGATCTGGGCGGGACGCTGCGCGTCGAACTCAACCATTCCGACCCCGGCGTACTGCCAGCCGGCTACCGGTTGGGGGACAACGACTCACGGATCCTCGCGGTCGCGCGCAACCTCCAGGCCGAGGGGTACGACGTCACCGTCGTCTCCAAGGACCTGCCCCTGCGCATCAAGGCGTCCTCGGTCGGCCTCCTCGCCGAGGAGTACCGCGCCGAACTCGCCATCACCGACTCCGGCTGGACCGGCATGTCGGAGGTCCCGCTCTCCGGCGAGCAGGTCGACCTGCTCTACGGGGAGGAGACGCTGTACGTCCCCGAGGTCGCCGAACTTCCCGTGCACACCGGACTGGTCCTCCAGTCCGAGCGCGGCAAGGCGCTCGGCCGGGTCACCGCCGAGGGCAATGTGCGCCTGGTCCGCGGCGACCGGGAGGCCTTCGGCATCCACGGCCGCAGCGCCGAACAGCGCATCGCCCTCGATCTGCTCCTCGACCAGGACGTCGGCATCGTGTCGCTGGGCGGCCGGGCCGGCACCGGAAAGTCGGCGCTGGCGCTCTGCGCCGGTCTCGAAGCCGTCCTGGAGCGCAGGCAGCACCAGAAGGTGATGGTCTTCCGCCCGCTGTACGCGGTCGGCGGGCAGGAACTGGGCTATCTCCCCGGCACCGAGGCCGAGAAGATGAGCCCCTGGGCGCAGGCCGTCTTCGACACGCTCTCGGCGGTGGCCGGGCGCGAGGTCATAGAAGAGGTGCTGGGGCGCGGGATGCTGGAGATCCTGCCGCTCACCCACATCCGGGGCCGTTCGCTCCACGACGCCTTCGTGATCGTCGACGAGGCGCAGTCGCTCGAACGGAACGTACTGCTGACCGTGCTGTCCCGGATCGGGGCGAATTCCCGGGTGGTGCTCACTCATGACGTGGCCCAGCGGGACAACCTCAGGGTCGGCCGGTACGACGGAGTCGTCGCCGTGGTCGAGAAGCTGAAGGGCCATCCGCTCTTCGCGCACGTCACCCTCAGCCGCTCCGAGCGCTCGCAGATCGCCGCGCTGGTGACCGAAATGCTGGAGGAAGGCCAGATCTGATACGGGATGCGACAGTTGGTGCCGCCCGGCGGGCGAAGCAGCTTAGCCGGGCGGCACCGTGCTGCGGCACCATTTCCGTAAATCACTTGCTCCAAACGAGGTGTGAGCTTTCACACGCAACGGAGAATTGCTTCCCGGTGCGCCGTTCCGGCAGAGTCTTGCTTCCGTCAGGCCCCGCATACGGCACACCCGCACCTCCAGAGGTGCCACGCACCACACAACTCAACAAACGCCGTCCGTATGCCGCCCGCGAGCACCACGCGGCGCTTCCTCCGGGGAGTCGCCCACCGGGCCCGTGCCTCCCGTGACCCAAGCAGTAGGGAGGCCAGCGCCAGGGGCACGATTGCGTCCGCGAGGTCACCTAAGCGGGCGATGCTGGAAGGACACCGTGTGAGCCGGATCTCGGTCCGGGGGTTCGCCGTGGCATCTGCCACTGCCGTGACCACCGTTGGCGCCGTCGTAGGCGTTGCATCGGGCAGCACCCCTGCTGTCGACGACAACAACTTCGAGGCGACCGCAGCCGACACCACGCTGCTCGCAGACATCCCCGCGGGCCAGCAGGCCCAGGTGCAGACCGCCTCGCTGACGCAGCAGGCCGATGCCCAGGCCTCCGCGGCCGATGCGGCCGCGAAGAAGTCCGTGGAGGAAGCGGCCCGCATCCAGGCCGCCAAGGACGCCAAGTCGAAGAAGGCGGCGGCCGAGGACAGGCTGGAGAAGGAGCGCCAGGAGAAGAAGGACCGCGCCGAGCGCGCCAGCCGCTCCTCGGTCCGCAGCGCCTCCGCCTTCGCCACGCAGAGCTCGTACACCGTCGCCGAGGTCCAGGCGATGGCCCGTCAGATGGTTCCTGGCGACCAGTTCCAGTGCTTCAGCAACATCGTGAACCACGAGTCGACCTGGAACTACCGGGCGAGCAACCCGTCTTCCGGTGCCTACGGCCTCGTCCAGGCGCTGCCCGGCTCCAAGATGGCGTCCGCCGGTGCCGACTGGCAGACCAACCCGGCCACCCAGATCAAGTGGGGCCTCAACTACATGGACAGCCGCTACGGCAGCCCGTGCGGTGCCTGGTCGTTCTGGCAGGCCAACCACTGGTACTAGGACCCTGAACCTTCCGAGGTTCGCGTACCTCTCGTGCGAAGCCCCTCACCGTCCTACGGTGGGGGGCTTCGCGCGTGTACGGTCGGTCCGAACCGTCCAGTGGGGGAGCGGTGGGGAGAGTAAACGGGGGAAGAGGAACGATCATGTCGAAACTTCCGGGCTGGCTCGGCCGACTGGGCGCCGAACTGACCGAGCTGGGCGACCGGCTGGAGCAGCGCCGGGACGAGGCCGTGGGCCAGGGGTCCGGGCGGGCCGAGCAGCCGGGGCCCGCCGGGGACGTGACCGCCTCCGCCGTGCCCGCCGCGGACGTTCCGGCCGAAGCGGCACGGGACACGGACGACCGCGTCCCGCCACCGCCCTCGTACGCCCCTTCCGTCGCCGCCCGGCCCGATCCGGTCGCGGCGATCCCCTGGGGGATGCGCGTCGCGGCCGAGGCGGGCTGGCGGCTGCTCGTCCTGGCGGGCACCCTCTGGGTGCTGATGAAGGTCATCAGCGCCGTGCAGCTGGTGGTTCTGGCGTTCGTCGCCGCACTGCTCGTCACTGCGATGCTCCAGCCGACCGTCGCCCGGCTGCGCCGCCACGGGCTGCCGCGCGGTCTGGCCACCGCCGTCACGGCGATCCTGGGCTTCGTCGTCATGGGCCTGGTCGGCTGGTTCGTGGTCTGGCAGGTCATGGACAACATCGACACCCTCTCCGACAAGGTGCGGGACGGTATCGAGGAGTTGAAGCGCTGGCTGCTCGACAGCCCCTTCCACGTCACCGAGCAGCAGATCAACGACATCGCGAAGAACCTCAGCGACACCATCGGCACCAACACCGAGCAGATCACCTCCGCCGGACTGGAGGGCGTCACCGTGATGGTGGAGGTCCTCACCGGGATACTGCTGGCGATGTTCTCGACGCTCTTCCTGCTGTACGACGGAAGGCGCATCTGGCACTGGGTGCTGAAGCTGGTGCCGGCCCAGGCCCGGCCGGGGGTCGCGGGCGCCGGTCCGCGCGCCTGGCGGACGCTGACCGCCTATGTGCGGGGCACCGTCATAGTGGCGCTGATCGACGCGATCTTCATCGGGCTCGGGATCTTCTTCCTCGATGTGCCGATGGCGGTGCCGCTGGCCGTCTTCATCTTCCTCTTCGCCTTCATCCCGCTGGTCGGTGCCGTGGTCTCCGGGGCGCTGGCGGTGGTCGTCGCGCTGGTCACTCAGGGCGTGTTCACCGCCCTGATGGTGCTGGCGGTGGTCCTCGCCGTGCAGCAGATCGAGGGCCATGTGCTCCAGCCGTTCATCCTGGGACGCGCGGTGCGGGTGCATCCGCTCGCCGTCGTCCTCTCGGTCGCCGCGGGCGGCATGATCGCGGGCATCGGCGGTGCGGTCGTCGCGGTGCCGCTGGTCGCGGTCACCAACACGGTGGTCGGCTATCTGCGGACGTACGGGCAGGAACAGGCGCTGAGATACGCGCCGTCCCCGCGCGGGGCGACCGCGGTCGACGTCGCTCCGACCCCCGCGCCGGGCTCGCGGCCCGAGGGTACCGGCCACGCCGACGACGAGGACGGCGACGGTACGAAGAACAAGCCCGGCAAGTAGGGCCAGCCGCGGACGCGGGACGCACGAGTACAAGAGAGAAGGGCCCCGGGACGGTCGGTCGTCCACGGGGCCCTTCTCGTACAGGGGGTACTGCTGGTCCTACTCGGCGAGCACGGCCTCGGCATCGAGGGTCACGCCGACCGCCTGGATCACCGAGGCGATCTTGACGGCTTCCTGAATGGTCTCACGGTCCACGCCGGCCTTGCGCAGCACCTGCTCGTGGGAGTCCAGGCACTGGCCGCAGCCGTTGATCGCGGAGACGGCGAGCGACCACAGCTCGAAGTCGATCTTCTCCACGCCGGGCTTGCCGATGACGTTCATCCGCAGACCCGCACGGAGCGTCCCGTACTCGGGGTCCGACAGCAGGTGCCGGGTCCGGTAGAAGACGTTGTTCATCGCCATGATGGCGGCGGCCGACTTCGCGGCGGTGTACGCCTCCGCGGAGAGGTTGGCCTTCGCCTCCGGCTCCAGCTCGCGCAGCACCTTCGGCGAGCGCGAGGCGATCGCGCAGGCGAGGACGGTGCCCCACAGCTGCTGCTGCGGGAGTTCGCTGTTGCCGATGACCGAGCCGAGGTTCAGCTTCAGGTCCTTGGCGAAGTCCGGAACGGCGGCCTTCAGTTCGTCGAGTGCCATGTCGCTGTCAGCTCACTCGCCCGAGAGGAGGGCGACCGGGTCGAGGGTGTTCTCGCCCTTGGTCCAGTTGCACGGGCACAGCTCGTCGGTCTGCAGGGCGTCCAGGACCCGCAGGACCTCCTTGGGGTTACGGCCCACGGAACCGGCGGTCACCATCGTGAACTGGATCTCGTTGTTCTGGTCGACGATGAAGACGGCGCGCTGGGCGAAGCCGTCCTCGCCCTCGATGCCGAGGTCACGCATGAGCTCGTGCTTCGAGTCGGCCATCATCGGGAACGGCAGGTCGGTCAGGTCCGGGTGGTCCTTGCGCCAGGCGTGGTGCACGAACTCGGAGTCACCGGAGAAGCCGAGGATCTGGGCGTCACGGTCGGCGAACTCGTCGTTCAGCTTGCCGAACGCGGCGATCTCGGTGGGGCACACGAAGGTGAAGTCCTTCGGCCACGCGAAGACGATCTTCCACTTGCCCTCGTAGGTCTTGTGGTTGATCTGCTCGAACTCCTTGCCGCTCTCCAGCGAGACACAAGCAGTCAGGTCGAACTCGGGGAACTTGTCACCGACAGTGAGCACGCGCTCTCCTTGTAGCGTTGGAATTCCCTTTTGGGGGACTTCCTGAGGGTTGGACGTGGTCCACCTTGGCACAGAGTGCATTGATCGCGGAAATAGCTACACTCGGCCGTGATGATCGGAGGTGCCTATCAGTGGCTCAGGGAAATCAGGGCAGTAGGCCCAAACAACCCAGCCTGTCGCAGCTGCGCGCCTTCGTGGCCGTCGCGGAATATCTGCACTTCAGGGACGCGGCGGCAGCAATCGGGATGAGTCAGCCCGCGCTGTCCGGGGCCGTGTCGGCGCTGGAGGAGGCACTGGGTGTCCAGCTCATCGAGCGTACGACGCGCAAGGTCCTGCTCTCGCCGGCCGGGGAGCGGCTCGCGGTGCGGGCCCGCGCGGTGCTGGAGGCCGTCGGCGAGCTGATGGAGGAGGCCGAGGCGGTCCGGGCGCCGTTCACCGGCGTGCTCAGGCTCGGAGTGATCCCGACCGTCGCCCCGTACCTGCTGCCGACGGTGCTGCGGCTGGTCCATGAGCACTACCCGGAGCTCGACCTCCAGGTGCACGAGGAGCAGACCTCCTCGCTGCTGGAGGGGCTGGCCGCGGGAAGGCTCGATCTGCTGCTGCTCGCCGTTCCGCTAGGGGTGCCGGGCGTCACCGAACTCCCGCTCTTCGACGAGGACTTCGTCCTGGTGATGGAGCAGGACCACTGGCTGGGCGGGCGCGCCGACATTCCGCGCGAGGCGCTGCGCGAGCTGCCGCTGCTGCTGCTCGACGAGGGGCACTGCCTGCGCGACCAGGCCCTGGACATCTGCCGGGAGGCGGGCCGCACGGAGGGGGCGCCGGTCACCACGACCGCGGCCGGGCTCTCCACGCTGGTCCAGCTGGTGGCCGGCGGGCTCGGGGTGACGCTGCTGCCGCGGACCGCGGTGACGGTCGAGACCGGCCGCAACGAGGCGCTGATCACCGGGTACTTCGCGGATCCGGCACCGTCGAGGCGGGTGGCGCTGGGGATGCGGACCGGGGCGGCGCGGCACGAGGAGTTCGAGGAGTTCGCGGCGGCGCTGCGGGAGGCGATGCGGGTGCTGCCGGTACGGGTGGCGGGCGGCCCGCGGAACGACCGAAGCGACTGAAACGACTGAAACGACTGAAACGACTGAAACGACTGAAACGACTGAAGGGGGTGCGGTCCAGCAGGACCGCACCCCCTCGTCGTTCACCACCGCGCCGTCACTCCGTGCGCAGGCCCTCCGGCCGCATCATGCGCCACAGCGAGGGCAGGGACACCAGCGTGACCAGCAGGATCAGTGCCGCACCCGCGCCGGTCATCGGAACGAACAGCCACCAGTCGGTGATCTTCTTGTCGAGCATGGTGATCAGCGCCGCGCCCAGGCCGAGTCCGCCCGCCACGGCGACCGTCAGCCCGATGACCACGGGTACGGCGGTCTGCCAGAGCACCGACCAGGCGAGGGTGGAGCGCCGGGTGCCGAAGGCGACCAGGACCGACAGCAGGCGCTTGCGTTCGCGCAGCTGCTCCAGCTGGGAGACCAGCATCGCGGCGGCGATCAGCAGCAGCGTCGCGGTCGCGCCGACCTGGAGGCCGCGCTGCACACTGGCGTACTTCTCGTCACGGGTCTTCGACGTGAGGGACGCGACCCGCATCGCGGGGTCGATCCGGGCCGCCGTGTTCCGTACGTACTCCGCGGCGTCCTCGACGCTCTCGTCGACCCGGATCTGCGTCTGGGTCGTCGCGCCCGGCAGCTTGCTCGGGTCGAGTGCGCCGATGGTGGCCATGATGCCCCAGGAGTCCTCGCCCATCGGATCGTGGCGGGCCTGGACCGTCCGGGAGCCGGCGGGCAGGGTCCACCGCATCGGCTTCTGGCCGTAGCCCGAGCCGATCAGGACCTCCTTGCCCTTGCGGGCCGTCACATCGACCCAGTCGGACATCTCCTTGTCGTTCCTGGGGTGGGCCACGAAGGTGTCGCCGTCCGTGCAGGAGCCGATCCGGGCGAGTTCGCGCAGGGTCGCGCAGTCGCCGACGATGAGACTGGTGGTCGGCTGGACGTCGGACTTCGTGTACTTGCCGGGCCGGGTGGCGTACGTCTCGACCTTCCCGATGACGGCGTCCACGCCCTTGGTGGCCTTGAACTCCTCGATGGTCCGGGTGGCCGCCCCGGGTTCGACCTTCTCGGAGTACGTGTAGAACTGGGCCCGCGACGGGTCCTGCCCGGTCACCCTGCTGAACTCGTCGCCCACCGCGGCGAACAGCATCTGCAGCGCCACCGCTCCCGCGACCGCGACCGTGATGCCGCTGACCGCGCGGGAGGCGGCCCCGCTGCTCAGCTGGAGCCTGCGGGTGGCGAGCTGCCAGGGCACCGGGCCGCCGTGCAGCCGGTTCACGCACGCCTCGACCAGCCAGGGCAGCAGCAGCGCGAGCCCGACCAGGACCAGCACGGCACCGCCCGCGATCGGGTACGGGTCGACCGGGGTGAACTCGTCGACCTTGCCGGTCAGCCCGAGCACCGCCAGGCCCGCGACCGGCATCGGCAGCCGCCACCAGAGCCGGCGTCCGCGGTTGCCGCCGCCCCGTACGACGCCGAGCGGTTCGATCACCACCGAGCGCATCGCGACCAGCGTGACCAGCACCGCCGCCACCGGGACGGAGACGACGACCAGCGCCGTCAGCGCGGGGTCGGGCACCAGGTCGGACGGGAAGACGCTGACGTTCCACACATCGATGTGACCGACGAACCGGCGCCCCACCAGGAAGAGCACCGCCCCGGTCAGCACGCCGAGGAGCGCCCCGAACAGGGCCTCGCCGGCCGCGATCCGACGGGTCATCCGGATGTCCGTACCGACCAGCCGCAGCGCGGCGAGCCTGCGGTCGCGGCGGTCGCCGCCGAACCGCACCGCCGTCGCGATGAAGATCGCGACCGGCACCAGCAGCACCACGCAGATCATGATGATCAGCACGACGAGGACGGGCGGCATCTCCTCGCCCTGCCCAGGATCGCCGTAACCGGCGATCCGGTGGCCGCCGTCGGCGGGGGTCAGGGTGTCGCTGCCCGCGTAGTAGACCAGGTCGCCCGGCGAGACCAGGCCGGAGTCGGCGATCGTGCCGGTGATCCGGTAGGGCAGCCGCTCCTTGAGGAGGCTGCCCTCCGAGGAGCCCAGCAGTTCCTTCAGCGCGGGGGAGACCACCATCTCGTCGGCGCCGGGGAAGCGTGCGACGCCCGGCGGGACGACCGGGTGCGTACCGTCCGCGCGCATCAGCCAGCCCTCGACGGTGCGGCTGCGGTACTCGGTCTCCGAGTTGATCCGCAGCACCGAGGCGTCGGTCTTTTCGGCCTGCGCGTCGGGCCCGCCGGGAACGGTGCTCTCGGCGCGGGCCTCGCTGCGCGCGGAACGCTCCTGGAGCAGATGCGGTGCGGAGGCGGCGGTCAGCAGCAGTGCCACCCCGAGGCCGACGCCCACGGCGGTCAGCAGCGTGCGGGTCCAGCCCTCGCGCCCGCCGCCGGAGGCGAAGCGGATGCCGAGGCCGAGGTCGCGGAACCAGGCGGCGACGCCGGTGGGCGGGGTGGGCGCCGGCGGTGCCGCGGCCGGTGCGTCCTTCCGGTCGAGCAGCGTCATACGGCGTGCTCCAGGTCGCGGGTCCGGCCGTCGCGCACGGTGACGTCGCGGTCGGAGTACGCGGCGACCCGGGCCTCGTGGGTCACCAGGACCACGGCGACGTTGGCCGACCGGGCCGCCTCGGTGAGCAGCTCCATGACCCGTTCGCCGTTGAGGGAGTCCAGGGCGCCGGTCGGCTCGTCCGCGAAAATCACCTTGGGCGATGCGGCCAGCGCGCGGGCCACGGCGACGCGCTGTCCCTGTCCGCCGGAGATCTCGCCGGGACGCTTGGCGCCGACGCCCTCGACCTCCAGGCGCTCCAGCCAGTGGCGGGCGGTGCGCTCGGCGTCCTTGCGCCTGGCGCCGTTGAGCCGGATCGGCAGGGCGACGTTCTCCACGCAGGTCAGCTCCGGGACGAGCTGGCCGAACTGGAAGACGAAGCCGAACTCGGTGCGGCGCAGGGCGCTGCGTTGGGCGTCCGACATCGCGGAGAGCTCGCGGCCCGCGTAGGTGATCGTGCCCCGGTCGGGGGCGACGATGCCGGCGAGGCAGTGCAGCAGGGTCGACTTGCCGGAGCCGGAGGGGCCCATCACGGCGACGACCTCGCCGGGGTGGATGGAGAACGATGCGCCGTCGAGCGCGGGCGTGTGGCCGTACGCCTTGTGCAGGCCGTCGGCGCTGAGCAGGGAGCCGGCGGGGATCACCCGGCCACCTCCGCGGCGAGCCGGTCGAGCCGGGCGGCGGTCAGTTCCAGCCAGCGCAGATCGGCTTCGAGGTGGAAGAGGGCGTGGTCGCAGATCAGCTGATCGGCGAGGTCGCCCTTGCGCTTGCGGTCGGTGAGTATGCGCATCAGGCGCAGGTGCTCGGTGCGCTGGGTGTCCAGCAGGGCCTCGGCGCTGCGGCCGGTGAGCAGGGCCAGGACGACCTTGGTGTAGAGCGTCGACTGGAGGTACGGCTCGGGCTTCTCCGGCTGCGCGAGCCAGGAGCTGACATCGGTGATCCCGGCTTCGGTGATGGCGTACCGCTTGCGTTCCGGGCCGCCGCCGCTCTCGACGCCGTCGACCTCGACGAGGCCGTTCTTGAGCAGCCGGGACATGGTCGAGTAGACCTGGCCGTAGTGCAGGGGGCGGTCTTGACCGAACTTCTCGTCGAACGTCCGCTTGAGGTCGTAGCCGTGGCGGGGGCCGGACTCCAGGAGTCCGAGCAGGGTGTGACCGATTGACATGCCGAGCACTGTACATGGCGTGTATACCCCTGGTGTATACCGGGGCCCCGCTCCCGGAACCCCGGCTTCCGGAACCCTGGAGCTCAGGTGCCGGGCGGGCTCGGAGCATCCTTCGGGGGTCGCCCCCGGCGGGGGATCGGCCGTGCCGTGCCCGGCAGGCGGCCCGCCTCCGCCAGCGCCCTGCGCAGCAGGAACTCGATCTGGGCGTTCGCGCTGCGCAGTTCGTCCGAGGCCCAGCGGGCCAGCGCGTCATGCACCGCGGGATCCAGCCGCAGCAGCATCTGCTTGCGCTGCGGCGGGGTCCTGCGGGCCGGCGGGGTCTGTTCGGTCACTGGTAAAGAGTGCCCGTGTTCAGGACCGGCTGGGCCGCGCGGTCACCGCACAGCACCACCATCAGATTGCTGACCATGGACGCCTTGCGCTCCGAGTCGAGCTCGACGATGTCCTGCTCGGCGATCCGGGTGAGCGCCATCTCGACCATGCCTACCGCACCCTCGACGATCTGCTGCCGGGCCGCGACCACCGCGCCGGCCTGCTGGCGCTGGAGCATCGCGGAGGCGATCTCGGGGGCGTACGCGAGGTGGCTGAAGCGTGACTCGATGATCCGTACGCCGGCGGCCTGCACCCGGGCGGTGAGCTCCACGGCCAGCTTCTCGGTGATCTCCTCCGCGTTGCCGCGCAGCGAGAGGGCCTCCTCCTCGTGGGCGTCGTACGGGTACTCGATCGCGATGTGCCGGACGGCCGCCTCGGTCTGGGTGGCGACGAACTCCAGGAAGTCGTCGACCTCGAAGAGCGCCTGCGCGGTGTCCTCGACCTTCCATACGACGATCGCGGCGAGCTCGATCGGGTTGCCGTAGGCGTCGTTGACCTTCAGGACCGCGGTCTCGTGGTTACGGACCCGGGTGGAGATCTTCCGGCTGCTGGTGAGCGGGTTGATCCAGCGGAGCCCGTCGGCGCGGATCGTGCCGACGTACCGGCCGAAGAGCTGGATCACCCGGGCCTCGCCCGGTGCGACCATCTTCACACCCGTCATGCAGAAGAACGAGACGATGACGAGCAGCACCCCGAAGATGCAGACCGGGACGCCCAGGCCGTTGTTGCCGTTCGAGCCGACGACGCCGCCGACGATGGCGAGACCGATACCGGCGATCACGCCGACCACGGTCAGCAGCAGGCCGAGACCGCCGGGAATGCTGTGCGCCGTCACCTCTCTCACCTGCGGTTCGGGCATCTGGGGCGCGTCGGGAGTGAGGTCGGTGGCAAGGGCGGTCGTGGTGTGCGGATTGTCGTGATCGGTCATGGGATCCCCCGTTTCGAAGGCCGGCTCAGTGCTAGCAATGTGATTACACATTACCTGTGCTCGCAACCTTGGGCACCCTTCATGAGTCGGTTCCCTTAAGAACGGGTGCTGATTGTCACGTCCGTAAAAGACCGCATCGCTCGCTTTTTGTCCTTGCCGACGGTGTTAGCTGGTTCGGCTGAGCGGATCTGGTCGAGCAGAGAAACGGGAGCAACACAGCGATGGGTCGAGCGGATGCGCGACGAGCCCAGCGGCGCGGAGCGCGGCGGGCCGCGAAGAGCGGCGGCATACGCAGACTCTTCACCTGGAAGAAGATGCTGGGCACCTTCCTCGGGTTCTGCCTGCTGATCATGGGCGCCTTCGTCGCCCTCTACATGTACGTGGACATCCCGAAGGCCAACGCTCTGGCCGAGCGGCAGAGCAACGTCTACCAGTACAGCGACGGGTCACTGCTGACCCGGACCGGCTCGGACGGGGTCAACCGTCAGATCGTGGATCTGGCCGAGGTGCCCCTGAAGGTGCAGCACACCTTCGTCGCCGCCGAGAACAAGTCCTTCTACGACGACCAGGGCGTCGACCTGAAGGGCACCACGCGCGGGCTCCTCAACACCCTCAGCGGCAAGGGCAAGCAGGGTGGCTCGACCATCACCCAGCAGTACGTGAAGAACTACTACCTGACGCAGGACCCGACGATCAGCCGGAAGCTCAAGGAACTGGTGATCTCGCTCAAGGTCGACAGCAAGAAGAGCAAGGAATACATCCTCGCCGGGTACATCAACACCGCGTACTACGGGCGCGGCGCGAGCGGCATCCAGGCCGCCGCGCAGGCCTACTACGGGGTCGACGCCAAGGACCTCACCGTCTCCCAGGGCGCCTACCTGGCCTCGGTGCTCCAGGCGCCCAGCCAGTACGACTGGCAGACCGCCAGCGACACCGGCAGGAAGCTGGTCAAGGAACGCTGGGGCTACACCCTCGACAACATGGTCGAGATGCACTGGCTCGACAAGGCCGAGCGCGACAAGCTCGAATTCCCGGCCCCGGGCAAGGCCAAGCCCGCCAAGGGCATGGAGGGCCAGACCGGTTACCTCGTCGAGGCGGCCAACAACGAGCTGGAGAAGCAGGGCATCACCGCGGAGATGCGGGAGGCCGGCGGCTGGACCTTCACGCTCAACATCGACAAGAAGCGGCAGAAGCAGCTGGAGCAGTCCGTCGACCGCCAGCTGGAGTCCAAGCTGGACCGCAAGGGCAACAAGGTCGACGCGACCGTCCAGGCGGGCGCCACCTCCGTCGACCCGAAGACCGGTGCCGTCGTCGCGATGTACGGCGGGGCGGGCTACACCCAGCACTACTTCTCCAACGCCACCCGCCGGGACTACCAGCCGGCCTCCACCTTCAAGCCGCTGGTGTTCGCCTCCGCGCTGGAGAACGGGTCGAAGACCCAGGACGGCGACCTGATCGGCGTCAACACCCGCTACGACGGCACCAGCAAGCGGCCCGTGGTCGGCAGCGACACCCCGTTCGCCCCGGAGAACGAGGACGACCAGAGCTACGGCAGCGTCACCGTGCAGAAGGCGATGAACGCGTCGATCAACTCGGTCTTCGCGCAGATGGTCGTCGACGTCGGCCCGCCCGCGGTGAAGAAGACCGCGCTGGCACTCGGCGTACCGGACAAGAACTTCCCCGAGCGCCCCGCCATCACGCTCGGCACCATGAACGCCTCGACGTGGGACATGGCGGGCGCGTACGCCACGCTCGACAACCACGGCAAGAAGGTCACCCCGTTCATCGTGAAGTCGGCCGAGCACCGCGAGCGGACGGTCGAGCCGGTCGAGGGCGTCGGCAGCCAGGTGATCAGCCGCAAGTCCGCCGACACCGTGACCTCCGTGCTGACCGGCGTGGTGGACAGCGGCTCCGGCCGGGCGGCCAACACCTCGGCGTACGAGGCGGCGGGCAAGACGGGTACGTCGGAGAACAACAAGTCGGCCTGGTTCGCCGGCTACACCCCCGAGCTCACCACCGTCGTCGCGCTCTTCGGCGAATCGCCCAAGGAGGGCGGCGGCCAGGTCAGCCTGACCGGCACGGCCAACTCCGGCCGGGCCAACGGCGGTGGCTTCCCGGCGCAGATCTGGGCGGACTACACGCTCGGCGCGCTGGGCGGCGGCTCCAGTGCCCAGTTCGACCTGGAGGACGTCGAGCGCGGACAGTCCACCGTCCCGTCCTCGCCGTCGACGACCCCCTCGCAGTCGGCGAGCACCGACACGACCCCCTCGCAGTCGCCGGACGAGCCCTCGCAGAGCCCGAGCCAGTCGCCCGACGTGCCGCCGAGCCAGTCCCCGGACGTGCCGCCGCCGACCAAGTCGCCGGACGTGCCGCCGCCGAGCCAGTCCCCGGAGCCGCCGGGCGGCGGCGGGGTCCCCGGCAGACCGGCCGACGGCAACGAGAACAACATCGTCAACAACGCTCCTCCCGCGCGATGAGCGCCCGAGCCTGAGCCGACGATGAACACATGAGTCAGGGGCGGTGCCGGCCGGCACCGCCCCTGACCCCTTTCCCGCGGGTCTTCCCGTGGATCAGCCGCCGTTGACCTTCTTGGCGATCCGGTCGCCGAGGTCCTTGTCCACGTTGCGCCAGTACTGCAGCGCGCGCTCCAGGACCGGGGCGCTCACACCGTCCAGCAGATGGCCGGAAATGTTCCCTACCAGCCGTTCGCGGGCCGCGTCGTCGAGCACCTTGCGCACCATCGTGCCCGCCTGGCCCCAGTCGTCGTCCTCGCTGTGCAGCTTGTACGCCTCGTGGACCATCTCGCCCGCCGTCGCCCAGCCCGCCGGGTCGCCGTAGCGCGCGGTGTCCGCCGCCGGGCCGCCGTAGGAGTTCGGCGCGTAGACCGCTCCCGTACGGCTCGGCTCGTACCGCATCGGGCCGTCCTTCGCGTACGAGTTCCGGCCGAACCGCGGACGGTTCGGGGGCAGCTGCGCGTAGTTCGGGCCGATCCGGTACCGGTGGGTGTCCGGGTACGAGAAGAGCCGGCCGAGCAGCATCTTGTCGGGCGACGGACCGATGCCGGGCACCAGGTTCGACGGCTCGAAGGACGCCTGCTCGATGTGGACGAAGAAGTCCTCCGGGTTCTCGTTCAGCGTCATCCGGCCGACTTCGATCTCCGGGTAGTCGCCGTGCGGCCACACCTTCGTGAGGTCGAACGGGTTGAACCGGTAGTCGGGTGCGTCGTCGAACGGCATGACCTGGATGTACAGCGTCCAGCTCGGGTGGTCACCGCGCTTGATCGCCTCGTACAGGTCGCGGCGGTGGACGTCGCCGTCCACACCGGCCATCCGGTCGGCCTCGTCCTGCGTGTAGAAGTCGATGCCCTGGTCGGTCTTGAAGCGGTACTTCACCCAGAACCGCTCGCCGCCCGCGTTGACCCACATGTAGGTGTGCGAGCTGTAGCCGTTCATATTGCGGTACGTCTTCGGGATGCCCCGGTCGCCCATCAGCCACGTCACCATGTGCGCGGACTCGGGGGACAGGGTCCAGAAGTCCCACTGCATGTCGTGGTCGCGCACCGCGCTGTCCGGGCGGCGCTTCTGCGAGCGGATGAAGTCCTGGAACTTCATGGGGTCACGTACGAAGAAGATCGGCGTGTTGTTGCCGACCATGTCGTAGTTGCCCTGCTCGGTGTAGAACTTCAGGGCAAATCCACGAGGGTCCCGCCAGGTGTCGGGGGAACCCTGCTCCCCGGCGACCGTGGAGAAGCGGGCGAGCATGGCGGTCTGCTTGCCCGGCTGGAACAGGTCGGCCTTGGTGAACTGGCTGACGTCGTTGGTCACCTTGAAGGTGCCGTACGCGCCGGATCCCTTGGCGTGAACCACTCGTTCGGGGACCCGTTCGCGGTTGAACTGGGCCATCTTCTCGATGAGGTAGTGGTCCTGGAGCAGGATCGGTCCGTCGGATCCGACAGTGAGCGAGTGTTCATCGCTCTCCACCGGGATTCCGGCATTGTTCGTGGTGTACGGGGTGTTTTTGGTCTTCGATTCCTCGGACACGAGCGTCCTCCCGTCGGTGGGGGTTTCGGTCAGGCCGTCTCGTTCACGACTGAAGTCAAACCCGCCGACAGGAGGTCGGCAACATTTCGCTACCGTGCGTACAGGGCTCTGCCCCGCGCCCGTTCCATGCCCTTGTGCCGCTCCTTCGCCGGCCCGGCTACTGGCCCCGGGACGGCATCTCGAACCAGACCACCTTGCCGGTCGAGAGGCGTGTCGCCCCCCACCGCCTGGCCAGCCGGTTCACCAGGAACAGGCCGCGCCCGCCCTCGTCCATGTCACGCGCCCGGCGCTGCCGGGGCAGCTGCGGGGAGTCGTCGCCGACCTCGCAGCGCAGCACGTCGGTACGGAGCAGCCGCAGCGTCACCGGCCGCTCCGCGTAACGCACCGCATTGGTCACCACCTCGCTGATCAGCAGCTCCACCGAGTCGGACAGATCGTCGAGGCCCCAGCGGCTGAGCGCGCGGCGGGCCAGCCTGCGGGCCCGGCCCGGCGCGGTCTCCTCCGGTTCGAGGTGCCAGTACGCGACATCGCTCGGCGCGATCCCGTCGAACCGGGCGGCGAGCAGCGCGATGTCGTCGTCCCGGTCGCCCGGACCGAGCATGTCCAGCACGTCGTCGCAGAGCGCCTCCAGCGGCGGCGAGTGGTCCGGGCCGGTCAGCCGGGCGGTGGCGGCGAGCCGTTCGCGCAGCTGCTCGATCCCGGTCCAGACGTCCCGCAGCCGGGACTCCACCAGACCGTCGGTGTACAGCAGCAGCGTGCCCCCCGCGGGCGCGTCCAGCTCGACGGCCTCGAAGTCCACCCCGCCGACCCCGATCGGGGCGCCCGGAGGCACCCGCAGCACCTCCGCACGGCCGCCCAGATGGAGCAGGACGGGCGGCGGATGCCCGGCGTTGGCGATCGTGATCCGGTGGGCGACCGGGTCGTACACCGCGTACAGGCAGGTCGCCATGCGGTCGCTGCCGAGCCGCTGGGCCTGCTCGTCGAGGTGGTGCAGCACCTCCTGCGGCGGCAGGTCGAGCTGGGCCAGGGTCTGCGCGGTGGTGCGCAGCTGGCCCATGATCGCCGCGGACGTCATGGAGTGGCCCATGACGTCGCCGACGACCAGGGCGACCCGGCTGCCGGGCAGCGGGATCGCGTCGTACCAGTCGCCGCCGACCCGGGCCGTCTCGGCGGCCGGGAGATAGCGGGAGGCGAGCCGGACGCCGGTCGGCTGCGGCAGCGAGTCGGGCAGCATGGTGCGCTGGAGCTCGTCGGCGATGTACGCCTCGCGCCCGTACAGCACGGCCTTGTCGATGCCGAGCGCGGTGTGCGTCGCCAGCTGGGCCGCGACCAGCAGGTCGTTGGACTCGAAGGGCGGCCGCTCCGTACCGCGCAGGAAGACGGCGGCGCCGATCACCCGCCGCCGGCCGCGCAGCGGGGCGAGGATCGCGCGGTGTCCGGTGGGTACGGTCCGGCCGACGCCCAGCAGCTCGGGCAGCGCGGCACGGGCCGCCGCCGAGTCCCCGAAGACCGGCCGCACCCCGCGCAGCACCTCGGCCAGCGCGCCGCCGGAGCGGACCTCGCACAGCTCGGCCGCGGGCGTCAGATCGCCGTGCGGATCGATGACGGGCAGCCGCAGCCGCTCGGTCTCCGACGAGCTGTCCGTCTCCTCCTCGCTCAGCCGCAGCCGGTCGGACCGGCGCAGCCGCAGCACGAAGGGGGAGACCGGCCGCTCGTCACCGACCGGGAGCGGGTCGCGGAGGTAGACCAGTATGGCGTCGGAGAACGTCGGCACACTGGCCCGGCACAGGCCCAGCACGATCTCGTCCAGGTCTATGCCGCGGGCGATCCGCCGGGTGGCGGCCCCGACGAAACGCAGCCGGTCGCCCTCGCGACGGGCCGCGGCCTGTGGATCGAGTCCTGCGGGGCCGGCCGCGGGGCCGGCTGCCGGCCCCGGAGCCGCGGCCGGGCCGGGGATCGCGGCGGTGGCAGGGGAGGCGGCCGGCGCGGCGTCCTGCTGCCGCGGCCGGGTGCGTTCCTGCGACCGGGCGGCGAGAGGCTGCCGGCCTTCGTGGGAGGTGGGGTGCTCCGTCACGCGTGGGGTTCCGTCCGTCCGGGCCGGTTGTATGAGGCAATCACCTCGTGGGGCGTTACTGTGCCTCGGCAAGAGCGGCGATAACAACGGCTGTCACCGGATGCCCCGGAACGAGGGGCTGAAACCGGATGCTTGCGGGGCCGGCCGGCGACAACGTTTCCGGCGACGGGGCGGGCAACAGCGAGCACGTCTCCACCCCCTCGTAGTGGTTCATACGATTCATACGACTGATGTGGCTCATACAGCTCATGCAGTACGCGGTGCTCGTGCGATGACTTGCGGTCAGGTCCGGTGCCGCGCCTCCCGGTTGGGGCGGAGCGGCACTCCGGAGGACGATCCTACGTTTGTCCCCCTGGGGTGCATCAAGGGTCTCACGACGGCGTATACGAGGGGGTGCGGTCCCAGTCATCCGGAAGCGCGGGAACCCGCCATTGTGGATCGGGCCGCCAGTTCTCCCAGCCGTCCCGGAACGGAGCGCCCCACTCCTCGATCAGCCCGACGGCGGCCCGGCCCGCCTCCCGCACCCGTCGCGCGGTCTGCGGGGCCATCAGGCCGGCCTGCTGCGCCATGGCGAACTCGTCCTCGTCGCGCCAGACCCAGCTGCGGTCCGGGTACACGGAGATGTCGAGAAAGTGATCCTCGGAGTCGACGCCGCCCTGCCAGCGGGTGTGCGGTTCCTCCAGATTCACGTACCAGCTGCGGAACTGCCAGACCGGCTCCCAGAACAGCCAGACCGACCACGGCTCACCGGGCCGGGCCAGCTTCAGCACACCGTTCCCCAGCCAGGGGGAGCGGGCGGTGGTGCGCGGGGCGGTGTAGCGGGTGGCGAGCGGCTCGGCGTGCACGTCCCGGCCGTTCGCCAGCACCGGCTTCACGCACTCGGTGCCCGGCGCCACCCACACCGCGAGCAGTTCGTCGGTGTCCTGGACGACGGTGACGGGGCGGCAGATGTGGAACGGGTCCGGGCCCCGCTCCGGCGCCCCGGACCCCGCCGGCGCGCCGTTGCGGCGGTAGCGCCACAGGATCTGATCACCCGGCGCCCAGTGCTCGATGTCTCCGGTACCTGCCATGGACGGATCTTAGAGGGACCAGAAACCCCGCAGCTGCGACGCAGGTCACGGGTGGGTCATACGCAGCACGTCGAGCGCCTCGTCGAGCTGTTCCACGGTGAGGTCGCCCCGCTCGACGTAGCCCGACTCCAGTACGACCTCGCGAATGGTCCGGCGCTGCGCGAGGGATTTCTTGGCGACCTTCGCCGCCTCTTCGTAGCCGATGTACTTGTTCAGCGGGGTGACGACGGACGGCGAGGACTCGGCGTACTCCCTGGCCCGCTCGACGTTGGCCGTGATCCCGTCGACCGTGCGGTCGGCGAGCAGCCGGGAGGCGTTGGCCAGCAGCCGTACCGACTCCAGCAGGTTCTTCGCGATGACCGGGAGCATCACGTTCAGCTCGAAGTTGCCCGCCGCACCCGCCACGGCGACCGTCGTGTCGTTCCCCGTCACCTGGGCGGCCACCATCAGTACGGCCTCGGGGATGACCGGATTCACCTTTCCGGGCATGATCGACGAGCCCGGCTGGAGGTCGGGGAGGTTGATCTCGGCAAGGCCGGTGCGCGGTCCGGACGCCATCCAGCGCAGATCGTTGGAGATCTTGGTGAGCGAGACGGCGATGGTACGGAGCTGGCCCGAGGTTTCCACGAGCCCGTCCCGCGCGCCCTGCGCCTCGAAGTGGTCCCGGGCCTCCGCGAGCGGCAGTCCGGTGGCGGAGGCGACCTCGGCGATGACGGCGGCGGAGAAGCCGGGCGGCGTGTTGATGCCGGTGCCCACGGCCGTGCCGCCCAGCGGCAGTTCGGCGAGGCGGGGGAGCGAGGCGCGCAGCCGTTCGATGCCGTACCTGACCTGTGCCGCGTAGCCGCCGAACTCCTGGCCGAGGGTGACGGGGGTGGCGTCCATCAGATGCGTACGCCCCGACTTCACGACCGCAGCGAACTCGGCGGCCTTGCGCTCCAGGGAGGTCGCCAGCCGGTCCAGGGCGGGGATCAGGTCGCCGGTGACGGCCGCCGTCGCCGCGATGTGGATGGAGGACGGGAAGACGTCGTTGGACGACTGCGAGGCGTTTACATGGTCGTTCGGATGGACCTCGCGGCCCAGCCGTTCGGTGGCGAGGGTGGCCAGCACCTCATTGGTGTTCATGTTGGACGAGGTGCCCGACCCGGTCTGGAAGACGTCGACCGGGAACTGGTCGTCCCAGCGCCCCTCGGCGACCTCGGCGGCGGCCTCCTGGATGGCCGCGGCGATGTCCGGGTCGAGCACCTTCAGCTCGGCGTTCACCTTGGCCGCGGCCGCCTTGATCCTGGCCAGGGCCTCGATGTGGGTCCGCTCCAGGCGTTGGCCGGAGACCGGGAAGTTCTCCACCGCGCGCTGCGTCTGGGCCCGCCACTTGGCCTCGGCGGGCACTCTCACCTCGCCCATCGAATCGTGCTCGATGCGGAAATTTCCACCGCTCGCGGGGGACCGCTCGCCTGCCTGTGACTCGTCCATCTCGTTCAACCTCCTGAAAAAGTTGAGCACTTGTCTTGTTCTTTCTATTCCCAAGACGCCTACCGACCAGTAAATACCGGGGGTAACAACAACCCGGGGAGGCGCAATGAGGCGCATGAGGCACAGATTCCGCTGTACGGTCGCGGCCGCCGCGGCCATGGCGGCGGCGGTCGGCGGCATGACCGTAGCCGCCGGACCGGCCGGCGCGACGGACCGGTCCGGTTCCAGCACCACCGCATCCACCCCCCTGTCGCCCGAGCTGGAGGCCATCCGCGCGGCGGAGGCCACCAAGCTGTACGGCGACTCGGCCGAGCGCCCGCTCGCGGACCGCAAGACCGGGCTGATCTCGCTCGGCGACAGCGAGATCTCGGGCGAGGGCGTCGGCACGTACGAGGCCGGCACCAACGGCCCCGACAACTGGTGCCACCGCTCGCCCGACTCCGCCATCCACCGCACCGGCATCCCGGCGGACGTCACGTACAACGTCGCCTGCTCCGGCGCGTACACCGGCAACATCGTGATCGGCGGTTCGAAGCAGTACGCCGACGAGCTGGTGCAGAGCGACAACCTCGCCATCAAGGCCCGCAACACCCGCATCAAGATGATCCTGCTGGTGGCGGGTGCCAACGACGACCTCCAGTTCGGCCCGGTCATGACGGACTGCGTCGAGCGCTGGGTGTTCTCCCAGGGCACCTGCCAGCCCAAGTACGAGGGCGGCTGGCAGGCGCGCGTCGACGGACTCGTCCCCAAGGTCGAGAAGACGGTGCGCGACCTGAAGACCGTCATGTCCGGGGCCGGCTACGCCGACAACGACTACAAGCTCGTGGTCATGGGCTACCCGAGCCCCATCGGCCCGGACTTCTACGACAACCCGAGCTTCCCCGGGAAGCTTCCCGGCGGCTGCGCCGGGTACGACTCCGACGCGGCCTGGGGCCGCAACGTGGCCGTCCCCGCCTTCGAGCGAGGCATGCGCAAGGTCGCCGACGACACAGGTGCCGTCTACCTCGACAACTCCCGGCTCTTCCACGGCCACGAGGTGTGCAGCGAGTCCACCTGGGCCCGCGGTCTCTACATCGACCTCGGGCACTTCCCGCCGGACTCCAACTCGACGCGGCAGTCCTACCACCCGAACGCGAGCGGCCACGGCGCCTTCGCGTCCTGCCTGACCCAGATCTACAACTCCAACCTGCGCCAGGCGAGCTGCGCCGACCCGGCGAGCACCGGAAAGCCGGTCCTGCAGGCCGGAGTGTGGGACGACGCCTTCAAGCCGCTGAAGAACGAGGCGACGGGCACCTGCGTGGACGCCCCCGGCTCGGTGACCCGTAACAACACGAAGATCGGCGGCTGGGACTGCCACGGCGGCCGCAACCAGGGCTGGTGGTACGACTCCAGCACGAAGAACCTCCACACGGAGCTGAGCCACGACCGGTGCCTGGACATCCCGGGCGCCGACTACAAGGCGGGCGCCACGGCCATCCTGTACAACTGCTCGGGCGCGGCCAACCAGCAGTTCGTGAAGCAGTCGGGCACCTTGCGCCCGGCGGCCTCGACCGGACTGTGCCTGACGCTGGCGGCGGCGAAGGACCCGCTGAAGCTCCAGGCCTGCGACGGCAGCGCGCAGCAGCGGTTCGTGTAGCGGTCACCGTTCCACGAGTGCGTGAAGAGGGGGCGGGGCGGCCGGTGCCGCTCCGCCCCTTCAGGCTGTCCCGTGCCGCTTCGTGACGTCCGGAGCGGATCAGCCGGACGTCATGAACGCGCCGAGCGCGGCGGCCAGATGGCCGGGGTCCTCGACCCCGCACAGCTCGCGCGCCGAGTGCATGGACAGCCCCGGCACCCCCACGTCGACCGTCTCCACGCCCAGCCGGGCCGCGGTGAGCGGGCCGATCGACGTACCGCACGGCATCGCGTTGTTGGAGACGAACGGCTGCCACGGCACGCCCGCCCGCTCGCACGCCGCCGCGAACACCGCCGTGCCGGTGCTGTCGGTGGCGTACCGCTGGTTGACGTTGACCTTGAGCGCGGGGCCGCCGTTGGGCAGCGGACGGTGGTCCGGGTCGTGCCGCTCCGCGTAGTTGGGGTGCACCGCGTGGGCCATGTCGGCGGAGACGCAGAACGCCCCGGACAGGGCCCGCGACCAGTCCTCCGGGCTGCCGCCGCGGGCGGTGACCGAGCGGCTCAGGACCCGCTCCAGCAGCGGACCCTGCGCACCCGTCGCCGAACCGCTGCCGACCTCCTCGTGGTCGAAGGCGGCCAGGACGGGGATGTACGCCGGCTCGTCGGCAGCGGTCGCCGCGGCCGCCAGGGCCGTGACGCCCGCGTGCACCGAGACCAGGTTGTCCAGCCGCGCCGACACCACGAACTCCCGGTCGGCGCCCAGGTATCCGGGCGGCTGGACGTCATGGAGCATCAGGTCCCAGCCGAGCACCTCGTCAGGGTCCGCCTCGGCGGCCGCCGCGACCCGGCGCAGCAGCGCACCCTCCGCCCGTGGTCCGAGCGCCCAGACCGGAGCGACGTGGCGCTGCGGGTCGAGCGCGAGCGCCTCATTGACCGTACGGTCCAGGTGGATGGCCAACTGGGGTACCCGCAACAGGGGTTCGTCGATCCGTACGAGCCGGGAGGCGACCCCGCCCCCCGGGGTGCGCACCGCGAGCCGCCCGGAGATGCCGAGGTCGCGGTCGAGCCAGGTGTTCAGCGGAACGCCGCCGTAGATCTCCACGCCGATCTGCCGCCAGCCCGCCGACGAGGTGTCGGGGGCGGGCTTGACCCGCAGGTTCGGGGAGTCGGTGTGGGCGCCGACGATCCGGAAGGGGGTGTGCGCCGGGGCCCCCTCGGGGACGTACCAGGCGATCAGCGCACCGGCGCGGGCGACGTAGCTGCCGCCGGTCGTGCCCGTCCAGTCGTCGGTGCCCCGCAGTTCACGGAAGCCCGCCTTCTCCAGGCGCTCGGCAGCACTGGTCACCGCGTGGTACGGGGAAGGGCTGGCACTGATGAAGGAAAGCAGGTCGTCGGTGTGGCTGCGGTGGGTAAGCGGCGTCATCGGGCGTCCGCCTTTCCGGAGTTCGACGGTGAGGGTGGAGGAACCCGTGCCGGGCCGTTGGGTGCGGCGCGGTGCGGGCGGTGTGCGAGGAGTGGCCGGCCCCCGGGCACCCGGGCGATCCGGCGGGGGCGCCGGTCCTCGGGGGCGGGTTTCCCGGGGCTGGGCCGGCCGAGTGGTGCGGGAACGTCCGACAACCCACCAAAGCGGGCCGGTACGGCGCAAGTCCGCAGTGCGGCCCGCTGCGTGAAAGCGGCGGTGCCCGACCGTCCGCGGCGGCGGCGGTCCCCGGCGCGGGCGGGGGCGTGCCGGGGCAGGCACCGGGAGCGTGCGGGACACCACGGCGGGCGCCCGGCCCCTCGCTGAGCCCTCCGAGAATGGCTGAATAACGTCGTACGGGAATCCTCATCGTTCCGGACCGGCGCGGTCGGCGCCGGAACGGGGTGCGGGGACGGCGGCCCGCCCGCGCGCCCCGGACACCCTGATCAGGAACACCACGGCGACGACGACGGCCGCCCCGTGCGACCAGCCGACGACGGCCAGCGGGCTGAACCTGTCGAGGGCCGCGGCGACCAGGATCATGCCGACGCCGAACCCGAGGTTCTCCAGGGTCGCGGAGAGCCCGAAGGCGTGAGCGCGCAGATCGGCGGGGAGCGTCTGCAGATGGGAGGTGTACGAGACCTCCGTCAGCCCGTCGGCCGCCCCCGCCGTCAGCGCGATCACGACGGTCGCGGCCCATGGGAACCCGGCGAACGCCAGGATGAACGCCCCGGACATCAGACAGGTGCCGTACCCGAAGCCCGGCGCCCCCACCGTGCGCCCGGTGCGTCTGACGTACCGCTGGATCACCTGCTGCGCGACGACGTTCCCCACCGCCCACAGACACCAGAACGCGCTGACGAACACGGCCGGGTGGCCGGCGTCGAGCGCGGCGGAGTGGACCGGCAGCGCGGCGTTGTGGGAGGACGAGCCGAAGGCGTCGACACTCCGCAGCACCACCATCAGACCGAGACCCGGCGCGGCCGCCGACGCGAGCAACGCGCCCGGCCGCCGCCACCTCCCCGGCCTCCCCCGGCCACCGGTCCGCTCCTTCTCCCCGTCCCCGCCGGAATCCCCCTCCGATTCCGGCCGGGCGGCCTTTCCCCGGCCCCCGCCCGGGATCGGCAGCAGCGCCACCGTGAGGGCGCAGATCACGAAGGTGGCCATGTCCACCACGAAAGCGGCGGTGTAACCGACCAGCGAGACCACCACGCCCGCGGAGGCGAAACCGGCCACCATCGCCAGCGAACGCCCGGTAATGGAAAGGGAGTTCGCCCAGGACCGCCGGTCTTCGCCGACCATCTCGGGAATGGAACTGCGCAGCGACACCATGAAAAGCGTTCCGCAGCCGCCGACCACCACGGAAACCGCCGTCAGGGCGGCCGTCCGCATCCCTTCGGGCGCGAGAACCAGCAGCAGCATCACCGCCGCCTGCGCCACATTCGTCCACAGCATGACGCGCTTGGCGGCGAACCGGTCGAGCAGACCACCGGCGATCAGCCCGGCGACAAAGCCGGACGCCAGGCGTACGGCCATGAACAGGCCCAGCGCGAGCGCCCGCCCCGCCGTCTCGTAGACGAACAGATTGAGCGCCACCATGTTCAGGAAGGTGCCGTAGGAGGACAGCGAGTACCCGGCGACGAGGAGCCGGTAGCGGCGCTCCCCGCGCGCGGGGCCGCCCCCCTCGCCGTCCGGTGCGGGGTCCGGCCGGTCCACCTGTTCGATGTCGCGCGTCACCCGGCCCATACTCACCGAGCGTTCGCGTTCACCCCCGACCGCGCGATTGCATGAATGTAATCTGCATGCTTGTGAAGGACGATCATTCCGGCCCACGGGTGTGTGATTGCCGCGAATCGTCGCCGGACCGCGTCTGCGACTCGGCCCTCGCGGCCTATCGGCGAGCGCTCACGGACGGAAGCCTTCCGGCGGGCGACGTGCCCGGCTGCCTGAGCGTCCTGCATCTGATGGTGGCGGACCGCCACGCGCCGGGACGGCTCGTCCCCGTACCGCCCGAGACCGCCTCGTTCGACGTGCTCGGACCCATCGAGGCGGCGATCGCCCGGCAGCGCCGCACCCTGCGCTCGGCCCGCGCCGCGCTGACCGTTTTCGAGGGCCTGTACGCCGACGCGCACCGGCTCGAACCGTCCGCGCTCACCCGGCTCTCCGGCGAGGCCGTCATCGGCAGGGCGCTCGAAGCGGGCGTCGCGGGCTGCCGCGAGGAGGTCCGCACCGCCCACCCGGGCGGCGGCCGCCCCGTGCACGTGCTGGAGGAGTCGCTGCCCAGGGACATCCGCAACCTGCGGCGGGGCATCCGGCAGCGGACCATCTACCAGCACACGGTCCGCTCGGACCGCACGACGCTCGCCTACATCGAGCAGGTGACGACCGAGGGCGCCGAGGTCAGAACGCTCGCCGAGGTCGCCGACCGGATCATCGTCTTCGACCGGAACCTCGCGTTCATCCCGTTCTCCGACGAACCGCACAGCGCCCTGCGCATCCAGCACCCGTCCCTGGTCCGCTTCCTCGCCCGGCACTTCGACGAGGCCTGGGCCCGCTCGGTCCCGGTCCGCCCCGAACGGGTGCCGCTGCGCACGCCCGTCGTCACCTCCGACCTGCAACGGACCATCCTGCAGGCGGTCGTGGGCGGCGAGACGGACGAGTCGATCGCCCGCCGGCTCGGCATGAGCCGCCGCAGCGTCGCGGAGCACGTGCGGAAGGTCTCCGAGCAGCTGGGCAGCAACAGCCGGGCCCAACTCGGCTATCTGGTCGCGACATCGGGCCTGCTGGAGGCATGAGCACGGCCCCGCGGAACGCTCCGCGGGGCCGTGATGCTTCGTACCGACGGGTCAGGCGAGACCGGGGCCCCGCACCGGAATGCTGGTGAACGTCGGTGCCGGGGCGGGCTCGGTGAAGAAGTCGTTGCCCTTGTCGTCGACGACGATGAACGCGGGGAAGTCCTCGACCTCGATCCGCCAGACCGCTTCCATGCCGAGCTCCTCGTACTCGACGACCTCGACCTTCTTGATGCAGTCCTGCGCGAGGCGGGCCGCCGGACCACCGATCGAGCCGAGGTAGAAACCGCCGTGCGCGTCGCACGCGTCGGTGACCTGCTTGGACCGGTTGCCCTTGGCGAGCATCACCTTCGAGCCGCCCGCCGCCTGGAACTGCGCGACATAGCTGTCCATGCGGCCGGCCGTCGTCGGGCCGAAGGAGCCGGATGCGTACCCCTCGGGCGTCTTCGCCGGGCCCGCGTAGTAGACCGGGTGGTCCTTCAGGTACTGCGGCATCTCCTCGCCCGCGTCCAGCCGCTCCTTGATCTTGGCGTGCGCGATGTCGCGGGCCACGACCAGCGGGCCGGTCAGCGAGAGCCGGGTCTTGACCGGGTACTTGGTCAGCTCGGCGAGGACGTCGTCCATCGGGCGGTTGAGGTCGATCTTCACACTCTGTCGCTGAGCGGCTTCGCCGCGGGCACCCGCCTCGTCGAGGTGCTCGTCGGTGGTGTCCGGGAGGAAGCGGGCCGGGTCCTTCTCCAGCTGCTCCAGGAAGACGCCCTCGGCGGTGATCTTCGCGGTGGCCTGGCGGTCCGCCGAGCAGGACACGGCGATCGCCACGGGCAGCGAGGCGCCGTGCCGGGGGAGGCGGACGACGCGCACGTCGTGGCAGAAGTACTTGCCGCCGAACTGCGCGCCGATGCCGATCTTCTGCGTCAGCTCGAAGACCTTCTCCTCCAGCTCCTTGTCCCGGAAGCCGTGGCCGGTGGGGGAGCCCTCGGCGGGCAGCTCGTCCAGGTAGTGCGCGGAGGCGTACTTCGCGGTCTTGAGCGCGAACTCGGCCGACGTACCGCCGACGACGATCGCCAGGTGGTACGGCGGGCAGGCGGCCGTGCCCAGCGAACGGATCTTCTCCTCCAGGAACTTCATCATGGAGGCCTCGTTCAGCACGGCCTTCGTCTCCTGGAAGAGGAACGACTTGTTGGCCGAGCCGCCGCCCTTCGCCATGAAGAGGAACTTGTACGCGCCGCCGTCGGTGGCGTACAGCTCGATCTGGGCGGGGAGGTTCGAGCCGGTGTTCTTCTCCTCCCACATGGTGAGCGGAGCCATCTGCGAATAGCGCAGGTTGAGCTTGGTGTAGGCGTCGAAGATGCCGTGCGACAGCGCCTCCTCGTCACCGCCTTCGGTGAGCACGTTCTGCCCGCGCTTGCCCATGACGATCGCGGTGCCGGTGTCCTGGCACATCGGCAGCACGCCCGCCGCCGCGATGTTCGCGTTCTTCAGCAGGTCGAGCGCGACGAACTTGTCGTTGGACGATGCCTCGGGGTCGTCCACGATCCGCCGCAGCTGCGCCAGGTGGGCGGGGCGCAGATAGTGCGAGATGTCGTGCATGGCCTCGGCGGCCAGGGTGCGCAGCGCCTCCGGAGCGACCTTGAGGAACGTACGACCGTCGGCCTCGAAGGTGGAGACGCCCTCGGAGGTCACCAGACGGTACGGCGTGGTGTCCTCTCCCAGGGGGAGCAGATCGGAGTACGCAAACTCTGGCATTACGGCCATTCCTCACTCGGCAGACGGCGGCTGACCTCCCTTGGGCAGCGCACCCACCAGGGTAGAACGCCACAGGAGTGCCGAAGCTGTGAGGTAAGGCTCAGTTCGGCCACTCCGGGACGGCCGTTCCCGGGCGGGGTGCGACACGGCGGGGGCCGGGCAAGGGCTAGTCGCGATCTATCGCGTTTGGGTACGCTGGGCCGGTGGACCTCGAAAAGCAGCCCCAGCAGCCAGTGGCCCCGGTGGAGCCGGCCGGTATCCGCGCCTCCGACGCGGACCGGGACCGGATCGCGGACATCCTGCGGGAAGCCATGGCCGAGGGCCGGCTCACCGCCGACGAGCACGCCGAGCGGGTCGACGCGGTCTACCGCGCCAAGACCGTTGGCGAGCTGGAACCGCTGGTGCGGGACCTGCCCTCCCCGGCGGGCGCCGCCCGCACTGCCGCCGCTCCCGGCGTCCACGGTCACGAGAGCCCCACAGGTCCCGCCGACAATCTGGTGGCGATCTTCAGCAGTTCGACCCGCAAGGGCCGCTGGCGGGTCGGCAGCCGTACGAACGCCTTCGCGCTCTTCGGCAGCGTGGAGGTCGATCTGACCGAGGCGCTTTTCGGTCAGAGACTCACGGTCATCAACGCGACTTCCATCTTCGGGAGTGTCGACGTCAAGGTCCCCGAGAACATCTCGCTGCGCGGCAGCGGCACGGGCGTCTTCGGCAATTTCGAAGTCGCCACACTGGAATCCGCGGACCCCGAAGCACCGGTGGTCGTCGTGAACGGCTATTCCGTGTTCGGCAGCGTGGAGGCGAAGCCCAAGCGCGGGAAGTTCATCGCGGATCTCCAGGACCGGCTGCGCAAATACCTCGGATAGCTCTTGCCGGAACTCGCCGGGAACTCCCTCGATTCTCCTTCGAAAACAAGCCAGATTCCTGGCCGGCCGCTATTTCGCAGCCCGGAACCGAGTGCCACTCAGTGCATAGGCGTGCGCACAGCGGGTAGGGAATGCTGCATCGTCTCTCGCTCGCGAAGCCGTCGTCAGGAGTAGACCGTGCTGCAACTGCCGCATCAGCCCCTGCAGGTCGCCGCCGTCCCTCCCCAGCGCGCCCCCGCGCGGGAGGACCAGGCCGGCCCCTGGCATTCGGAGGCGGTGTGCCGCCGGGACGAAGCCGGGCTGTTCTTCGCCCCGTCGAAGGAGCCGACTGCTGCCAGACTCGCGCGCGAGGAGTCCGCGAAGCGGGTCTGCGCGCGCTGCCCGGTGATGATCGAATGCCAGGAACACGCGCTCATACAGCCGGAGCCGTACGGGGTGTGGGGCGGCCTCACAGCCGCCGAGCGCCGTGTGGTGCTCGCCCGTCGCAGACGTCGCGAGATGGAGCGCAAGGCCTCGGCCGTGTCCTCCGGCGCGACGGGCCGGATCGCGGCGGCGGGCTGACCGGCCCGGACCCGGCCGGTCCGGTCGTTTGTACGGTCCCGTGTCCGCGTCCGTGCGGTTTCGCGCCCGCGCGCCCGCGTCCGCGCGCCCGTGTCCGTACGGTTCCGTGTCCGCACGCACCACGCGAAGAGGCGCCCCCACCGCACATGGGGGGCGCCTCTTCGCGTGGTGTCTCCGGAGACCTCGCACTGTCTCCCGGAGATCTCCGGGACCGGGTCTACTTCGCGCGGTCGAAGTCGATCGCGCTGTAGGCGCGCAGCTTCGAGAGCCGGTGCGTGGAGTCGATCTTCCGGATGGTGCCGGACTTGGACCGCATGACGATCGACTCGGTGGTCGCCGTCTCCGCGCGGTACCGCACGCCGCGCATCAGCTCGCCGTCCGTGATGCCGGTCGCGACGAAGAACACGTTGTCGCCGCTGACCAGGTCGTCGGTGGACAGCACCCGGTCCAGGTCGTGCCCGGCGTCCAGCGCGCGCTGGCGCTCGGCCTCGTCCTTGGGCCAGAGCTTGCCCTGGATGACGCCGCCGAGGCACTTTATGGCGCAGGCCGAGATGATGCCCTCGGGGGTGCCGCCGATGCCCATCAGCAGGTCGACGCCGGTCCCCTCGCGGGCGGCCATGATGGAGCCGGCGACATCGCCGTCGGAGATGAACTTGATCCGCGCGCCGGTCTCGCGGATCTCCTTCACGATGCCTTCGTGACGCGGGCGGTCGAGCACGACGACGGTGACGTCCTCGGGGGCGGAGTTCTTCGCCTTCGCGACCCGGCGGATGTTCACCGAGACGGGGGCGTTGATGTCGACGAAGTCGGCGGCCTCGGGGCCGGTGACCAACTTGTCCATGTAGAAGACGGCCGACGGGTCGAACATGGTGCCGCGGTCCGCGGCGGCCAGTACGGCGATCGCGTTCGGCATGCCCTTGGCGTTCAGGGTCGTGCCGTCGATCGGGTCCACGGCGATATCGACCTCGGGGCCGGTGCCGTCGCCGACGCGTTCGCCGTTGAACAGCATGGGGGCCTCGTCCTTCTCGCCCTCGCCGATGACGACGACGCCGTTCATCGAGACGGTGGAGACGAGGGTCCGCATGGCCTTCACGGCGGCGCCGTCGGCGCCGATCTTGTCGCCGCGGCCCACCCAGCGCCCCGCCGCCATGGCGGCGGCCTCGGTGACCCGGACCAGCTCCAGGGCGAGGTTGCGGTCGGGGGCCTCGGGGGAGACCTCGAGCTGAGACGGCAGATGATGCTCGGACATCGGAGCGCACCTTTCTGTACGGCGACGACCGGAAGAGGGTGCTGCGACTCTATCGTCAGGTCGACAAAATGAGCAGACCGGGTCACTTATGAGCAGCTGCCCCCGGGTCGGGCCCGTCGGGGCTAATGCGACCATGGACCCGTGGCTAGCAAGCGAGGCAAGCAGACGGTGCGGGACATGTTCCTGTCGATGGCGGTCGTCTCCGCCGCGGCAGGGGTTGTTTACATCTTCGTTCCGCACGACGAGAACGCCAACCCGGTCAAGGCGGTCGACTACCGGGTGGAGCTCCTGACGGCCCGCCGCGCGGCGCCGTACCCCGTGGTCGCCCCGGACGGACTGACCGAGAAGTGGAAGCCGACCTCGGTCAGCTACGACCGCAAGGCGGGCAACAGCTGGCACCTGGGCTTCCTCGACCCGGAGGGCAAGTACGTCGCCGTGGAGCAGTCCACGTCCCCGGCGAAGAAGTACGTCACCGAGGTCAGCCGGGACGCCAGGAACACCGGGCGTACGCAGCAGGTCGCGGGCGAGACCTGGCAGCACTGGGAGGGCTCGAAGTACGACGCCCTGGTGCGCCACGACAAGGGTTCGACCACCGTGGTGACGGGCTCCGCCTCGCCGGAGCGGCTGGCGGAGATGGCCGCCGCACTCAAGACGTCCTGACGCCGCCGCGCGTACGGCGTACGGAAGAAGGCCCTGGAGCACCGAGTGCTCCAGGGCCTTTCTCCGTACGGCTGAGACGCCGGGGTGACCGGGGTGACGGTCCGGCGCGGGGCCCGGACTCAGACGGTCTTGACGACCTCGTCGTAGGCAAGGCGCGGCAGACGCGGGAACCAGGCGTCCTCGCCCGGCTTGCCGATGTTGACGACCATCAGCAGGCTGTGGTCGCCGTCCAGGAACTCCTTCTCGATGCCCGCGGCGTCGTAGCCGGTCATCGGGCCCGCGGCCAGGCCGGCGGCGCGGACGCCGATGATGAAGTACGCGGCCTGCAGCGCGCCGTTCAGGGCGGCGGCCGACTCGCGGACCGGGCGCTCGGAGAAGAACGCGTCCTTGGCCTGCGGGAAGTGCGGCAGCAGGGCGGGGAGCTCCTCGTGGAACTCGTTGTCGGTGGCCAGGATCGCGACCAGCGGGGCGGTCGAGGTCTTCGGCTGGTTGCCCTCGGCCATGTGCTTCACGAGACGCGCGCGGGCGTCGTCGGAGCGGACCAGGACGACGCGCAGCGGCGACTGGTTGAACGCGGTCGGCCCGTACTTGACCAGGTCGTAGATCGCCTGGACCTGCTCCTCGGTCACCGGCTCGTCGGTGAAGGTGTTGGCGGTGCGGGCCTCACGGAAGAGGAGATCCTGGGCGGCGGGGTCAAGAGCGAGGGACATCGTGCGTATTGCCTTCCGGACGTTCAGATGGATCGACTGACTAGGACCACGGTAGCCGGAAAGTAGGTTAACTTTCAACTAAACCTGGGTCAGGTGATCCGTTCCACAGCGCTCCACCGGCCCCGTGGCTGTCGTCGCACGCCCGCCAGGGATTACGGGACAGCCCTCAGGACAGCCGCAGCGCTCCCGCCCGGCCCCGCCGCGCAGCCCTGGACGGCCTCAGCCGTTGTCAGCCGTGGCCGCGCCGCCGTTCTCCTGGGCGTCGGCCGGACCCGCGAGGGCCGCGTCCAGCCGGGCGCGCGCGCCCTCCAGCCAATGTCGGCACACCTTCGCCAGCTCCTCGCCCCGCTCCCAGAGCGCGAGGGACTCCTCCAGCGTCGTACCGCCGGCCTCCAGGCGGCGCACCACCTCGATCAGCTCGTCGCGGGCCTGCTCGTAGCCGAGCGTGCCCGTGGCACCCGCCGCCGTAGTCGCGTCGTCCGTCATGCGCCCCACCCTACGTTCCGGCCCGCCAGGGGCCCGTGACCTCGTACGTCCATGATTTCGACCCGGTCCACGACCTCGGCCCGGTCCACGATCTCGACCGCGTCCGTGATCTCGACCCCGTTCACCAGCTCACTCGCTCACCCGCACCGCGAACTCGCCCCCCGAAACCCGCGCCCGGAGCACCTCGCCCGGCGCCCCCGCCTCCGCCGGATCCCGCACGACGTGGCCGTCGGCCCGCTGCAGCACCGCGTAACCGCGCTCCAGCGTCGCCGCGGGCGACAGCGCGACCACCCGCGCCCGGGTGTGGGCGAGCTCCGAGTCCGCCCGGTCCAGCAGATGCCCCAGCACCCGCCGGCTCCGCCCGACCAGCGCGTCGATCTCCGCCGCGCGCTCGTCCACCATCCGCTGGGGGCGCTCCATCGACGGCCGGCCCAGGGCGTGCGCCAGTCCGCGCTCCTCCCGGTCCAGCAGCCCCCGTACCGTCCGCAGCGCGCGGTCACGCAGCTGCCGCACCCGGTCCAGCTCCTCGCCCACGTCCGGCACGATCTTCTTCGCCGCGTCGGTCGGCGTGGAGGCGCGCAGGTCCGCGACCAGGTCGAGCAGCGGGGAGTCCGGCTCATGACCGATCGCCGACACCACCGGCGTACGGCACGCGGCCACCGTCCGGATCAGCTGCTCGTCCGAGAACGGCAGCAGGTCCTCCACGCTGCCGCCGCCCCGAGCCACGACGATCACGTCCACGTCCGGCAGATCGTCCAGCTCCTTCACCGCCTGGACCACCTGATTCACCGCGTGCACACCCTGCACCGCCGCGTTGCGCACCTCGAAGCGGACCGCGGGCCACCGCCGCCGGGCGTTCTCCAGCACATCGCGCTCGGCCGCCGAAGCCCGTCCGCAGACCAGGCCGATCAGCTGCGGCAGGAACGGCAGCGGCTTCTTCCGGTCGAGCGCGAAGAGCCCCTCCGAGGCCAGCGACTTCTTCAGCTGTTCCAGGCGGACCAGCAGCTCACCGATGCCGACCGGCCGTATCTCCGTGGCCCGCAGGGACAGCTGGCCGCGCGGCGCGTACCACTCCGGCTTGGCCAGGACGACGACCCGCGCCCCCTCCGTCACCACATCCGCGATCCGGTCGAAGACCTGCCGGAAGCACGTCACGCTCACCGAGATGTCCTGCGACGGGTCGCGCAGCGTCAGGAACACCACCCCGGCGCCCGGCCGCCGGGACAGCTGGGTGATCTGCCCCTCGACCCAGACCGCCCCGAGCCGGTCGATCCAGCCGCCGATGAGCCGCGACACATCACCTACGGGCAGCGGAGCTTCCGCGGACGTCTGGAGAGCCATGCGAGCGAGCGTATCGGCCCCCACCGACAATCGGGCGCCCACGACAGGACCGCCGGGTCCCAGGGAGTGTCAGGACCGCCAGGCTCAGGAGCGTCGGTTCATTCCGTCACCCCGCCACCCCGTCACCCCGTCACCCCGTCGCCCCGTCACCACTTCACCCGTCAGCCCGCCGCCCCGGGCCGTACCCCGCGCCCCCACTGCAACGCCAGCACCACCAGCCCCACCGCGAACCAGCACACCCCCACCACCTGAGCGCTCGGGGTCGCCTCCACGATCACCGCGATCAGCACCCCCGCGCCCACCACCGGCACCAGCACATGCCGCCACCAGCTCGGCGGCCCCGCCATCCGGCGTACGGCGAACCAGCCGACCACCGACGCGTGCAGCAGCACGAAGGCCGTCAGCGCACCGATGTCGACGACCGACACCAGATGGTCCAGCCCGTCGGCGCGCCGGGCCGCCCACACCGCAGCGATCAGCGTCACCGTCGCGGCCAGCAGGATCGCGACCCGCGGCACCCCGGACCCCGGGTCGACCTTGGCGAGCACCGAGGGCAGCCGCCGCTCCCTGGCCATCGCGAAGAGCAGCCGTCCCGCGGCCGCCTGCCCCGCCAGGGCCGCGAACGCCGCCCCGATCGCCTTGCTGACGGCCACCAGATCGTGCAGCCAGCCGCCGACCGCCGAGTCCACCGTGTCGTAGAAGGCCGACCCCTGCGCGGCCGGATCTGCGGCCAGCTCCGCCGAGGTCATCGGTTCGAGCAGCGCCGCCAGATACGCCTGCGCCACGAACAGCACACCTGCCAGCACCAGGCAGAACAGCAGCGCCCGCGCCACCTTCGCCGAGCCCCCGGTCACCTCCTCCGCGAACGTGGCGATCGCGTCGAAGCCCAGATACGACAGCACCGCCACCGACACCGCCCCCAGCACCGCCGAGGCGGAGAAGCCCGAATCACCAGTGAGCGGAGTCAGCCAGCCGCGCTGCGCCCCGTCCCGTACGAGCACCACCACCGCCGACACCAGGAACACCAGCAGCACCACGATCTCCATCGCCAGCACCGCGAAGCCGACCCGGGCGGCGGCCCGCACACCCCAGAGGTTGAGCAGTGTGGTGACGACGACGGCGAGCGCCGTCCACACCCACCGCGACACCGACGGCACCAGCGCGTTCAGCGCGATCCCGGAGAAGAGATAGGCGACCGCCGGGATCAGCAGATAGTCGAGCATCGCCATCCACCCGGCGATGAACCCCGGCCCTTCCCCGAGCCCCTTGCGCGCGTACGCGAAGACCGAACCGGCCAGCGGGGCGACCCGCACCATCTGGGCGTAACTGAACGCCGTGAACGCCATCACCACCGTCGCCGCGACGTAGACCAGCGCGACGGCACCGCCGGACTTCGCGTCCAGCGTGCCGAACACCCCGACGGGAGCCATCGGCGCGATGAACAGGAGCCCGTAGACCACCAGGTCCCGGAACCCGAGCGTCCGCCGCAGCCTCCCGCTTTCCTGATGCGCCCCCGCCACCCCAGTAGTCCCGCCGCTGCCGGTGTCCGGCATGAGCCCTCCCAGAGTCGCGTACGGTTCAGCCCCGTCAGGTCCTGCCAGCCCTGCCAGCCCTGCCAGTCCTCCCAGTCCCGCCAGTCTCACCACCGGGCTGATCTTCCGCGCGTTCGACTCGGCCTTACGATGGTTCGCATGACTGCTACGACACCTCGCCGCGTCCTGCTCGCCGCTCCCCGTGGCTACTGCGCGGGGGTGGACCGTGCCGTGATCGCCGTGGAGAAGGCTCTGGAGCAGTACGGCTCCCCGGTGTACGTGCGCCACGAGATCGTTCACAACAAGTACGTCGTACAGACCCTGGAGAAGAAGGGCGCGATCTTCGTCGAGGAGACGGCGGAGGTCCCCGAGGGCTCGATCGTGATGTTCTCCGCGCACGGCGTCGCACCGACCGTGCACGAGGAGGCGGCCGAGCGGAAGCTCGCCACGATCGACGCGACCTGCCCCCTGGTCACCAAGGTCCACAAGGAAGCCGTCCGCTTCGCGCAGGACGACTTCGACATCCTCCTGATCGGCCACGAGGGCCACGAGGAGGTCATCGGCACCTCCGGCGAGGCCCCCGACCACATCACGCTGGTCGACGGCCCCGAGGACGTCGCCGGTGTCGAGGTGCGCGACCCGTCGAAGGTCGTCTGGCTCTCCCAGACCACGCTCTCCGTCGACGAGACGATGGAGACGGTCGGCGCGCTCAAGGAGAAGTTCCCGCTCCTGATCTCGCCGCCCAGCGACGACATCTGCTACGCCACGCAGAACCGCCAGATCGCGGTGAAGCAGATGGGCGCGGACGCCGACCTCGTGATCGTCGTCGGCTCGAAGAACTCCTCCAACTCGGTCCGCCTGGTCGAGGTCGCCCTCGGCGCCGGTGCGAACGACGCCCATCTGGTCGACTTCGCCGAGGAGATCGACGAGGCCTGGCTGGAGGGTGTCTCCACGGTCGGAGTCACCTCCGGGGCGTCGGTCCCCGAGGTGCTGGTCGACGGCGTCCTGGCCTGGCTGTCCGAGCGCGGTTTCGAGGACGTGGAGATCGTGAAGGCGGCCGAGGAGTCCATCACCTTCTCGCTGCCCAAGGAACTCCGCCGCGACCTGCGCGCCGAGGCCGCCGCCCTCTCGGAGAAGTGACACCCGGCTTACGCCGTCCGGCTTTCGGGAAGTGGGCCGGGCAGCCTGCCCGTACCGTGGACTGCATGCAGATCTTCGGCGTGGACATCGGCGGATCCGGGATCAAGGGCGCTCCCGTGGACCTGGACCGCGGAGACCTGGCGCAGGAGCGCCACAAAGTACTCACACCGCACCCGGCCACGCCCAAGGACGTGGTCGAGTGCGTGGCCGAGGTCGTCGGCCATTTCGACTGGTCGGGCCCGGTGGGCGTCACCTTCCCGGGCGTGGTCACCGGCGGGGTCACCCGTACCGCGGCCAATGTCGACAAGGGCTGGATCGACGCGGACGCCCGCGGACTGCTCGGCGACCGGCTCGGCCTCCCCGTCACCGTGCTGAACGACGCGGACGCGGCCGGTGTCGCGGAGATGACGTTCGGCGCAGGCCGGGGCCGCAAGGGAACCGTGATCGTCCTGACGCTCGGTACGGGGATCGGCAGCGCCCTCTTCATCGACGGCCGGCTCGTACCCAACACCGAGCTGGGCCACCTGGAGCTGAACGGCCACGACGCGGAGAAGCACGCCTCCACCAAGGCCAAGGAGGACGAGGACCTGAGCTGGCACCACTGGGCGCACCGGGTGCAGAAGTACCTGGCCCATGTGGAGATGCTGTTCTCGCCCGAGCTCTTCATCATCGGCGGCGGGGTCAGCCGCAAGGCCGACAAGTTCCTGCCCCTGATCGAGCACGTACGGGCCGAGATGGTGCCCGCGGAGCTCCAGAACAACGCGGGCATCGTCGGCGCGGCGATGGCGGCCAGGGGCAACTAGAGCGCTGCTCGCCGCTCACCGGCGCGGGCGGCGCGGTCCCTGCGAGGAGGGCCGGGCCGTCTGGGCGGCGAGCAGCATGCGGCGCTGCCGCTGACGCATCAGCCGTACCTTCCGTACGGTCGCGATGAGCCCGGCGATGAGCGTTCCGCCGTACAGCCACCCGGCGTGCACGGCGAGCGCGGTGACGACCGCCATGGTCTGGCCGCCGAAGCCGCCCGTGCCACCGGCGATCGGGACGACGCCGACGGCGAACGCGATCGGCACGATGATCGGCGCGGTCACCAGGTCCGCGGGCCGCACCCACAGCGCGGTCAGCGCGCAGACCGGCAGGAACAGCACACCGAACACCACCGACGAACCGTCGAGGACCAGCAGGTCGAGACAGGCCAGTACGAACATGGTGGCAGCGGCGAAGAGCCCGGCCCCGATCCCGGTCAGCCGGGGGTTCGGCAGCCTGCGCAGCGCGAGAACGACGGGCGGCACCGGACGCGTACGGCCCTCCGGCGCGCTCACCACCCGGTAGACGGTCGCGGTCTCCTCGATGGTGCCCTGCGGGGACAGCGGGGCCTGGCGAGACTGCCTGCGCTGCGGGGGACGTGTCCTGTGCTGCTCCACCGGGACAACGTAGGTCGCCGGGCGGCAGGAATCAGGTACGGGACACGCCCTTTGCGCGACCTAGGGGATGAGTTCGATGCCACACGGCCGAACGGGAACCGAATCGGCACCCGACCGGACCCGTGGGGACCCGGTTGCCCCCGCCCGTAAACTGGAGAATCGGCCCACCCGGTCCGCGGTCCCCCTCCACCCACCTCACTCCTCAGGAAGTCGCCAACGTGTCGCTCACGATCGGAATCGTCGGCCTGCCGAATGTCGGCAAGTCGACCCTGTTCAACGCCCTGACCAAGAACGACGTGCTGGCGGCCAACTACCCGTTCGCCACGATCGAGCCGAACGTCGGCGTCGTCGGCGTCCCGGACGCCCGGCTGAACAAGCTGGCGGAGATCTTCGGCTCCCAGCGGCTGCTCCCCGCGACGGTCGACTTCGTCGACATCGCCGGCATCGTCCGCGGCGCCTCGGAGGGCGAGGGCCTGGGCAACAAGTTCCTCGCGAACATCCGCGAGTCCGACGCGATCTGCCAGGTCATCCGCGCCTTCAAGGACGAGAATGTCGTCCACGTCGACGGCAAGGTCTCGCCCAAGGACGACATCGAGACGATCAACACCGAGCTGATCCTCGCCGACCTCCAGTCCGTCGAGAAGGCCGTCCCGCGCCTCACCAAGGAGTCCCGCCTCCAGAAGGAGAAGGTCGCGGTCCTCGCCGCGGTCGAGGAGGCCCAGAAGATCCTGGAGTCGGGCCAGACCCTCTTCGCCGCGGGCATCACCGCCGGCACCGAGAAGGGCAAGCTCCTCCACGAGCTGCACCTCCTTACCGCCAAGCCCTTCCTCTACGTCTTCAACGTCGACGAGGACGAGCTGGTCGACGAGGACTTCAAGAACGAACAGCGCGCCCTGGTCGCCCCCGCCGAGGCGATCTTCCTCAACGCCAAGATCGAGTCCGAGCTGATCGAGCTCGACGACGACGAGGCCCTGGAGCTCCTCCAGTCCATGGGCCAGGAAGAGCCCGGCCTGGCCACCCTCGGCCGCGTCGGCTTCGACACCCTGGGCCTCCAGACCTACCTCACGGCGGGCCCGAAGGAAGCCCGGGCCTGGACGATCAAGAAGGGCGCCACGGCCCCCGAGGCAGCCGGTGTGATCCACACCGACTTCCAGAAGGGCTTCATCAAGGCGGAGATCGTCTCCTTCGAGGACCTGGTCGAAACCGGCTCCGTCGCCGAGGCCCGCGCCAAGGGCAAGGCCCGCATGGAGGGCAAGGACTACGTGATGCAGGACGGGGACGTGGTGGAGTTCCGCTTCAACGTCTGATTGGGCGTGAACAACGGCCTGACCTGCGAGAAGGCAGGCCAGGCCGTTGTGCTGCCCGCAGTCGTCCGCAGAACCTGAAGCGGCTACGCGTCGTAGACCGTGGAGCGGTGTCCGACGTGTACGACCCACACCACTAGTTCCCCGCTGCCGATGGTGTAGACGGCGCGCTGCCGATTGGGTGGCTGATTCCGGGACAGAGCTCCGGGAGCAGTGCCTTCTATTACCTCTTGTACCTCTTGCCGTTCGTGAGGTCGCGGTCGTGATCGTGTTGGCGTCGCCATACGCGTCGATCTTCCACCACCGAGGCGGGGGTCGGCGCCGTCAGCTTTCCCAGTCGACGGATACCACGGCCCCGTCGCGGGCCACCTTGACGGCGAGGAGTTCGTCACTGGTCGCAGCGTCGATCGTGTAGTCCATGACGATCCGGGCCTCGTTCTCGCCGATCAGGTGCCACAGCCCGATCCGAACGGGGTGCATGGCTGCAGTGAACGCGTCGACGCTGATCGCTTCGCCGTTCGCTTCCCGGGAGAGGCGCTTGATCACTTCGATGTCGTCGAGTTCGTCGGCGTGGTGGTCGATGAAGTAGCGATCCTGCTGCAGGTTCTTACGGATCTCCGCGCGAGCCGCGGTGTCCAGGGCCGGCAGACGGTCCAGGTGCGTCGCGAACGCATCAAGTTCTCCCGCATCCAGCCCGGAGCCGGGGTCGGCCCACAGCCGGACTTCGACCTCGCTGCTGCCCAGCGCGGCTGTGCCTTCCCAGATGACTTCCGTCCCGTCCACCGGTGGAACCTCAAGGTGCCCGAAGTAAGGGTGATCGATGCTCTTCATGTGGCTGTCATTCCGATGGGTGGGGAGGGCTTGAGGAATAGTGAACGTTCCTGATCCAGGTTACGGCCGTGATCATTCCTTGCGGGGTACCGGTTCTGTCTGTGCAGCGCCTCCGGTGTCACCCGCCAGTACCCGATCCGCACGCGTGGCCTGCCCCAAACGACGTTCCTGAGTGCCTGCCTGTGCACAGACTGTTGCCACGGCTCAGAGCTCAGTCGACGCGTCTGCCGAGGGCCACGAAGGCAATCACTAACCTCTATGTAACTAACGTTGTTGTTAGTTCGGTCCGTGAGGCCCTGGCGCGGATACTGCCCGACGACCGGCTGCCCCCCGGCCCACGCGGTGGGCGGCTACTGGATCCGCACCGACGACATCGAGATCGATATCGTCGGGGCCGACCGCGCCCCCATCGCCAAGGAGTTGCTCTTCGTCGGCTCCATCAAGTGGCTGGAGCAGTCGCCCTTCGACCGGCATGACTTGGCCGCTCTGCATCGGCACCGGGCTGCCCTCACCGACGAACCTGTTCCCGTCGTGGCGGTTTCGCGTAGTGGAGTCGACTGTCCGGGGCTCGACGCCACCTACGGCCCCGGCGATTTGCTGACCGCCTGGCCGCTGTGAGTGGCGGATGGCAGGTGAGTTGAACTCGTGTTGTCGGTGTCTTTCCGATCGGAAGCCGCTGGACGTCGGCCGTTCGGGACGTGTCCCGTCTCGACGAAGCCAGTCCTCCACATGCCGCCTGCCTGCACGGAGCGGATCGGATGAGACCCGTGGGTCAGAATTCGCGTACTCCGAGGGAACGTTTCGCGCGGACAGGTCCTCAACAGGGCGACGGAATTCCTTGCCGATGTAGGAGGACCCATGCCGAACCGGCCTGCCATCCCCGCCCCGACCCGTGCCGCCGTGCTCGTCGCCTCGGTGCTCACCGTGGACGCTGCGCTCCACCTGTACTGGACGACGGGCGCCACATGGCCCGCGGCCGACGACAGGAGTCTGTCCTACGCGGTTCTCGGTACGGATGTGCCGTTCACACCACCGATCCTGCTTCCTCTTGTCGCCCTGCTCCTCACCGCTGCCGCCTTCGTTCTCGCCCGCACTCGCCGGCCCCGCCCTCTGCTGTTCCGCGTCGGCACCCTGGCCGTGACCGCGGGGCTCGCGCTGCGCGCTGTGGCGGGGGTCTTCTGGCTGTTCGCCAAGGAGACCGGCACTGCCTTCTACTGGCTCAACCTCGTTCTCTACACCCCGCTGTGTGCCGTCCTGGCCGTCGCCGCTCTGCGGGTGGCGCGGTGGAAGGATGCGGCCCGTGCCCGATGAACGATCCGATGACCGGACGGTCCGGCTCGTGCGAGCCGCCCAGCGTGGCGACACCCTCGCCATGGCCGAACTTCTGGACCTGCTCGCCCCGTACGTCGGTCGCGTCTGCGCGCCCATAGCCCTGGGCCAGGGCGCGGACGCCGCGCAGGAGGCCCTGGTGGCGGTCTTCAAGTCGCTGCGCACGCTGAAGGACCCTGCCGCCCTGCACGGCTGGGTCCGTGCCATCGCGGTGCGGGAGGCGATCCGTACCGCGCACCGCGCCGCCCGCACTGTGCCGGCAGACCTCAGCGCGCTCCCGGCCCGCGGCGACCCCCAACTCTCCGCCGACATCAGGGACGTACTGGACCGGCTCTCACCCGAGCACCGCGCGGTGCTGATGCTGCGTGACGTCGAGGGCCTGGACGAGCGCACCGCCGCCGCCCTGCTCGGCGTGCGCACGGGCACCGTCAAGTCGCGGCTGCACCGGGCCCGCGACACCTTCCGGAAGGCGTGGACATCATGAACGATCCCTGGCCCATCGCTGACCTCGACCCCGTGCGCCGCCTGCACGTCCTGGCCGGCGGTATTCGCGGCGCCCACGTGACCGAGGCGTACATGGACGCCCCCTTCGAACGGGTCTGGGCCCTGCTGGGAGACCTGGAGGGTGCCTTCGGGCAGGTCGTGCCCGACATGGAGCGGCTGCGCGTCGTCTGTCGGCAGGGCGAGCGTGTGGAGGCGCTGGCGCACAGCAGGTACGGGATGCGGGCACGGCTGCGTGGTGTGCAGCGGCCCGGCTGGTGCTGGTTGCAGAGTCGGTTCCTGCTGCTCGGCGTGGCGGCGGCGCCAGAAGGCCCGGGCACTCGGGTGGCGTTCACCGGTGGCGTGCGCCTGCCGACCCAGGCCGCCCTGATCCCCCTGGGCGTACGTCGTGAGGGCAGCCGCAGCGTCAAGCGTCTGACGGCCCTGCTCTGACGGGAAGTCACCGGCTCCGGGCGCCCGGAGCCGGGCAACGGGCTCGACCTCGCCGACGTCGAGTTCGGAGCAGGGGGTGCCGCACCCGTATGGCGCGAAAGGGGGTCGCCGGTCGCGTCGGCTTCCTGGACAATACGACCGTTCGAGGCGGCAGGGCTGGGCCCGCAGTGTTCGCCAGTGGCTGCACCGCTGGGGCCGGCAGCGAGGTCGGGGGAGCGGATGGCAGCGCCGGAGCAGAACGAGGGCCGCGAGGGTCAGGGTGTGTTCGGTCCGCCGCTGAGCGGGCCGTGGGGGGCGGGCCAGGGCGTGCCCGTTCCGCCGCCCGGGGCGTTCGGTCCCCCCGGCGGGGTGCCGCCGTTGCCGCCGTATCCGCCCGGCCCGCCCGGTGGGGGCCAGGGGCCGCGGCGTCCGGTGGGCAGGCGTGCGGTGTTGATTCTTACCGCGGTTGTGGGTGTTCTCGTGCTCGCGCTCGTTGCGGGGGTCGCCCTTCTCGGTGGCAGCGATCCCCGCCGTTCGGCGGCCGACGGCAAGCGAGAGGCGAAGGCCGACCCCCGGCTGCTCGCGCCCTACCGTCTCGCGCTGGCCGACCTCGTCACCGTCCCGGGACTGCGCTACAAGGACGACTCGCCGGGCGGTCTGATGGAACGCGAGGTCACCGTCACCTCCGCCGGAAGCCGCTTCGGCAGTACCGGGTTCGGCCGCGAGGAGCTCGACCGTGAGTTCCTGAGCGTCGGAGGGAAGACGTTCGTCCGATGGCGGCTGGACCCAGCGGCGAAGGACGGTGAGAAGAAGCCGAGCAGGTGGGACGCCGGAGCGGGCCGGGACGAGGGGATCACCGACGAACTGGCCGAGCACCGGCCGGCGCCGCCGGAACTCGCCGCGTCGCTGCTGCAGGCCCTGGCCGATCTCGAGACCGACCCCGGCAGCGACGGATACGCCTCCCAGCGGCGCGACATCGGCGGTGTCCCCGCCCAGGCGCTCGAAACTGCTGCCGGGCGCCTGGTCATCACTGCCCACGAGCCCTACCGGCTGCTGCGGCTGGAGCCGCCCGCCGATTCGGCGTCGGGGGGAGCGCGGGCCAGTGCCGTGCGGGCCGTGGCCCAGGTCGTCACGGCCGGGGCCGGGGCAAGGGCTGAGGGGGGCGGGCCGTTCGACGGCAAGGACACCATGGCGCTGGACCTTGAGCCGGTCACCCCCGAAAAGGCCCCCGCGATGTACGACACCCTGGAGAAGCAGACCAAGGCCCTGAGCCAGGCAGGGGACAGCGGCATTTCGCTGTCCCTGCGGGGCGACGGGTCGGTGAGTTGCAGTTCCGGCGGCTGCACCGCCACGGGGAACTTCTCGGGGCAGATCACCGCGGACGCCAGGTCCCGCCTGACGGGCGGGCAGGTCACGGCGGTCATGACTTCCAGTTTCACCATCGACGGGCGCTCCGGCGGGAGTTGCACCAGCCCGGCGGCGACGTTCCCGGTCTCCGGCAGCGGTGTGTCCGGCAGTCTCACCTGCTCCAACCCGGGGGCGGGCGGCACCTTCGCCTCGGTGGAGGGGCAGAAGAAGGCGGAGGCCCGCGCCCGTTCGCGCGCCAACGGCGGTCGGCCCGTGCAGTACACGATCCCGTTGCGGGCCAACTCCCTGATCACGGCGCGAGCGCTGGCCACGGTCGAGGTCAAGCGGCTCGTGGAGAAGGTCGGCAAGGAGCGCAAGGGCGCCGGGCCGTGCTCCGCCACGCGTGACTTCCGCTCCGGTCTCCTCGCGCCGGATGCCTCCCCGCGTGGTGAAGTGCAGCAGTTGCGTACGGACGTGGTGCCGCACGCCGACCGTACGGCGGCGGGCAAGAAGGACCCGCTGAACTTCGGGAGCAATTACACTGGACGGCTCGACCGGTTCGAGATCGGCGGTACGTCGGATTTCGAGATCCATGTCTACAAGAACGGCAAGGAAATCGGGATCTTCGGCAGCGACGGATGGTTCGCCAAGCACGGAAAGAGTGCGGATGTGAAGGTGCCGCGCGAAACCTACAACCTCCTGAAGGGGCTGGCGGTGGGTGAGATGAGGCGCGAAGGCCGCATCGGGCCCAAGGGCACGGAGAAAATCAAGGGCGACAGCTGGAAGCGCGCCCGGATCACCGGCGGCTGCTGATGAAGTACGTCCACGTGCGGCCACTGCAGGATCTGTACGGATTTCACTTGGACCCGCAGGAATACCTCCGAGTCCTGCCGGGGCTCCTGCCCGACCTTCCCGCCGGTGCGGCGGAGTTCGCCTCGGATCCTGACCACTACGACTTCGGCAGCTCGCGCTGCGTGAAGGATTTGACGTTGGACCGGGTCGACCTCGTCGACGATCACGGACGCGTGTCGCTCGAGTTGTCGCTGGGGCCGAACGAATGGAAGCACGAGGGCGGTCTGCGTATCCGGTACTCGGGCGTTCGGGATTTCCGGGTGAAAACCGATGATGATGCCGGGGGCGCTGGAGGGTCCGGGCTCGGGGGAGGGGGTGGATTCGTCGAGTGCGGCGATGGGGTGCCTCGGTTGGGCGATCTCCAGCTGGACGAATTGCTCCCGCATCCGCACGGCTTCTCGCACGAGATAGCGTTCACGGAGGGGGCCCTTCTCGTGGTTGGTGCCGACCTCGTCGCGCGATGGGAGCGGCCGGCCTCTCGCTCTGAGCCCTGATCCCGCGCGGCGTCCGGTCTGAGACCTGAGAGGAGCGTTTCTTGCAGTCCTTCCCCGCGTCGCTGTTCTCCGACGGCCCGGTGCGGAGGATCCTCGATATTGCCGTCGCGGTCCAGGAGTCCGGCGGCGAGCTGTCTTTCGACGACGAGATTCGGCGCTACGTTCGCTTGGTCCGCAGTGACTGGGTGGCCGACTGGAATTGCTCGGTCTATTCCTCGTCCGGGATGCTGGATGCCGCTGCTGATTTCGTCGAACGGGCGGGAACGGTTGATGCGTATCCGTCGGAATTCGGGAAGAAGGTCGTGCGCGCGGCCGATGGAATGGATCCGGCTGAATATCTGAGGATCCTGGCGGAGCTGGTGCGTATGGCCGATCGGCAAGGGGTTCCCGAGTACGAGGAGCTTGCCATGGGCGGAAGGGAATTCCTGCAGACCTTTCCCTGTCTGTTCGGCCTCGATGCCATGCTCGCCGACGAGGGGGACCGCCCCTTCGCGGACGTCATCCGCTCGGCCGTGACCGATGAGCATCCGTACTGCACCGGGCGGGCGGTCTCCTACAGCACCGAAGCGCAGCGCGCCCTCGTCCTCTTTCCCGGGGCGGACGGGCTCAGGAAGCATCTCTCGTGGGCCACCCGGGACAGGCTTCAGGAGATCGTCGACACGGTCAACGGCCACATGCGGCGAGAGCACTCATGACCGCTCGGCAGAACCGTTCCGCCCGCCGTCCACGCGAACTGCGGGGGCTCGCCCTCGGCAGGCCCCCGGCGGCGAGGGCGCCGCGCAGACCGGAGACGTACTTCTGGACGCCGCCTCGTTCGCCACGTACGCCTCCTCCGGCATCGTCTACCTCAAGATGCCCGGCCTCGGCATGGTCGTCGCGATCCTCGTCTACGCCACCCTGATCCGTGCCGTCCTCGTTCCCGTCCTGATGCGGCTTGCGGGACGTGGCAACCGGTGGCCCCCGGCACCGTTGCGCCGGCTGCACGCGCGTTACGGCATCGCCGACTGAACCGCGCGGGACAGCCCTTGGCCGGGCTCTCCAGGCCGCCGGGCCCGACGCCGCCGCGTCACACGGCGTCCAGGGCGCCGCCTCGGAATATGCGGAGGTCCACCGGGCCGTCCCGCAGGATCGCCTGGCGCAGATCCTGGAGTTCGCGGCTCAGGTCCAGGCCCAGCCGGGCGGTCATCTCCGCTCGCGCCGAGGACAGTATGCGCAGCGCGTCCGCGCGGCGGCCGCATTCGTAGAGTGTGGCCGCGCGGAAGGCCAGGAGCATCTCGTGCTCCGGGTACTCCTGGGTGAGGCGCGCGAGCTCCGCGGCCAGGGACCAGTAGTTGCGCAGTTTGAACTCCGCTGCCACACGCAGCAGTTGTGCCGAGATCAGCAGTTCGTCGAAAGCGGTGCCGATGCCTTGGCGGGTCCGCTCGGATGCGACGTCCTCCAGTAACGCGCCCCGCCATTCGGCCAGGGCGGCCGAGGCGAGTCGTGAGATCTCCTGCGGCTCGGTGCTCCGCTGGGCCCGGTTGACCAGCTGGGTGAAGCGGTGCAGGTCCACCATTTGCGGATCGCCGGTGAGGGTGTACGTCGAGCCGCTCCGTACCAGCCCCACCGACCCGTCGCACCCGCCCCGGCGAAGGCTTGCCCGCAGTCGGCAGACGTCCACGTAGAGATCGGTCCGGGACCGTGGCCGCCCCTCCTCGTCCGACAGGAGGTCGATCAGCCGGTCCATCGGGAGCGGCCGGCCCATCTCCAGCAGAAGTAAGCCCAGCAGCAGACGCTCACGTCGGCGACCGATGGCCTTGGGACATCCGTCGACGGTCCATTCAACTCTGCCCAGCACTCGAAAATGCGACCCCGTGGCAAGCATGGCGGCAATCATGCTCAGCCCGTCATGGTCCTGGCAAGGTCTTGGCATCCTCCCGACAGGCCCCACGTATCACACTGCTCACCCGTGCAACCGCGCCAGGGGGTCGAACTTGCCTTACGTCATTGCCGGTCTGGTGCTCGTCGGAGCCGTCGCCCTGCTCAACCTCGTCCTGCTCATGGTCATCCTGCGCCGCTGGCAGGAGCTCGAAGCCGTGCGCCGACGCCACGACTTCGCATCCCAGGGGCCACAACCCGGGGACGGGCTACCGGACTTCACCGCCACCGCGCTCAGCGGCCGGACCGTGACCCAGGACGGATTCCGTTCCGGCGAGCTGCTGCTGGGGGTCTTCTCCCACGACTGCCCGTCCTGCACCGACAGCCTCCCCGACTTCGCCGACCGGGCCGACCGGGTCCGGGCGGCGGGCGGGCGGGTCCTGGCCCTGGTGATCGGGGACGAGGCCGGCGGGAGCAGCCTGACCGCCCAACTCGCCGGGACGGCCGACGAGGTGGTACCGGGGCCCGAGGCCTCACCCCTCTTCCGCGCGCTGCGCGTCCCCGCCTTCCCCACGGTCCTCAGTTACCAGGACGGCGTTGTCGCCGCTCCCTCGGCCGCCGGCCGCGAACCGGTACCGGCGGCCTCCTGAACCCCGGTGCGGCGGCGGTCCGCGGACCGCCGCCGCACCGTGGAGCACGCACATCCCATCCACACAGGAAGAGGAGAACCATGCGCACACTCAAGGCCGGTGCCGGCCGCCTGATCGAGCGGATCCTGCCCAAGGCCGAGGCCGAGGCGGCCTGCCCGCCGGACTGCTACACCGAGTGGAGCACCAGCGCCCAGCGGTGCCGCCGCTGCTGCTACAAGGGCCCCAACTGCACGGTCAGCTGCGGTAGCTGGGACTACTGCTGAACCACCACGGGGCGGGCCGCGCACGGCCCGCCCCGTGTCCGCCGGCCCAGGACCCATTCCCCCGGAGTCACCCTTGTCCGACCTGCTGCTCGTCTGCCGCCTGACCCTGATCTGCGTGCTGGCCGTGGCCGGCTTCGCCAAGCTGCGCGACCGCCGCCGATTCGCCACGGCACTGGGCGACCTCCCCTACCTGCCGGCCGCCGCCCGGCCGGCCCTCGCCGTCCTGGTGCCCGCGGCCGAGCTCCTCGCCGCCGTGCTCCTCGCCCTGCCCCGGACGCTCACCGCGGGCCTGGCCGTCGCCGCCGCCCTGTGCGCGGGATTCACCACCGTCGCCGTCACCACCATGCGGCGCGGCAGCTCCGCCGGCTGCCCCTGCTTCGGCAGCAGGACCACGGTGCCCATGGGCCCCTGGCACGTCGCCCGCAACGTCACACTCACCGTGCTCGCCCTCCTCGGCGGCACCATCGCCCTCACCCAGGGCACGGCCGGCCCGTTGACCGCCCCCGCACTGGTGCTCGCAGGGGCGGTCGCCATTCACCTCACCTTGTTCGCCGTCTTCACCGACGACCTCGCCGCCTTCTTCGCCGCCCGCCCGGCCGACGCCGAAAGGACGATCACGCAGTGAGCTACGCCATCACCGGCCTCGCCCTTCTCGCCGCGGTCACCCTCGTCAACGCCCTGCTCACCGTCGCCGTCACCAAGCGCTGGCGGGCCACGATGGCCGCCCCCGCCCCGGCCGCCACGACCCAGGGCCCTCCGGCCCTCGCCGTGAGCGAAGGCGATCGCGCCCCCGCCTTCACCCTGCACACCGCCCAGGGCGAAGTCGACGAATCCGCCCTGGCAGGCCACCCCGCCCTCATCTGCTTCCTGCGCCCCGACTGCGGGCCCACCCGGGAGAGCCTCCCCGGGATCCGACGGTGGGCCGAGGCGAACACCCCGTCGGGTGCGCGTCTCGTCGCCGTCATCAATGGACGGCCCACCGACGCGGGCCCCCTGCTCGAAGCAGTCGGACCGCTCACCGATCTCACCGCCACCGAACCGCCGAACGGCCTCGTCGCCCGCGCCTTCGGCGTACGCCACCACCCGAGCTTCGTCCTCCTCGACGCCGACGGGACCGTCACCGAGACCGGCATCGGCCAGGGGTCCCTGACCGCGCTCGACCTCCTCGACGCATGAGCGGGCAGCCCGCCTCCCGCCCGGCCGAGTTCCTGCGGGGTCTCACCGCCGTACTCGCCCTCACGCTGCGGTCCTGCCCCGGGGCCCTCGCCGTCCGGGTCGCCGCCGTCGTCGTCGCGGGTACGGCCCCCGTGGCCGCCTCCTGGCTGCTCAAGTACGTGGTCGACAGCCTCGCCGCGGACGGGTTCCGCGCCGCGGACCTCAACCGGGCCGCGGTCGGCATCGGCCTGCTCACCGTCCTGCTCGCCGCCGCCTCGGCCGTCTCCTCCTACGCCGACGGCCGCATCCGCCGCGCCACCTCCACCCGGGCCCAGAGCGACCTGCTCACGGCCGTCAACCGGCTCAGCGGGCTGTCCAGGCTCGAACAGCCCGCCTTCCACGACCGGGTCCAACTCGCCATCCAGAGCGCCCAGGGCGCCGAACGGCTCGTCGGCGCGGTGCTCCAGGGCGCCCAGGGGGCCCTCACCCTGGTGGGCTTCCTGGGAAGCGTCCTGCTCATCAGCCCCACCCTGGCCGCGATACTCCTCGCCGCGGCCGTGCCGGCCCTCTTCGCCCACCTGGCCAACAGCCGCCACCGCGCCGACATGTTCTGGCGCACCAGCAGCCTCGCCCGCCGCCAGATCTTCTACCGGGGGCTCCTCACCGACACCCAGGCGGCGAAGGAGATCCGCCTCTACGGCCTCGGCGACTACTTCGCGCAGCGCCTGCGTACCGATCTCGACAGCATCAACCAGCAGGAGGAACACCTCGACCGCCGCCTCGCCGCCTACGAGACGGCCCTCGCCGCCCTCGGCGCGCTCGTCTCCACCGGCGCACTCGTCTGGGGCGTGCACCAGGCCGCCACGCACGCCCTCACCGCCGGTGACGTGTCCCTCCTGGTCGCCGCCCTCGCCGGGCTGCAGACGGCCCTCGTCGGCCTGGTCGGGTCCATCGCCCAGAGCCACCAGACGGCCCTGCTGTTCGGCCACTACCTGCATGTCACCCAGGTCCGCGACGACCTCCCCGCCCCGGCCGCCCCGATCGCCCCACCGCCACTGAGCCGCGGCATCGAACTCCGGGACGTGTGGTTCCGCTACACCGACGACGGACCCTGGATCCTGCGCGGAGTCAGCCTGACCATCGCGCACGGCACCAGCCTGGCCGTCGTCGGACTCAACGGGGCCGGCAAGAGCACCCTCGTCAAACTGCTGTGCCGCCTCTACGACCCGCAGCGCGGCAGCATCCACTGGGACGGCATCGACCTCAAGGACCTCCCCGCGGACCAGCTGCGCAGGCGCGTCAGTGTGGTCTTCCAGGACCCGATGGAGTACGACCTCACCGCCGGGGAGAACATCGGCCTCGGCGACCTCGGCTCCCTCCACGACCACGGACGCATCCACGCCGCCGCCGCCGACGCGGACATCCACACCGCCCTCGCCGGCCTGCCGCAGGGGTACGACACCATGCTCAGCCGGATGTTCTTCCCCGACGACACCGAAGAGACCAACTCCGGCGTCCAGTTGTCGGGCGGCCAGTGGCAACGCCTCGCGCTCGCACGGGCCCTGATGCGTTCCGAACGGGACCTCATGATCCTCGACGAACCCAGCACCGGCCTCGACGCCGTCGCCGAACGCCACGTCCACGACCGGCTCGCCGCACTGCGCGAGGGCGCGACGAGCATCCTCGTCTCCCACCGCCTCAACACCGTCCGCGCCGCGGACACCATCGTCGTCATCGCCGACGGAACCGTGCGCGAGAAAGGCACCCACGAGCAGCTCATGACCGCCCGCGGCATGTACGCCGAGCTCTTCACCACGCAGGCCGAGGGCTACGAGGAGACCGTCCGATGAGCGCCGCGGTCCCGGTGCTCCTCGTCCTCGGGGCACTCCTCGTCCTCGCCGCGGCCCTGTCGCTGGCGCGTCGCCGGCTGCTGGCCGTGACCGTCCGCGGGTACAGCATGTCGCCGACGCTCATGCCCGGCGACCGGCTCCTGGTGCTGCGCGGCACCCGCCGCGTCGCCACGGGCCGGGTGGCCGTCGTCGTCGCACCCCACCCCGAGCACGGCTGGCACGGCCCCGCGGACACCACGCCCGACTCGTGGTACGTCAAACGCGTCGTCGCCGTCGCCGGAGAGCCCGTACCGCACTGGGCCGTCCGGTGCCCCGGTACGCACGTACCGCCGGGCATGCTCGTCCTCCTGGGGGAGAAGCCGGGCTCACGGGACTCCAAGCAGTGCGGCTACTGCCCCGAGGACAAGGTCGTCGGGGCGGTTCTACTCCGCCTGCGGGCCGCCGCGGCTCCCGGTGCGCCTTCTTCGCTGCCTTCGTCGGGCGGGTGAGGGCTCATGGCCCGGGGCGGGGCCCCCGGGCGCGGTCGGCGTGCGGTGAACGCCGGTGTGCGCTCAGCCCCTTGGCGGCGGCCTGGGTGATGTTGCGGGCCATGCCGCCGAAGACCACGGCGTGGAAGGGGGAGACGGACCACCAGTAGACGTGGCCCAGCAGGCCGTGCGGGTGGAACAGCGCCCGCTGCCGGTAGCGGGTACGGCCGTCGGAGCCGGTCTCGGCGTACATCTCCAGCCAGGCGAGGCCCGGCAGCCGCATCTCCGCGCGCAGCCGCAGCAGCCGTCCGGGCTCGATCTCCTCGACCCGCCAGAAGTCCAGCGAGTCCCCGACGCGCAGGTGCTCGGCGTCGCGTCGTCCACGGCGCAGCCCCACCCCGCCGACGAACCGGTCCAGCCACCCCCTGACCGCCCAGGCGAGCGGAAAGGAGTACCAGCCGTTGTCGCCGCCGATTCCCTCGATCACCCGCCACAGGGCTTTCCGGTCCGCGTCGACCGGCAGCTGCCGTTCGTCCTGGTAGAGGCTGCCCCCGGCCCAGTCCGGGTCCGTGGGCAGCGGATCGCTGGGCGCTCCCGGCAGGGCCGCGGAGGACCAGCGGGTGGCGACCTGGGCCTCACGCACCCGGCGCAGCGCCAGCTCCAGTGCCTCGTCGAACGGCAGCGGCAGGCCCGGCGGGTCGGGGACGTAGCGGGCGATGTCGTGCTCCTGGCAGACGACCTCATGACGCAGTGACTCCGTCAGCGGCCGGGCCAGGGAGGCGGGCACCGGGGTGACGAGACCGACCCAGTGGCTGGACAGCCGCGGCGTGAGCACCGGAACCGGAACGATGAGCCGCCGGGGCAGGCCGGCGACGGCGGCGTAACGGCACATCATCTCCCGGTACGTGAGGACGTCGGGCCCGCCGATGTCGAACGCCCGGTCGACGTCGTCCGGCATGGTGGCCGAGCCGACGAGATAGCGCAGCACATCGCGTACCCCGATGGGCTGGGTACGGGTGTGCACCCAGCTGGGGGTGACCATGACCGGCAGCCGCTCGGTCAGATACCGCAGCATCTCGAAGGACGCCGATCCCGAACCGATGACGACCGCCGCCCGCAGCACGGTGGCGGGCACCGGTGCGTCGAGGAAGATCCGGCCGACCTCGGCCCGGGAGCGCAGATGCGGGGAGAGCGACCCGGTCGGTACGCCCGGTGGCGTGAGTCCGCCCAGATAGACGATCCGCCGTACGCCGGCCGAGTGTGCCTGCTCGGCGAAGACACGGGCCGCCCGGCGGTCGGTGTCCTCGAAGGCGGAACCGGTGCCGAGGGCGTGCACCAGGTAGTACGCCACGTCGATCCCCTGCATGGCCGCGGCCACCGAGCCCGCGTCCGTCACGTCGCCCCGCACCGTCTCGGCGTCCCCCGCCCAGGGATGGTCACGGAGCTTGCGGGGGGTGCGGGCCAGGCACCGCACCCGGTGGCCCGCTCGCAGCAGTTCCGGGACCAGGCGCCCGCCGATGTACCCGGACGCCCCGGTGACCAGGCAGTGCAGCCGTTCCGCGTCCCCGTCGCACTGTCCGTCCGTGCCCACGACCGTGCCTCCGCGCGTTCACCTCGACCATCCCCGATATCGGCCGATCATGTATGAAAATGGATGAAACCCGCATGCCGGGGGCCCACTTCGCGGCGTGTCGCCGTGCTCGCCTGACTGCACTAACCCGGCGCGCGCGGCGGACCGGGCGCCGCGAGGCTGTGGGCATACGCGCTCCCGTCGGCATGCCGGCGAAAGACGAAGAAGGTTTTCTCCCGTGCGTCCGTACCGAATGCGTCTGTACCGAATCGCGCTGTGGGTCACCGTTCCGATGGCGCTTCCCCTCCTCGTGGCACCCGCCGGAGTGACGAAGGCCCGAACCGTCCGCGACCCGGCGCCGGAAGGGGCCCCGTCCGTGCGGCGGCCCGGAACGACCGCTGGGCCGGTCGCCGGCATCGGGCGCCCGTTCCCGGCCCTCGGGGCGGCTTCGATGGCGCCGCCCCGCCTGGTGCCCCGGCCGGCCATCGTCTCGCGTGCGCAGTGGCGGGCCGACGAGACCAGGCGCGACCGCCATGCGCACTACGCGGCAGGGGTCAGGGCGGTCTTCATCCATCACACCGACACCCCCAACGGCTACGACTGCGCCGATGTCCCCCGTACCCTGCGCAATCTGTACACGGGCCAGACCCGTGACCGGAGTTGGGGCGACCTCGGCTACAACTTCCTCGTCGACAAGTGCGGCACCATCTACGAAGGCCGCGCCGGCGGCGCGGACCGCCCCGTCGTCGGCTCCCACACCCTCGGGTTCAACCAGGGCACCACGGGGATCGCGGCCATCGGCACCTTCGGGCCGGGGACGCAGGTACCGGCGGCCATGGAGCACGCGATCGTGGCCCTCGCGGCCTGGAAGCTCGGACTGGGCGGCGTCGACGCCGCAGGCAAGGTGCGGCTCACCTCCACCAACGGCAACAGCCGTTACGCCAAGGGCACCTCGGCCGAGTTCGATGCCATCTCCGGTCACCGCGACGGCTTCGCCACCGACTGCCCCGGCCAGGCGCTGGTCGCGCGGCTCCCCGCCATCCGCACCCTTGCCGCGAGCCTCCAGGGCAGGTCGTCGCCGCTCCCGCCCTCCGGCATCCGCTTCGCCGCGAGCCTGAGCGGCCCTCGCCACGACGTCGCCCGCTGAGTAGGTCGCCGTTGCCGCCGACGCGCACGCCGCACCGGACCCCGCCGGTCCGTTTCCCGCGGGCCATTCCTCCTCCCGCAGGCCGTTCCGCCGGGCGGGGCCGGATGGCATGATCGGCAGCGCTCCGCCGCACCGTGGGCGGCCTGCCGATGTCGATCAGGGGGAAACATGGAACACCGTCCGGCCGCGAGATCCGGCTTCAACTGGTGGCTGCCCAGCGTGTACGCGGCGGCCGTCGTCCTCACCGGGGCCCTCGGCTCGGGCCGGGCGACGGGGATCGTCGCGGCGGTGGGCGGTGTGCTGCTCGGTCTCTACTACGGCTTCGGCAGCAGGCTCCGCGCCCGAGGCTGACCCCGTACAGCCTCGCGGTCATGGCTGGGTCACCCTCAACTCCCGTACACCCGCAGGCTTCTGCGGGTCCTCGGACTCCACCGTCAGCCGTACCGACCGGGCCACCCCGCCCGCCCGGTACGGCTGCCAGTGCGTGCCGTCGGACGACGTCTCCAAGCGGTACGAGAACGGTCGTACGTCCGCCCACTCCGGTACGGCCGATGTCACCGCGCCCGCACGTCCCAGGTCCACCGTCAGCGCGCCCTCGGCGCCGTCCGGGGACCAGGCGGTGGCCGGACTGCCGTCAACCGCGGCCGCCGCGTACAGGCCGGGGGATTCCGATGTCGCCGTCACCGGGCGGCAGCGGGCCGCGTCGGTGGTCGCGGCGAGGTCCGGGCGGCGGGTGGGGAGAGTGAGCGTGCCGCTCAGTGTGCGGGGGCCGGCGGGGGAGTCGACGGTGAAGGGGGCGCCGGAGGTCAGCCGGACCATCGTCGTCCGGGGGCCGATCGCGAGGTCGTACGTACGGCCCCGGTAGCGCAGGCCCGTCAGCGTGACACCACTGCCCAGCTGCGGCGGCAGCATCGGATCCAGACGCACCCCGTCCTCCCGCAGCCGCAACCCCGTCAGACCGTGCGTGAAGACCTGGAGGAACCCGCCCTTCCCGGTGAGGAAGTCCTGGGCGGGGGAGCCCGACAGCGGGTCCTGGGCGCCCGCCTTCGCGCCCCGGGCCTCGCTGAACAGGGCGTACGGACCGCGCGTGAACGGGCGTACGGCGCGCTGGAGATAGGTGTACGTCGCACAGCCGGGCTCCCCGATCGTGGCCGCGTCGATGGCGTGGACCGAGTCGGTCATGGCCGGGCCGTCCGGGTCGGTGCGCGCCGCGTAGTAGTCGAGCGTGGCGGCGGCGGCGCCCGGCTCCATCGGCCACTCCAGCGGGTGGATCAGCAGCACCGTGTCGGCCTGCTTGATCGTCGACCCGTTGTACCCCGCGTACTGGAGGAAGAGCTTGCGCGCCGGGTCGTACGGGATGCGCAGGCCGTCCGCCACCTGCTTCCACCGGACCGGTGCGGTGCGACCGAGCAGTTGCGCCGCGCGGGTGGCGTTGCGCAGGGCGGTGGCGGCGACCGCGTTGGTGAAGACCCCGTCGGTGACGCCGTTGCTGTACTCGTCGGGGCCCGCGACCTCCTTCACCGAGTAGCTGCCGTCGTCGTCGGCGGTGGCCCGCGAGGCCCAGAAGTCGGCGATCCCGGCGAGCAGCGGCCAGCCGTGCCCGGCCAGCCAGTCGCGGTCCCCGGTCGCCAGGTAGTACTGCCAGACGGCCAGTGACACATCGCCCTGCAGATGGTTCTGGGTGATGCAGTGCGGGGGGTTCCAGCTCTGGCACTCGGACCACAGCTCGCCCCTGCTCGCGCTCGTCCACGGGTAGAACAGGCCCTGGAACCCCAGCTTCCGGGCGTTGGCGCGGGCCGCGCCGCGGGTGCGGTAGCGGTACTCGACGACCGGGCGGGCCAGCTCGGGGCGGGTGGCCAGCAGCCCCGGGTACATCCAGGTCTCGGCGTCCCAGAACACCATGCCGGCGTAGTTGTCACTGGTCAGGCCGGTAGGCGCGACGCTGTCGCGGGACCCGGCCCGGGTGGAGGCCAGCAGTCCGAACTGTGCCGCCCGCAGCCATTTCTGGAGGTCGGGACTGCCCGGTACGGAGATGTCGGCCGCCCAGGCCCGCCGCCAGGCCGCCGCGTTCGCGGTGAGCACCCCGGACCAGCCGCGCCGCGCCGCGCGCCGGGCGGCCTCGCGGGCGGCGGTGCGCGGGGCGGCGGAGGTGAGCGAGGTGTCGACGCCGACGTACTTCTCGAAGGTGTACGTACGCCCCGCGCGCACCCGGTGCGTGCTCCGCGCCGCGACCGGCGCTCCGGCCCCCGGTCCGCCGGTGCGCAGCATCTGGACGATCGCGCCGGCGGTCCCGGTGCCGAGGGTGCGGAACGTACCGTCGGCGGCGAGGGCGATCCGGCGCGCGCCCCTCGGGTCGAGCCGGCCGGTGACGGTCGCGGTGCCGTTCCAGCGCGGCTTCATGCGCAGTCGTACGGCGCCCGTGTGCACATCGGACCGGTCGGCGAGCACCTCGTACGTCAGGTCGGTCGCGCGGCCGTCGGCCGTGGTCCACCGCAGCGATGTACGCACCAGTCCGCAGCGCAGGAAGAGCGTCTGGCGGTAGTGCGAGATCCGGCCGGGAGGCGTGCCGGATCCGTAGGTCTCGTCGCCGACGCGCACGTCGAGGTCGGTCCAGCTCGGCAGTGCGGCGACCACCTCGCGGCCGACGGCGAGATCCTTGTCGCGCCCGAACAGACCGGAGACGAATGCGCCGTCGTAGCGCGGGGTGAACAGCGGCCAGCCGGTCTTCTCGCCCGACGCCGCGTAGCCGGCGCCCGCCGCGGGCACCCGGTGACCCAGGTATCCGTTGCCGGTGTAGGGGTCGTAGCCGTCCGCCTCGCCGAACCGGGTGGACGTCGGCGCCCAGGCGGGATCGGTGTCCCGGCCGCAGGCGGTGGCCGCCGCGGAAGGAGGCGCCGCTGTGGCGGGAGACGCCGCGTGCGGGACGGGGGCCCCAGGCGCGATCAGTGCGCCCGCGACCAGGGCCGTGAGGGACGTGAGGAGAACGAGGCGCGAGAGGCTCACCGTACGAAGGTAGGGAAGCGCTCGCCGTGCGGCGGTGCGCGGCACGCGGGGTGAACGGCTGACGGGGCGGCGGGCGCCGGTGCCGCGACGGGCCGGTCCGTGCCCGCCCCGCCCGGCTGCCCGGCCCGCCCGGCCGTCCCGCCCCGCCGGGCCGCTTCGTCAGCCCGCGAGGCCGGTCTTGAGGCCCGCGCCGCACAGCGGGACGACGACGCTCCGGTCCGTCCAGTCACCGACCGCGGCCCAGCAGGCGACGCCCGTCGTCTCCACGTAGAAGCCGCGCGCCGCCAGGTCCAGCTGCGCGGTACGGATCTGATCCTCGGTCACCGTGAGGAAGGTGCCGCCCGATTCCCTGACCGCGGCCAGGATGGCCCGTGCGCGCGGCGGGCGCGGGATGGCGATGCCCTCGGCGAGGGTGGCGGCGGGGGCGCCGGGCAGGCCGTCGGGAAGCAGGTCGTCGGCGCCCGCGCGGAAGGCGGCGGCCAGCGGCGAGACGGCTTCGGCCTGTACGGCGATCAGCGCCGGTCGCCGGTCGATCAGCCCCCGGGCGTGGAGCTCGGCGGTGGCCAGGGCCGCGCCGAGGAGAAGGGTGCCGTTGCCGACGGGTACGGCGATGGCGTCCGGGAGACGGCCGCCGAGGTCCTCCCACAGCTCGTACACGTACGTCTTCGTGCCGTGCAGGAAGTACGGGTTGAAGACGTGCGAGGCGTAGAACGTGCCGGGGACGTCGGCGGCGGTACGGGCGGCGGCCGCGGTGGCCTCGCGGTCGCCGGGGACGATCTCCAGGCGGGCGCCGTGGGCCCGGATCTGCTCGGTCTTCTTCGGGGACGTGCCCTCGGGGACGTACACCGTGCAGGGGAGCGCGGCGCGGGCGCAGTACGCGGCGACCGCCGTCCCGGCATTGCCGCTGCTGTCCGCGACGACGCGTTCGGGCGACAGCCGGCGGGCCAGCTCGGCGAGCATCACCGCGCCGCGGTCCTTGAAGGAGAGCGTCGGCATCAGGAAGTCGAGCTTGGCCGAGACCGTGCCGGTGACCGGCACGAGCGGGGTGCGGCCCTCGCCGAGCGTGGCCGTGGGTGAGGAGAGCGGCAGCACCTCTTCGTAACGCCAAAGTGAATTGACCCGTCCGGTCAGGGAGTTGACCGAGAACGTGCCGGCGGCTTCGAATTCGAGGTCCCAGGGGCCACGGCAGACCGGGCAGCACCAGGTGAGAGCGGTGGTGTCGGCGCGGGTGCCGTCCTGCGGGCAGATGTATGCGGGCATGCCGGTCAGCATGTCAGGCGCGTGGCAGCGCGATGGCGAAGGTATTGCAGAGCCCTGCGCACCCTTGTGCGATTCCCAAGAATCGGTCAATCTTTCGCTGTCGGCAGGGACTTGGGCAGCGCGGCACCAGCAAGAGGTATTTGTCATGCCCATGCCTTTCAGTGCTTTCGTCCCGTCCGGCAGCACGCGAACCCCCCACCAGTGCACCTCGATCGAGGAGGACCCCCCACATGTCAGTGACGCGTCACACCCCCCACGCGCGCCGAAGACTCGCCGCGGCGAGTGTCATGGCCGGTGCGGCCCTCGTACTCTCCGGCGCCGCGGTGTTCCCCGCCTCGGCGTCCGAGCCGGCGCCCGAAGGCCGGATCCAGAACGCGGGTGCCCCGGGCACCATCAGCGGCAGCTACATCGTCACGCTCGACGAATCGGCGGCCGACGCGGGTTCCGCGAAGGGCAGGGCGCTCGCCAAGGAGTACGGCGCCGAGATCAAGAGGACCTACCGCACCGCCGTCAACGGCTACGCGGTGGAGCTCTCGGAGAACCAGGCGAAGAAGTTCGCCGCGGACCCGGCCGTCGAGTCCGTCGTGCAGAACCGGACCTTCCATGTCACCGGCACCCAGCCCTCGCCGCCCTCCTGGGGTCTCGACCGGATCGACCAGAAGTCCCTTCCGCTGAACCAGAGTTACACCTACCCCGACAACGGGGGCCAGGGTGTCACCGCGTACATCATCGACACCGGTGTGCGGATCACCCACACCGACTTCGGCGGCCGGGCCTCGTACGGCTACGACGCCATCGACGACGACAACACGGCGGACGACGGCTACGGTCACGGCACCCACGTGGCGGGCACCGTCGCCGGGTCGGCGTACGGCGTCGCCAAGAAGGCGAAGATCGTCTCCGTCCGGGTCCTCGACGACAGCGGCTCCGGCACGACCGAGCAGGTCGTCGCGGGCATCGACTGGGTGACGGCGAACGCCGTCAAGCCCGCGGTCGCCAACATGAGCCTGGGCGGCGGGGTGGATTCGGTGCTCGACGCCGCCGTACGCAAGTCCATCGCGTCCGGCGTCACGTACGCCGTCGCCGCGGGCAACGAGTCGACCGATGCCTCCACGAAGTCCCCGGCGCGGGTCACCGAGGCCATCACGGTCGGCTCCACCACCAGCACCGACGCCCGCTCCAGCTTCTCCAACTACGGCAGCGTGCTGGACATCTTCGGCCCCGGCTCGTCGATCACCTCGGCCTGGAACACCGGAGACACCGCCACCAACACGATCTCCGGTACGTCGATGGCGACGCCGCACGTCGCGGGTGCCGCGGCCCTCTACCTGGCCGACCACCCGAGCGACAGCCCGGCACAGGTCTCCGCCGGACTGGTCGCCGCGGCCAGCACCGGAGTGGTGACCAGCCCGGGTACGGGCTCGCCGAACCGGCTGCTGAACGTCGGCAGCGGCACCACCACGCCGCCGGGCAAGAAGTTCGAGAGCACGACGAGCTACACCATCGCCGACAACTCCACCGTCGAGTCGCCGATCACCGTCACCGGTGTCACCGGCAACGCGCCGGCCACGCTGAGCGTGCCCGTGAACATCACGCACACCTACAGCGGCGACCTGAAGATCGACCTCGTCGCGCCCGACGGTTCGGTCTACAACCTGAAGGGCTTCGGGACCGGTGGCAGCGCGGACAACGTGATCACCACCTACTCCGTGAACGCCTCGTCGGAGGTGGCCAACGGCACCTGGAAGCTGCGGGTCGCCGACAACGCGGCGGCGGACACCGGGAAGATCAACTCCTGGGGTCTGCAGTTCTGACGGCCATTCGGCTCTGACGTCCTGACGCGTCGGACATGTGGGGCGGCTGCTTCGGCAGCCGCCCCACTTCCGTGCGCGAAGGAACGCGGTTGCGGTGAACCGGGGGAGGGGAGGAGGCGTGAGAAGAGCTGAGAACCCTCTGGTGGTCGACGGCCGGATATGCGCAAGGACCTGGCGAATCATCACATCGAGTGAATCTTTGGCCTGTACTTGCGGTTCACAACCGACGGTTGTCACGCTGTTGCAGACTGTCAACCTGTTGGGAGTGGCCTGTGACTTTCGGTGAGCAGCCCGCGTATCTGCGCGTTGCAAGCGATCTGCGAGAGAAGATCGTCAACGGTTCGCTGCCGCCGCATACGCGCCTGCCTTCGCAGGCCCGTATCCGCGAGGAGTACGGAGTCTCGGACACCGTCGCGCTGGAGGCGCGAAAGGTGCTGATGGCCGAGGGCCTGGTGGAGGGGCGTTCCGGTTCCGGCACCTATGTGCGCGAGCGCCCGGTCCCGCGGCGGATCGCCCGCTCCGGCTACCGGTCCGCGGCCGGCGCCAGTCCGTTCCGCCAGGAGCAGACGGCGGAGGGGGTGCACGGGACGTGGGAGTCCCGCAGCGAACAGGAGGGGGCGAGCGCCGAGATCGCCGAGCGTCTGGGCATCGAGCCGGGTGACCGGGTGATGCGGACGAGGTACACCTTCCGCGAGGCCGGGGAGCCGATGATGCTCTCCACCTCCTGGGAGCCGCTCGCCGTTACGGGGCGTACGCCGGTGATGCTGCCGGAGGAGGGCCCGTTGGGCGGCTGCGGGGTGGTCGAGCGGATGGCCGCGATCGATGTCGTCGTGGACAACGTGGCCGAGCAGGTCGGAGCGCGTCCGGGGCTGGCGGAGGAGCTCTTGGCGCTCGGCGGTGTGCCCGGACATGTGGTGATGGTGATCGAGCGGACGTACTACGCGTCGGGCCGCCCGGTCGAGACGGCGGACGTGGTGGTGCCCGCCGATCGCTACCGGGTCGCGTACCACCTTCCGGTCAGGTGACCGGTGGGCGGAGATCGCCGTCCGGCGTCGGTGACGACACGTTAACGCCCGGGCGGTTCCCGTAACCGACGGGCAATCACCGACTGCATGAGGTTGTCATGTACCGCTCCTACCGTCCGGTCCGTACCCGCACACCGGACGACGGACGGGAAGTCACCGATGACGGACACAGCCACACCGAAAGCGGCCGGGGCCATCCCGGCCGGGGCCGACACCCCGGCCGGCCCCGGCGCCCCGGCCCCGGCCCGCAGTTACGCGAAGCTCGCCGCCGACGAGAGCCGCGAGGACTACTCCCTCCGCTACGCGCCGCACTCCTTCCGGCGCTGGTCGCCGGCCACGGTGGCGGGCACCGCACTCGGCGGGATCGCCTACCTCGCCGACTTCGCGATCGGCGCCTCGATCGTCTTCACCTACGGCTTCACCAGCGGACTCGCCTCGATCCTCACCGCCGCGACGATCATCTTCCTCACCGGCGTACCGATCGCGCGGGCCTGCGCGAAGTACGGCCTGGACATGGACCTGGTCACCCGTGGCGCGGGCTTCGGATACTTCGGCTCGACGCTCACCTCGCTGATCTACGCGTCCTTCACCTTCATCTTCTTCGCCCTCGAAGGCTCGATCATGGCGCAGGCCATGCACCAGGCCGTCGGGCTCCCGGTCGAGGCCGGATACCTGCTGACCACACTCATCGTCATCCCGATCGTCTTCCGGGGCATGGGGGCGCTCGCCAAGGTGCAGGCGTGGACCCAGCCGGTCTGGATCATCGGCATGGTGCTGCCGTTCGTCGTGCTCGCCTTCGAAGCCCCCGACGCCTGGGGCGCGTTCGGCTCCTTCGGCGGCACCGAGGGCGCGGGGTCCGGGTTCTCCTGGATCGGCTTCGGGCTGGGCACGGGCGTCGCGCTCTCGCTCATCGCGCAGATCGGTGAGCAGGCCGACTACCTGCGCTTCATGCCGGCGCGGACGGAGGCCAACAAGCGGCGCTGGAACCTCGCGGTGCTCGCCGCGGGGCCGGGCTGGGTCGTCATCGGGGCCGCGAAGCAGATCGGCGGCGCGCTGCTCGCCTTCGTCGCGCTGGAGGCCGTCGGCAGGACGCACGCGCTGGAGCCGATCGCACCGCAGATCGAGGCGCTGCGACCCTGGCTCGGCTCGTTCGCGCTGCCCGCGGCGGCGGTCTTCGTGATCGTCTCGCAGATCAAGATCAATGTGACCAACGCCTACAGCGGTTCGCTGTCCTGGTCGAACTTCTTCTCCCGGATCACCCATCGGCATCCGGGCCGGGTCTGGTACATCTTCCTCAATCTCTCCATCGCGCTCACGCTGATGGAGATGAACATGTTCGCCGCCCTCAACAAGCTGCTGGGCTTCTACTCGAACGTGGGCATCGCCTGGATCGCCGCCGTCGCCACCGACCTGGTCGTCAACAAGCGGATCGGGCTGAGCCCGCGGTACATCGAGTTCAAACGGGCCTATCTGTACGCGGTGAACCCGGCCGGATTCGGCGCGATGGTGATCGCCTCGACCGTCTCGATCCTGGCGTTCTTCGGGCTCTTCGGCCGTTACGCCGAAGCCTTCTCGACCTTCATCGCGGCCGGACTGGCGTCGACGCTCTGCCCGTTGATCGCCTGGGCGACGAAGGGGAAGTACTACCTGGCGCGGCCCAACCCGGTGAACGGTCCGGGCGCCGAGGTCGCGGACATCACCGCCACCCACACCTGCGCGGTCTGCGAGACCGCCTACGAGCTGCCGGACATCGCCGACTGCCCCGTGCGGTCCGGGCCGATCTGCTCGCTGTGCTGCTCGCTGGACGCGGAGTGCGGGGACGTCTGCCGCAAGCAGCCGTCGGCCGGCCCCGTCCTGATGCCGGTGCCGACGGTGCGCGCGGCGGCGCCGGAGGCGGGATAGCACGGGACGGCGGCGGGGGAGGCCACCGGCGCAGGGGGCGCATCCGGCCGGGTGCGCCCCCTCTTGCTGACCGGATCGGTACCTCTTTGTGTAAATACGTATCCGTTGAGTGAAGGTCAGGCGTACGCTCGGGCATATGCGTACCGCGGTTTCCTGGGGATCTTTACTGACGTGCACGCCGTTCGAGGGAGGGGCGCAATGCTCGGGAGGGACACGATGAGCGACAGCGGTGCCGTGCTCCCGTGGCTGGTGATAAGGCAGGACGACAACGGCAATCGCTATCGCGTCGGCAGATATGCCACGCAGGGCGAGGCCCAGAAGATCGCCGACAAGCTCGATGAGCACGGCCACAAGCAGCTCTACTGGGTGGAGCGCGCGGAGCAGAGCGCGCGGCCCTAGGGCGCGAGGAGTGCGGCGGGGCGGGCGATCGCGCTCCGGCGCATGACCGTGCCCGCGTTCACCCGCCCGTATCCGGAGGTTCTAGGGTCCTGTCCGACGGGGTTGCGCGAGAGCGAAGGCGGAGTGATGTCGGTCCTGATCGACACGGTGGCATGGGTGCGGGTGGAGAACGGCAGGATTCTCTGCGCGCGGCCACGGGGGAAGGACGTCTTCTACATCCCCGGTGGCAAGCGGGAGGGTCAGGAGACCGACCTGCAGACCCTGCTGCGCGAGGTCGAGGAGGAGCTGGCCGTGGCCATCCTGCCCGCGACCGTGTCCCACATGGGTACGTACGAGGCGCAGGCGCACGGTCATCCGGACGGGGTGGTCGTGCGCATGAGCTGTTACGCCGGCGAGTATCAGGGAACGCTGACCGTCAGCAGCGAGATCGAGGAGATGGAGTGGTTCTCCTACGCCGACCGGCCGCTCGTCCCGCCGGTCGACCAGCTACTCTTCGACGACCTCAAGGCCTCGGGCGCGCTGGCCTGAACAGGGCGGAGGCAGCAGCGGAGTTGGCCCGTACGGCCGGGCTCCCGGCGTCGGCAGGCGGGGGCAGGCGCCAAGGCGGCAGCGCGCGCCCGTCGCCTTGTGCGCCCCCTCTCCCCGGGTGCATCCGTTCGTGCGCACGGCCGTACACCCGTACGCCCCACGTGTCGGCCCCGGCGATAGTTCACCCCAAATATCGGGTATGTGCTGAATAGCCCTTGTAAACAGGGCGTTCTCCGCTGCTGGTCTTGGGAAGTGATCGGCGTGATCGACAGTGAAGGCGACTGCGCCGAGTGGACCTTTCCGGCTGAGCCGGGCGCCGTGCGATCCGCACGGCATGCGGTCCATGGGGCGTTGACCGCCTGGGGGCTCGATGCCGCCGTCGGGGATTTGACAGTTCTGCTGGTCAGCGAGTTGGTCACCAACTCGATGCGCTATACATCGGGGCCCATCGGCGTACGCCTGGTGCGCCCTCATCCCAACGGGGACGCCCCCTCCGCCCATCCGGGACTGCTCGTGGAAGTCTCCGATCCGCTTCCGGATCCGCCCACCGAACGTATGGCGGGACCGGAGGACGAAGGGGGCAGGGGGCTGCAGCTGGTGGCGTGTTCCGCCCGCCGCTGGGGGACCCGGCGGGGAAAGACCGGCAAGACCGTGTGGTTCGAGCTGGCCCTGCCTGGTTAGGAGTGGGGTGGGACGGACAGCGATCACCAGAGGTCGGCCAGAACCTGGCTGAAAGGGACTGAGACCGTGCTGTGATCGTGAACGCCGTGTCGGTTGGGGCCGGAGTACTGAATACTGCGGGCATGACCGGTCCGGTGTGTGAGCTGGAGGGGACGGTCGCGTGAGCGAAATACCTGGGACAGCGGGCGACATCGTGTGGCAGAGCAGCCCGCCTGGCTCGATCTACGACTACATCAGGGTCGCCTCCTTCTCGATCGGCCCCGATGGCCTGATCGAGCAGTGGAGCCGCCGGGCCGCCGGCCTCTTCGGCATTGCCGCGGACAGGGCGGTCGGCATGGACCCGGTCGAGGCATTCATGCCCGCCGAACTGCGCACGGACGGCCGCCGCAGGGTCGGCGAGATCCTCGACGGCCGGGAGTGGACGGGCCTCGTCCCCTTCCGCATACCGGGCGAGGATGCCGTGCAGGGGCTCGCCGAGATCTATGTGATGCCGAGCGAGACGGAGAGCGGGGAACGGGCCGCGCTCTGCATCGTCGTGGACGTCCGGGCACTGCGCCACATCGAGACGGACCTTGCCGCGTCCCAGGCGATATTCGGCCAATCACCCTTCGGCTTCGTGCTGTTCGGTACGGACCTCTCGGTGATCCGCGCCAACCAGCGCTTCGCCACCGTCTTCGGCGGCCGGGCCGAGGACCACCGCGGCCGCACGGTCGACGACTATCTCTCCGGCACCGAGGCCGACCGGCTCACCGTCACCATCCAGCGCGTACTGGAGACCGGAACGTCCGTCACCGATCTCCAGATCGTCGGCACCGCCCCCGGCGCCGGCAGCCGCCACTGGTCGATGAACCTCTACCGTGTGCACAGCGGATCCGGCCGCCCCATCGGCGTCGCCGGACTGGCCACCGATGTCACCCGCAGGCACATCGCCGCCCGCGAGGCCGCCAGCGCCCGCCGTAACCTCGCCCTGCTCAACGAGGCCAGCGCCCGGATCGGCAACTCCCTCGACCTGGAGACCACCGCCCGCGAACTCCTCGACGTCGCCGTCCCCGGCTTCTGCGACCTCGCCTCCGTCGACCTCTACCAGGGGCTGCTCACCGGCGACGACGCACCGCCCGGCAGTTGGGATTCGCTCCGTCAGGAATCCGTCGGCGGCTCCGCCGAACTGCGCCGCGTCGCCCTGGCCAGCGCGGTGGCGGACGTCCTGCCCGACACCGCCGCGGAGACCGGCTCGCCCGAGCTGGGCTCCGTACACCGCTTCTCGTTCAACTCGCCGTGCGCCATCGCCCTGCGCACCGGCCAGGTCGAGGACGTGCCCGGCGACGACCGGGGCTTCGTCCAGTCCACGCTCGCCGTGCCGATGGTCGCCCACGACACGGTGGTCGGTCTCGTGCAGTTCTCCCGCACCAAGGGCAGCGAACCCTTCGGCGAGCGGGACCGGGCCCTGGCCACCGAACTCGCCGCCCGCGCCGCGGTCTGCATCGACAACGCCCGCCTCTACCGGCGCGAGCACGAACGCGCCCTGATACTCCAGCGCAGCCTCCTGCCGCCCGGCGACCCGGTGGCCGCCGGCCTCGACATCGCCTGCCGCTACCTGCCCGGCAACACGGCCACCGAGGTCGGCGGCGACTGGTTCGACGTGATCGAGCTCCCCGGCCACCGCACCGCCCTCGTCGTCGGCGACGTCATGGGCCGCGGACTGCGCGCCGCCGTAGCCATGGGCGAACTGCGCACCGCCGTACGGACCCTGGCCCTGCTGGACCTGGAACCCGCCGAGGTGCTCTCCGCGCTCGACGAGGTCGCCCGCGGACTCGGCACCCCCGGCACGTCCGGCGGTTCTCAGTGGCCCTCGCGGGCCGCCCACAAGTCCCGGGAGGCGGACCTCTCCGAGGTCTACCTGGCGACCTGCGTGTACGCGGTCTACGACCCGGTCACCCGGCGCTGCACCTTCGCCAACGCGGGCCACCTCCCGCCCGCCGTGGTCGAACCGGGCGAGGCCGCCCTGCTGCTCGACGTGCCGCCCGGCATGCCGCTCGGCGTCGGCGGCGAACCCTTCGAGGAGGTCGAGGTCGAACTGAAGGAGGGCTCGCTGCTCGCCCTCTACACGGACGGGCTCGTCGAGTCCCGCGACCACCCGCTCGACGAAGGCCTCGAAGCCCTGCGCGCCGCGCTCGTCGAGCCGGAACGGCCGATCGAGGACGTCTGCGACCACGTGCTGAGCACCCTGGAAACCGGGCACGGCGAGGACGACATCGCCCTGCTGGTGGCCCGTATCCAGGGACTGCCGGCCGACGCGGTCGGCGACTGGCGGCTGCCCCGCGAACCCCGCTCCGTGGGCCGGGCCCGCGCACTGGCCCGCGGCCGGCTGCTCGACTGGGGCCTGGACGACCTGGTGGACACCACCGAACTGCTGGTCAGCGAGCTGGTCACCAACGCCCTGCGGTACGGGGAGGGCGAGATAAGGCTCAGGCTGCTGCGCGATCGCACCCTCGTCTGCGAGGTGTGGGACGCCGGACTCGTCCAGCCACGGCGGCGGCGGGCCCGCGACACCGACGAGGGCGGGCGCGGGCTCCAGCTGGTCGGGCTGCTGAGCGTGGCCTGGGGGTCCAGGCGGACCCCGCGCGGCAAGACCGTCTGGTTCGAGCTGGCCCTGCCCGACGGGGCGCCGGCCGCCGAACTCTCCGTGGAGCAGCTGCTGAGCATGTACTGACCGGCCGCCGGGCGGGCCCCGGGCCGACAGGTCTCAGGCCGACTTCAGCGCGGCCAGCCGGGCATCGATCTCGGCGCTGTCGCCCAGGCCGTCCAGCTGCTCGAACTGGGCGTCCAGCGACGAGGCGGCCAGCTCCTGCTTGCCCAGCGCCTTCGCCTCCTCGCGCCGCACCTTGTCCTCGAACCGGCTGAGCTCACTGGTCGGGTCGAGGACGTCGATGCTCTTGACGGAGTCCATCATCCGGTTCTGCGCCTCGGCGGACTTGGCACGGGCCACCAGCTCGTCCCGCTTGGCCTTCAGCTCCGACAGCTTGGTCTTCATCTGGTCCAGGCCGGACTTCAGCCTGTCCACCACCTCGGTCTGCGCGGCGATGACCGGCTCCGCCGTCCCCGCCTCCTTCTCCGACCGGAGCTGACGGCCGAGCGCCACCTTGGCCAGGTTGTCGAACCTGTCCGCCTCCGCCCCGGACCCGGCCGCCCGCAGCTCGTCGGCCTTGCGGCTCGCGGCGAGCGCCTTGCCGCCCCACTCCTTCGCCGCGTCCACGTCCTCCTGGTGGTCCTGTTCCATCAGCCGCAGATTGCCGATGGTCGTGGCGACCGCCTGCTCGGCCTCCGAGATGTTGGCCGTGTACTCGCGGATCAGCTGGTCCAGCATCTTCTGCGGGTCCTCCGCCTGATCGAGCAGCGCGTTGATGTTGGCCTTCGCCAGCTGGGTGACGCGGCCGAGAATGGTCTGCTTGGTCATGGAACTCTCTCCTTGTGCGCGTGGGTCTCTCCGGGGCCCGCGGTGGGTCTCTCCGGGGGATCGATCCCTGTGGATGAAGCGAAACTGCGGATGAAGCCTCGGGGCAGGCCCGCGGCCGGGTCAGAAACGGCCGCCGCCACCGCGCCGGCCCCGGGTGCCCCCGCCGCCGAAGCTGCCCGGACCGGCGGCCCCGCCGTGCCCCCCGCCGCCGAACCCCCCGCCGTGGACGCCGCCGCCGCGCCCGCCCCCGCCGCCCAGGAGGCCGCCGAGGATGATGCCGCCGAGCACCGCGCCGCCGACCCCGCCGCCCGTCCCGCGCGCACCGCCCGGACCGTTCCGGCTCCCGTACGCGCGCACATCCTGTTCGGCCAGGCTCCGGGCCTGCCCGGCCAGCGAATCCGCCTGCTGCGCCTCGGCCAGCGCCCCCTGCGGATCCTTCGATCCGGCCAGCTCGCGCGACCGGTCGAGACGCCGCTGGGCCTCCGCCAGCCGGGTCCGGGCCTGGCTGCCCACAGCTCCCCGGTTCGTGGTGATGAAGTCGGCCGCCGCCGCGATCGCCGAACGCGCCGTGAGCACCGCCCCGTCCAGCAGCGAGAGGGCCCGCCGGTCGCCCTGATCCCGTTCGCGGACACCGGCCAGCGCCGCGTCGAGCGCCGCGTCCGCCTCCTCCACCCTGCGCAGCGCGTCGATCGGGTCGTACGGCCCGGCCAGCATCCGGGCCCGCACATCGCCGAGCACCGACTTCGCGCGGGCGATCCGGCCCCGCAGATCGGCGGTCGGCGCACCGTCCCCGGCACCTTCGAGCAGCCCGCCCGCATCGGCCAGATCGGTCTCCGTCTCGGTGAGGGCGGCGGGCAGCCGCCCCGCCGCCTCCGCGAGTTCCCGGCTCCGCCGCTCCACCGCGTCGACGAGGGTGGTCGCCTGGTCGACGGCGCCCTCGGTGGCCCGGATGTACACCGCCGCCGCGGAGTTGTTGGTGCTGTCCACCGACTGCCGGCCCCGGTTGAGGCTCGACGTGGCGAAGACGAGCCGGTCCTTGGCCTGCTCGATGTCGCCGGCGACGGCGGCGAAGGCCGACTCCGCGTACTCCTCGCGCATCGTGTTCAGGGTGGCCTCGGCCGCGGCGACCCGTCCGGCGAGCGCCCGGAACGCGGTCTCGGCCGTGGCCAGGGCCTGCGGGGCGTCGCGTTCCAGGGCGCGCAGCCGGTCGAAGTCCTCGGACACGGCGTCCAGCCGGGCGCCCGCGTCCGCGCAGCGGCCGATGATCTCGTCCAGCATCCGGCGCCTGGTCGCCTCGTCCTCGGGAATGGCGTCGTCCAGGCGCTGACGCAGCCGGAACGCCGCCATCAGCTCGCCCTTCGCGTGGCCGACGGCCTCCGTGAACGGGGCCGCCGCCTCCTCGCCGAACTGGGCGGTGGCGAACCCCAGTTCCTCCTCGCTGGTGCGGACCGCGTCGTCGGTGTCCACCAGCGCCTCCTTCGCGCGAGCGTCCAGCTCAGGCAGCGGCTCCGGCGGCTGCGGCGACCCGTCCGGTCCGGCGGAGGCGGGGCCCCAGCCCTTCGCGCCGGGCGTGGTGCGGGTCGTGGTGCGCCGCCTGCGCCGGGTGTACGCGTAGGCGGCCAGCGCCGCCGCCCCGCCGACGACGACCACCGGGAGGATCAGGTCAGCGGTGCTGGTCCCGCCGGATTCACCGGTTCCGGGGTCGGCGGCGCCGGGGGTGATGGCCGGGGTGGGCACGGGCTTTCCGGCCAGTACGGCGGAGTACCCGTTTGCCGCGCCGATCGCCGCGCCGGCCCAGTCGTGCTCCCTGAGCGCGGGCTCGATCGCGGTGCTCGCCACGTCCTGGAGCTGGGCGTCGGTGAGGCGGGAGCCCTGTTCGACGGTGTACGCGTACTGCCGGTCGTGGGTGGCGACGGCGAGCAGGACGTCCTCGCGGCCGAGGCCGTTGCGGTCGGCCGTGGCATCGGCCCAGCTCTGCGGGGACCGCCCGGAGAAGTCCCGTACGTACACGACGAAGAGCTGTACGCGGCGGTCCGCGTACAGCCGGTCGAGTGCGGCCCGCACCTGGTCCCTGCGGTCCCCGAGCGCCCCCACCTTGTCGGTGATCTGACCGTCCTGGGACAGCGTGACGGGATCGTCGGCGCGGGCTGTCGGAGCTGAGGGAAGGGCCGGTACTGCGGAAAAAGCCGGTACTGCGGGAAGGGCCGGCCAGCACACCGCCATCAGCGCGGTGAGCAGGGCCCGGCCCGGTATGGAGGTCCGGGTACGGCTCACGGGCGGCGTCACATTTGTGAGGCTATGTCCACTCTCTGTCACCCGCGACCCGGCGACCGGGCCCGCCATCGGTGTCCGGGCGGTGCGTCATGATGCCCTACTACAGCGACGGCACACCGACACACAGGGGGATACGGACGTGCTCACGGGGATCAGACGCGGGGCCGGGCGGATACGCGAACGGGCGGCCCGGTTCCGCTGGACCTGGCCCAGAAGGATCGCGCTGGGGGTGGTCCTGGCGATCGTGGTGCCGGTCCTCACCGCGGGCATCGCCCTGCGGCTCAACTACTCCGGCGACCCGGGCGACGACACCCGCACCCGGGGCCGCGACGCCATCTGGCTCGGCCACGCCTGGGTCGACGGGCGCAAGGACGACGCCGACCTCGCCGCGTTCGCCGACCGGATCGAGGGGACGGGGATCAAGGACCTGTACGTCCACGCCGGGCCGCTGGAGCACGACGGCACCCTGCCCGCCGACCGCTACCCCCGGGCCCGGTGGCTGATCGACACCGTGCACCGCACCCTGCCCGGCATCCGGGTCCAGGCATGGCTCGGCGACGTGCTGGCCACCGAGGGGCCCGACGGGCTGCGCCTGGAGCGGGCCGAGTCCCGTACCGCCGTGGTCGCCTCGGCCCGGCAGATCCTGGACGCCGGGTTCGACGGCGTCCACTTCGACCTGGAGCCGCTGCACTCCGGCGACCGCCACTACCTCTCGCTCCTGGACGACCTGCGCGCGCTCACGAGGCCGCGCAAGGCACAGCTGTCGGTCGCCGCCCACCAGATCGACCCGCTGCCCTCGGCGCACCGGGTGATCGGCGTGGTCAGCGGCGGCAGCCAGAAGTGGTGGTCGCAGAAGTTCTTCGGCCAGGTCGCGCGCCGGGTCGACCAGATCGCCGTCATGTCGTACGACACCTGGATGCCCCTGGAGGGGCTGTTCGGCGGCTATGTCGCCCAGCAGACGGCGCTCGCCCTCGAAGTGACGCCGAAGGACACCGATCTGCTGATGGGACTGCCGTTCTTCCACGAGGACGACCTCGGACACCACGAGTCGGCCGAGACGGTCGCGGCCGCGGTCCGGGGCACCAGGCTGGGCCTGGGGCGCACCGACCGCGGCCGCGAACGGTTCGGGGTCGCGCTCTACGTCGACTTCGCCGCGCGGGAGGGCGACTGGTCGGCGTACCGTGCGGGCTGGAACTGAGCGGACCGCGAACGGCACGGACCGGAGCCGCGCGGTCAGGAACCGAGCGGTCAGGAACCGAGCGGATCCGAGCTGAGCGACGGCATACCGGGCCGGGGCCGGGCCCCGAGCTCTCCGCCCCGGACCGGTACGCCGCCACGTTTCGGATGGCCAGGACGGCCAGGACGGCTCAGATGGAGAACCGCTCCTTGGCGAGCAGCGGCCGCACCTTGGACTGGAACCCGCCGGTGCGGAACGGCCGTTGCAGCAGGCCGGGGCGGATCGCCTGGGCCAGCGCCGCGGCGATCATGCCTTGGTCGAGCGCGAGGAGGTAGTCGCTGACCCGGCCGGTGCCGACGTTGACGGAGTCCCGGAAGCCGTACCCGGCGTGGTACGCGCCGAAGTCGCGGTCGAGTGCGCGCAGGTTGGCGATCGCCTCGTCCGGCGCGTACGGCAGCGCGAGGAAGGAGGCGTGCGGGGTGACCACACCGTTGGTGAACGCCGAGGCGGGCGGCAGCGGTTCGCCGTCCTTGGTGTACGTACGGTCGGTGTTGGAGGCGTAGCCGTCGATCTGCATGCCGATCGCGTCGACGCCGTACTCCTGGTAGCCGCCCTCGGGGATGTTGGCGGGGGAGAAGCCCCAGTACCCGTACCCCGCCTCCTCCGTCCCGTGCTCGATCTGGCTGCGGACGTAGCGGCGGTGGTTGAGGCCCCAGGACCTCGGCGACCACTCCGCCTCCGGCACGAACAGCGGCACCATCAGTGCCTCGAACATCGACCCGCCCCAGGTGGGCACGATCTTCCGGCCGCGATGTGTGTAGTGCCCCTGCCAGACCCGTACTCCGTCCATGGCGACGTAACTGCCCTGCGGGTACTGCTCCTGCCCGTGCTCGGGCAGCATCGTGCGCAGCAGGTGCCAGTAGTGGTCGGCGGGCAGCGAGCCGTCCGCGATGCCCAGGTAACTTGCCATCCGGGGCTCGGTGTTGAGCGCGCCGTAGTGGTGTCCGGTGGGCTCCTCGGTGTCGGTCCAGAACCCGCCGCGCAGCTGGCCGGGGCCGGCTACCGGGTCGGCCGGGTCGTACGGCGTGTAGTAGTACGACCAGTCGGCGGTCGCCAGGATGCGGGCGATACGGGGGCGCAGCGCGGGCGCGGCGTCGGCGGCGATGCGCAGTCCGGTGACCAGCCAGGCGTTGTCGACGGAGGAGAGGAACGGGCGGACCGGGTCACCGGTGCCGGGCCACTCGGTGAGGACCGAACCGTCGTGCGCGTCGTACCAGTTGAGCCAGAAGCCGTGGTGGCGCTCCAGCTTCTCGACGGCCCGCACGGTGTGCTCCAGCCGTCGGCGCATCGTGTCGTCGTCGATCACCCCGAGCCCGGCGGCGGCCACCGTCGACCAGAGGCCGCAGCCGATGTTGGTGGGGGAGGTCTGACGCGACTGGACGGGGGCGCCGGGCTTGCTGACATCGATCTTGTCGACGGCGAGACCGAAGTCGGTCGTCATGGCCTCGATCGACCGGTACGTGTCGCGGAACCAGCGCAGCAGCAGCGGTGCGTGCGAGCCGCGCACGGGCCGGTCGGCGGCGCCCGCCGGGGGCGCGGCCACGGTTCCCAGCGACAGGGCGGCGGCCCCTGTTCCCGCTGCGGTGAGAAACGTACGACGATTCATCAGAATCCTTCGAAGAAGAGCCACCGACTGTGGGCGGTGGACGGATTTCGTTCGTCGGTCGTGATTGCAGGCGCGGGGCGCCGTGCCTCGTACGGCACCGGCGTGCGCCGCCGCTCGTGAGCAGGGCAGGACACGAGCGGCGCCGTACGCGGGCACAGGGCCCGAAAGGCCCTGCTGTACGGGAACCGGCGTCCGTCAGGTGCCGCCGGTTCCCGTACGGGCGGGAGCCGTCAGGTGGCTCCCGGTCGGGGGGAGCCGACATCGGTCGGCTCGGGAGAGCCGAGGCCGGTCGGCTCGGGTGGCCGACGTCAGTCGGCGATGCGCGGCAGGGCGCGGGTGCGGCCCATCTCGCCCAGCCAGACGGCGGACGGCTTGGGCAGCCGCTCGAAGGTCTCCGGGTCCCAGCCGATCAGGCCGAAGGTGGGCTTGTAGGAGCCCCACTCGTAGTTGTCGAGCGCGCTCCAGGCCAGGTAGCCCTGGATGTTCAGGCCGTCCTGGATCGCGGAGGCGACCTCGTTCAGGGCGCCGGTGTAGTAGTCGACGCGGCGGCTGTCGTCGTCGGTGGCGATGCCGTTCTCGGTGACGATCAGCGGGATGCCGTTGCCCAGGACCTCGGCGGTGTGGCGCAGCGCGTAGCCGACGGCAGAGGGGTAGTACTCCCACTGCGTGAGGGTGCGCTCGACGCCCTCGGCGGTGGGTATCGGGCCGTCGGTGCCGATCTTGGTCCGGGTGTAGGACTGCACACCGATCCAGTCGTCGCCGCGGGCGGCCTCGATGAAGACGTCCTCGCGGGGGTGACGGTAGGCCGCGGTGACCTCCTCGGCGCCGGGCAGGGCCTGGTAGACCTGGTTGGCGATGGTCCAGCCGACCTGGATGTCCGGGTTGATCGCCCGGACCTCTTTGACGGCCGCGTGGTGCGCGGCGATGACGGCCTCGGTGGTCTCGTCGTCGGGGGTCGGCAGCCCGGCCGGCGGAAAGCTGTTGTCGCCCCGCTTGGCCTGGCCGGCCATGACGGCGATCATGTTCGGCTCGTTGATGGTGCAGACGTGGCTGACGCCCTCGGCGATCACCGGCGCGCAGGCCGCGACGTAACGCGCGAAGAGCTCGGTCGCACCCTCGGCGGTCCAGCCGCCGCGCGCCTCGAACCACTGCGGCACGGTGAAGTGGTGCAGGGTGATCATGGGGCGCAGGCCGCGCTCGATGGCGCCCTCGACCATGCGGCGGTAGTGGGCGAGTTCGGCCCGGGAGAACCGGCCCTCGGCCGGCTCGATGCGCGCCCACTCGATGGAGAACCGGTAGTCGGTGAAGCCCAGACCGGCCAGCACGTCCATGTCCTCGTGCCAGCGGTGGTAGCTGTCGCAGGCGTCCAGGCTGGGCTCCTGGATGTGGGTGCCCGCGGCGTGCTCCTTGACCCACCAGTCGCTGTTGGTGTTGTTGCCCTCGATCTGGTGGGCGGCCGTGGAGGCGCCCCACAGGAAGTTTTCGGGGAACGGGACCTGGGTGTGCGTCATCGCAAACTGTCTCTCTGGTGATGAAGGGGTGTGGCCGACGGAGTGTGGGGCCGTGGCCTCGTACGTTTCGGTGGGGCTGCCGGGACCGGCCCTACTTCATGCCGGCGGTGGCGATGCCCTGGGTGAAGTGCCGCTGGAGCGCGATGAACAGGATCAAGACGGGCAGGACGACCAGCAGGGAGCCGGCCATCAGCATGCCGTTGGAGCCGCCCGCCTTGTTGGGGTCGGTGGCGAAGGTGGCCAGGGCGACCGGCAGGGTGTACTTGTCGGGGTCGTTGGTCGCGATGAGCGGCCAGACGAAGTTGTTCCAGGAGCCCAGGAACGTGAAGATCGAGAGCGTCGCCAGTGCGGGCTTCACCAGCGGCATCACGATGCGCCAGAAGATGTACCACTCACCGGCGCCGTCCATCCGGGCCGCTTCCAGCAGCTCGTCCGGGATCGACTGCATGAACTGCCGCATCAGGAAGACCCCGAAGGCCCCGGCGGCGAACGGCAGCACCAGACCGGCGTACGAGTCGATCAGATGCAACTTGCTCATCAGCACGAACAGCGGCAGCAGCATCAGGTTGCCGGGCACCATCAGGGCGCCGAGAACCAGACCGAAGATCTTGTTGCGGCCGGCGAAGTTCAGCTTGGCCAGGGCGTACCCGAGCATCGAGCAGAACACCAGGTTCGAGACGGTGACCAGCACCGCCACGATCACCGAGTTCATGAAGTACAGCGGCAGATCCAGCTTGTCGAGCAGCTCCCGGAAGTTCTCCAGGGTCCACTCGGTCGGGATCCACACGGGCGGGCTGGCCGTCAGTTCCTGCGGCGTCTTGAAGGCCGAGAGGGCCATCCACAGGAACGGCGCCGACATGATCAGCAGGCCGACCGACAGCAGGACGTAGATGAGGACGCGCTTCGGGTTGCGGGCCTTCTTCACCCTGGACGGCGGTGTGTCGCCGGGCTGCTTGGACGGCGCCGTCGAGACGGCGCCCGGTGCACTGGTGGCGCTCATTTCGTGTTGTCCTTCAGCAGTCGGAGCTGGAGCACCGTGATGCCCATGATCACCACGAAGAGGACATACGCCATGGCGCTCGCATAGCCCATGTGGAAGAAGTTGAAGCCCTCGCGGTACATGTTCAGCGAGACGGTGAGCGTGGAGTCCGAGGGACCGCCCTGGGTCATCACGAACGGCTCCTCGAAGACGTTGAGGTAACCGATGGTCGTGATCACCGTGGCGTAGAGCAGCGTGGGCCGCAGCAGCGGCACGGTGATGCCCCTGAACTCCTGCCAGGCACCGGCGCCGTCCAGCCGCGCCGCCTCCCGCACCTCGGTGGGGATGGCCTGCAGACCGGCGATGAAGAGCACCATGACCGTGCCGAGGTTGCGCCAGACCGCCATCGCGATCATCGACGGCATGGCGAGCGTCTCGGAGCCCAGGAAGTCGGGCGAGGTGAGGCCCACTTCGGAGAAGAGCCCCGCGACGAGCCCGTCGCTCGGGTCGAGCACGAACCGCCAGACCACGGCGACCGCGACGATGGTGGTGACCACCGGGGCGTAGAAGCCGACGCGGAAGAAGGTCCGCGCCCGGTCGATGCCGTTGTTCAGCAGTACGGCGACGACCAGTCCGAGTCCGATCGTCAGCGGGACGCCGACCACCACGAAGTACGCCGTGTTGAACAGCGACTTGAGGAACTTCTCGTCGCTGAACAGGTTGACGTAGTTCTCGAAGCCGATGAAGTTCGCGTCCAGCGGGTGCGTGACATTGCGCAGCCCGAAGTCGGTGAAGCTCATCGCCAGCGTGGCGAGGATCGGGAACGCCATGAAGACGAGGAAGAGGATGAGGAAGGGGGTGGAGAACAGCCAGCCGGCCAGGTTCTGCACGCCCATCGACTTGCCTCGGCCCCGGCGACCCGCGGGCCCGGTGGCCGGGGACTTGGAGGCCCCCGGCCCGGCCTGCGCCTTGGCCGACTCCGCGGCCTTTGCGGTCATGGTGCGCATGACTCCTACTTCGTCCGGCCTTCGATTACTTCAGAAGGCCTTCGATTTGGGACTGGGCCGTCTTGAGCGCGTCCTCGGCGGACGCCTTGCCCTGGGTGACCTTGGCGATGGCCTGGTCGACCTTGTCGGTGATCTCCGTCCAGTTGGACAGCGACGGGGACGACTTGGCGGTGTCCATCTGCTTCTTGAACACCTGGAGGTCGGCGTCGTCGGCGAGGTCGCCGGAGGTCCACGCGGAGGTGTTGGCCGGCAGGTCCTTGGTGCGCTTGTACCAGTCGGCCTGGCCCTTGGTGTCCGTCAGGTACTTGATGAACTCGGTGGCGGCGGCCTTGTGCTCGCTGTCCTTGGAGATCACCAGGGAGGAGCCGCCGGCCATGGAGGCGGAGGTCTTGTCGGCGGGCACGTTGGCCACCGCCCACTTGCCCTTGATCTGCGGCTGGCCCTCGTTCAGCAGGGTGACGTGCCAGGGGCCGCCGAAGAACATCGGGACGCGACCGTTGCCGAAGTCCTTCACGACGTCGTAGCCGGGCTGCACGGACTTGTTGGAGAGCCCCTTGTCGAAGTACGAGCCGTACTCCTTGAGCGCCTTGACGGCCTCGGGGCTGTCGATGACGGCCTCGCCCTTGTCGTTGACGATCTCGCCGCCGGCCGAGTACAGGAAGGAGTAGAAGTTCTGCACCGTGTCCAGGCCGCTGGGCTGGATGGACAGGCCCCACTTGGTCCCGGCCTTCTCCTGGTAGGCCGAGGCGAGGTCCTGCATCTCCTTCCAGTTGCTCGGAGCCTTGGTGACGCCGGCCTTCTCGGCCAGGTCGGTGCGGTAGTAGAGGACGCGGGTGTCGACGTACCACGGCACGCCGTACGCCTGGCCGTCCACCTCGCCCTGCTTCCAGCCGGACGGGAAGAAGTCCTTCTCGTCGAAGGTCTTGGTGTCGACCGGCTCCAGCACACCGAGCTCGGCGAACTCGCCCATGTAGCTGCCGCCCATCTGCGCCACGTCCGGCAGGGTGCCGGCGGCGGCCGCGGAGACCAGCTTCTGGTGGGCGACGTCCCAGCCGACCGGGGTCACTTTGACGGTGATGTTCGGGTTGGCCTTCTCGTAGACCTTGGCCACATCCGCGAGCTTCTCGCCCTCGGCCCCCATGGCCCAGACGGTGAGCGTCTGCTTCTTGTCCGCGGCGACGTCGTCGCCGGAGCTGCCGCAAGCGGTCAGGCCGAACGTGAGCGCGCCGGCGACAGCGATACCGATCGAGGCGTTTCTGGCGGTGCGGGGCATGGAGGGCTCCTCCTTGAGCAATCCTGATGTATGCGCTGCCTGTAAGCGCATACATCACTCTGCGGCAGACGTTCCGGAATCCGCAAGAGGGTGCTAGGTCACACTCGTGCAACGTGCTGGACATCTGAATGTTCAACTTGCACGGTAAGTATGCCAATTGCGAAATTGGGGGTGGTGTGACCGATTTCGCTACGGGCAGCCCTTGGCTGCCCGGATGATGATCAAGGGCTGTGCCGCCGGGGCCGGGCCCGTTACGGTCGTGTTCATGGCTTCGTTCGAACATGACTTCCCCTTCGATCCGGCATACGGCTACACGCTCCAGGACCTGCTGCGCGTCCCCGCTCCCGCCGCTCCGGACGATTTCGACGCCTTCTGGCGCGACCGCTACCAGGAGGCCCGCAAGGTCGGCACGGAGCCGGAGCTCGGCCCGGTGGAGGAGGAGCGGGACGGGGTGCGGATCCACGGTGTGACGTTCACCTCGGTGGGCGGGGCGCGGATCGGCGGCTGGGTGGCGCTGCCGGCCGAGGGGGCCGCGGAGTACGGATTCGTCATCGGGCACGGCTACGGCGGCCGGGACCAGTCGGGCCCCGACGTGCCGCTGCCGCTGCCCCGGGCCGCGGCGATCCTGCCGTGCGTACGGGGCATGGCGACGCGTGGCGTGCACCCGGGCATCCCGGGCGTGTCCAGCGCGCACGTGCTGCACGGCGTCGCCTCGCGCGACACGTATGTCATCGGCGAGTGCGTGGCGGACCTGTGGTGCGCGGCGTCGGCGCTGCACGAACTGGTGCCGGAGCTGGCGCCGGAGGAGGGCGGCCCCGGCCTCGGCTACCTCGGGGAGAGCTTCGGCGGCGGGCTGGGCGCACTCGCGCTGCCCTGGGACGACCGCTTCGGGGCCGCGCAGCTGACGGTGCCGACCTTCGGCAACCACCCCTTGCGGCTCACCCTGCAGTGCATCGGCAGCGGCGAGTCGGTGCGGGCCCACCACCGTGAGCACCCCGAGGTCACCGAGGTGCTGCCGTACTTCGACGCCGCCACGGCCGCGACGCGGCTGGAGATGCCCACCCTGGTGGCCGCGGCGCTCTTCGACCCCTCGGTGCCGCCGCCGGGGCAGTTCGCCGTGCACAACGCGCTGGCCGGCGAGCACGAGCTGCATGTGCTGGACGCGGGGCACTTCGAGTACGAGGGCACGGCGGCCGAGGTGGCGGAGCTCCGGGCGGCCCGGCAGCGGTTCTTCGGGGAGCGGCTGGGCCGGGCCCGATAGCCGGTACGGGGGCCGGCCCGGGCGGGCCGGTCCCCGTCAGCCGCAGCCGCAGCTGGCGCGGTGGATCAGTGACACCGGGAGCATCAGCGACACCGGCTCGCTGCCGCTGTCGCCCAGCCGCTGGACCAGCAACTCGACCGCCTGCTCGCCGAGTTGACGGATCGGCTGGCGTACGGTCGTCAGCGACGGCCGGACGATCCGGCTCAGCGGAATCCCGTCGAAGCCGGTCACCGCGATGTCCTCGGGCACCCGCACCCCGCGCCGCTCCAGCGCCCGCAGCGCGCCCACCGCCATCTGGTCGTTGGCGAAGAGCACCCCCTGCGGCCGTTCGCCGCCCCGGTCCAGCAGCGCCTCCGCGGCCCGCGCGCCCTCGGCCTGCGTCATCATCTCGGCCCGCAGATCGGGCGCGTCCGGCACCGGCAGCCCGGCGTCGCGGCACGCCTGCTGGAAACCGAGGAACCGCGCCTCGGCGTCCGGCGACCCGACCTCGCCGCCGACGAAGGCGAGCCTGCGCAGCCCGTGGTCCTCGATCAGGTGGCGGGCCAGTTCGCGCTCGCCGTCGGCGTTCGCGACGACGATGTGGTCGAGATGGTCGATCTCGCGGGGGCCGGCGATCATCACCACCGGAAGCCGGCGCGATATCACTTCGAGGTCCTCGGTCGGCACGGTCTGCGCCAGCACGGCGAAACCGTCGACCCGTCCCGCGACCTTCGCGACGAGGCTCTCCGGCCCGCCCTCCAGCGAGGCGGCGATCAGCAGCGCGTAACCGTGCCGCCGCGCCGCCCGCTCCATGCCGCGGATGATCTGGTCGGAGTAGAGCATCACCGCGTCGTCGGCGTCGCTGTCCGCCTCCGCGTCGGCCTCGGCGTCCGGGTCGGCGTAGTCGGGGAAGCAGAGGCCCAGCACCCCGGTGGTCCGGCTGGCCAGGCCGCGGGCGTTCCCGCTGGGTACGTAACCGAGCTGGCGGGCGGCTTCGAGGACCCGCTCACGGGTCTGGGCGCGTACCGAATCGGGGGTGCGGTAGACCCGCGAGACCGTGGCAATGGAGACGCCCGACCGCTCGGCGACGTCGTACACCGTGGGGGCGCTCACTCGACCGACCGTCCGCTTCTTGTTCCGTACCGAAGCACCTGCTGTTGCATGTACCGACCCTCTTCTGAAAGCGCATTCACCCTAGATCGCGGGCTGCGCGGCGGGCAAGACCGTCCAGAAGAATGACAGGTAACCTTGCAAGGTTGCCTGCGCATTTTTTAGGTTGAGGGCATGCCGGAACCGACTGGAACCACCCCTGCCGGGCGTCGCGCCGCTCCGTCCGCCGAACCGGACGCCGAGCAGCTGGCGACAGAGCTCACCGCCGTGGTCGGCCGGTTGCTGCGGCGGCTGCGCAGTACGTCCTCGGGGGGCCGTCTCACGCCGACGCAGCGCTCGGTGCTCGCCAGGCTGGACCTCGACGGGCCGGCCACCACGGCCGCGCTGGCCCGCGCGGAGTACGTGCGTCCGCAGTCCATGCGGCTGACTCTCGGCGCGCTGGAGAGTCAGGGGCTCGTCGAGCGGGCACCCGATCCGGCGGACGGCCGCAAGTCGGTGATGTCGCTCACGGAGTCCGGGGCCGCGACGCTCGCCGAGGCCCGGGCCGCCAAGCACGACTGGCTCGCCAGGGCCGTGGCGGCCGAGCTCGACGGCGCCGAGCGCCGCACCGTGGCCGAGGCCGTCGAGCTGATCGACCGGCTGACCGGGCACTGACGGCCGGCGCCGACCTCGACCTCCGGCTTCGCCGGGCCGGCGTCACCCAGGTCGTAGGCCGTCCTCACCGGCATCGCGACCGGCATCGGCGTCGAATCCACCGCCCGCGCGGCCCACGAGCACGGCTGCAACGTCACGATCGCCACGGACGCGGTCACCGACATGGACGCCGACGCCCACCGCAACAGCGTCGGGAGGATCTTCCCGCGCCTGGGCGAGACGGACACGACGGAGGCGATCATCGAGCTGCTCGGCTGATCACCGCGGCCGGCCGGTCCCCCTATTTCCAGGGGGCCGGCCGGTTTCTCGTCTCCCGGGGTCAGGCCGGCCCCCGTGCGGAGCGGCGGCCGGGGGCTCCGCCGCACGGGTGAGATTTCGGGCCTTCGCGCCGTGTCTGCGCCGCCTCCCGCGCGAGGGCGCCTTCAGTGGGTGGACGTAATCAGTGTGATCAACTGCATATGCCACCAGAAACGCACAATCTGGCACACCCGCGGACGGGTGGGTCGGGCCGGCCCCGGAGGTATCAGCCATGTCCCACGTCGGCGTCCCGAGGGGGGCGGCCCGAAAGCGCCGCTCCCTCGCGCTCCTCACGACAGGTGTGCTGACGCTCCCCGTGCTGGCCGGCTGCAGTTCCGGCGACAGCGGCGCGAGCGGTGCGACGGCCCCCCAGGACATCGCGGCCGCCGCCCGGAACCTGGTCGCCGAGGGCGGGACGGTCAACTGGGCCGTCGACGCCCTGCCCACCACGCTCAACGCCTTCCAGGCGGATGCCGACAGCACCACCACCCGGATCACCGGCGCGCTGCTGCCGACGCTCTTCCCGCTCGACGCCAAGGGCAGGCCGCAGCTGAACCCGGACTATCTGGACTCCGCGAAGGTGGTCGAGACCGAGCCCAGGCAGGTGGTGCTCTACCGGCTCAACCAGCAGGCGGTGTGGAGCGACGGCCGGGAGATCGGGGCCTCCGACTTCGTCGCCCAGTGGCGGGCGCTGAGCGGCAAGGACACGGCGTTCTGGACCGCCCGCAACGCCGGGTACGAACGCATCGAGAAAATCGAGCGGGGCGCCGACGACCTGGAGGTACGGGTCACCTTCGCCAAGCCGTACGCGGACTGGCGCTCGCTGTTCTCCCCGCTCTACCCGAAGGACGTGACCGGCTCCCCGGACGCCTTCAACGACGGGGCCCGGACCACCCTCAAGGCCACCGCGGGACCGTTCCGGCTGCGCGGTGTGGACAAGAAGACCGGCGAGGTGACGCTGGTCCGCAACCCGCGCTGGTGGGGGAGTCCGGCCAGGCTCGACTCGCTGGTCTTCCGGGCCGTGGCCCCGCAGAACCGGACCGAGGCCCTGGTCGCGGGCAAGGTCGACGTGGCCGACATCGACGCGGCGGCCGCCCACCGGATCGCGCAGGCGGCCGATGGCAAGGGCGCCGACGGGAAGCCGCTCGCCCAGGGACCCGGTGTACAGGGGCCTGTCGCGCAGGGCCCAGGCGCTCAGGAGGGCCCGGCCGCGGCCCTGCGTTCCTGGGCCGTCGTGCACGGCTCGGACGCCAAGGCGGCGGCCGCCGCCTTGGCCGCCAGGGAGAAGAACCGGGCCGCCGCCGCGGCGCACGCCACCGAGCAGGCCGGGCTGCGCGCCTACGCGGTGCGCAAGTCGCTGGAGCCCGCCTACACCCAGCTCGCGCTGAACGGCGAGTCCGGACCGCTCGCCGACGACCGGGTGCGGCGGGCGGTGGCCCGCGCGCTGAACCGTCAGGAGCTCGTCGACACCGTGCTGGGGCCGCTCGGCCTGCCCGCGCAGCCGCTCGGCAGCCACCTGGCGCTGGCCGGGCAGCCCGCGTACAAGGACAGCAGCGACGCACTCGGCGGCCAGGACACCGAGGAGGCACAGGCGCTGCTGGCCGACGCGGGCTGGACGCAGGAGGGCGCGGTCAAGAAGTCGGACGGCACCAAGGCGGGCAGCGAGGCGGGGAAGAAGGAGGCCGGGAAGAAGGACGCGGAGAAGAAGGACGCGGAAAAGCAGGGGACGAAGGCGGGCGCCGCGGACGGCAAGGCGGGCGACGGCGCAGGCAGGCGCGAGCCCGATGCCGACGACGGCCTCCACATCGGCGGCGACGACAACAAGCCCGGCGACGGCGAACCGGCGGGCGGCGCCACCCACGTACTCGCGCCCGCCCCCGCCGCCGCGTTCCACAGCTCCGCGCTGCTGCGCCAGGCCGGCCACCTCTCCGGGTCCGGCACGTCCGAGGACGTCCCCTCCAAGGTCGCCGCCCAGGACAAGCGGCCGGGCGGCGCCGTCGGCGCGTACGCCCCCGCGGGCACCGCGGCCCCCGCCCGGATGCCCGACGAGCGCCGCGGTTCGCTCGGCAAGGACGGCAAGCCGCTGACCCTGCGCTTCGTCCTGCCGTCCGGTCCCGGGTCGGAGCCGCTGCGCAGTGTCGGGGACAAGATCTCGGCGATGCTCGAAGCGGTCGGCATCCGTACGGAGATCACCAAGGTCCCCGACGAGAGCTACTTCAAGGACCACGTCGCCTCCGGCGCCTACGACCTGGCCCTGTACTCCTGGCCCGCGACCGCCTACCCGGCCACCGACGACCGCCCGATCTTCGCCAAGCCGGTGCCCGCCACCGACGGCTCGCTGCTGGTCGAGCAGAACTACACCCGTGTCGGCACCGACCACATCGACCAGCTCTTCGACCAGGCGCTCTCGGAGCTGGACGAAGACACCGCCCAGGACCTGATGAAGCAGGCCGACGCCCGGATCTGGGCCGCCGCCGGATCGATTCCGCTCTATCAGCGTCCGCAGCTGGTGGCGACGGACAGGAAGCTGGCGAACGTCGGCGCCTTCGGCTTCGGGGCGCCCCGCTACCAGGACATCGGTTTCAAGAAGCCGCAGGCCGCCGGAGCCCCGGCGAACAAGAAGAAGTAGCAGGTCAGAAGAGGACCCTAAGCTCAGAACTGGCTCAAATCCCTTGCCCGCGGGCTTGCCCTGCGGGCAAGGTCGTCGCTACCCGTTGACCCGGGTGGCCGCTCGATCCCCCCACCTCTGAGACCCCCCACCCCGGAGCCCCTACTCCGGCCTCTCGGAGATTCCGCTTCGGAGCCCCACCTCCGAAGCCGCGCAAGTCCCGCGTCCGCCTCCGCCGTCTCCGCCCGCAGGGCCGTGGTCATGACACCCGGTGAAATCCTCCGGAAGAACCGGCCGCGCGGGCGCGAACGCGAGGCGGACGCGGGCTTTCGCCCTCGTGGACATACGCGTTCCCACTCGGTGCGTCCGCCGTTCACACCTGCCCGGCGGACCGGGCGCGGGCCCGTCCCGGGGCCGGTAAAACTCGCCCGGGAAGCCGCGGCGGCGCCAGCCCCGTACCATTGGACGAGCCGTGGCGTGTCCGCCCGGCGGGCGTACGAGGACTTGAGACCGACTTAGACGCCTGATCCCACGATCCGAGAGAAGCGCAAGCCACCCATGCCCACGCGCCACGACATCCGTAACGTAGCCATCGTCGCCCACGTCGACCACGGCAAGACCACGCTGGTCGACGCCATGCTCAGGCAGGCCGGCGCCTTCGCCGCGCACGCCGCCGAGAACCTCGACGAACGCATGATGGACTCGAACGACCTGGAGCGTGAGAAGGGCATCACGATCCTCGCCAAGAACACGGCGGTGAAGTATCACCCCAAGGACGGCGGGGACCCGATCACGATCAACATCATCGACACCCCCGGCCACGCCGACTTCGGTGGCGAGGTCGAGCGTGGTCTGTCGATGGTGGACGCGGTGGTGCTGCTGGTCGACGCCTCCGAGGGCCCGCTCCCGCAGACCCGCTTCGTGCTGCGCAAGGCGCTCTCCGCGAAGATGCCGGTCATCCTCTGCATCAACAAGACCGACCGCCCGGACTCCCGGATCGCCGAGGTCGTCGACGAGACGTACGACCTCTTCCTGGACCTGGACGCGGACGAGGACCAGATCGAGTTCCCGATCGTCTACGCCTGCGCCCGTGACGGCGTCGCCTCGCTGACCAAGCCGGAGGACGGCACCGTCCCGGCGGACAGCGACAACCTGGAGCCGTTCTTCTCCACGATCCTGGCGCACGTCCCGGCCCCGGAGTACGACGAGGACGCCCCCCTCCAGGCCCACGTCACCAACCTGGACGCCGACAACTTCCTCGGCCGTATCGCGCTCTGCCGCGTCGAGCAGGGCGAGCTGCGCAAGGGCCAGACCGTCACCTGGATCAAGCGCGACGGCACGATGTCCAACGTCCGCATCACCGAGCTCCTGATGACCGAGGCGCTCACCCGCAAGGCGGCCGAGGTGGCGGGCCCCGGTGACATCTGCGCCATCGCCGGCATCCCGGACATCATGATCGGCGAGACCCTGGCCGACCCCGAGAACCCGATCGCGCTGCCGCTGATCACGGTCGACGAGCCGGCCATCTCGATGACCATCGGCACCAACACCTCGCCGCTGGTCGGCAAGGGCGGCAAGGGCCACAAGGTCACCGCCCGCCAGGTGAAGGACCGCCTGGACCGCGAGCTGATCGGTAACGTCTCGCTCCGCGTCCTGGACACCGAGCGCCCCGACGCCTGGGAGGTCCAGGGCCGCGGTGAGCTCGCGCTGGCCATCCTCGTCGAGCAGATGCGCCGTGAGGGCTTCGAGCTCACGGTCGGCAAGCCGGAGGTCGTCACCAAGCAGGTCGACGGCAAGACCCACGAGCCGATCGAGCGCATGACGATCGACTCCCCCGAGGAGCACCTCGGCGCGATCACCCAGCTGATGGCGACCCGCAAGGGCCGCATGGAGACGATGACGAACCACGGTTCGGGCTGGGTCCGCATGGAGTGGATCGTTCCGTCCCGCGGCCTCATCGGCTTCCGTACGGAGTTCCTGACGCAGACCCGCGGCACGGGCATCGCGCACTCCATCTTCGAGGGCCACGAGCCGTGGTTCGGCGAGCTGCGCACCCGTCACAACGGCTCGCTGGTCGCCGACCGCGCGGGCTCCGTGACGCCGTTCGCCATGGTCAACCTCCAGGAGCGCGGCGTCATCTTCACCGAGGCCGGCACCGAGGTCTACGAGGGCATGATCGTCGGCGAGAACTCGCGCGCCGACGACATGGACGTGAACATCACCAAGGAGAAGAAGCTCACCAACATGCGTGCGGCTTCCGCCGACACCACGGAGAACGTGGTGCCGGCCCGCAAGCTCTCGCTGGAGCAGTCCCTGGAGTTCTGCCGCGAGGACGAGTGCATCGAGGTGACCCCGGAGACGGTCCGTATCCGCAAGGTCGTCCTCGACCAGAAGGAGCGCGGCCGCGCCGCGTCGCGCGCCAAGCGCTGATCCGACACCGGCGCCGGGCGCGCCGGCAGGCACAACGGGGCCCGGCCTTCCGTCAGTTGACGGGGGGCCGGGCCTCGTTGTGCGATGGCCCGACAGGGCTCCCGGGCGTATCCGTGTGCATCAGCAACCAACCGGAATCGGAAAGGTACTTCCGGGTAGGCCCATCACGCCGTTGTCCAGTGGTTTTCTTCGGCCATCCGTCCGCATATCGATCGTCGCTCTCCGAAAGCTGCGTTAACGGTCCGTTTCGAGCGTGTCTGTCTGGGATCCCTTTGTCCGGATTTCGGTCATTCGCGATTCCTTGATGTTGTCAAAACGAGACCCCTTAAGTGTGGTTTACAGCCCGGACGTACTTAATAGTTGGCTCCATTGAGCTCGGGTCAATGGGTCACGCACTGTGGGGAGTGCCGACTCACGAGCACACTAGGGGCACTGAAACGATCACCGTCAGGGGTGTCGGTGTATCAACTCCAGTGCCCTTCTTGTAGTCAAAAGTGGACTCATGAGGAGGAAACCCATGCGTGGTGCCAAGAGCGCCAAGTGGGTCGCGGGAGCGGCCATCATCGCCCTGGCCGCGACCGCCTGTGGTGGTAGCGACAGCGGTAGCGACGACAACATGAGCTCGGGCAAGGCGGACCCGAACGGGATCCTGACCGCCCAGCTGAGCGAGCCGCAGAACCCGCTCCAGCCGGCGAACGCCAAGGAGAGCCAGGGCAGCCGTGTCCTGCGCACGATCTTCTCCGGCCTGGTCGACTACGAGCCCGGCACCGGCAAGCTCGAGTACATCAACGCCGAGTCCGTGACGCCCAACGCGGACTCGTCCGTGTGGACCGTCAAGCTCAAGCCGGGCTGGAAGTTCCACGACGGCACCACGGTCACCTCCAAGTCCTACGTGGACTCCTGGAACTGGTCGGCCAACGTCAAGAACAACCAGACCAACTCCAGCTGGTTCCAGGACATCAAGGGCTACGAGGACGTCCACCCCGCGAAGGGTGCTCCGAAGGCCGACAAGATGTCCGGTCTGAAGATCGTCGACGAGAACACCTTCACGATCAGCCTGACCGGCTCGGTCTCGTACTTCGCGTACAAGCTCGGCTACGACGTCTGGGCGCCGCTGCCCGAGTCCTTCTTCAAGGACCCGGTCGCCGCCGGCCAGAAGCCGATCGGCAACGGCCCCTACAAGTTCGTCTCGTGGGACCACAAGAAGCTGATCAAGGTCCGGAAGTTCGACGACTACCAGGGCCCGAACAAGGCCAAGAACGGTGGCATCGACTTCAAGAACTACACCACCGCCGACGCCGCCTACTCGGACCTGCGGTCGAACAACCTCGACTGGATCGAGGCCATCCCGGTCACCTCGCTGACCAGCTACAAGCAGGACCTCGGCGACCGCGCCATCGACGCCGAGTACTCCGCGGTGCAGTCGATCGTCCCGGCGTTCTACACCAAGCAGTTCAAGGACATCAACCCCAAGGTCATCCAGGGTCTGTCCATGGCCATCGACCGTGACACGATCACCAAGACCGTGCTGCACGGCACCCGTACCCCGGCCGACTCGTTCGTCGCCCGCGGTGTGCTCGGCTACAAGGCCGGCGCCCTCGGTGACGTCACGAAGTACGACCCGGCCCAGGCGAAGAAGCTCATCAAGGAGGGTGGCGGCGTCCCGGGCAACAAGATCTCGATCCAGTTCAACGCCGACCAGTCCCACAAGCCGTGGGTCGACGCGGTCTGCAACAGCATCCGCAAGGCCGTCGACGTCGAGTGCGTCGGTGACTCCAAGCCGGACTTCCAGGCGGACCTGAACGCCCGCGACAACAAGCAGGTCAAGTCCATGTACCGCGGTGGCTGGGTGCTCGACTACCCGGTCAACTCGAACTTCATGCGCGACCTGTACGGCACCACCGCCGCCGGTAACACCTCGGGCTACTCCAACAAGGAGTTCGACGAGCTCGCGGCGAAGGCCGACAAGGCGAAGACGCTCGACGAGACCGTCAAGATGTACCAGGACGCCGAGCAGCTCCTGAAGAACGACATGCCGGCCATCCCGCTGTGGTTCTACAAGAACAACTCGGGCCAGTCGGTCAACGTCTTCGGCAAGATTCCTTACGGCCAGGACGGTGACCCGATCTTCACCGACGTCCAGGTGAAGGCCAAGAAGTAACCATCGGGATCCGAAGGCCGGTTTCGCCGTCCCTCTTCTGGGGCGGCGGAACCGGCCCGTAGGCGTAGGCCCCGGGGCTCTCCCCCCCACACCCCCGCGGCGGAGACCACTCTGAGTAGGCCATCGCCGACCCCTCACGGCATGGAGGCATGATGGGGCGTTACGTCGCAAGGCGACTGCTCCAGATGATCCCGGTATTCATCGGGACCACTCTGATTATTTTCCTCATGGTCCACATCCTTCCCGGTGACCCAATCCGGGCGATGTGGGGAGACAAGGCGGCAGACCCCGCACAGGTCGCGTCGCTGCGCCATGAGTTCGGACTCGACCAGCCCCTGTGGAAGCAGTACGTCGACTACATGGGCAATCTCTTCCAGGGCGACTTCGGCAAGACCTTCGGTGGTCGCGAAGTCATCGACGAGATGTCCGAGTCGTTCCCGGTGACGCTGCGGCTGACCGCCGTGGCGATGCTCATCGAGATCGTCGTCGGCATCGGGCTCGGCGCCTGGGCGGGTCTGCGGGCCGGCAAGGCCGCCGACACCGGCGTGCTGATCTTCACCCTGATCGTCATCTCGATCCCGGTGTTCGTGCTCGGCTTCCTCGCCCGCTTCGTCCTCGCGGACCAGCTCGGCTGGGTGGCACCGAACGTCCAGGACTCCACGGACTACGCGCAGTTGTTCCTGCCGGGCTTCGTGCTCGCCATGCTCTCCATGGCGTACGTGGCACGGCTGACCCGCACCACCTTCGCGGAGAACCTGCGCGCCGACTACATGCGTACCGCCATGGCCAAGGGCCTGCCGCGACGTCGCATCGTCGGTGTCCACCTGCTGCGCAACTCGCTGATCCCGGTCGTCACCTTCCTCGGCACGGACGTCGGCGGCTTCATCGGCGGCGCGGTCGTGACCGAGGGCATCTTCAACGTCCAGGGTGTCGGAAACCTGCTCTTCAAGGCGCTGCAGCAGCGCGAGGGTTCGACGATCGTCGGCGTTGTCACGGTCTTCGTCCTCGTCATCCTTGTGATCAACCTGCTCGTCGACCTGCTGTACGCGGTCCTGGACCCGAGGATCCGGTATGCCTGACGTCACCGAGACCAAGACCGAAGCGGCGGTGGACGCGGCTGCCGCTCCCGCGGCCGCGGACGGCAAGGGCAAGACCCAGGACAAGCCGCGCAGCCTCTGGGGCGACGCCTGGTTCGACCTGCGCCACCGCCCGATGTTCTGGATCTCCTCGATCCTCCTGCTGCTCCTGCTGATCATCGCAGCGTTCCCCGGGCTGTTCACCGGTGCGGACCCGCGTGACGGCGACCTGACCAACCACTTCCTGACCAAGCCGGAGCTGGGGCACTTCTTCCAGCCCGACTGGTTCGGTTACGACGGTCAGGGACGCTCGATCTACGCGCGTGTCATCTACGGCACCCGCGCCTCGATCATGGTCGGCGTCGGCGTCACCGCCGCGGTCACCGTGGTCGGCGGCCTGCTGGGCATGCTCGCCGGTTACTTCGGCGGCTGGCTCGACTCGATCATCTCCCGCGTCACCGACATCTTCTTCGGCATCCCGTTCCTGCTCGGTGCGATGGTCGTCCTGAACGCCTTCACCGACCGCAAGGTGTACGTGGTGATCCTGGCCCTGGCCTTCCTGGGCTGGACCTCGATCTGCCGTGTCATGCGTGCCTCGGTGATCACCGCGAAGCAGGCGGACTACGTGACGGCGGCGCGCGCACTCGGCGCCGGCACCACGCGGATCCTCTTCCGGCACGTCCTTCCCAACGCGCTCGCCCCGACGATCGTCGTGGCCACCATCGCGCTCGGCGGGTACATCTCGGCCGAGGCGACGCTCTCGTTCCTCGGGCTCGGGCTCGCGGACCCGACGATCTCGTGGGGCATCGACATCGCGGAGGGCAGCCAGGCCATCCGCGACAACCCGCATGCGCTGCTGTTCCCGGCAGGAATGCTCAGCCTCACGGTCTTCGCGTTCATCATGCTCGGCGACGCGGTCCGCGACGCCCTCGACCCGAAGCTGCGCTGAGGAGGGCGTACGACGTGACCATCATGGACAAGACAGCAGACATCCCGGCGCCCCGCTCCGGCGGGCCGGACGACGCCCGACTCCTCGAAGTGCGCGACCTGCACGTGGAGTTCCACACGCGTGACGGTGTCGCCAAGGCCGTCAACGGTGTGAACTACAGCGTCGACTCGGGCGAGACCCTGGCCGTGCTCGGTGAGTCCGGTTCCGGCAAGTCCGTGACCGCTCAGGCGATCATGGGCATTCTCGACATGCCGCCCGGCAAGATCCCGCAGGGCCAGATCCTGTACCGCGGCCAGGACATGCTCACCATGAGCTACGAGGAGCGGCGGAAGATCCGTGGCCAGAAGATCGCGATGATCTTCCAGGACGCGCTCTCCTCGCTCAACCCCGTGCTCTCGGTCGGCTACCAGCTCGGCGAGATGTTCCGGGTCCACCAGGGACTCTCCAAGAAGCAGGCCAAGCTCAAGGCCATCGAGCTGATGGAGCGGGTCAAGATCCCCGCCGCCAAGCAGCGCGTCAACGACTACCCGCACCAGTTCTCCGGCGGTATGCGCCAGCGCATCATGATCGCCATGGCACTGGCGCTGGAGCCGGACCTGATCATCGCGGACGAGCCGACCACCGCGCTCGACGTGACGGTCCAGGCCCAGGTCATGGACCTGCTCAAGGAGCTCCAGACGGAGTTCAACATGGGCCTGATCCTGATCACCCACGACCTCGGCGTGGTCGCCGACGTCGCGGACAAGATCGCGGTCATGTACGCGGGCCGGATCGTCGAGACGGCACCGGTGCACGAGCTGTACAAGCGGCCCGCGCACCCGTACACCCGCGGCCTGCTCGACTCGATCCCGCGGCTCGACCAGAAGGGCCAGGAGCTCTACGCGATCAAGGGCCTGCCGCCCAACCTGCTCAAGATCCCGTCCGGCTGCGCCTTCAACCCCCGCTGCCCCAAGGCGGAGGACATCTGCCGCACGGAGATCCCGGCCCTGGTGCCGGTCTCCGAGCAGGACGGCAGCGAACTGCCCGGACGCGGCAGCGCCTGCCACTTCTGGAAGGAGACGATCCATGGCTGAGCTCGACAAGACGGACGGTTCCATGGACGCCACCCCGAACGTCACCGAGGTCAAGGCGGTCGACGCCGTCGACGAGTCGGCGGCGGTCGCGGCCATCGAAGCCCCGGTGGAGCGCGGTGAGCCGATCCTCCAGGTGCGCAATCTGGTCAAGCACTTCCCGCTGAGCCAGGGCATCCTGTTCAAGCGCCAGGTCGGCGCGGTCAAGGCCGTGGACGGGGTCTCCTTCGACCTCTACCAGGGCGAGACGCTCGGCATCGTCGGCGAGTCGGGCTGTGGCAAGTCCACGGTCGCCCGGCTGCTGATGGCGCTGGAGACGGCCACGTCCGGCGAGGTCTTCTACAAGGGCCAGGACATCACCCGGCTGTCCGGCCGCGCGCTGAAGGCCGTGCGCCGGAACATCCAGATGGTGTTCCAGGACCCGTACACCTCGCTGAACCCGCGCATGACGGTCGGCGACATCATCGGCGAGCCCTTCGACATCCACCCCGAGGTGGCCCCGAAGGGCAGCCGGCGGGCCAAGGTCCAGGAGCTGCTGGACGTCGTCGGCCTCAACCCGGAGTACATCAACCGCTACCCGCACCAGTTCTCCGGCGGCCAGCGCCAGCGCATCGGCATCGCCCGCGGCCTCGCGCTCAACCCGGAGATCATCATCTGCGACGAGCCGGTCTCCGCGCTCGACGTGTCGGTGCAGGCACAGGTCATCAACCTGATGGAGAAGCTCCAGGACGAGTTCAACCTGTCCTATGTCTTCATCGCGCACGACCTGTCGATCGTCCGGCACATCTCCGACCGGGTCGGCGTGATGTACCTCGGCAAGATGGCCGAGATCGGCACGGACACCGAGATCTACGACCACCCGACGCACCCCTACACCCAGGCGCTGCTGTCGGCGGTCCCGGTCCCGGACCCCGAGGCCCGTGAGCGCGGCGAGCGGATCATCCTCACCGGTGACGTCCCGTCGCCGGCGAACCCGCCGTCGGGCTGCCGCTTCCGTACCCGGTGCTGGAAGGCCCAGGACAAGTGCTCCACGGAGCTGCCCCTGCTGGCCGTTCCCGAGCGCTTCAAGGGCTCGGACAGCCCCGCGGCACACGAGTCGGCCTGCCACTTCGCCGAGGAGAAGGACATCGTCGGCGCGGCTTCGTAGTACGGCCCGAAGCTGCTTCGCAGCACGGCCGAAATGACGCGAAAGCGCCCGGAACCCGCCGGTTCCGGGCGCTTTCGCGTCGTGCCCGGCAGGCGCACCGTCATCCTCCGCTGTTCATGACGGTACGTGCCCGACGGCCCCGACTACTTGTACTGGATGCCCCACAGGTTGCTGCTCTTCTTGACCGGGGCGACGTTGTTGGGCTTCTTCCAGTTCCTGACCTTCTTGCAGCCACCGCCGGGCTTCGGCTCCAGGTGGGACTTCGTGACGCTGAAGCCCTTGGCCTCGTGGTACATCATCAGGCGGCCGCGGGTCTTGCCCTTCTTCTTCTCGACCTTCGCCGAGTAGGTCCAGGTGTCCGACTTGGACCAGGTCTTGCCGATGGCGACGCTGAACGAGGTGGACGCCTTCGCGAAGATGACACCCGCCTCGGCGCCGACGGTCGCCGTGCCGGTGGCGGTCCAGGACCCCGTCTTGTTCTTGGCGTAGCTGATGGTCACGCCGGGCTTCGCCCAGTCGCTGTGCACCTGGGTGGCGCGCCAGACGGTCTTCTTGTCCCCGATGGAGTAGATCGGGGTGTCGTCGCACTTCGTGCCCGCCGAGGCGGGTGCCGCCGTTCCGGCCACGACGCCGGCGCCGAGCAGAGCGCCGGTGACGACGGTGCTGATGACACGCTTCACGCAGGTCCTCCTGATTTGGGGCCTTGTTGTGCGGTACGCGTCATACGTTATGGGTCAACTTCTGTGCGGGATAAGTGACTTGAGGGACTATTGAGGTTCTTTATGAGGAAGTGCGGATTCCGCGCGTTCGCGTGATTCCCGCCCGGCGGTGGGAGCACGAAGGCGCCCGGCACCGATCGGTTCCGGGCGCCCTTTCCCGGGTACCCGGGAACCGGGCTCGCAGGTGGCTCGGGTCGATGGGCTCACGTGCTCGGCTCCGTGGGGCCGGGAGCCCCGCGTCCGGGGACCGGTCGGATCCCTGTCGGCGAGGCGCCCCGGGGCCGGGGCGGGGTGTCAGCCCCCGGCCTTCGGGTCTTCGGTGGCCTTGTCCTTGGTGAGCTTCGGCCCGGACGCGGCGCCACGGGCCTTCGGGACGACCGAGAGGGTCTGGGTGTCCTCGGGGTAGTGGCAGGCCGTCAGATGGCCTTCCCGACTGCCCTCCACCCGCACCAGCGGCGGGGCCTCGCTCGCGCACTTGTCCGTCGCCTTCCAGCAGCGCGTGCGGAAGCGGCAGCCCGACGGCGGGTTGACCGGGGAGGGCACGTCGCCGGTGAGCAGGATGCGCTCGCGGGACGGGGCGTCGTCGGCGGTCGCCTCGGGCACGGCCGAGAGCAGCGCCCTGGTGTACGGGTGGCGCGGGTTGCCGTACAGGTCCGCGCGGTCGGCGATCTCCACGATCCGGCCGAGGTACATGACCGCCACGCGCTGCGAGAAGTGGCGCACGATGGCCAGGTCGTGGGCGATGAACAGGAACGCGATGCCGAGTTCCTTCTGCAGCTCCTGCAGCAGGTTCACCACCTGGGCCTGGATCGACACGTCCAGCGCCGAGACCGGCTCGTCGGCCACGATCAGCTTCGGCTCCAGGGCGAGCGCGCGGGCCACCCCGATGCGCTGGCGCTGACCGCCGGAGAACTCGTGCGGGAAGCGGTTGTAGTGCTCCGGGTTGAGCCCGACGATCTCCAGCAGCTCCCGGGCGCGCGCCTCGCGGCCGCCCGCCGGGTCGATGCCGTTGATCTCCATCGGCGCGGTGATGATCTTGCCGACGGTCTGCCGCGGGTTCAGCGAGGCGTACGGGTCCTGGAAGATCATCTGGATCTCGGAGCGGACCGGGGCCAGCTGCTTGCGCGAGGCATGGGTGATGTCCTGCCCGCGGTAGGAGATCCGGCCGGCCGTCGGCTCAAGCAGCCGGGTGATCAGCCGGCCCGTGGTCGACTTGCCGCAGCCGGACTCGCCGACCAGGCCCAGGCTCTCGCCCTCGGCGACGCTGAAGTCCAGCCCGTCGACGGCCTGGACCGCACCCACCGTCCGCCGGATCGGGAAACCGCCCTTGATCGGGAAGTGCTTGGTGAGTCCGGAGACGTCCAGGAGAGGATTCTTGCTACTCATTGGTGGGAAAGTCCCGTCTCTCGTACGTCAGTTGGGCCGGGTGCCGGCGAAGTCCGCGAAGAACTCAGCACGCTGCTCCGCGGTGAGGTGGCAGGCGGCGCCGCGCCCGGCGGTGAGCTCCAGCGGCGGCTGGTCGGTCGCGCAGCGCTTGCCGCCGACCTGCTCGGTGAACGTGCACCGGGGGTGGAAACGGCAGCCGGTCGGCGGGTTGAGGAGGCTCGGCGGGGAGCCGGGGATCGGCGACAGCGGTACGTCGACCGGTCCTTGGAGGCTCGGCATGGAACCCAGCAGGCCCCAGGTGTACGGGTGCTGGGGCGCCCGCAGCACCTCCTTCTTCGTGCCGCGCTCCACGCAGCGCCCGCCGTACATCACCAGCACGTCGTCCGCGATGTCGGCGATGACACCGAGGTCGTGGGTGATGAAGACGATCGAGGTGCCGGTCTCCTGCTGGAGGTCCTTCAGCAGGTCCATGATCTGGGCCTGCACGGTGACGTCCAGCGCGGTGGTCGGCTCGTCCGCGATCAGCAGTTCCGGGTCGCAGACCAGCGCCATGGCGATCATGGCGCGCTGGCGCATGCCGCCGGAGAACTGGTGCGGGTAGTCGTCCACCCGCATGTCGGGCTGCGGGATGCCCACCTTGGTGAGCATCTCCACGGCCCGCGCCCTGGCTTCGCGCTTGGAGGCCCCGGTGTGCTTGCGGTACGCCTCGCCGATCTGCTTGCCGACGGTGTGGTACGGCGAGAGCGAGGCCAGGGCGTCCTGGAAGATCATGGCCATCTTGTTGCCGCGCAGCCGTTCCAGCTGCCGCTCCGAGGCGGCGAGCAGATCCTGTCCGTCGAGCAGGATCTCGCCGTCGATCTCGGTGTGGTCGGGGTTGTGCAGGCCCAGGATCGTCAGGTTGGTGACGGACTTCCCGGAGCCGGATTCACCGACGATGCCCAGGGTCTTGCCCTTCTCCACGTCGAAGGAGAGGCCGTCGACGGCCTTGACGACGCCGTCCTCGGTCGAGAAGTGGACGTGCAGATCCCTGACGGAGAGGAGTGGCTGCTGATCGGTGCTCGTCACGGGGACGCTCCAGGAGGATGTTGCGGGAGAAGAGGTGGGCCGGAACGGGGGTGGGGTCAGGCGAGCCGGATCCGTGGGTCGATGAGGCCGTACACGGCGTCCACGACGATATTGGCGAAGACGATCGCGCCCGCCGCGACGATGGTGACGCCGAGCAGCATGGGCAGGTCGCTGGTGTCGACGGAGTGGAGGGAGAGCCGGCCGAGGCCCTGGAGGCTGAAGGTCACCTCGGTGATGATGGCGCCGCCGATCAGGGTGCCCAGGTCGATGCCGAAGATCGTGACGATCGGTCCCATGGCCCCGCGCCAGGCGAAGCGGAAGAAGACCGAGCGGCGGGACAGCCCCTTGGCACGCGCGGTGCGGACGTAGTCCTCACTGAGCTGTTCCACCAGCTGGGAGCGGGTCATACGGGTGTAGTTGGCGGTGAAGATGATCGACAGCACCAGCCAGGGCAGCAGCAGGCCGCCGGCCCACTTGCCGGGGTTCTCGGTGAACGGTGTGTACGAGGGCTGTTCGAGCAGGCCCATCTGCTGCACCAGGAGGAACATCGCGATGTAGCCGACGAAGTAGATCTGCAGCGAGGAGCCGAGCAGCGAGACGGAGCTGGCGATCTTGTCGAGCGCCTTGCCCTGCTTGACCGCGGCGAGCATGCCCGTGCCGACACCGAAGACGACGAAGAAGAAGGCCGCGCCGAGCGCGAGCGAGAGGGTCAGCGGCAGCCGGTCCATGATCGTGCCGAACACCGGCTGGCGGTTGGTGAAGGAGTAGCCGAGGCAGGGCGCCGGGCAGTGGCCGTAGTTGCCGTAGTCGCGCCCGACGAAGATGCCGGACAGCCAGTTCCAGTACTGGACGGGCATCGGGTCGGCGATACCCAGGTTCTGCTTGATCTGCGTGATCAGCTCGGGCGTGCAGACCTTGCCGCAGGCCAGGCGGGCGGGGTCACGGGGTATCGCGTAGAAGAGGTAGAAGGTGATGGCGCTGATGATCAACAGAATGACGAGAGCGCCGGTCACACGGCGGAGAAGAAATCGAAGCATGAAGTCGTGACTTTCCGGGTGGGGCGCCGTCGCCGAGGGGCAGTGAGCGGGTGAATGACCGGGACCGGGGGCGGGGGGGGGGGGGGGGGGGCCCCCCCCCCCCCCGGGGGCCCCCCCCCGGGGGGGGCGGGGGGGGGGGGGGGGGGTTGGGGGCCCCCTGGGCACCCCCCCCCCCCCCGACCACCA